>JAWOLH010000027.1:0-111015 GCA_033853695.1 Gemmatimonadales bacterium | reverse complement strand
TTCGCCCAGAGGAACACGTTGTGGCCGACGAACGCCAGCGTCGCGCCCGAGAAGCCCAGCTTCCCTGCGACACTGGACGGCAGGTTCCAGGCCAGGCGCAGCTCGCGCAACTTGAAGTAGGTCGCGTCGACGATGCCGTTTTCCTGAGCGTAGAACGTGTTGTGCCAGTAATCCTGCGCCAGCACATGGGTCGTGTCCGGCTGACCGGTGCTCTGGTACACGGCGTTCGGCACCACGTAGCCCGGGTTGTTCCAGTCGTTTTCGCGACCTGCCAGCGTCGCCGAGAGGATTCCCGAGTACTGGCCGAACCACTTGGTCACCGAGTAGACCTGGCCCCCCCACTGCCCGTCGATCGAGACGGACAACGAGAAGTCCTTGTAGGTGAACGTATTGGTGATCCCGCCCACCCAGTCGGGGTTGTAGTTGCCGAGCACCGTCTGCCTGGCGTCACGCACCGGCAAGCCATCGTCGCCCACCAGGATGTGGCCCTGCGGGTCACGGGCCCACTTGTAGCCCACCAGGTTGCCATAGGGCTGGCCGGTATCGGCCGTGACGTTCACGTTCCAGTAGTTCCCCACCACGATCCGCCCCACGTTGCCGTACAGCGAGATCACTTTGTTGGTGTTCTTGGACCAGTTCGCCGTCATCGACCAACGGAAGGTGGGCGTCTCGATGGGCCTGACCGTCGCCGCCAGCTCGAGGCCGCGATTGCGCACTTCGCCGGAATTCACGATGGCGGATGTGTAGCCGGTCGCGGACGAAATCGAGACCGGGAGAATCTGGTTGGTCGTGGATTTCTGATACAGCGTTGCGTTCAACGTCACCCGGTCGTTCCAGAACCCGAAGTCCGCGCCGCCCTCGATGCCGGTGGTCTGTTCCGGCTTGAGGTTGGCGTTGGGCAGCTGATCCGGGGCGGTGAAGCTGGGCTGCCCGGCCCACGCCGTGCCGGCGCCGTACACGGCGGCGAGCCGGTATGGATCGGTGTCGTTGCCGGTACGGCTCCAGCTGCCGCGCACCTTGCCGTACGTCAACCACGAACTGGTCATCCCCAGCGCATCGGTGAAGATGAACGCCGCGCCAACCGAGGGATAGAAGAACGAGTTGGCACCCTTTGGCAGCGTCGAGGACCAGTCGTTACGGCCGGTCAAATCCACGTTGAACCAGTTGCGCCAGTTGAAGCTCGCCGAGCCGTAGAGCGAATTCACCTTCTTTTCCGACAGGTACAGGCTCGTGCTTGGCTGGCCGGCAGAGTTCTGCAGCGTGTACACACCGGGAATCACGAGCTGGTCGACTTGGGCATTGTTCGAGTTGAAATTGTTCACGCGGTGGTTACCACCGGCGTTCGCGGTCACGGTCAGGTCCGGAATCAGCGTGTGTTGGGCCGTGACGAGGAAGTCGCTGTTGGTTTCGCTGTGCGTCTCGCCCACGTCAATCAGGCCGCCCTGGTTGAATGGCGAGATGTCGTTCACCGGGTAGTCGGCCCGGAAGTGGTTCTGGAACCAGTCACGGCCGGTGCGGCCGGTGACACTGACCCAGTCGTTGAGCTTGTAGGTGACCGAGGCGTGGCCGAGTCCGCGGTCCCGCGCAAAGTCGGTCGTCTTGACCCCCGCCATCCAGTACGGGCTCGGGTGATAGCTGTAATTCCAGCTGTACGGGATGGGTGCCGTGGTGTTCAGGTTCGGGTTGCCGTTAAGGATCTGCTTGGTCAGTGGATCGTTGGGATCGCGGTAGAGGTTGTTCTTCAGGATCCGCGTGTCGACCTGCCGGCCGAACCAGATGAACCCCTGCATCGGATCGATTTCTTCGTACGCCTGGGCCGGCTGGTTCTGCAGGGCGTCGTTGATGTAGTTCACCGACAGTTCGGCGCTCCAGTGATCCGAGATCTGCGCCCCACCTGCCAGCGCCACGTCCGTGCGGGTGTTGGTATTGTTGGGATACATGCCGCTCTCGCCCGTGCGGCCGAACGACAACCGCACGTTGTTGCGATTGCTGGCTCGGGCCACGGCCACGTTCAAGGACGTAACCAGGCCCGTCTCCCAGAAGTCGCTCACGTTGTTCGGATGTGCGGCCCACGGGCCAACCCCGAAGAACTGATTGCACGGTTTGGAGGTGTCGTAGGGACTCTGCTGGAAGGGCCTGCCCGAGTCGACGGGATTGTAGATCATGACGCAACCCGTGGTGCGGCCGTCCATCTTGGGACCCCAGCTCTCATCGGCCCCGTCGTTGACTCCGCCGAAATTGCCGTCGACGAAGTTGAACTCACCGTAGAAGCCCTGGCCGTACTTGTTCTGGTAGTCCGGCAGCCGCAGTGGCCGCTCGATCGTCGTCGAGGCCGTGGCCGTAATGCCGAGCCCCTGGCCCCCCGCCGCGTCCTCACCCTTCTTGGTCGTGATGACGATGGCCCCGTTCGCCGCGCGCGAGCCGTACAGCGCCGCCGCATTGGGGCCCTTCAGCACGGTCAGCGACGCGATGTTGTCGGGATTGATATCCCCCGCCGCGTTGCCGACGTCGTACCCGCCCATCGAGCCCGTACCGTAGCCGCTGTTCGTGGCCGCCGTGTTGTCGATCGGGATGCCGTCCACGATGACCAGCGGCTGATTCTCGCCGGTGATCGAGCTCGCGCCCCGCGACAGAACGCGCACGGAACCGAATGGGTTCGTCGAATTCGTCACCTGGATGCCGGCGACGTTGCCCTGCAGTTTCGCGAGCACGTTGGTCCCCGGCACATCGGTCAGGGCGCTGTTGTTGACCTGCTGGACGTCATAGGTCAGCGATCGCTGCTGCCGATGGATGCCCAAGGCGGTCACCACCACGCCCTCCAGGACGAGCGGCTGCGCCTCCATCCGCACGTCCATCTGGTCCTGAATCGGCAACTCGACAGGGCGGTAGCCGATGTAGGCAAACGTCAGCGTCGTCGCGTCGGACGGGACCGCGACTGAGAACTTGCCCTGGGCGTCGGTTGTGGTCGTGATCGCGGTGCCCTTGACCGTGACACGGACTGCCTGGATGGGTTGGTTCTTGTCGGCCGCGATGACCTGACCTGTGACTGTCCGGGTCTGCTGCGCACGCAGACCTCCGGGCAGAGCCACGAGCACGGCCAACGCGAGCCACCTGACTATGGGATGATTCATGAGTCCCCCCCCTACTGAGGTGACGGCCACCTCTGCCGCGCCGGACAGGTTGCTGACACTCACCGCCGGCGCAGCCGAGAATCGGCGGGCAAACTTCAGGCAATTCTGACGCGGTTAATGCCAGTCTGCCAGCGCGTGTGCCTGAAACGAGTATGAAGAATTTCTCATGCTCGGCGTTTCAAGTGGGGACCTGTGTGGCGGGAAGGGGACAACGAAGGAGGGGGGCCTGGACTATACGAGGAACAACTCCCGCTGTGGCTCGGCCGGCGTTACCTCCGGTCCCGATGCTCCCAGGTAGACGTTGATCTCGCTGCGCACGCCGAATCGGCCCGGCAGATAGATCCCCGGCTCCACCGAGAAGCCGATGCCCGGCTGCAGCGCTCGCGTGTCTTCCGTTTCGAAGTTGTCGAGGTGCGGACCCGAGCCGTGCAGCTCGCGGTCGATCGAATGGCCGGTGCGATGCACGAACCAGTCGCCGTATCCCGCGGCCTGGATGACGCCGCGGGTCGCATCATCGAGCTCCGCGCCGGTCACCACGGTGCCGCTGCCCGTCCCCCACCGCTCTCGCAACCGAGCGACGGCTGCATCGCGCGCGTCGCGCACGATCGTCCAGATCTTCAGAACCTCGGGATCGGGGCCCTCATTACTCCCGGCCCTGGAAAACGCCATCCACGTCTGGTCGGCGAATACAGTCCCCCGCCCGGGCGGCGGGCCGGCCCACAAATCGAGCAACACCACCTCACCGGCGGCGAGCCGCCGGTCGGCGCCCGCCTGCGGCTCGTAGTGGGGGTTGGCGGCATTCGGCCCGAACGCGGCGATCGGCGGATGGTCGGTGACGACGCCGGCGCGCGCGAACCCCTCCAGCACGTGTTGCTGCAGCGTCGTCTCCCGCACCTCCTGCCCGCGCGCCAGCTCGGCACCTGCCCAGACGAGCGACTCGCGCGCCACCGCGGCGATCGCCTCCGCCGCCTTGCGATGGCCGGCGAGCTCTCCCGCCGACCATCGCGCCGCGAACTGCGTGACGAGCGGCGCCGACGACACCACGCGCGCGCCGAGCGACTCGAGCAGCTGCACCACGCCGTGCGGCACGCGGTCGAGATACGGCACCGCGTCGGCGGCCGAGACCTCGAGGGCGAGCGTCCGTCCCTGCACCAGCGGGCGGAGTGCCGCATGCAGCTCCTTCCATGCCGCGTACGGCCGTATCTCTCCTGGGAAGCCGGCGAAGCTCGCCAGCTCGATCTTGTGTGCGATCGCCACCGGCGTCCCCGACCGGGGCAGTAACACGAAGAAGCGCCGGGTGCCCATGCCGTGCACGTCGAGCACGCGCGTGGCGATTGGGTTGACGCCGCGGAAATCGAACAGGAGCCAGCCGTCCGCTCCCATCTTCGTGAGGGCCGCCCGCAACCCCGCGAGGTCGAATCCGGCGAGCGGTGGCATCAGCGGTGCCGTGGATCGGGTGGCGCGGCGCGCCACTCGCACCGAGCGGCGCCCTTCGCCCGGCAGGAAGTGTGCAGCATCGCTCCTTCGAAGCCGGCGAACAGCCTGAGCAGCTCCGCGAACGCGGCCGCGTACAGGCCGCATGCCGAGCCGTCGGGCGTGGCACGAATCGCCAGCCCGTCGCCCACGCGCGCCACTGGGAGTCGCTGCTCGCGCACCAGGTCCCCCTCGAGAACGATCCGTGCCTGACGCCGGGCCACGGCGTACCCCGCGCTCTTGGGCGCGATCGCCGCCGCCACGCGCGCCGGTGCGGACGCACGCCGCAACGCGCGACGCGCCACGCGCCGTCCGGCATCCGCGAACACCAGGTCGGCGTCGGCCCGCCGGCCCACCAGCCTGAGCAGTGCTTCGACGTGCTCGCTCGCGACCCGGGCGTCGCGGCGCACCAACCCCTCGTACTCGGCGAGCTGTGTCGTCACCGTCGCCGACAGCCCGAAGCGCTTGGACAGAAGCTCGTCGGCGAACTCGCCCAGGCCGTCCTCGACGGGGGTGTCCAGGTTCCGGATGGCCTCGAGCACCGCGAGCGGCACGATGCTGTGGATCACGGCGCGCATTCTAGCACCCCATTGCGCAACGGGGGAGCCCAAGGCACCCTTCACGCAACATGGCGCCCACCCCCCCGTCTACTCCCCCCACCCCGCCACCTTCTCCCCCGGCAGCCCTCTCGCCGGAGGAACGGCGCGCTTCCTTCGAGCGGGAGGCCCTGGCCCATCTCGATGCCCTCTACCGGGTGGCCCTGCGCCTCACGGGGAACGCCTCGGACGCCGAGGACCTGGTCCAGGAAACGATGCTCCGCGCCTACCGCTCCTGGGAGCGCTACACCCCGGGGACCAATGCCAAGGGGTGGCTGCTGACCATCCTGCGCCACCTCTTCATTAATGAATACCGGCGCAGGAGCCGGCACCCCGAAACGGTCGACGTGGACACAATCGAGCCGTTCGCGTTGTTTCAGGAGGTACAGGAGGAGGACCCCCAGGGAGCATTCTTCGACCGGATCGTCGACGAGGAAGTGCTGCGGGCGGTGGACCAGCTCCCCGAGGCGTTCCGCGAAGCGGTCACGCTGTCGGACGTGGAAGGGCTCTCCTACGAGGAAGTGGCCAAGGTCCTCGACGTGCCGGTGGGCACCGTGAAGTCGCGACTGTATCGGGGGCGCCGCCTGTTGCAGGCCAAACTCTACGACTACGCCGTCAGCATGGGATACATCAAGGGGCAGACCAAGAAATGAGATGCCGTGAGTGCGTGGAGCACTTGTACGAGTACCTCGATCGCGAGGTCACCCCGGGGCTCGAGGCCGAGATCCGCGCCCATATCGAGCATTGCCCCCCCTGTAGCCAACACTTCGACTTCGAGACGCTGTTTCTCAAGTTTGTCCGCGTGCGCTGCCGGGCGCAGGGAGCGCCCCTCACCCTGCGGCGCCGGATCCTGGAACAGTTGTTCGAGGAGTGAGCTGGCTCACGCCGGCCGGGGTGGCCGCCGCTCTTCTCGTCGGCGCGGCCGTGTGGTGGGGGTTGGGCTGGGCCGGACTCGTCCCCCTGTTCGCTTTCCTTCTTAGTGGAAGTCTTCTTACCCGCTTCGCGACCGGCAAGAACACCGCGCGAAGCGCCCGCCAGGTATTCGCCAACGGCGGCATCGCCGCTGTCGCCGCCCTCGTCGCCAGCTGGCCCGCGGCGATCGGTGCCCTCTCCGCCGCGGCGGCGGATACCTGGGCGACCGAAATCGGGGCGTTTTCGCCCACGGTTCCTCACAGTATCACCACAGGAGCACCAGTCCCTCAGGGGCGGTCAGGGGGTATCACGCCGCTCGGGACAATAGGTGGCATCCTGGGCGCCATGGCGATTGCCGGGCTCGCAGCGATCGTCGCGCCGCGGCGCAGCGTTGGACTCGAAGGGGCGATGCTCGGCGCCGCAGCCGGGATCATCGGGATGTTAAGCGACTCCTTCCTCGGAGCGACGCTGCAGGGCAGCTACACGTGTCCTGTCTGCGCCGCCGTCACCGAGCAGGCCGGCAGCTGTCATGCGCCGGTCCGCCTCACGCGGGGAGTGCCGTGGTTGGACAACGACGCCGTCAACCTCGCCGGCTCTTGCGCCGGCGCCATCGTGGCGATCGTCGGCTGGCACCTCCTGCCGCATTGAGGGACCGGTGACGCGAGGGAGTGTGCGTTGGGATGCGGTCGTGGTCGGCGGGGGACCGGCGGGCTCGGCGACCGCCCTGCAACTCGCGCGGGGCGGCGCACGCGTCCTGGTGCTCGACCGCGCGCGTTTCCCGCGTGATAAACCCTGCTCCGAATACCTGAGTCCCGCCGCCACCCCCCTCCTCTCCCGGCTCGACCAGCGGCTGATCCCAGAAATCGAGCGGGCGTCTCCCGGGCGGTTGTACGGCATGCGCGTGGTCGCCCCGGACGGCCAGGACGCTCTCGGCCTGTTCGCCGCACGGCACCGCTATACGCCTCCCGCTCCGTACGGGTACGCCCTGCCGCGCGCGGCGCTCGACACGTTGCTGCTCGGCGCCGCGGTCCGGGCCGGCGCTCAAGTCGAAGAGGCGAGCCCGGTCGAGGAGCTGCTCTACGATCAGGGGTCCGTCGCGGGCGTGGTGAGCCGTGGCCGGGCCATCCGGGCCCGCGTCACCGTCGGCGCGGACGGGCTGCGCTCGATCGTTGCGCGGCGCCTCAGGGTTCGCGGGGGCGGTCTGCCGCGGCGATTGGCATTCACGGCCCATTATCGGGGTGTGGCCCAAGCAGGTGACTACGGGGAGATGCACATCGGACGACCGGGGTACGTCGGGCTCGGTCCCATTGGCGACGGCGTGACCACGGTGGCGCTCGTACTACCACTCGCAGCGGCGCGGCGGCGCGCCCCGGCGCTCCGCGCTGGACTGGCCGCCGAGCTGGAACGATTCCCCGCCCTGCGAGGTCGGTTCGCCGGAGCCACGATGGTCCGTGGGGTTCTCGCCACCGGGCCGTTCGCGCAATGGTCGCGTCGGGCGGTGGCGCCGGGCGGCGGGGCGCTGCTCGTAGGCGACGCGGCGGATTTCTTCGACCCGTTCACCGGCCAGGGGCTCTACAGCGCACTGCACGGTGCGCAGCTCGCCGCGGCGACGCTCCTCGCCGCGCTCGCGGACGTGCCGCGCGGCCCGCTTCCCGAAGCGGCGCTCGCCCCCTACGGTGCGGCCCGGCGTCGCGCGTTCGCCGGCAAGTGGATCCTCGAGCGACTCATCGGCATCGGCGTCGGTTGGCCGTGGCTCGCGAGTCGCGTGGTGCGCCGGCTGGCACGATTCGAGGAGCTGGCGGACCTCGTAGTCGGCGCGACGGGAAACTTCGTGCCGGCGCGCGCCGTCCTCGCCCCATCCACCCTCGTGCGATTGCTCGCGTGACGGGCGGCGTCGACCCGGCCCACTTCCGGCAGCTCCTGGGGCGCTTCGCGACGGGGGTTTCCGTGCTTACCGCGCGCGACGCGCGCGGCGCTCCGCAGGGCATGACGGCGAGCTCGATCGCGTCGGTTTCGCTCGACCCGCCGCTCCTGCTCGTCGCCGTGGATCACGCCAACGACATGCACGGCGCGATGCTCGGCACGACGCATTTCGTCGTGAACATTCTCGCGGCCGATCAGGAAACGCTCGCTCGGGCGTTCGCCGCGGAGGCTGCGAACCGCTTCGACGGAGTGGGGTACCGGGAAACCCGCCACGGTATTCCGCTACTGGACGGCGCGCTGGCGCACATCGAGTGCGTCAAGCACGCGGAGGTGCCCGGCGGGGATCACACGGTGTTCTTCGGGCTGGTCACGGGTGGCGAGGTGACGGACCGGAGGCCGTTGCTGTATTTCAGGGGTGGATATGGGTTGTGAAGAAGGTTCTTGATATGCATACCGTCGACCGGATCACCATACGCGCGCCGCTCGAGCGCGTCTTCAGCCTCGCTCGCGACGTCGAGCGCTGGCCCGAGATCCTCTCCCACTACCGCTGGGTGCGGATGCTCGAGCGCCGCCCCGACGGCGGGAAGGTGGAGATGGCGGCCTGGCGGCCGTTCGGACCCGCACCGCTGCGCTATCCGGCGTGGTGGGTCTCGGAGATGCGGGTCGACGCGGACCCCGTACGGCCGGCGATCCGATACCGTCATGTGGACGGCATCACGGCGGGGATGGATGTGGAGTGGCTCCTCGCGCGTGCCAGCGGAGGGGGCGTGGCGGTGGAGCTGGTGCATCGCTGGAGCGGACCGCGGTGGCCCCTCGTAGGGAAACTGGCGGCGGACGTCGTCATCGGTCCGGTGTTCGTACATGGCATCGCCGCGCGGACGCTGGCCGGGATCCGCGCTCGAGCGGAGGCGGCATGAAGTCCAGGGCACCGCGTCGCGTCGTGATCACGGGGGTTGGAGCGGTAACGCCGATCGGAACCGCGGCCGAGGGGCTGTGGACCGGTCTCGAGGCACGGCGCTCGGCCGTCCGAACGCTCTCCCGCTTCGACCCGACGCCGTTCCGCAGCAAGATCGCGGCCGAGATTCCCGACTTTCGTCCGCAGGATTTTCTCGACGCGAAGCGGGCCCGCCGGCTCGACCGCTTCTCTCAGCTCGCGGTCACCAGTGCTCGACTCGCCCTCGCCGACGCGCATCTCGATCCGGAGCGCGAGGATAAGGACCGCATCGGCTCGATGATGGGGTCGGCGCTCGGCGGCGTGGCGTTCGCCGAATCGCAAGTGGGGAATTTCATGCGCGAAGGCCCCCGCGGGCTCGACGCGGCACTGGCGCTCGCGGTGTTTCCCGGCGCAGCCAGCTGCAACATCGCGATCGAGTTCGGCGTCACGGGGCCGAACGCGACGAACGCGATGAGCTGCGCATCGGGCACGATCGCCGTCGGTGAGGCGTTCCACGCCGTGCGCGACGACCAGGCGGACGTGATGATCGCCGGCGGGGCCGAAGCGCCGCTCGCGCCGCTCACCTACGCCGCGTTCGCGAACATCCGGGCGATGAGCACACGCAACGACGACCCGACGACCGCCTCCCGGCCCTTCGACGTCGACCGCGACGGGTTCGTCATGGGCGAAGGCGCGGCGGTCGTAGTGCTCGAGGAGCGCGACCGGGCCCTGGCGCGCGGCGCCCCGGTGTACGGCGAAATCGTCGGCTACGGTTGTACCAACGACGCGTATCATATGACCGCCCCGCGACCCGATGCCCGGCAGGCGGCACGGGCGATGCGCCTCGCGCTCGATGACGGCGACGTCTCGCCGGACGAGATCGAATACGTCAACGCGCACGGGTCGTCTACGCCGCTCAACGATTCGACCGAGACGATGGCGATCAAGCAGGTGTTCGGGCCGCACGCCTATCGCCTCGCCGTGAGCGGCACGAAGGGCTACTACGGACACGCGCTCGGGGCCAGCGGCGCCATCGAAGCAGCGATCTGTGCGCTCACGCTGGCGCGTGGGTGGCTGCCGCCCACGATCAACCTCTCGCAGCCCGACCCCGCCTGCGACCTCGACTGCATGCCCGGCGCGGGACGCGCGGCGCGCCCCGCCGCCATTCTCAGCAACTCTTTCGGCTTCGGCGGGATCAACGCGACGCTGGTGTTGCGACGCGCCTGATCACGCGGGTAGCTTTGGCGCCCGCACTCTCGCTCGGGGGTCCCACGGTGAACGTCAAGTTCCGGCCGCTGCTGGCGGAGTTTCTCGGCACGGCCCTGTTCGTCTTCCTCGGTGCCGGAAGCATCGTCGCCAATGCGGCCACCAACGGTGGCGTCACGAATCTCGGTATCGCCCTCGCGCACGGGGTCGGAATTGCCGTGCTCATCAGTTCCCTGATGAGCGTCTCCGGCGCGCACTTCAACCCCGCGGTGAGCCTCGGCGTGTTCGTGGCGGGCAAGATCGACGGCTCGACCTTCGGGCGCTACGTCGTGGCTCAGCTCGTTGGCGGCATCGCGGGCGCGGCGCTCATTCGCGGACTCTTCAACCCCGCATCGGTCCGCGCCGTGTCCGACGGGACGCCGCACCTCGCCCTGACGATCAGCTACTGGCAGGCGATCGGACTCGAGGCCGTGCTGACGTTCTTCCTGGTGTCCGCCGTTTTCGGCACCGCGGTTTCCTCCCAGGCACCCAAGATCGGGGGGTTCGGGATCGGGCTCGCGATCTTCGTGTCGGCCCTCGTGGCCGGCGGTCTCACCGGCGCGGCGCTGAACCCGGCGCGGGCGTTCGGACCGGCGCTCATCGCCTGGTCGTTCTACGCACAGACGGTGTACTGGATCGGGCCCGCCATTGGCGGTGCGGCGGCCGGGTTGGTGTGGAGGTTGATCCTGCTCCCGGAGAAGGGCTGACCCTCCTGCAGCACGGGGGGGGGATCGTGCTCACTACGCTGCGTCGATCACTGGCCGGCTACGCCGCCGGTCGCGCCGAGCGCGCCGCGACGCCGGGCCGCGCGGCGCGCTGGCACCGGATCGCGTGCGCCGTCGCTCCCGCATTCGTTCCATCTTTCGGGGCATTGGCCGAGCTGCTGCGCCAGCGGAACGACCGTTGGGGAGCGCGCGATCTGGCACAAGCCGCAGCCGAGCGATTCCCGAACGAATCGGATGCCTGGATGCTGCTCGGGGAGGCGTGGCTCGGCGTCTACCGGCACCAGGAAGCGCTGACGGCGTTCGAGCAGGCGCTGGCGCTCGCGGAGCGCCCGGATGCCGCGCTGTCGGCCGGCGATGTCCTCCGCCGCTCCGGACGTTACGCAGAGGCCGCCGAGCGGTTTTCGCGGGCCTATGCGGCGGGGGGAGGACCCGACGCGTTGCGCCAGAACGCTGCCGCCCTCTACCAGGCGGGCGATGACGCGGCGGCTGATCAGGCACTCTCTCTGTGGGCGCAGCAGGTGCCCGGAGGCGCAAAGCTGATCGGGGCAATGAGAACGGAAATGAAGCTGCAGGCTCGAGAACAGCCAACGACCAGACGCACAGACGCACAGGGGTGAACAGGTGGAGTGAACAGGAATACCCGTTCCCTTCGTCTATGCTGTTCTCCTCCGCGCGTCTGTTCGTCTAGTCGTGCTTGTTCCTGGTGCGTCGAGCCAAAATGAACGTGTAGGCAAGGAGGATTACAGCGGTGACGATGTACGCCGCCATCATATAGCCGCCGTTCTCTACGACTGGCTCAGGCATCGGTCGCTCCCTCCCCCAGTGCGTAGCGTTGCATCACGAACCCCACATACAGCAGCGTGAACACGCCGAACGAGAGCAACAGCGTCACGAGCATCGGCGCGGGGAGTGACGGCGCGGACGGCTTGAGGACGATCGGCATCGGATGCAAGGTACGGAACAGGTAGACGCTCAGATGAATGAAGGGCAGCAAGATGAGACCGCAGATGCCCACCACCGCCGCGTAGCGGGGCCGCAGCGAAGGATCGGTCACCGCGCCGCGCAGCACCTGATACCCGATGAAGAGGAAGAAGAGCATCAGGGTGAGCGTGAGTCGTGCATCCCACGTCCACCACGTCCCCCAGACCGGCCGCGCCCACAGCGGCCCGGTGGTCAGCATGACGCAGCAGAACACCGTTCCGACCTCCGCGGAGGCGGCGGCGAAGCGGTCGTAGCGGGCATCCTTCAGCATCAGGAACAGGATGCTCGCCAGCCCGACGAACCCCATCGACAGCATCGCCGACCAGGCGGCCGGGACGTGCAGGTAGAAGATCTTCTGGGCGAGGCCCTGATGCACCTCCACCGGCGTGTAGCGCAGCGCGCGCACGTAGATCCCGGCGAGCAGGAAAAGCGCGCCGATGGTGGTCCAGCGGCCGCGTTGAGCGAGCGTCATTCGGTCACCGTCGCGGGGAACAGGAGTGTCGTGAGCGAAACGAACGCGAGGTCGTAACCAGCGAGCAACCTAAGCCACCCCGCGCTCTCGCTCAAGGGACGTGCGGCGAACAGCTTGACCGTCACGGCGACCGCCGCGGTGAGCGGCGGCAGGAGGAACGGCAGCAACAGCACGGGGAGCATCAGCTCGGCGAATCGCGTTTTCACCACCATAGCGCTGAACAGCGTGCCCACCGCGATGAACCCGACCGTCGCGAGGGCGCAGACGAGGAGGAACGGCAGCCAGACGCGCCACACGGGCACATTGAAGAACAGAATGAACAGCAGCACCCCCACGATCTGTACCAGCGCGACGAACACGAGGTTCGCGCCGAATTTCCCCCAGAAGAGGCTGGTGCGGCTGATTGGCGCCAGCAGCAGGCCGTCCAGCGCCTGATTCTCGAGCTCGGCCTGGAAGGCGCGATTCAGGCCGAGCATCGCGGCGAAGCTGAATGTCACCCAGAGGATGCTCGGGGCGAGGTCGATGGTGGGGACGGCGGTGGGATCGCGCCCGTGCTCGAAGACCACGAGTACCAGTGCGGTAAAGACGAACGCCGAGGCGAGCGCAGTCCGGGAGCGGAATTCGAGCCGCAGATCCTTGCGGGCGATGAGCCACGCGTGCCACAGGAGCTCACGCACCGCCCACCACCTCGCGGTATGCCGCCGTCAGGGTGGCCGCGTCCCGCCCATCACGCGGGCCGTACGCGACGAAGCGGCCGGCGCGCATGAAGGCGATGTCGCTGGCGAGCTCCGTCCCTTCCTCCACGTCGTGCGTCACGAGCACCGTCGCCCGGCCGCGCGCCGCCAGCTCACCCAGCAACCGTCCCAACTCGTCCGCCGCCAGCCGGTCGAGACCGGTGAACGGCTCGTCGAGCAGCAGCACGGGGGGATCGTGGATCAGCGCGCGCGCGATCGCCGCCCGCTGGGTCTCGCCGCGCGACAACGTCCGCACCTGCTGCCCCGCCCGCGCCTCCAGTCCCAGCCGCGCGAGCAGCTCCGCCCGGCGCCGTTCGAGCTCCTGCGCGGGGACGTCGTACAACGTCCCCCAGAAGTGCAGGTTCTCGGCCACGGTGAGGTGCCCGTACAGCTGCGACTGATGGCCGATCCAGCCGATCGAGCGCCGGCCGCCGTCGACGCCCGCGGACCCTCCCGCCGGTCGCACGAGACCCGCCAGCACCCGGAGCAGCGTCGTCTTCCCGGCCCCATTGGGGCCGAAGATGACGAGCGTCTGACCACGATCGAGCTGGAAAGTGATGCCGTCGAGCGCGCGGATGGCGCCGAAGGCGTGGGACAGCTCACGGGCCCACAGCATCGATGCGCGCGGCGAGCTCGTTCAGATCGAAAGGTTTCACAAGGTAGGCGCTGTGCCCGAGATCGAGCACGTGCATCAGCGGTTCCATGCTGACATAGGCGGTCGTGACGACGACCGGAATCGTCGCGCGTTTCTGACGGATCCGCTGCAACAGGGCGATCCCGTCGGTGTCGGGGAGCCGCAGGTCGAGCACCAGCACCTCGGGATCGAAGCTCTCGAGCTGCTGCATCGCCTCCGCCCCGGTGCGGGCGAACGCCATCTCGTAGCGAGCGCTGAAGAAGCGCGCGTACGAAGTTTGCAGAGCAGCCTCGTCCTCGATGAAGAGGACTTTGCGCTTGGAACTCGTGGGGGCCATGTCCCGCCAATATACGGCGAGGCGGCTACATGCGCCCCGTTTCCAGCTCGAACAGATCGTCGAGTTTGGTGAGCACCAGCAGGAAGCGCAGCTCTTCGTTGGCGCCGCGCAGGCAGACCGTCTGCCGCCGCTCGGCCGCCCGGCGCTGGATCAGCATCAGAGCCCCGAGACCGGCACTGTCCACCGCCAGGGTGGCGGTGAGGTCGATCACCAACCGCCCACTCCCCTCCGGCAGTGCGTCCAGGAGAGCCGCCGCCTCACGGCGGAAGACCGTCCGGGACTCGAGCCCGAGCGCGGGAGGCGCGGCGAGCGTCCGTTCCCACAGCGGTGGCGATACCATCACCGCCCTATGAGCCACTTCGATGCCACGCCGCATCACTTGACAAGCGCCGTGTCCGCAAGAAGTTGCAGCGCGCCACCACGCCGCCCCCGGCCCGTAGCCGTGGCAGGACGCGTGGCCCGGCGCATGCTGCAAGAAAGGAAGAGGGGATACCTTACACCATGACCGACCGCATCGAAACCCTACTCGACGAACAGCGCAGTTTCCCGCCTCCGGACGGCTTCCGGGCGCGGGCACACGTGAAGGACTCCACGGTCTATGAGCGTGCCCGCTCGGACCGCGAGGCGTACTGGGCGGACTGGGCGAAACAGCTCGATTGGATCACGCCCTGGAACCGCGTGCTCGAATGGAAGCCGCCGCACGCGAAGTGGTTCGTCGGTGGCACACTCAACGCCTCGGCCAACTGCCTCGATCGCCACGTCAACGCCGGTCGTGGTGACCGCATCGCCCTGATCTGGGAAGGGGAGCCGGGCGAAGTGCGGCGCATCACGTACGCCGAGCTGCTGCAACAGGTCGGCCGGTTCGCCAACGTGCTCAAGTCCCTCGGGGTGCGACGCGGTGATCGCGTGGCGATCTACCTCCCGATGGTGCCTGAAGTAGCCGTCGCCATGCTCGCCTGCGCCCGCATCGGCGCCCCGCACACGGTCGTGTTCGGCGGCTTTTCGGCCGAGTCGTTGCGGGACCGGATCAACGACGCCGAGGCGAAGGTGCTGGTCACCGCCGACGGCGGATACCGTCGCGGCAGCGTCGTCCCCCTCAAGCAGAACGCCGACGAAGCGCTCACGGCGACCCCCAGCATTCAGAAGACCGTGGTGCTGAAGCGCACTGGTCAGTCCGTCCCGATGAAAGCGGGGCGCGATCTCTGGTGGGACGACCTGATGGCCAAGGCCCAGCCCGAGTGCCCCCCCGAAGCGATGGACGCGGAGGACCCGCTCTACATCCTGTATACGTCCGGCACGACCGGAAAGCCGAAGGGCATCCTGCACACGACGGGTGGATACCTGACCCACGTCTACGCGACGACGAAGTGGGTGTTCGATCTCGGCGACGCCGACGTGTTCTGGTGCACCGCCGACGTCGGATGGGTGACGGGCCACTCGTATGTCGTCTACGGCCCGCTCGCGCTCGGGGTCACCGAGGTGATGTACGAGGGCGCCCCCGATCACCCCGGCAAGGACCGCTTCTGGCAGATCTGCGCCCGCCATGGCGTGACGGTGTTCTACACGGCCCCGACCGCCATCCGCGCCTTCATGAAATGGGGAACCGACCTCCCGGCGAAACACAATCTCTCGAAGCTGCGTCTGCTCGGAACCGTCGGTGAGCCGATCAACCCCGAAGCCTGGGTGTGGTACCACACCAACATCGGTGGGGGCCGCTGCCCCATCGTCGACACCTGGTGGCAGACGGAGACCGGCGGGATCATGATCACGCCGCTTCCCGGATGCACCACGTGCAAGCCTGGCTCGGCGACGATTCCCTTCCCGGGAATCGACGCACAGCTCCTCGACGGCGAGGGGAAGCCCGTGGAGGTAGGCGGCGGATATCTCGCGATCACGAGCCCGTGGCCCGGAATGCTGCGCACCATCTGGGGAGACGACGAGCGCTATCGCCAGGTGTACTGGAGCCGTTGGCCCGCGACGTACTTCCCGGGCGACGGCGCCAAGCGCGACTCCGACGGCTACTACTGGATTCTCGGCCGCGTCGACGACGTGCTCAACGTCGCCGGTCATCGCATCGGTACGATGGAGGTCGAGAGCGCTCTGGTCGATCACCCCGCCGTCGCGGAGGCCGCCGTGGTCGGGCGCTCACACGACCTCAAGGGTCAGGCACTGGCGGCGTTCGTAACACTGAAGGAGGGCAACGCCTCGAGCGACTCCCTGCGCGAGGAGCTGAAGGGACACGTCGCCAAGAAGATCGGAGCGCTCGCGCGGCCAGACGATATCCTCTTCGCCGCCGATCTCCCCAAGACCCGCAGCGGAAAGATCATGCGCCGCCTCTTGAAGGACATCGCCGAGGGACGGACGCTGGGAGACACGACGACGCTGGCGGATCCGGCGGTGGTAGCGCGACTGAAGGATCAGTACGAGTCGCAGGAGTAAGAAACGTTGTGGGGGGTGGTGAACGTTTGCTTCGCCACCCTCCACACACCTACTTCGTCCGCAGCCCACTCACCGCCACTGCCGTGATCGCCGTCATCACCACCGCACTGCCCACGCACCACCGGCAAATCGCATGGAGCACGAACAGCTCGATCGCCGTCAGATAGAGCGTGAACAGAAACCCGCCGACGGCGAGTAACCCCAGCGTCACCGTAGGCCAGCGCCGATCGAGGTGCGCGGGCTGCAGACCCGCGATCGCCACACCAAGGATGAGGGCGTAGCCGATGACCCCGAAAAACGCCACCGGCACCCCGAGCAGGGCGCCGTATCGGCTCGTCTGCACATACTCGCAGCTGCCTGTGCCGCACTGGAGATGACCGATGATCCCGATCTTGTAGAGATACAGGTACAACGCGATGCAGATGCCGACGAGCGCCAGCAGGGCGATCGTCTGGCGGCGGCGCACTATCGGCCTTTTACCGGCGTCAGGCTGTCAACCAGCGTCTTGAAGGCATCGGAGTTACCGAAGCGCCGGCTGTCGAGCTCGCGCCCGTTCACGAAGAAAGTGGGTGTGCCGGTCACCCCCAGCGCGGCACCTTCCTGGCGGCTCGCTTCGACCCGTCCCGCGTACCGTTGGCTGTCCATGCAGGCGTTGTACTTGTCGAGATCGAGCCCGATGCCCTTGGCGAGATCACGGAACGCTCCCGCCGGGTTTCGAGAGTTCGCCCCCCAGTCGGACTGCCGCTGGAACATCACCTCTTCCATCTCCCAGAACTTGCCCTGCTCGCCCGCGCACTGCCCGGCGAGAGCCGCGATCCGCGAGAACGCGAAGCCGAGCGGGAAATCCCGGAACCGCCAGCGCAGTTTCCCGGTGTTGATGAGCTGCTCCTTGATGGTGGGGAACTGGACGTTGGCGAACTCACCGCAATGGGGGCACTGGAAGTCGGCGTACTCGACCACCTCGACCGGGGCGCTGGCGCTACCGAGCACGTAACCCTTGAAGGCGCTGTCGGCGGCGGTCACCACTACAGACGATGCAGCCGCCGTGGCGGCATCCCCCGACTCGCCGCGCGAGCCTTTCCACATGAGCGCGCCCGCCACCACCGCCACCAGCACGAGCAACAGATAGAACCGCCTCATTCGTCCGGGCTCCTGCGCCAGGGTTCGTCGTCGGGGGGAGGGTCGAGATCCAGCTCGTGCAGCCGCCGCACCGCTTCGTCCACGATCCGGCGGCTCTCCGCGATTTCCGGAGTGTCGTACGTGCGCCGCACTTCATAATGGAACAGCTCGCTGCGCGCATTGCCAAGCAGATGTTGCAGCTCTGGTGCGGCATCGAGCAACCGCCCGTCTCTGTCCAGCTCCTCGATACGGCGCGCCAGTGCCCGCAACAGGGCGAGGAGCCGCCGCTCCCGTTCCGGTCCGTAAACCTGATCGTGCATGCTCACTCCGGATTATACCATGGCCGCCCGGGAACAGCTTGTGCAGGATGTGTGTTTGCTTTCAAGCGGTGGGCGCTGTTAGATTGCGCCCGCCAATACCGCCCCCAATTTCCGAAGGAGAGCTTGCGCGCATGGCAAAAAACCGTGAGCCCCGCAAAATGGTGACCCCGACGGCGTTTGAGCAGGCCCGCGACGAGTTGTTCTCCCACATACTGCGTTGTGGCGTACTGGAAGCAGCCGCGGACCATCAGAAGGAGTGGTTCGACGATACGATGCTGTACCTGGCCGACCGGTACGAGAACCTCACCGAGCAGGAACTCGCCCAGCTGCGGACGCTCGGCGAGCGGTACTGCCGTCCGGTCGTGGCTCGCCCGGCACCCGTGGGCGCCGGGGCATGACAGTTCCGGCAGCACCGTGATGTCTCGACGGGCACCCCTGGGTGCCCGTTCGCGTTCAGGGCGTCCACCACCCAGGAAAGCGGCGCCACCGCAGCCCGACGCTCAGCCGCAACCCGTCCCCCAAGCCCACTTCGCCGAACCAGCCCCGGCTCCGTCCCGCTGCCGATTCGCACCCCAGCAGCATCACGAGCACCCCAATGCCGTGGTAGGCGCGGGCGCCGACGTGGGCGACGCCGACCCCGGCGTAAGGTGACACACCCGCTTTCCCGGCCGGCAGCACGAGGAACTGTGCGGTGGCCTCGACGCGCATCCCGGAATTGCCGTCTACACGACCGCCGTCGGCGGACAAGGTGACTCTCGCGTCCGTCGACGGACGCAGGCCGAGCTCGACACCAGCCCCGTAGAAATCGCGGTGGGCCCACGTGGCGAGGGCGCCCACGCCGAGCTCGGTCGCGGTCAGGGCCTGGCCGCGGAGCGGGGAGGCAAGGGCGATACCGACGAGCGCCGCATGCCCGGCGCGACTACTCCAGCGCAACGTCGTAGTCGACCTGAATGTCGGGGGCGAGCGAGTGCACCACCGAGCAGTATTTCCCGAGGGACAGATCCACTGCCCGTCGCACCTTCGTCTCATCGGCGCCAGTGCCGGAGACCCGAACGTGGAACTGGATGGCCGTGAAGCGACGGGGAGGTTCCTCGCGCCGCGCGCCCTGGACGTCGACCTCCAGCGTCTGCAAGTCGACCCGCATCTTCTCGAGAATGTCGACCACGTCGGCGGCGGTGCAGGTCGCGGCTGCCACGAGTAGCATTTCCACCGGGGAGGTGGCGACCTTCGAGTCACCGTCCACCGTGACCGCAGGTCGACCCGGTCGGCCACCCTCGAACACGAGGTTCTCGCGCCACCGAATGGTGACCGCCGCGATCGGGCCAGTGAGGCTCGGTCTCCTCTGCACGCTCCGGTCTCCTCTATGAGTGGGCGGACCAACCGTCTCGCCGAGTCGCGGCACGTCCGTAGTCCCAGATGGCATACACCGAGACCGCCGCGGTGGCCCAGGCGAGCCGGCGCGAGAGTGGCGACGCCGCGAGCATGGCGAGCAAGGTGAGCACCTGCAACACCGTCACCGCCTTCCCGCCCGCGCGGGCCGGCAGCGCTACGGGGCGGCGCAAGATCACCGTCCCCGCGAACGCCAGCCCGGCGACGATGTCGCGCAGCAGCGCGCCGACGATTTCCAGCGGATTGAGGATTCCGTGGGAGGCGAGGGTGATGAAAGCCGTCGCCATGAAGGTCTTGTCGGCGATCGGATCTAGCACCGGTCCCCAGCGGGAGCCGCCGGTGCGCCGTGCGATGAAGCCGTCGGCCAGGTCGGTAACGGCAGCCAGACCGACGACCGCGAGCCGCGCGAGCGAGCCGTGCACGATCGGAAACAGCGCCGCGAGCGGGAACCGCAACACGGTCAGGAGGTCCGCCGCGCCAACGCGCGGTTTCACTTGTGCGGTCATCACTGGGCCGATACCTTCACCGCGTGGACCTCAATTTGTTGAAGCAGGCGGCGATCTTCCAGGACCTCGACGACGGGGAGCTCGCCCGCGTCGCGGAAGTCTGCCGCGAGCAGAAGTTCACCAGCGGCCAGTACATCTTCAAGGAAGGCGAGCCCGGGAACCGGCTCTTCATCATTTCCGAGGGTGAGGTGCGCATCTCGCGCACTATTCCCGGATCGGGGGAGGAAGCGCTCGCCATTCTCAAGCCGGGGGCCACCTTCGGCGAGATGTCCATTTTCGACCGCTCGGAGCGCTCCACCGACGCCATCGCCAACAGTGCGTGCGCCCTGATCACCATTTCGCGCTCGGACTTCGAGCTGTTGCTCGATTTCAACCGCGACATCGCCTACAAGGTGCTGTGGTCGGTCGTCCGGCTGCTCTCGTCGCGGCTGCGCGTCACGAACGACAACCTCCGGTCGTTCCTCGCCATGTCGATGTTCTGAGGACCTCGTCCTCAGGCGTTGCCCCCCCGCGACCGGCCGGTGCTAGCGACGAGCTGTGAGCATGTCTTTGCCGACCTCGGGGGCATCGCGTCCGGCCGCCTGAGTGATGCGCAGGCGCTCGGCGCGTTGACGCTCGCCGCCGCAAACGCCGCGGGCCTCCACCCGGCGGCCCCACCCGTCGCGCAAACCGGACCGGACGGCGTGGTGGCGGTCCTCGCGTGCCACGGCGGGCACGTGGCGATCCATGCGCTCCCGGACTCCGGCAGCTGCTTCGCCGACGTTGCGACGATGGGGAAGGCGCACCCGCAACGCGGGCTCGACGTCATCATTCGCCGGCTCGACGCGCGGAACGTCCGCACCGACAGGCGGCACCGAACGCCGGCCGCCACCACCCACTCGGAGCGCGCATGAATCAATGGTCGAGCTATGCCGCCCTGCCGCTACGGCTGGCCGTGGGCGGTGTCTTCCTGCATCACGGCATCATGAAGCTGCAGACGGGTGTGCCGGGGGTGAGCACATTCCTGCATTCGGTGGGGATTCCGTTCTCCGCTGTGTTCGCCGTGATTCTGATGGCTGTTGAAACGGTCGGTGCGACGCTCGTGATCCTCGGGATTCTGACGCGCGTCTGGGCAATCGCATTTGTGGTGGAAATGGCCGTGGCCATCGTGCGCGTGAAGCTCCCCGGCCATCAGAGCATCGAGCTCGAGGCGCTGCTCTTGGCCGGCGCCGCGAGCCTCCTGGCTCTGGGCGACGGCCCCATCGCGCTGGGGATGACGCTGAAGCGGGGTTGAGTCCGCTTAGTGCAGGATCCGCAGCAGCCCGGCTTCGGCGCTTCCCCGGATGAACGACTCCGCGTCGGTGGCCGAGATCGTCACTCCCGTCCGGGCCCAGTCCGCGGCCTCATCCTTCATCTCGTGGACGATCTCTTCCCACGTCCCTTCGTAGATCCGCCCGGCGGTGGTGCGCACGCGATGGATCTCGCCGCCGGCGCTCTTCTTCATTCCCTGCAGCTCGGTGAGCAGGGTGCCGAAGAGCTCCAGCTGGCGCGGATCCTTGACCTGACCGTCGGATCCGATCGCCTCGATTTCGGCCAGCAGCAGGTCGTCGGGTGAGGCATCGGCGGTCAGCTCGCCGAGCCGCCCGTTCCACGGCTTCAGCTCCGGATCGTCTTCCTTGAGCTTGTAGACGCTGCGCTTCAGCTCCAGCAGCCGCCAGATCGCCAGCGTGTCGACGTGCTCATCGGGGGTGGTGCGATCCAGGTGGAACAGCGCCGCCTCGTACTCGCCGCGGTCGTACAGCAGGTTGGCGAGGTAGATGCGGGCTTCGGCGTGTCCCGGGTCGAGCTCCAGCGCGCGGCGCAGCCAGAACAGCGCGCCGCCTTCGTCGCCGAGCCGATGCGAGGCATACCCGACGCATGCCGCCGCCTCCGCCGAATCGGTGTGCGCCGTCAGGGCGACTTCGAAGAACCGGCGCGCCTGATCGAGCACCGATTCGCGAAACAGGGCGCGTCCCACCTGCAGCATGAGGTCGTGGTCGTCCTGGAATCCGAGACTCAGGATGCGCTCGAAGCAGGCGACCGCCCCGCTCCGGTCACCAAGCTTCAGCAGCACCTCGCCCAGGCCGGCGAGCGCATCTTCGTGATCGGGATCGAGGGTGAGGGCTTCTTCGAAGCCCTTGCGGGCCCAGGCGAATTCCTCCCGGGCCAGGCGGGCGTATCCCATCCCCACGTGCAGCTCGAGGGCGTTCGGGTAAAGACCCAGCCCCTCGCGGAGCACCTCGATGGCGTCGTCGTATTGTCCTTCGTTGTACAGCTGGTGAGCGCGGTCGTCGTATTCGTCGGAGCTGAGGAACGGTTCCCCAGTCATTCGAACGGGACCCCTTGGAAGGTTGCGCTATGATATGTGGCGGAGGGGAGTTACACAAGCAGGATGCGGGTGTCGGGCGCCAGGTGTCGGCAGCGAAGCGTCCGACACCTGGCACCAGATACCTGGCACCTAGTTGGGCTTCTTGGTGGTGTCGGTCGTTTCGGCCTTCGGCTTCGCCTTTGGCTTCGCCTCAGCCTTCGCCTTCGGCTTCGCGGCGGCCTTTGCCTTCGCCTTCGGCTTCGCCTTCGACGTGTCCGGCGTCTGCGCCGCCGCCTTCGGCTTCGAGGTGTCCGGCTGCTGCGCCGACTGCGCGGCCGCGAGGACCGGCGCGGCCACGAGCGCCAGCGTGATCAACATCTTCCGCATAGGTGTTGCCTCCAAGGTTGGACAACGCGGCCCACCGTGGACCGCTTCGGGGGTGAGACCCGGTCCCCTGCTTCGGGGTCACAGCCCTGGCGTCAGGGGCGTTCCGCGGCAGGTTGCACGCGGCGCGCGCGCGAAACCGCCGCCGGCGCAGGCCGTGGGGGAGGAGGGACGTTGGGGAGCAGGGAACGGACGTGCGCCAGCGCCGCGGCGTGGGAGCGGCCGCGCTGCAGGTCCTGTACGGCGGCAGCGGCGACGTCGAGGAAGCGCAGCCCGCGCAGGCCCGCCTGGGCGGCCGCGACGATGAGATCCACCGACGAGTCCTCGGCGAATCGGTGGCCGACCAGATCGGCGATCGCGTGGAGCGCCGGTCCCGTCGGCTCACCGGGCAGCACCGCGGTCAGCTGCCCCACGAGCTCCGGCGACAGACCGCGCGACAGGGCGGCCGCGACGGCCGTCACCTCAGCGGGATCGGTCGGCTGTGTCTCTCCCGCTTCGCGCAGCAGTGCGCGCGCGGTGCGCAGCTGGTTCGCCGAGGTGCTGACCGCGAGGACGATCCTGTCGGCGGCGACGCCTTTGGCGCCGCCCTCGAGCGCTTTCTCGATCAGGGGATGGGTCGGGAGCCCTTCACGATGGGCCGCGAGGACGATCGAGTCGATGGCCGTCAGGGCCGGCGCGGGCACGCGCCCCGCGAGCCGCGCGACGTTCCCCTGGGCGGCGAGCGGTGCGGCGGCGGCCAGCAGGCAGGCGACCAGCCGCCGGGTGGTCACCGCGTGAGCGGCCGGACGATGAGCAACGCGTTCTCGCGCCCGAACCCGTCGTCCACGTACCGCCCCGCGAGCGGATCCGTCACCCACCGCTCCCCGTCCACGACGAACATATACTCGTGCTCCCCGACCGGGAGCACGACAGAGGCCCGCCAGATGCCGTCGTGGTCGTCGTCCCGCAGCACCACGGCGCCCGCCTTCCAATCGGTAAACGAGCCCACGACTTCGACGGACTTGGCGCCCGGGAAGCGGCCCACGAACTGCGCGATCCCCTCCTGCTCGCCGAGCACCGGACCGGGGCCCCGGGCCGGAATGATGGCGATCGCGGCGAGCGCCGCGGCGACCGCGAGACTCCACACGGGCCGGACCGCGATGGTGACGGCGTGCCGCTCGGTGAGCCACTGCGCGACGCGCTGTCCCAGACTGCGGGGTGGCCGGCGGACCTCCGCCATCACCCGTGCGGCGACGCTCGCCGCCGGCGCCTCGGCGAGCAGCCGTGCGGCGCGCTGCAGCGCCGCGAATTGCTCGCGTTGCGACGGCGTCAGGTCGTCGGACGGCAGCTCGCCGTCCAGCACCCGGTGCAGTTGAGGATCGATGTGCGTCATTCGTACTCCTTCAGCGCTTCCAGCAGGGCCGCCCGGGCCCGGTGCACCCGCATCTTCAGCGTCGGGATCCGTTCTCCCGTGACCGCGGCCATCTCTTCGTAGCTCATCCCCTCGACGTGCTTCAGCAGGAACGCTTCCCGCTTTTCCGGCGACAACGTCTCCAGCGCACGCTCGACCAGCTCCAGCTGCTCCGCCCGCTCGGTCGCGGCCTCGTTGTCCGAGGCGTCGGCGATCGGCGGTGCATCCTCCAGGGAGAGGTCCGACGTGGACCGGCGGGCGAGGTGACTGCGACAACGATTCCCGACGATGCGATACAGCCAGCTCTTCAGTCGGCCCGGGTCCCGGCACGTCGCGAGGTGACGGTAGGCCCGAACCAGGCCCTCCGCCACCGCGTCGGCCGCGGCATCCGGATGTCCCAACATGCGCGTCGCATATCGGAGCAGTCCGGCCTCATAGCGGCGGATGACAATCCCGAACGCCTCGGTATCACCCGCCAAGACCCGGGCCACCACCTCTCCGTCGGTCGGCTCCCGGCCCGTCGCGGAAAAGACCCCCGCGGCGTTCATTCGGTCACGGTCGGTCACGCGCAGCCAATGCTTCTCGCGCGACCAGCAGGAAGCTGGAGCCGCGCAGGCCTTCGCCCTGCACCGCCCCGGCGAACGCCTCGAGCGTCGCCTCGGCGCGCCGGCGGTACGTGCTGTCGCCGGTGACCGCCGCCAGCCCCAGCAACAGGTGTGCCGCCCAGGCGTTCGGGCCGGGCAACATCTCGTCGAGCACGGGTTTCATACGGTCGTCCTCCACCGGCGGGGGTGCGTCGCTCTGCGCAACGTCGAAGTAGCCGCCGGCAAAATCGGCGAAATTCCGGTTCAGGACGTCCGCCAAGTCCCTGGCGACGTCGAGATAGCGCTTGCGTCCGGTGGCGGTGTACGCCGCGACGCAGGCATCTCCGATTTGCACCTGGTCCTGCAGCAGACCGGTGAGCGACCCACTGGTGACGTGGCGCACACCACGGCCAGGGGCGTAGACACGGCGCAGCAGCGTATCGAGTGCGGCCACCGCCCGCCGCTGCGCAACGGAGTCGCGCAGGGCGTCCGCCGTCGTGATCGCCGATCCGATCGCGTACCCATCGCGGTCCGCGAAGACCTGCCGGCCGTCGCCGAACGTCAACCCGCGCAGCAGCGTCCCGAGGTGGTCCCGGCCGGCGGTGAAATACCGCGGCTCGCCCGTCGCGGCCCAGGCCAGCGAGAGGACCCGCGCCAGGGAAGCGCGCACGATCTCCCCTGGCTCGTCGCTCGTCGCCGCGGCGACGACTTCGGTGTCGAGCATCGCATCGAGCGCGGTGCGCGCGACGGCGAGAGCCGCCGTATCTCCACTGCGGATGTATTCGTTGACCAGCAGGGCCACCGACTGTGTCGACGCGACGCCCATCAGCGCATGTCCCGAAGCGACCGCGGAGGCAAGGCTCGCCTGCACCGCCGCCACTTCCGCCGTGAGTGCCTGAGGCCGCAGCACGCCGTGGGCGCCCAGGGCTCGAGACATCACCATCTGCCGCACGAGCGCCGCGTGTTGCACCAGCTCGTCGCGCCGCTCCCGAAAATCGCGCGCCACATCGGGGAGCAGCTGCTTCAGGCCGCGGCCGGTGACCGGGTCGTCCGCCGGGAAGTACGTGCCGCCGAAGAATGGCGCGCCATCGGGCGTGAGAAAGACGGTGAGCGGATAGCCCCGCAACCCGGCGAGGGAGAGCACCGCGCCCTGATACCGCTGCGCCACGTCGGGTCGCTCGTCGCGATCGACGCGAATCGGGACGAACAGCGAATCGATCATCGCCCCGAGGTCGGGATCGGAGTACACCTCGCGGTCCATCACCGTACACCAGCGGCAGTCCTCCGCGCCGACGTAGAGCAGCACGGGACGGTCGAGCCGCGCCGCCAGGGCGAACACCTCGCGGCTCCACGGCTGCCAGCTGACCGGCTGCCGCGCGGCCCGGGAGAGATATGGCGTCGCTGTGTGCGCCATCTGATTGACGAGGGCGCCGTGCTCGGAAGCGCAGGCGGGCGCGACGAGCGCAAGGAAACAGTACAGGAGAGCGCGACGGTGCATGCGGCGAACGGAAATCTACATACCCGGTGGCTCGGGCACTCGTTCCCGGAAGGGACACGACCCTCCGTGGGTAATGGTCGAGCCATATCGAGCACGTCGCTCGCGCCGCGCCTCCGGTGGTGCGCGCGCCAACAGCGCCCGCGACTCGCGAGGCATTGCTAGGAGTCGCAAGTCGTTGTCCCGTGCCGTTGTGGCGGAGGAGCCACATGAGGAGGCCCACCCCAGCTCCCCGCGCGCTTCTGTGGGGTGTTATAGTTGGTCCGGTTCCGGGCCCCTGGTCAAAGCCCCGCATTCGGCGGGTCGACCCGGGACTCACGTACAAGCCCTGCCCTCCGGAGGAGACCTAATGGCAAAGGCTGGAAAGTCCCCGATGGCGGCCGACGAGGGGTACTGCGTGAAGTGCAAGACGAAGCGGAAGATTTCGAACGCGCAGGAAGTCAAAATGGCCAACGGCCGCCCAGCACTCAAAGGAGTCTGTCCGGTCTGCGGCACGGGGATGTTCAAGATTCTCCCGCCCAAGTGACTCGAAAGGCCCGGGCAACCGGGCCTTCGTTTTTCCGGCGCTACTGCTCCGCCATGAACGGGTAGGCGAAGTCCGTCGGTGGCGTGAAGTTCTCCTTCACCACGCGCGGCGACACCCAGCGGATCAGGTTGAACAGGCTCCCCGCCTTGTCGTTCGTCCCGCTCGCCCGTGCGCCACCGAACGGCTGCTGCCCCACCACCGCTCCCGTCGGCTTGTCGTTTACGTAGAAGTTGCCCGCGGCGTAACGCAGCGCCCCGTGCGCCTGGGACAGGGCGTCCCGGTCGCGCGTGAACACCGCTCCCGTCAGCGCGTAGGGGGACGTCGTGTCGACCAGCGCAAGCGTCTCCTCCCACCGCCGCTCGGGATAGACGTGCAGCGTGAGCACCGGCCCGAATATCTCCTCACACATGGTGCGGTACGTGGGGTCGTCGGCCTGGAGCACGGTCGGCTGAATGAAGTAGCCGTCCGTGCCGTCGGTACCTCCGCCGAACAGGACCTTGACCCCTGACCCCGAGCGTGCCCCCTCGATGTAGGCGGAGATCTTCTCGAACGCTTTGCGATCGATCACGGCACCCATGAAATTGCGGAAATCGGCAGGATCGCCGATCCGCACGCGCTCGAGCATCGCCCCCATCCGGTCGCGCACCGCCGGCCAGAGATTGTCGGGAACGTAGGCGCGGGAGGCGGCGGAGCACTTCTGGCCCTGGTACTCGAACGCGCCTCGCACCAGGGCGGTGGCCAGCGCATCGGGCTCGGCGCTGGCGTGCGCCAGGATGAAGTCCTTTCCCCCCGTTTCACCGACCAGGCGCGGATAGTCGCGATACGTCCGCAGGTTCTGCGACACCGTCTCCCAGAGCGACTGGAAGACTTCGGTCGAGCCGGTAAAGTGGATGCCGCCGAGGTGTCGGTCGCCGAGCAGCGCCGCACTGATCGGCGCGGCGGGCCCCGGGAGGAAGTTGATCACCCCGGGCGGGAGGCCGGCTTCCTCGAGCAGCTTCATAATGAAGTAGTTCGAATAGACGGCGGTGCCGGCGGGCTTCCAGACGACGGTCGTGCCCATGAGCGCCGGCGAGGCAGAGAGATTCCCGCCGATCGAGGTGAAGTTGAAGGGGCTGATGGCGTAGACGAACCCCTCGAGCGGGCGATAGTCCATCAGGTTCCACGTTCCCGGCACCGACAGCGGCTGCTCGGCGTGGATGCGTTCGGCGAAATGGGCGTTGAACCGGAAAAAGTCGATCAGCTCGCACGCCGCGTCGATCTCCGCCTGATGCGACGTCTTGCTCTGCCCCAGCATGGTCGCCGCATTGACCGTCGCGCGGTACTTGCCGGCCAGCAAGTCGGCCCCTTTCAGAAAGACCGCCGCGCGCTCCTCGAGCGACCTCCGGGCCCAGTCGGGCCACGCCGCCCGTGCGGCGGCGACCGCCGCGGCGATCTCTTTCGGCCCCGCCTGGTGCACCTTGGCGAGGACGTGGTGGTGGCAATGCGGCATCACCGCATCACTCGTCTGACCGGTGCGGACTTCCTTGCCACCGATGATCAGCGGGATCTCGATCGGCCGGGCGCTCAGCTCGCGCAGGGTCCGCTTCAGCTCGTCGCGTTCCGGCGAGCCGGGGGCGTACGACTTGACCAGCTCGTTCTGGGGAATTGGGATCTTTGCCATGTTTCAATCTAAACCTGGTCCACGCTCAGCGCGTCCTTCTTCCTCTCACCATCAGGCTGTCGGTGATCTTCGTGGCCGTCACCGGCTGCACGGGGCGCTTCGGACCGCGCGGGATCATCCCGTCGAGATTCGCGAGCTCGAGCGCGCTGACCGCCATCACCGTGGACGCCTGCCGCAGATCCCAGTCGATCGCCTTGTCGTAGGTGTCGGACTGGGAATGGTGGGTGTGATTGTACCCCCGGGAGATCTGGTTGAAGTTGAACCCGGGCACCCCGTAGGGCAGGAACGACAGGTGATCGGTGCCGCCTTTCATGGCGTCGGTCACGGTGTCGGCGTTCAGGTCGCGTACCGGTCGCAGCAGCGCCCGCCACAGGTAGTAGAGGTCGGGCCGGCCCTGCAACGCCTGACCGGTGACCGCTCCGGCGCCGTTGTCGAGCACAATGACCGCCTGGATCGAATCGGCTTCCGCCGCGTGGGCCTCGGCGTACTTGCGCGACCCGATCAGCCCCTGCTCTTCCCCTGTGAAGAGCACGAACCGGATCGTGCGCTTCGGCTTGACCCCGGAGCGCGCGATGATGCGCGCCGCCTCGAGCGTCGCCATCGACCCCGTGCCGTTATCGGTCGTCCCGCTCCCCAGGTCCCATGAATCGAGGTGCGCCCCGACGATGACGACTTCGTCGGGGGCCGTGCTTCCCTTGATCTCCGCGACCGTATTCCACTGCGGCACCGAATCGGTCGTCATGCCGCTGGTGATGCTCGCTTCGATTTGCGGCGCCGCTCCGGCAGCGACCAGGCGATCGAGCATCGCGTAGTCTTCGTGGGCCACCACGATCCGGGGATAGGGGTAGATGCGGTTCGGCGAGCCGCTCATGTTGAGCAGGTCCTGCTCCTTCCCTGCATCTACCACCTCACCCAGCGCGCCGGCGTTGCGCAGCAGGAACGGAAGATCGTTACGGAACTGGATGATCGCGGCCCGCGCCGCCGAATCGAGTCCCGGGGGCAGGCCGAAGAGCCGCCGGAACGAGTCGCGCTGCCGCTGCGAGTCGGCGGCGGTCATCGGGGGACCATCGTTGTTCCAGACCATCGTCGGAGCCGACAGCATCACCCAGGCCCCCTTCACCCGGGCGCGATTGGCGCCCAGGCTCTCCGGGTTGCTCGCGTCGATCCGCACGACCGGGCCGCGCACCGGCCTGCCCCCTGTCCCCGGGCACCACGCCCAGCTCGCGGCGACGAGCTCATGGCTGCGCGGCACCACGAGACGGGCCCACATCGGGCCTCGCGTCCACGTCCCACCGAAGTTCCATTGCTCGAGGTGCGCGCTCAGGCCGTAGTCCTGGAATCGCCGCAGCGTCCAGTCGTTGGCAGCACGCGCCGCGGGCGAGCCGGTGAGCCGCGGCCCGATGACATCGGACAGATAGGCGAGGTTCTTCATGACCTCGGAGCGGTTCATCCCTTCGTCCACCAGGGCGCCGGCTCCGACCGTGTCGACGGTCAGCGGTTGCTGGGCCGCTAACGGCCCCGTGACGGATGCCACCAGCAAGGGGAGCAGTCGAGCATACGAAATGCGCATACGCCACCTTCGGATGAGCGTGAGCGAAGACCGCACATCCTTAAGTATCGATCGCCTACGACCGAGGCGCTACGCCGCGCTGCGGGGGAATGGGCAGCGTGACGGTGAAGGTCGTGCCGACGCCCTCAGTGGATTTGAGCGACACCGTACCGCCGAACACCTCCTGCGCGACCTTGCGGACCACGGTGAGGCCCGCGCCGCCCGGGCCCATCGTCTTGGTCGTGAATCCCGGCTCGAAGACCCGGTCCACGAGGTAGGCGGGAATCCCGATACCGCGGTCGGTCACTGACAGGCGCAGCGTGTCAGCTTCGCGCTCGAGCCGCAACGTGATCGGAGCGCGGCGCTCGCCGGACGCCTCAGCCGCGTTGCGCACGAGATTGATTAACAGCTCGTACAATAGATTGGGGTCGCCGTTCAGATGGACCGTGTCGAGACCCGTGGCAAGCTCGAGATCCGTTCCCAGCTGCCGCAATACGCGACCCTCGAGCGCTACCACGGAACGCGCCACGCGAACCGCATCGAACCGCTCGTGGCCCCGCACCGTGCCCCGGGCCCGATCCTGCACCGCCTGCAGGAAGTCGAGCGCCCGGTTCAGGGCCTCCAGCACCTCCCCCAGCTCCTCCAGCAGCTCGAGGCGCCGGGGAACGGGGAGATCCTCCATGCGGCCGAGGGAGTCCATGGTGAGCTGCAACCCGGCCCGGGCCCCGGTGAGCGGGTTCTTCGCCTCGTGTGCTACCACAGAAGGAAGGGCGAGCAGGTCCTTCAGGGGATCGACGGTGATTGCCGGCGGACGTTCGACCCCGATCGCCTCGCGGCGATCGGAGAGCCCGAGGCAGAGTCCGGTCAGCTCGAGCGTCAGCCGCGCCGAGCTGCGGCGTTCCTTCCCCCCTGGGGGGCCCGCGGCCGGCCGCATCCGCACCGGCGCGATGACCCACGGACCTTTCGGCTCGATCCGGGTCCCCACGTAGCGGCTGCCATTGCGGATCGGCACCCCCCACTTCTTCAGAGTATTGTCAAGATCGACGTGGTTGAGGGCCGGCCGGGGTATATCGTCGCTTGAGCCGCGGGGAATCAGGGTGGGCCCGTCAGCGACCTCCCAGAGGGTCACCGGCCGGCCGTCGAGAGCTACGCTCGCCTGCCGGAGAATCTCTCCGGCATTTCCTCGAAAGGTCTCCGTGTCTACCCCCGGCGTTCCCGTGGGGAGAACCATTTAGGCGCGGTAGAGCGCACCTAAAGTAGCAACTATGCCTTGCAAAGTGTACAACTTGGCCGTTCACAACCCACCGGAGGTGCCGTCATGCCGTCGATACGTCTGCGGATTTCAGGGTTTGTGACAGTTCTGGTGGTCAGCTGCGGAGGCGGGAGCAGCTCCGGACCACCACCACCGACCAACACCATGGCTGCCTCAGGAGGCACGGGGCAGACGGATACGGTCCTCTCGACCCTTTCGACCGCGCTGGCCGTAACCGTGCACGACCAGAACAACAGCCCGGTCTCGGGGATCAGCGTGACCTGGACGGCGCCCACGGGGGGGAAGGTGAACGGCTCGACGAGCGTCGTGATAGCGACCAATGCCAGCGGCGTGGCCTCCGTAACGCTGACGCTCGGATCGGGCGCCGGAACGCAGACCGCGACGGCGGCGGCATCGGGAGTCACCGGATCGCCGGTGAGCTTCGCGGAGACCGCGACGCCGGGGAATCCGGTTTCACTCGCGCTCTCGTCCCAGAGCGCCATCACCGGTGCGCCGAATGACGTACTGACCTACGCCGTCATCGCGAAGGACAACTACGGCAACGGGGTCCCCGGCGTCCCGATCTCATGGGCGGCAACGGTGGGCGGTGGCGGGGTGACGCCCCCGAGCAACGCGACTGGCGCCGGTGGCATTGCCTCCACCCAGCATCAGCTCGGTCCGAGCGCCGGCGGCGACACGGTGACCGCCTCCTCGACGCCCGCCTTGACGGGGTCACCCGTGACCTTCGCAGCCCTGATTGTCCCGCCGCCCCTGGTCGACACGATCAGCGTCGGTCCGGGAATTCAGTTCAGTCCGACTTCGGTCACTTTGGCGGTAAACGGAACCGTCACCTTCAAGTGGGCCGACGGTCCGCACGGTGTGCATTTCACCAGCGGACCTGCCCCGCTCCCGGCGAATTCTCCCAACATGTCCTCGGGGACATTCGACTACAAACTCACCCTCGCGGGCACATACAACTACGACTGCACGGTCCACGGAACCGCGATGAGCGGAACGATCGTAGTGAAGTAACTCTGGTTCTGGCCGGCCCTGGTGGCGGGGGAGGACGCTCCCTCGCCACCAGCGTTTCCGCGATAGATTTCCCCCGCCTTCTTCCCTTCGAGGTTTGGTCGTGGTCCGTCCGCTCGTCTTCGTCTATCTCGCCGTCCTGGCGGCGCGTCTGCCCGCACAACAGCAACCCACGATTCACGGCTTTCCGCAAGCACTGCTGGACAGTGAGCGCGCTCGGGAAGCGCTTGTGCGGGGCATCCCTAGCCGGGATACGCTGCGGGCCCTGGTGCGGCTCTACTCGGCAGTCCCGCACGAAGCCGGGACCGAGCGCTCCCATCACGTTGCCGAGCTGATCCTCGCCCGGTATCGCGCCATGGGGTACGACGCCCGCATCGAGCAGTTCGAGGCGTTGATGCCGCGTCCCGTGGTCCGGCGGCTGGAGCTCGTCGCTCCAGAGCGTTACGTCGCGGGACTACGCGAGCCGGCGCTCAAACAGGATCCGACCACCGGCCAGACCGATCAGCTCCCCACGTTCAACGCCTACTCCGCCGACGGCGACGTGACCGGCGAGCTGGTCTACGTGAACTACGGCCGGCCCGAGGACTACCACGTCCTCGACAGCCTGGGGATCAGTGTGCGGGGCAAGATCGTCATCGCCCGCTACGGTCAGGCCTGGCGCGGGATCAAGCCGAAGGTCGCCGCCGAGCACGGCGCCATTGGGTGCATCATCTACTCCGACCCGAGGGACGACGGCTACTGGGTGGACGACCCCTATCCCACGGGACCGATGCGTCCGTCCACCGGCGCGCAGCGCGGCAGCGTCATGGACATGCCGATCTATCCGGGCGACCCGGAGAGCCCGGGGTGGGCGTCGGTGGCGGGCGGTCGCCGCCTGTCCCAGGCGGAAGCCACCACCCTCATGAAGATCCCGGTGCTCCCCATCGGATATGGCGACGCGCTGCCGCTGTTGCGGTCGCTCAAGGGAGCGGTGGCCCCCGAAGCTTGGCGTGGCGCGCTGCCGATCACCTATCACATCGGAGCCGGGCCCGCGCGGGTGCACCTCGTCGCCAAGTTCGACTGGAAGGTCCGGCCGTTGTACGACGTCATCGCGACCGTCCGCGGCGCGATCTGGCCCGATCAATGGGTCATCTACGGCAATCACCACGATGCCTGGGTGAACGGCGCCGAGGATCCGGTCTCCGGCCAGGCCGCTCTGAACGAGACTGCGCGAGGGATCGCGGCGCTACTGAAGACCGGCTGGCGGCCCGCGCGCACGATCGTGTTCGCGTCGTGGGACGGTGAGGAGTGGGGGTTGCTCGGCTCCACGGAATGGGCCGAAGCGCACGCCGACGAGCTGCGCACCAAGGCGGTCGTCTACTACAACTCCGACACCAACGACGCCGGGTGGCTCGAAGCCAACGGATCGCATGCCCTCGAGCGGTTCCTGATGGAGGTGGCGCGCGATATCCCCGACCCCAAGGTCGGCACGAGCGCCCTCCAGGCCCGGCTCGATCACGACCGCTCCCGGCGCGGCGCGAAGGACACGACGAGCGACACCGCATTCGCCATCGGCGCCCTGGGCTCCGGCTCGGATTACACCGTCTTCATCGACCACCTCGCGGTGCCCTCGCTGGATATTCGCTACGGCGGCGCGGCGCAGAGCGGGATTTATCACTCGATCTACGACAGCTACACCTTCTACGAGCGATTCCTCGACACCGGCTACGTCTACGGCGTGACCGAGGCCCAGACGATGGCCACGGCAATGCTCCGCATGGCGGACGCCCCGGTGTTGCCGTACGACTTCCGGGCCGCCGCGCACACCTATCACAAGTACGCCGATGAGATCGGCAAGCTCGCCGGCGGCAACGACACCACGAAGGGCCTCGACCTCACCGGTCTTCGCGCCGCCCTCGAGCATCTCGACAGCGCCGCCGCCGTCTGGGAGCGGTCGAGCGCGGCGGTAGACGGCGCGGCGGGTTGGCAACAACACGCGACGGCGCTGGCGCAGGTCAATCACCAGCTCGCCGCGACCGAGCAGGCGCTCGCCGACTCCGCCGGACTGCCGCGACGGCCCTGGTTCCGTCACCTCGTCTACGCGCCGGGGGCGTACACCGGATACGGTGTGAAGACGATGCCGGGAATCCGCGAAGCGGTGGAGGCGCGTCACGCAGCGGAGGCGCAGGCCGAAGCCGCGCGCGAGGCGCAGGCGATCGATCGCTATGCCGCGGCCATCCGTGGGGCGGCGGATGCACTCGACGCTGCGCTGCGCTAGTATTGACACCCCCGGAGACCGCGGATACCGTGGGGCGTCCCCAACCCGTACACCAGGCGAGCGTCCATGAGCACTCCTCCACCGCGCATGTCCATGCCCCGGTCGTCCTTCGCGATTGCCATGAAGGACTACACGCTCATCCGGCCGGGAATCGCCGTCACGATCAGCGCGGCGACACTGGTGGCGGCACTCGTCATCGGGGTGCTCCTGATCAAATCTCTGGCCCGGGCCTCGGCGACGGTCAACAACGGAGCTCAGGCGAGCGAGCTGCTGCACCGTTACAATGCGCGGTACGAAGTCTGGCGCAGCATGGCGACGAGCACCGACCCCCTGTACAAGGGTCCGAGCGTCGTCGCCCAGCGCGACAGCCTGCGCGCGACGCTGCAGGGGGAGCTGTCGCGCTTCAGTGCGTCGCTCGCCAACGCGCAGGAAAAGGACCTCGTCCAGCAGGTCCTCGAAGGCCTCACCTCCACCGACGCACAGACCACCACGAAGGCGCGGCAGGCGATGATCGTGCTGCTGCACGACCAAGACACGGCACTGTTCGACGCGGCGGAGGCATCGCAACGTGGCGTGCTGCTCGCCGCGGTCCTCCTGGCGCTCACGATTCTCGCGGCAGGGTTGTTGATCGTGCCGATGGCCTGGCTCTACGTGCGGTACAAGCGCGGCGCGGCGATTGAAGTGAAGGTCTGACGAGGTGGTGGAGGGACCCCGCGACCGCGAGCACCTCCGCACTGTCGTCGTCACCGATGCCGACGAGCTGGCCACACTCCTGGCCGATCGGATCGTCGCTACGATTCGTCGCGCGACCGCTGATCGCGACCGCTGCGTGCTGGGACTCGCGACCGGCAGCACCCCCCTCGGCGTTTACCGCGAGCTGATCCGCCGGCACGCCGCGGGTGAAGTCGATTTCTCCAGCGTCGTCACGTTCAATCTCGACGAGTACTACCCGATGTCGCCGGAGAGCCCCCACAGCTACCGGCGCTACATGTGGGAGAATTTCTTCGCGCACGTCGGGATGAAGCCCGACCAGGTCCACATCCCGGCGGGGAACACCCCGGCCGAGCGCATCCCCGAAGCCTGCGCCGCCTACGAGCGCGCCATCGCCGCCGCCGGCGGCATCGACTTTCAGCTGTTGGGCATCGGCCAGAGCGGGCACATCGGGTTCAACGAACCCGGCTCGGCGGCCGACTCGCGCACGCGGCTCGTCACCCTCGACAGTCTCACCCGCAAGGCCGCCGCGGCCGATTTCTTCGGGGAGGACAACGTCCCGCGCGAAGCGATCACGATGGGCGTCGCGACGATCCTCGAGGCGCGGGAGATCGCCCTAATCGCGACCGGCGAGCACAAGGCGGCGATCGTGCGGCGCGCGGTCGAGGGGGAGCCCTCACCCGACGTCGCCGCCACCTTCCTGCAGGGGCACGCCGGCGTCACCGCCTACCTCGACCTGGCGGCGGCCGCCGAGCTGACGCGCATCAATACCCCCTGGGTGCTGGGCCCCGTCGACTGGACTCCCGCCCTCACCGAGCGGGCCGTCGTGTGGCTCGCCGAGCGAACCGGCAAGGCCATCCTCAAGCTGACGGCCGCCGACTACACGGAGCACCATCTGAGCCCGCTGCTCGCGCGGGCCGGGGCCCCCGGGCCGCTCAACGGGCAGATCTTCAACCGGCTGCGCGACAAGATTCGGGGCCGCCGCAAGCTGCCCGAACGGCGGCGCGTGCTCGTGTTCTCCCCCCATCCCGACGACGATGTGATCTCGATGGGCGGCATCCTCCGTAAGCTGCGAGAGAACGAGAACGCCATCACCGTCGCCTATATGACGAGCGGCAACATCGCCGTGTTCGACCACGATGTGCGACGGCATCTCGATTTCGTCGAGCGTGCCGCGCGGGCACTGGGCGCCGATCCCGTCGCCGTCACGCGCGTGCGGGACGAGGTGTTCGCCAACTTCGCCGGCAAAGCTCCGGGAGACGTCGATCTCGCCGTGGTGCAGGACCTGAAGCGGTTCATCCGGGAGTCGGAAGCGATCTCCGCGCTCGAGGAAGTGGGTTTGACGCGCTCCTCGGCGCGATTCCTCAATCTTCCCTTTTACCGCACCGGGGAGGTCCGCAAGCTCCCGATCGGCGAGCCGGACGTGGTGCTGGTGCAGCGGCTGTTGGAGGAGGTGCGGCCGGATTACGTGTTCGTCGCCGGCGACCTCTCCGATCCCCACGGCACGCACCGCATGTGCAAGGCCGCGATCGACCAGGCGCTCGCCCGCTCGCCCCGGCTCCATCCGGAGATCTGGCTGTATCGGGGCGCGTGGCAGGAATGGCCGATCACCGAGGCCGACGTGCTGGTACCGCTGTCGCAGGACGAGCTGCGCGCCAAGATTTTCGCGATCTTCAAGCACCAGTCGCAGAAGGACACCGCGCCGTTCCCGGGGGCGCACGACGAGCGCGAATTCTGGCAGCGCGTCGAAGCGCGCAACCTCGAGACCGCCGCCCACGCCGACCGGCTGGGGCTACCGGAGTATTTCGCGATGGAAGCCTATCGGATCGAGCGAACGCCGACTCCCTAGCGGAAGAGCTTGACCGCCGTCTGCAGCGTCTTCGACACTCCCCACGCCAGCGGGAGCCCCACCAGCGCCCAGGCGATTACCACCACCACCCACGACCCGGCACTCGGCCGGGGCTGTCCGGATCCGTTCGTCATTTCGCCGCTCCGGCTTCGTGTGCCTGTCGCCGCTCGTCCGCGAGCTGCGCGTCGGTCATGAAATAGCGCTCGGCCACGGGGCGCACCATCAGGTTGGCGATGAACCCGATCACGAGCAGGGCCGCCAGGATGTACATCGTGGTGTTATACGCGTCCGCAGCGGGAACGCCGCGTCCCAGCTGGTAGTCGCGCAGGTAGTCAACGACGACGGGGCCCAGCACACCGGCGACCGACCAGGCGGTGAGCAACCGTCCGTGAATTGCGCCGACGTGTTGCGTGCCGAAGAGATCGGCGAGGTAGGCTGGAATCGTGGAGAACCCCCCACCGTACATGGTGAGGATCACGCAGAAGATGGCGACGAACAGTGGGATCACCCCGGCCAGACCGGCGGAAGGCGCGGCCGCGTACAGCACGATCCCGAGCGCAAAGAAGATGAAATAGGTCCGCTTGCGGCCGAGGTAGTCGGACATCGAGGCCCAGAAGATCCGGCCGGCGATGTTGAACAGGCTGAGCAACGCCGCGAAGCCGGCACCGATCGCCGCCACCTGCACCTTGTCGGCGTCCGCCAGATCCTTCAGAGCACCGGCGCCGCCGATCAGCTTCCCGCCGAACACTTCCTGCAGCATCGGGGATGCCATGTTGATCACGCCGATGCCGGCGCTCACGTTCATGCACAGCACCGTCCACAGCAGCCAGAACTGCGGCGTCAGCCACGCCTGGTCGACATGTACCTGCCGGGCGGTGATCATCGTGTTGGCCTGGGGAGCGGGGGGTGCCCACCCCACGGGGCGCCAGCCTGGCGGCGGCACACGGTAGCCGAAGGCCCCGGCGATCATCGCCACGAAATAGATCACGCCCAGCGCAACGAATGTCTCCTGCACACCGACCGAAGTTGCCGTCTTGTAGTGATTCATCAGGAGGTTGGCGAGGGGCGAGCCGATCATCGCCCCGCCCCCGAATCCCATGATCGCCATTCCTGTCGCCATGCCGCGCCGGTCCGGAAACCACTTGATCAGGGTCGAGACCGGTGAGATATACCCGAGCCCGAGCCCGCACCCGCCGATGATCCCGATCCCCAGGTAGAGCAGCCAGATGTTGTGGAGCCGGACGGCGAGCGCACCGACGAGAAAGCCTCCGCCCCAGCAGAATGCGGCCACCACGCCCGCTCTTCGCGGACCCACCCGCTCGAGCCAACGGCCGAAGACGGCGGCCGAGACGCCGAGAAAAAAGATGGCGAGGGAAAACGTCCAGCCGAGCGTGCTGACCTTCCAGTCGCCCGGCGCCGCCGCGCTCACACCGATGGCGCGCGACAGTGGCAGCCAGAACACGCTCAAGCCGTATGCCATCCCGATCGACAGATGAATGGCCAAAGCCGCCGGCGGGACGAGCCAGCGGTTGAAACCGGGACCTGCGATGATCCGTTCCTTGGACAAGAGTCCGAAACTCACTTGCGTCTCCCGTCGGGGCGGCCTAACGATGGCGCGGCACATCCGATCTCGCTAGAGTCTTTTTATGACCGTGACCGCATCGGTCGCCGCACCACCCGCAGTGACCGACTCGAAGCCGATGTTTCCCCCGCACCTCGTGGCGGTCCTGTTCGCCGCGACGAGCGTCATCGTGGGCGTCATCTGGGACATCTCGTGGCACCGCTCCATCGGACGCGACACCTTCTGGACACCCGCGCACCTGGCGATCTATCTCGGCGGCGTCGTCGCGGGGCTGGCCTGTGGCTGGCTCGTATTACGCACGACCTTCGCCGGCACGGACCAGGCGCGGCTCGCGACGGTGCGGTTCTGGGGATTCCGTGGACCCTTGGGCGCCTGGGTGTCGATCTGGGGGGCGATCGCGATGATCACCTCCGCGCCGTTCGACAACTGGTGGCACAACGCTTACGGGCTGGACGTGAAGATCCTCTCGCCTCCGCACGTCCTCCTGGCGCTGGGATTCACCGGAATCCAGCTCGGCGCCCTCTTGATGCTCGCGGCGCGCCAGAACGACGCGGCAGCCGATGACCCGCACGGCGCCACCTATCGGTGGTGCTTTGTCTATGCAGCGGGACTCCTCGTCGCCAACCTGGCCATCATCGGGCTCGAGTACATCGGCTTCCCCAACCGCGCGCACAGCGCGCTGTACTACAAGGTCTGCGCGGCCGCATTCCCGGTTCTGCTCGTCGCCACAGCACGCGCCTCGACGTTGCGGTGGCCCGCGACCACCGCCGCGGCCGTGTACATGGCGGTGAACATCCTGATGATCTGGATCCTGCAGCTCTTCCCCGCGACGCCGAAGCTCGCCCCGATCTACAACGCGGTCGATCACTTCGTGCCGCCGCCGTTTCCCATCCCGCTAGTCGTCCCCGCCCTCGTGATCGATCTCGTGCTGCGGCGCGGCCCCGACAATGACTGGGCGCGCGCGGCGCTCGCAGGAATCGGCTTCGTGGTCGTGTTACTCGCGCTGCAATGGTACTGGTCGATGTTCCTGGTCAGTCCCGGAAGCGAGAACTTCGTCTTCGGCCTGCAGCGCTGGAACTACAACAACCGGCTCGGTCCCTGGCAATACCAGTTCTGGGGAATCCGGAACGACCCGCTGACCGCGACGAGCGTGGTGACCGCCGTAGCGATCGCCGCCGCCGGCAGCCGCCTGGGGCTGTGGTGGGGTGCCTGGATGGCGCGCGTGCGGCGATGAAGCGCCGGTGGTCGGGAACGCTCCTCGCCGCGGCCGTCCTCGTCGTCGCCAGCGCGCACGTCGGCAGCCCCGATACGTTCTTCGAAGGCGCGGTGGGGCCATACCGCGTCCGTGTCATTGTCCGGCCTCCAGGGATCGTTCCCGGCCAGGCCGAAATCACGGTGCGAGTGCTCGCCGGCACTGGTGTGCGCTCGGTCCTCGTCCTACCGCTCCGTGGCGGACGACCTACCGCGGAGGAACCGCCCCCCGACCGCGCGAAGCTCGTCCCGGGATCGACCGACCTCTACAGCGCTCAGCTGTGGTTGATGGAAGCCGGCGCCTACAGTGTGCGTGTCGACGTGGCGGGAGCAGCAGGATCCGGGAGTGCGATCGTACCGGTCAACTCGATCGCGACACGCCGCCTCGGATTCGATACACCGCTGGCGATCGGACTCCTGGGTCTCGGCGCCTTTCTTTTTGTAGGAGCGATCACCATCGTCGGCGCCGCCGTGCGTGAGAGTGTGCTCCCGCCGGGCACGGAGCCGGACTCCTCAAGGCGGCGGCGCTCGTGGTGGATTCGAATCGTCGCGGTGCCCGTTCTCGCGCTCGCGGTTTTCGCGGGGAAGAAGTGGTGGGAGGCGGACGACGCGGCCCACATCGCCAGCCTCTACCGCCCCATGGAGGTGAAGACCACGATCGCCGCCGGACCGGCGCACCTCCTCACCCTCGCCATTACCGACTCGGAGTGGCTGGGCCGTGAGTTCACGCCGCTCATTCCCGACCATGGCAAGCTGATGCACCTGTTTCTCGTCCGCGACGATCTCCAGGGCTTCGCCCACCTGCATCCGCTCATGGTCGACTCCAGCACGTTCCGCACGTCGCTGCCACCGCTGCCGCCGGGACGGTATCGTCTCTACGCCGACGTCGTGCACGAGAGCGGATTCACCCAGACCCTGCTCGACTCCGTCACGCTGGCCACCAGCAGTGACACATGGCGTGCCGCGGACTCTGACGATTCCTGGTGGGCAACCCGTCAGCCATCAGCCGTCAGCGATCAGATTCAGGTGCAGCTGGAAGACGGGTCTACGATGACCTGGGTACGCGATTCAACGGCGCTCGTCGCCGGACGGGACCTCGAGCTCCGTTTTGTCGTGAGGGCCATGGACGGAAAGCCAGCCGCACTCGAGCCCTACATGGGCATGTCGAGTCATGCCGTGATCACCCGGGACGACGGCGCGGTGTTCGTGCACCTGCATCCGGCGGGAACGATTTCGATGGCATCGCAGCTCGCCTTCGCCCTGCGCCAGCCGGGCGATACGGTGCGTGGAGTGCTGGGAACCCGCATCACGTCGGCCGAGCGGACCAGCTCGCCGATGACGTCCAGGGACATGGAAGGGCAGCCGGGGACCGTAACGCTGCCATACGCTTTCCCCCGGCCAGGACACTACCGGATGTGGGTTCAGGTCAAGGTGAAGGGGAGCGTGCTCACCGGCGTCTTCGACGCGCAAGTGGGTTCGTAGCTGACAGCTGACGGCTAGAAAGAACCAAACCCGGCGCTGATTGCTCGCCGGGTTGGCCGGTCGGGTGAGGTGGCCGTCACACCTCAGCCGCGACCAAACTCTTTCTGCTTCCATACCGCCTGAGTCTCGTACCACCGTACCGATCTTCGGGTTCCACCGAGGCTGCGACGGGAAGCTTGCTGCTTTCCGGGCCCGCTGGGTGGAGGTGGGGTGTACGACCTGTCAGGAATTGGTCAATGGACTCGGCGGGCATGTGGATTGCGGGTTAGCATTGTCACCAATGCGTTTGCCCCGTCCCTCCCGCCGTCCGCGCGCCGCCTCGATCACGGTGCTGCTCGTGCTCGCCCTCGCGTTCGCGGTCGTTTTGGCGTGGCAGGCGGTGGGCGCGTCGCAGCATCAAAAGATGCAGGCGGAGCGCGTGCTGCGAGACTACTCGGCGTACGCGGCAGCTCGATTCGCCTCGCGGGTCGCCGGCACACTCTGGTACTACTCCTTCGTCCCCGCGTTCAAGACTCTTGACCATGAGCGTACGAGGCTCGGGCACGCCCCCGATCCGGCGCACGTCGCGCCACCGGACGATCCCAAGGAGGCGGCCGCGTTCTTTCGGCGCATCCGCTATACGTTCGAGTTCGACACGGTGACGAAGCTCCTGATCATCGGCGGACCGGCGCCGTCGACAGCCTGGCGTGACTGGATCAGGGACACGGTGACGTCGCGGCTTCGTACGCTCCCGACGCCGACGATGGGCGAGGACAACGCCTCCGTCATCGGGGGACCGCCCGGCGAGCCACCGATGCTGGTCGTCTTCACCCTGCCGCGCGCCGCGGCCCATGCGCAAACGCGCGTGCTCGGCCTGGTGGCCCCGGTGGAGTCGTTGCTGGACCGCTTCGAGCTCGCCGACACCTCCGGTCCCCTCATCGTGCCCGCGCTCACAGGCGGCGTGACGCTCGACTCGATCGGCTCGGTCATCGTTCACGATTCGCATGGTCGCGTCCTGTATCGCTCGCCGACGCAGTACGCGTCGTCCATCACCGCTCACGATAGCGTCGGCGCGTTCTTCGCCAATCTCAGCGTGGATGTCTCGCTCCGCCCGGCGATCGCAGGGAAGCTCGTGATCGGAGGGCTCCCCCGGTCACGCATGCCGCTGCTCATCACGCTGCTGCTCCTCACCGCCGCGTTGATCGTCGTCGCGATGGTCCAACTGCGCCGCGAGGCGGATCTGTCGGCGCTGCGCACCCAGTTCGTCTCCGGCGTCTCGCACGAACTGCGCACGCCACTCGCGCAGATCCGCATGTTCGCCGAAACGCTGGTGCTCGGCCGGGTCCGCACGGACGACGAGCGGCGCCGCTCGCTCGAGATCATCGATCAGGAAGCGCGGCGCCTGACGCACCTCGTGGAGAACCTGCTGCACTTCTCGCGCTCCGAGCGGCGGTCGGTGCGCGTGGCGCTGGTGCCGACGCTGCTCGGCCCCTGCGTGCGCGCCATGGTGGAAAGCTTCACGCCACTCGCCGAGACGCGGCACGTGCGGCTCCTGACGTCGCTCCCCGAAGGCATCGTCGCGAGCGTGGACGAGAGCGCACTGCGCCAGATGCTGCTCAACTTTCTCGACAACGCCGTGAAGTACGGGCCTGACGGGCAGACCGTCACCGTCGGACTCGACCCGGTGCGCAACGATCGCACCCGTCTCTGGGTGCAGGATCAGGGCCCGGGGGTGCCACCGGGCGACCGCGAGCGCATCTGGGAGCAGTTCTGGCGGCTGGAACGGGACCGCGGCTCCGCCATCGCCGGAACCGGCATCGGTCTGTCGGTCGTCCGTGAGCTGGCGACGCTGCACCGCGGACGCGTCTGGGTGGAAACTGCGCCGGGCGGCGGGGCCCGGTTCGTCCTCGAGCTGCCGGCCGCGCCCGCACCCGCCGCCACGTCGTCCACTCCCGGCCCGGTACCGAGCCCCCCGAGCCCCCCGAGCCCCGAACCCGCAACGCTGCGAGTCGACTCATGAAGCGCGTCCTGGTCGTCGAAGACAACCGCGATCTCGCCTACGGCCTCCGCAACAACCTCGAAATCGAGGGCTATCAGGTGGAGGTGGCCGACGACGGTCCCAAAGGCCTGATGCGGGCCCGCACGACTTCTCCGGACCTCGTGATCCTCGACCTGATGCTCCCCGGGATGGACGGCTACCGGGTACTGCGCGCGCTGCGGGAAGAGGGTCGCCAGATCCCGATCCTGATTCTGACGGCGCGCGGCGAGGAGGCCGACAAGGTGCGCGGTCTGCGCCTCGGCGCGGACGATTACGTCACTAAGCCGTTCGGCGTGCTCGAGCTGCTGGCTCGCGTCGAAGCGCTGATGCGGCGCGCCGGCGTGGCGATCGCCGCAGAGCCCGCGGCACCGCTGGTCGAGCGCTTCGGCGAGGTCGAGGTCCACTGCGCCTCACGTACGGTGCTGCGCCACGGCGCGCCGGTGCAACTGACCCCCAAGGAGTACGAGCTGCTCGTCGCGTTGATCCGGCGGCGCGGCGCGGTCGCGAGCCGCGTGGAGCTCCTCACGGAGGTCTGGGGCTACAGCGCCGCCGTCTTGTCGCGCACCGTTGACACGCACATCGCCGAGCTGCGCCGCAAACTGGAGGATGACCTGCAGGCCCCGCGTCACATCCTCACGGCGCGCAAGGCCGGCTACCGGCTGCAGACTTGAGCACGAGCCGAGGATCGACCATGAGTGCCCTGCTCCTGCTGCTCGCCGCGCTCAGCGCGGGAAGCGATCCCAAGAACGGCGACGAGCTGGTGCGCGCCATGCACGATCGCTACAGCGGCAAGTGGTACCGTTCGCTCGCGTTCCTGCAGCACAACACCCGCTACTTCGGGACCGACAGCGTGCAGCACTCGACCTGGTTCGAGCGCGCCGCCATCCCGGGAAAGCTGCGCATCGACTTCCGCGAAGGGCCGGGATTCTCTCCCGACGGTGGAGTCTTGTTCGTCAACGACTCCCTGATCTCCATCAGAGGGGACACCGTCGTCGGGGCGAATGCCTTCATTCATCCCCTCATGGTGCTCGGCTTCGACGTCTACGCCCAGCCGGTGGACACCACGCTCGACAAGCTGCAATCGCTCGGCTTCGATCTGGCGTTGATCCGCCCCGACACCTGGCAGGGTCGGCCCGTCTACGTCGTCGGCGCCAAGGCCGGCGATCTCCACACACGGCAGTTCTGGGTCGACAAGGAGCGACTGGTGTTCGTTCGCATGTTGGAGCCGGGGCAACGCGACACCAGCACCACGAGCGAGACCCAGTTCAATGATTACCGGCCGTTCGGCAGCGGCTGGGTGTCCGCGCAGGTGCTGTTCCTGGGCAATGGACAACGGGTCTGGATGGAGGAGTACGACCAGATCCAGGTCGACATACCGCTCGCCGACGGAACGTTCGACGCCCATCGTTGGAAAACGACGAAGCGGCCGGCGTAATCGCGCGATGCCGCTCGTCCGGACAGCGGTAATGAGGTAAGAGGTGAGCGGGCCTTGATTGCCGCTCACCTCTTGGCTCTCACGTAGTCTGGTTCTTCAGCCCGCGTAACAGTACGAGCAGCCTTTGGACTGCGCGCCGTTCACGGCGACGACGCCCGAGGGCACCACCGTATATCCCGGCAGAACATTGGCAAGCCAGTCGGCCTTCACGTCGACCGCCTGCATCCCCATCTGCTGCGCAAACATCATGCTGTAGAAAGTGATCGCCATGTTACAGACGCCGAACCGCACGCCACGCGCGACCAGCTTCTCGACTGCGGCCTCCGGAAATGGCAGGTCGCCTTCCTTCACGTTGGCGAACACGTTACGCACGGCCGGGGCGTTGGTGCTCTTGTCCTGAATCTTCCAGAACTCGCCGAACTTGTACTTCGCCCACATGGCGTCCTTGAAGGCGATCGGTATCGCAGAGTGGCGATGCACGATCACGACGCCCAGATCACTCTCCGGGACGCCGTACCCCGCGGTGCCGGTGAGCAGAAAGACGTGGGACCAGATGAGGGAAAAGCCGTTGTTGGCCTCTACGGCATCGTAGACCTGGCGATACTTGCCCTTGATCCCATTGAGCCACGCGATGTAGGTCGGGTCAGCGCTGGCCGCGTGGGCCGCGGCGGCGTACTCCTCCGCGTCGACGCGGCCGGGGACCAGTCCTCCGAGTCCGACGGCCGCGGCGGCGGTCGCGACGCGCCCCAGGAAGCCGCGGCGGTGGGTGGAAAGGTTCAGATCGAGCATGACGACCTACCTCCAGGCTGAGTGATCAAGGTCCCGCCACCTTCTTGGTGGCGGCGAGAGTCGGATAGGCGACATCGGAGGGTGGATCCCCCTTCGGCCAGTCAAACTGCTTCCCGGGAAAGTCGGGGCGCGGCCGCGCCACGACGAACGCCGCTACGTCAAACGCCTGCTGGTCGGTGAGGGTTCCTGGCCGGTCGAACGGCATGTTGTCCCGCACGAACGACGCGGCGGTCCGGAGCCGGGCCATTCCCGCCCCGATGTTGAACGATTGGGGCCCCCAGAGGGGCGGTGCGACCGGCGTCCCTTGCCCGTCCGGCCCGTGACAGCGCGCGCACACCGTTTGGAATGTTACATGCCCCGCGGCGGTGTCCGCCCGGAGCGGGGCGAAGCGCGCGAGCCGCGGATTCGGCGTCGGCGCGCCCACGGGCGAGCGCCACGAAAGAAACGCGAGATACGAGACGATGTCCCGCATGTCCGCTCCCTCCCGCTCGAGCGCGGTGCCGTTGAGGCTGCGGCGGAAGCAGTCGTTGACGCGGTCCTCGATCCGCACGACGGAGGCGCTGCGGCTCTGGTATTGCGGGTAGTGAGCGAAGCTCCCGATCCAGCTGCCGTTGGCGCGCCGCCCCTGGTCGAGGTGGCAACTGGTGCAGCGCAACGCGCTGCCGACGTGCGTGGGCAGGCTCTCCTTCGTCGCGAGGAGCAGGGCGAGCCCGCGTCGGACGCTCGTCCCGAAGGCGTCCTTGGGGATCTCGGAATCGGCGGGGGCAGTGACCACGGGCTTGCTGGGTGGCGCGGGAGCGCGGGCCGTGCATTCCAATGCCGGCAGTGCGAGAACGGCCGTCCCGGCAACCATGCGCCACCAGTCACTCACAGCAGCATTCCCGCGAGGGTCGCCGAGAGAAAGTTCGCCAGAGTGCCGGCCAGCATGGCGCGGAAACCGAGGCGTGCGAGGTCGTGCTTGCGTTCCGGCGCGAGGGCCCCGATACCGCCGATCTGGATCCCCACCGAGCTGACGTTGGCAAAGCCGCACAGCGCGAACGTGGCGATCGTGAACGACACCGGGCTGAGCGTGGCCTTCATCGGGCCGAGTTGCGAGTAGGCGATGAACTCGTTGAGCGCCATCCGGGTCCCCAGCAAGCTCCCGATCGTACCGCTGTCGTGCCACGGGACTCCCATCACCCAGGCGATCGGAGCGAAGATCCAGCCGAGCACCGTCTGAATGCTCGGGGGGAACCACGAGAGGTTGATCGCCCAGGAGGCATCAATCTTCAAGAACGCAATGTGAATGTGCAACATGTGGACGCCATGGATCCAGCCGAACAACCCGTTGATGAGGGCGATGATCGCGATGAAGCTGATCAGCATGGCGATCACGTTGAGCATCAGATGGAGCCCGTCGATCGTGCCGCGGGCCGCGGCGTCCACCACGTTCACGTCGGTGCGTGGAATGTCGACTTTCACCTCACCCAGCGTCTCGGGGACCTGCGTTTCGGGCTCGAAGATCTTGGCCATCATGATCGTCCCCGGCGCCGTCATGATCACGGCCGTGATCAGGTGACGCGCCTCGATACCGAACGCGATATAGGCAGCCATGATCGATCCGGAGACGTGCGCCATTCCCGCCGTCATCACGGTCATCAGCTCCGAGCGGGTCATCTTCCCGAGGAAGGGGCGAATCGTCAGCGGCGCCTCGGTCTGTCCCATGAAAATCGAAGCGGCGACGTTGAGACTCTCGGCTCCGCTTGCCCCCATCACCTTGTTCATGATGACGGCGAACAGGCGTACCACGCGCTGCATCACGCCAACGTAGTAGAGAATCGCGAACAACGCCGACACGAAGATGATCGCCGGGAGGACCTGGAACGCGAAGACGACGCCGAGACTCGAGTGCTGCTTGCCGATTTCTCCAAAAACAAATTCCGAGCCCACATAGGAGAAGCTGAGGATCGACGTGACCAGCGCCCCGAGGCCCGAGAAGAGCGCGTGCCCCCAGGTGCTTCGCAGCACGAACAGGGCAAAGCCGAATTGCAGCCCCACCCCCCACGCGACGATCCGCCAGCTGATCGCGCGCCGGTTGCTCGACAGCAGGATCCCGAGACCGAGGATGGCGATGATTCCGAAGATTCCGACGAGCCGCTGCGGAACGGTCCGAGTATCCGGCGCAAGGGACGGCGCCTGGGGTGTCGCCGGGGGAGCCGGAGCGGCCGTCGTCGATTCGGGATGCTGGACGGCGGTCGTGTCCGGGCGCTGGGCCGCCTGCAGGGTATTCCAGGCGAACCGAGGCAGGGTAAACACGATGAGCGCACAGACGAAGGTGACGACGAACGCGAACGCGGTTCGACCGAACGGCATCAGGAATGTGCCTCCGGGGTTGATCAGGCGCGGGTCTTGGCTGTCCGTGCACTGCTGACCAATATTGTGGCCCCATGACCGGCCCCGGCAAGCCGACGGTCTTGATCATCGATGACGATCCGGTCGTGAGTCAGCAGCTCGTGTCGCTGTTGCGGGCAGCCGGCTATCCGTCGCTGTCGACGCTCGACCCCGTGCAGGGATTCATGGTCGCCCAGCGCGAACGGCCGGGACTGATCCTGCTCGACATCAACCTGCCGGCGGGCGGCGGCCTGCGCCTGCTGGAGCGGCTGGTCAAGACGACGACCACGCAGCTCGTCCCGGTCGTCGTGATCACCGCGAGCGCAGATCAGGCCCTCGAGAGTCAGGTGCGTGCCAAGGGCGCCGCCGGCTTCATCCGCAAACCCGTCGAGCCGGACAGACTGCTCGCGGCGATCACCGACGCCCTGAAGCCGCTCGCGCCCTAGCGTCCCGCCAGCTCGTCGGCGAGCGCGCCCGCGTGGTACACGTGGCGCAGCGCCTCGAGGATGCCGCGGGCGTCGACCCATACCGAGCGCCCGGTGGCTTCGCTGAACAGGAAGCGCAGCGGCAGGGCCTCGATGTTCTCGTCGAAGATCAATCCCACGAGCTGGCCGTTCCGATCCACCACCGGACTGCCGGAATTCCCACCGATGATGTCCGCGGTGGACACGCCGTTCAGCGGCGTCGCCAGGTTCACCGAATCCCGCGCCGCCTGCCACACCGTGGTCAGATTCCACGGCTCCCGTCCCCCGAACGCGATCGAGCGGTCGTAGAGGCCGTATAGCGTCGTGAACGCGGGCGCGTACGTGCCGTTCATCGGGTACCGCTTCACCTCGCCGTCCGAGATCCTGAGGCTGAAAGTGGCGTCGGGCGCGACGCTCGTGCCGAACGCTGCGAGCACCGCCCGGGCGACGCGCTCGTCGTTCTGCGCCTCCTGATTGAGGAGCGACGTCACCTGCTTCTGCACGGCGCGTTCCAGCGGGTCGATCGTCCGGGCCAGGGCGATGAACGGGTCATGCGACCGCGCCACGGCGTCGGCACCGCCCGCCAGCAGCGCACGCCGCTGGTCCGCCGTCACGAGCGTCGCTGCGGCGACGATCTGATGGGCCGCCACGTCCGGGGTCCTTCCCCCCAGCGCGGCGCGGCGCACCGGATCGGTGGCGGGAAGCTCGCGCGCCATGGCGGTGAAGTACGCCGTGAGCAACGCGGCTTCGACCGTCGTGTCGACCGGCTCGTCGTTGGTGAGGAATCGCTCGAGCTGCGCGCGATTCGCTTCGCGATAGGCCGGCAGCCGGGCGCTGTCGGGCTTCGCGCGCTCAACCGGCAGCCGCAGCAGCGTCGCTGCCATCCCCAACAGGCGCGTGCCGAACGCGCCGAACGCGTAGTACCGCCGGTGCACGTCTACGCCAGCGAGGCGGCGCCGCACCGCGGCGGTGGAGTCCCAGGCGTTGCCGTACAACCGCCGCTGCACCGGGTCGGCCTGGACCCTGGCCCGGAGCGTCTTTTCCCACTCCCGCTTGCGGGCCATCAGCTGGGGATCGAGCAGCCCGGACTGGTAACCCCGGATCGCCTTCTGCGCGTTCTGCAGCCCGAACAGAGTGTTGCGCAGCGCCTTGCCTCGAACCGTGTCGGCGGCGGCGAGCGCCTGATACACGGCGATCTCCCGGGCCAGCAGGTCCAGCGTCGCGGGGTACTGCACGTCGCGCAGGAATTCGAGCTGGGCGACGGTATTGAGCCGGCCCGTCGAGCCGGGATTGCCCACCACGAAGACGAGATCGCCCTCCGCCGTTCCCTTCGTGCTCCAGTGGAGGTAGTCGGTGTGCGCCGGCTGCCCATCGACGTAGGCGCGCACCATCGACACGTCGAGGTCATGCCGCGGGTACGTAAAGTTGTCGGGGTCGCCGCCGAAGAACGCCGTCGATGCCTCTACCGCGAAGACGAGCCGCAGGTCGGTGAAGCGCCTGAACCGGTACAGCTTGTACTGGCCGCCGCGATACATCGTGACCACCTGGCAGAACGCATCCACGCCGCTGGCCTTGCACCGTTGCTCGAGTCCTCGGATCGCCGCGTTGCGCAGATCTGCCGCCCGGGTGGCCGGGGTGCCTGCCGGCACCGCCGCCGTCACGCTGTCCGTGACGTCGCTGATCGCCTGCAGCTGGTCGAGCACCATCCCCGGGCAGGGCCGCTCATCCGAGCGGGCGGCAGCGACGAATCCGTTGGACAGCAGATCTTCGCCCGGCCTCGTCACCGCGTCGATGCACTCGCGCGAGCAGTGATGGTTGGTCAGGACGAGGCCGTCCCCGGAGACGAACGACGCCGAGCAGCCGGGGATGCGCGCCGCGGCGAGACGCACGTGATCAAGCCACCCCTGGTCGGGGTGGAAATCGTAACGTTTCGCCCAGTAGGCGAGCGGCGGGGCGTCGAACGTCCACATCTTCCCCGTTTCGAGCCCCGGGTATTCGGCGCTCCCTGCCTGTTGCGCGGGAAGCGGCGCTGCGAAGTAGACCATGAAAAGGAGAACAACGCGGGACAGGCGACTCATGGGTGACCTCATGGAGTCAGTCGGTCGCGAGGCGACACCCTGAAGGTGAGCCTCTCAGGGCAGTGCGCTCTCGCGCAGTGCGGTACGAGGCGCACGCTTCAGCGTGTCGACTCGGACCGCGACAAACATCCTTGTCAAGTTACCGCTCAGGGTGGCCGCGCGCCCGGCCCAATGCGTCGGGGCCGAACTTTTCCCGCACGCGGTCGATGGCGCGTGCCAGCGTGCGATCGCGCTCGGTCTCGCCCGTGCCGCGGCGCTCCGTCTCGAGTAGGGCGAGCTGTGCGGTGCCGCCCGGGCGCTCCAGCTGCGACAGGGCGACGCCGATGAGCCGGGCCGGCACGCGCCGCGCCCGACGCAGCTTGGCGAGCAGCTCGCGAGCGACGGCGAACACGGCGCGATCGGTAAGCACCGGCTCGCCGAGGGTGCGCCCCGCCTGACGCGTCGTGAAGTCGGCGTCGCGCAGCTTCACCGTAACGGTCCGCGCGACGAGTCCTTCGCCGCGCAGGTCGGCAGTCGCGCGGTCGACCAGTTGCGTGAGCTCCCGCAAGAGATCGTCGTCGGTCTCGAGGTCGGTGGCGAATGTCGTATCCCGGCTGATCGACTTCGGCTCCGTCCAGGGCGCGACGGGCGAGGGATCGATGCCGCGCACCCGCTCCCACAGCCACTCTCCTTCCCTGTCCCCAAGCCGCGCGACCAGCGTTCGGATATCCTGACGCTGCACGTCGGCGACGGAGCGCCACCCGAGCCGCGCCAGGCGTTCCTGGGCGCGCGGGCCCACCATGGGAAGATCGGCGAGGGCGAAGCGCGAGAGAAACGACGCTTCGTTTCCCGGTGCGACGATATGCACCCCGTCTCCGGGCCGGTCGGGACCCGGTTTCGCGACGCCCGCCGCGATCTTGGCGACGAGCTTGGTCGTTCCGCCGCCGATCGAGACACCGAGGGAGGTGGCTTGCGCCACGGCGTCCCGGATGCGGTGCCCCGTCCGCTCGAGCGGCTCGTGGCCATACAGCTTTTCAGTCCCGCTGAGATCGAGGTAGAACTCGTCGCTCGACGCCTGCTCCACGAGCGGTGAGAACCGCTCGAGCGTCGTGCGGATCTCGCGACTCTTCGCGGCGCAGGCCTCCCACGGCACCGGGACGACGACCGCCTCCGGGCAGAGGCGGATAGCGCGCGCCATCGGCATGGCCGAGTGCACGCCGAATGCGCGCGCTTCGTACGACGCCGACGTCACGACGCCACGATTTTCCGCCGACCCGCCGACCACGAGGCAGCGCGCCCGGCCAGCGCCCACCGGATCAACGAGCCGCGCGACCGCTACGTAGAAAGCATCGGCATCCGCGAGCAGGATGCGACGCGGGGCGTCCGCGGGCAGGCTCACTCATCCAAGCTAACGCGATCTGGAACGTGCCGGCGTTGCCGTGAGCCTCCGGCCGGGGCATTTTTGAGGTACAAGGAGCGATGCATGGCTATGAAGTTCACTCGGCTCACCGAGCCCCTGGTCCGCGACAATGGACGTCTGCGTCCCGCGTCCTGGGACGAGGCGCTGGACCGCGCGGCGGATGGGTTCCGGCGCGTCAAGGCGCAACATGGGGGAGACGCCATCGGCACGTTCAGCTGCTCCAAGGCCAGCAACGAAATGAATTACATGGCCGGCAAGCTGACCCGCGTGGCGTTCGGCACCCACAACATCGACAGCTGCAACCGGACGTGACACGCTCCTAGCGTCGTCGGTCTGGCGACAGTGTTCGGCGCCGGTGGGGGGACGACCTCCTACCGTGAAGTGGAGGAGACGGATGTCATCTTCCTGTGGGGGGCGAACGCCCGCGAGAATCATCCGATTTTTTTCCATCATGTCCTCAAGGCCGTGCATCGCGGTGCGCAACTCTTCGTCGTCGATCCCCGCCGCACCTCTTCGGCGCAGTGGGCGGACGCCTGGCTCGGATTGAACGTCGGCTCGGACATCGCGCTCGCCAACGCGATGGCGCGGGAGATCATCCACGCCGGCTTCGCTAACGACGCGTTTATCGAGAACGCCACGACCGGCTTCGACGCGTTCCGGACGTGCGTGGAGCCGTACACGCTCGAGGTCGCCGAGCGCGACACGGGCGTCCCCGCGGAGGTCATCCGCCGCGCGGCGCTTGCGTATGCCCGGGCGGATCGCGCGATCATCTGCTGGACACTCGGCATCACCGAGCATCACAACGCCGTCGACAATGTGCTCAGCCTGATCAACCTGTCGCTCCTCACGGGCCACGTGGGCCGCTACGGCTCGGGGGTCAACCCGCTGCGCGGCCAGAACAACGTCCAGGGCGGCGGGGACATGGGTGCCATTCCCAACCGCTTCGTCGGCTTCCAGGACTGGACGACCGACCCGGCCGTGCGGACAAAGTTCGAGCGCGCCTGGGGCGTTGCGCTGAAGCCGCAGTACGGCAGGAACGTCACCGAGATGTTCGAAGCGATGGAAGAGGGGCACCTGCACGCCCTGTACGCCATCGGCGAGAACCCGGCACAGGCTGAAGCGGATCAACATCGTGCCCAGAAGCTCCTCGCGGGCCTCGATCACCTCGTGGTCCAGGACATCTTTCTCACGAAGACCGCTGAATTCGCCCACGTCGTGCTGCCGGCGTCGTCGAGCTGGTGCGAATCGCACGGGACGGTGACGAACAGCGAGCGCCGGGTGCAGCGACTGCGGCCCGCGCTCACGCCTCCGGGCAACGCGCGCGACGACATCTGGATCATCTGCGAGATCGCCCGGCGGCTCGGGTGCGATTGGGGTCACCCGTCCGCCGAAGCGGTGTGGAACGAGCTGCGGGAGCTGGCGCCGATCTTCAAGGGCATGACGTACGCGCGCCTGGAGAAGGAGGGCGGCCTCCAGTGGCCGTGCTACGACGAACAGCATCCCGGCGAGCTGTTCCTGCATAACCGCTTGTGGAAAGAGCCGCGCGAGGGCGCCGCCGCGCCGTTCTCGGTCGTCGAGCATGACCCGCCACTCGAGCGGCCCGACGCCGAGTACCCGTTCCAGCTCACCACGGGGCGGCGGCTCGACTCCTACAACACCGGAGTGCAGAGCGGCGGCTATACCTCGCCGCTGCGGCGCGGCGAGACGCTCGACATCTCACCGGAAGACGCCGCGCGGCTGGGCCTGATGGAGGGCGACCCGGTGCGGGTCTCCTCACGACGTGGCAGCGTCGTGGCCCCGGCGCACATCGACCGGTCGCTCCGCTCCGGCCTCGTCTTCATGACGTTCCACTTCCAGGACGAAGTGCAGACCAACGTCCTCACCGTCGACTATACGGACCCGAAATCGGGCACCGCCGAATTCAAGGCGTGCGCCGTCCGCGTGGAGCCGGTACGGACTGCCGCCGCGGCGGGCCGGAGGTAGGTCCGGCGCCATGGACCTGCGCTTCCACGACGCACAGCCCAGCGCTGCCGAACGGGAGTCGGTAGACGCGCTGCTGGGTGCCCCCCGGTCGGGGTGGGAAGGAGGAGCGCGCAGCGCGCGGGACGATCACACGGCCGCAGGCGGGCACGCGGCGCGCGATCAGCGCCACCTCCTGCTGCCCGCCTTCCATGCCGTCACCTCCCGCGTGGGGTGGGTGAGTGAAGGCGCATTCAATTACATCTGCGAGCGTCTCACCGTCCCACCCGCCGAAGCCTATGGCGTCATCACCTTCTACGCCCTGCTCTCCACCGTTCCTCGCCCGCCGCGTGTCGTGCACGTCTGTGACGACATCGCGTGCCGTACGCGGGGCGCGAATGCGCTCTGTGCGGCGCTCGAAGAGTCCTTCGGGCCCGCCTATCACGCGCCCACGGGCCAACGCCACGCGATTCCCGAGAGCGGCTGGATGCGGAGTCCGTGTCTCGGCCTCTGCGATCACGCTCCGGCAGCCTTCATGACCGCCGCCGGCGAGACGCCGGTCGAGCGGCTGTTCGGAGCGGTCGACGCCTCGGCGCTCGCGAGGGTGCTGCAGGGCGATCTCGCTCCCACCACTCAGCCGCGCCCGAAGCTGCCGCAGGCCGGCGACCCGTCGCTTCGCATCCTGCGGCGCGTCGACGTCATCGATCCAACGAGCCTCGATCAGTACCGCGCGCACGGCGGCTACGAGGCACTGCGGCGGGCGTTCGACATCGGGCCGGAGGGCGTGATTCGCGAGGTGACGGACGCGAAGCTGCTCGGTCGCGGCGGGGCGGCGTTCCCCACGGGCCGCAAGTGGGACGCCGTCGCGCGCCAGCCGGTGCGCCCCCACTACCTCGTCTGCAACGCGGACGAGTCGGAGCCCGGCACGTTCAAGGACCGGGTGGTGATGGAAGGCGACCCCTTCAGCGTCATCGAAGCGATGACGATCGCCGGAATCGCGACAGGGTGCGCGCGAGGGTTCATCTATCTGCGCGGCGAATATCCGCTCGCACGCGAGCGGCTGCAGCGCGCCATCGATATCGCCACGGAGCGCGGGTTGCTCGGCCCGGAGGTGATGGGGCGCGGGGCCGCCTTCGACATCGAGATCCGCAAGGGCGGCGGCGCGTACATCTGTGGAGAGGAAACGGCGATCTTCAACTCTGTCGAGGGGCTGCGCGGTGAGCCGCGCAACAAGCCCCCCTTCCCGGTCCAGGCCGGGGTGTTCGGCAAGCCGACCGTCGTCAACAACGTCGAGACGCTCGTCAACGTCCTCGAGATCCTGCGCATCGGGGGGCCGGCGTATGCCGCCATCGGCACCAAGGACTCGACCGGAACGCGGTTGTTCTGTCTGTCGGGCGCGATTACGAAGCCCGGCGCGTACGAAGTGCCGTTCGGGGTCACGCTGCGTCAGCTCATCGACCTGGCAGGCGGCGTGACGAAAGGCCGGACCCTCAAGGCGATCCTTCTGGGCGGCGCCGCGGGAGTCTTCCTCCGACCCGACGAGTTGGATCTCGCGCTGACGTTCGAGGGCGCCCGGGCGGCGCAGGCCACCCTCGGCTCGGGCGTCGTCATGCTGTTCGACGACACCGTCGATCTGGCGGACATCCTCCTGCGCATCGCCGCCTTCTTCCGGGACGAGTCGTGCGGCCAGTGTGTCCCCTGCCGCGTCGGCACGGTCCGGCAAGAGGAGGCGCTGCACCGCTTGCTGCAGAAGAAGCCGCGCGGCGGCGTGAAGAGTGAGCTCGCCCTGCTGGAGGAAATCGGTGTCGCGATGAAGGATGCCTCGATCTGCGGCCTCGGCCAGACCGCCTACAGCGCCGTCGAGTCGGCGGTGAAGCGGTTGCGCCTGTTCGATGGAGTGCCGGCGTGAGCGCCTTCGTCCAGCTCTCCCCACCGCGCCGCACCGTCGAGCTCACGATCGACGGAGCGCCCGTGAAGGTCCCGGAAGGGACGACCATCTACGACGCCTGCCACCAGCACGGCACCATCATCCCGACGCTGTGCTACCTGGAGACGCTCCACCCGGTGAACGTGTGCCGCGTCTGTGTCGTCGAGGTGGAGGGGTCGCGCGTGCTCGTCCCATCGTGCTCCCGCAAAGTGGAGCCGGGAATGGTCGTCAAGACGAATACCGACCGGGTGAAGCACAGCCGGAAGATGGTGCTCGAGTTCCTCGCCTCGTCGGTCGATCTCGGGACGACGCCGCTCGTCGCCGATTGGGTGGCGGAGTACGGGGCCGATGTCGAACGCTACGGGCCTCCCGCCCCACCCGCTCCTGCCGGCGAGCGGGACGCGCTCCAGGCGGGCCATCACGCCCCACCGCACGTTCGGCAGCGCGCGACCGTCGCGCAGCCGACCAAGGTGGACAACGAGCTGTATACGCGGGACTACACGAAGTGCATTCTCTGCTACAAGTGCGTCGAGGCGTGCGGCACGGACTATCAAAACACCTTCGCGATCGCGGTCGCGGGACGCGGCTTCGATGCCCGCATTTCGACTGAATTCGCAGTAGAGCTTCCCAAATCGGCGTGCGTGTATTGCGGCAACTGCATCGCCGTCTGTCCGACCGGGGCATTGATGTTCAAGACGGAGTTTGATCATCGCGCCGACGGTACGTGGGATGAATCCCGGCAGACGGTGACGCGCACCGTATGTCCCTATTGCGGCGTCGGTTGCAACCTCGAGTTGCACGTGCAGGACAACGAGATCGTGAAGGTGACGTCCCCGCTCGACCACGACGTGACGCGCGGTAATCTCTGCATCAAGGGGCGCTTTGGCTGGCAATATGTCCAGAGTCGCGGGCGGAGGAAGGGCTAGGCCGACACTCGCTCTGGATGCGTGTAGACGGTGAGCCGGTCGCCCCTCACGAATCCCACCAACGTCATGCCGGATTGCTCGGCGACCCGCACGGCGAGCCCCGTCGGTCCCGAGATGGCCGCGAGCAGCGGTGCGCCGAACACCGCCGCCTTCTGCGCCATCTCGAAGCTGGCGCGGCTCGTCACCAGGATGAATCCGGTCTCGGGATCGGTGGCACGGCGCAGCAGGGCGCCGATCAGCTTGTCGAGGGCGTTGTGGCGCCCCACGTCCTCGCGCACCTCTTCGATCATGCCGTCCACGCGCACCCACGCCGCCGCATGCACCGCGCCTGACAACGCATTGAGCTTCTGCCGAGCGGCGAGCGCCTCGAGCGCGGTCTGGATCGCCGCCGGGCGCACGGAGTGCCCGCGGCGGACGGGGTGCAGCGTCTTCATCACGGCCTCGATGCTGTCGGTGCCGCAGATGCCGCAGCCGGTGCGGCCCGACAACCGGCGGGCGCGGGACGCGACGACCGCCTCGCATGCCGCGTCGACCGTCGCCTGCACTTCGATCCCCTGGCCGTAGCGAATCACGTTCACCGCGTGGAGATCCGCCGGAGTACGGATCAACTCCTCCGTGATGCTGAAGCCGAGGACGAAATCCTCGAGGTCGGCGGGAGTCGCCATCATGACCACGTGCGGAATCGCGTTGTACACGATGACGACCGGCGTTTCCTCGACGATCTGCTGCGGGCGGTCGACGACCCCGCCGTTGGACCACTGGCGCGCCGGCACTTCGAGGAGGGGCCTGGCGTAGCCCACGCGCCACAATCCGAGAGGATTCTCCATCTGCTCGATCTTGCCTGCCATGCCTTCAATATAGCGGCCAGCCCGTGTACCCTTCCCGCCATGATCACGAAGTGGGTCGGGCTGCTCATTGCCGCCAATGTCCTGACGTACATGGTGCTGCAGCAGTCGCCCGAATCCAAGTTGGCACTGGAATTCGTGCCCGCCTTGATGCTCGTGAGACCGTGGACTCTCTTCACCTACATGTTCATCCACGCCGACTTCGGGCACATCTTCTTCAACATGCTGACGTTGTTCTTCTTCGGGCCTCGAGTGGAAGATCGACTGGGCGGTGCCAAGTTTCTCACGCTGTACTTCGTGAGCGGGCTGTTTGGCGCGTTCACCTCGATGATCATGAGCCCGATGGTGGGCATCCTGGGCGCCTCGGCGGCGGTCTACGGCGTGCTGCTCGCCTTCGCGCGACTGTGGCCGCGTGCGCAGCTCCTGATTTGGGGCATCATCCCGGTGGAAGCGCGAACGCTGATCATCATCATGACGCTGATTTCGCTGTTCCTGGGCGGCTTACGGGTGGGAAACATCGCTCACTTCGCCCACCTGGGAGGATTTCTCGGCGGCTGGTTGGTGCTGCGGCTCACCGGCACGCGCTCCGCCGATGACCGCCACCGTCCGGTGCAGCCGCCCCGCGCTCCCACGCCCACCCCGAGCGCGACCCAACGCTGGAAGCAGATCCGGCTCGAGCGACTGCATCCCGTCAATCGCGAGGAGGCCGAGCGCGTGCTCGCCAAGCTCGAGACGCGGGGGCCCACCAGCCTGACCGCCGACGAGCAGGCGTTTCTCGATCGCTTCAGCGCGATGTAACCGGACGTTCCGGCCCGGCGCTCAGGGCATGTGGATCGGCTCGATCGCGATCGGCCCTCCCGCGACGAGCGTCGGTGCCTGGTGCTCCGTCGCCACCTTGTTGAACGCGGGCACGTCGGTCGCGAAGATTTCGTTGCAGCGAGCGAGGTAGCCGTCCAGTTCCTGCCGCAGCCCCGTCCACGCTTCCCGCACCGCCGCCGTCGGCGCCTGGGCATAGGCGAACGCCGCTCCGAAGCCGAGTCGCCGCAACCGGTCCTGGAACCGGCTGAGATAGTGGATGTCGTCCTGCCCGCCCGGCTGCAGATCGGAGTTGTAGAGCGAATCCTTCAAGTCCTTGAGCTTGCGTCCCAGGGCGCGGGCGTCGCGCTGCACCGGAGCCGTGGCTGTCGTATCCGCGCCCGTCGCCCGCAGCGACTGCTGCACGTTCTGCAGTTGCGTCTCGAGGCTCACGATCCGATTGAGCGCGCGATTCAAGGCGTCGGTTTCATTGCGCAACTCGAGCCCGGCTCGGAGTTGAGCCACGAAGCCCGCTGAGTCTCCATGGACCACCGGGTCGGGCTGAACCGTGATCGTCTGTGTGTCCGTCTTTCCTCCGGCCGCCACCGTGACACGGTAAGAGCCGGGAATGGCGCGCGGGCCGCCCAGATTGCGGAACGGATTCTCCTCCTCCTCTCCCGTGGGGCGCTCGAAGGTGAGCCGCGTGGGGGCGGCGTAGCGCAGGTTCCAGACGAAGCGGTTCACTCCCTGCTTGCCCGGAGCCGACGAGTCGACCTGGACCGTGTCGCCATGACTATCGGTGATGGTCACGATCGCGCCGGTGCGTCGCCGTCCGACCGGCCCCTCGCCCCGCTCGGATCGCGGAGTCTCCGCGCCCTGTCCGGCGCTCGTGTCGAGCGCCGTCTTCAGGTAATAATCCACCATCGCGCCGTTCGGTGCATTGGGCGCGGAGTACTTCCCCGGCGCGATGCCGCCGCGGCGGGACCGCACACGAATCTGGGCCGGCAGGGTGCTGAACAGGTGCAAGTCTTGCGCGGCGACGTCCGGTCCCAGTTCCTCGAGCGCCGTGATGTTGTCGAGCACGAACAATCCGCGGCCGTGGGTCGCGACCACGAGGTCGTGCGAGGGTGCGATGAATTTCAGGTCGTAGACGGGCGCGGTGGGGAACCCCGCTTTGAGAGGCTTCCACGTCGCTCCGCCATCGCGCGACATCCACAAGGCGACATCGGTCCCGAGCACGAGCAACCCGGGCCGATTGGGGTCCTCGCGCACCACGCGCGCGGACGCGTCGTCCGGCAGCCCACCGGCGATCGCCGTCCACGTCTTGCCGTAGTCGGCCGTCTTGTAGACGTACGGCCGGTTGTCGTCGAACTGGTGCCGGTCCACGGCGAGATAGGCGGTGCCCGCGTCGGTCGGCGACACGCCGATCTGGTAGATCCGGCCTTCGGCATCCGCGGGCAGCCCGGGGAAGTGGCCCGCCACATTGGTCCAAGTCTTCCCGCCGTCGCGGGTCACCTGCGCCAGGCCGTCGTCAGTCCCCACCCAAATGACGCTCGTGTCGCTCGGCGCGACGTTGATCGTGAGAATCGTCCCATACGTCTCGGCACCCGAGATGTCGTATTCGATCGGCCCGCCGCTGACCCCCTGCTTGGTCTTGTCGTTGCGGGTCAGGTCGGGGCTGATCACATCCCAATCCTCCCCGCCGTTTTTCGTCCTGAACACGACGTTGCCGCCCAGATAGACGGTGTTGGCGTCGGTGCGCGACACCTCAATCGGTGACGTCCAGTTGAACCGGTACCGGAGCTGCGCCGCCGCCCGCTCTTCCACGCCGGGCAGATACGGACGCAGCGACCGCGTCACGCCGGTGCGCAGATCGATCCGCTGCAGGTTGCCGTTCTGCGACTCCGCGTAGACGATCGTCGAGTCGGAGGGGGCCGGCACGGCGTACTCTCCGTCCCCGCCCGCCACCGTGTACCACTCAGACCCGTTCACCGACCCCGACGGTCCACTCGACGAGCCGCACCAGGCGTTGTTGTCCTGCAGGCCGCCGCAGAGGTTGTAGGGACTCTGGTTATCGGCCGCCACCATGTAGAACTGCTCGATCGGCAGGTTGTTGAACCACTCCCAGCTCTTCCCGCCGTCGGTCGTGAGGTACGCCCCTCCGTCGTTCCCCTGAAGCATGCGATCGGGGTGCTCGGGATCGATCCACAACGCGTGATGGTCCACGTGCACCGGACGGTCGATGACGTGCGTCGTCTTGCCGCCGTCATCCGACTCAAGCAGCTGGTAGGACGAGAAGAACACCTTGCGGTCGTCCACGGGCGAGACGTGCATGAGCGAGAAGTACCACGGCCGCGCGGAGAGCACGTGACTGTCCGAAACCGCCGACCAGTGGTCGCCCTGATCGTGCGAGTCCCACAGCAGTCCGTTCTTCGCTTCGATGATAGCGTAGACGTGATTGGGATTGGTGGGACCCACCGCCACCGCGATCCGTCCCCACGGTCCGGCCGGCAACCCTTGCGTGAGCCGGGTCCAGGTCAGCCCACCGTCGGTGGAGCGGTACAGGCCGCTCCCGGAGCCACCCGAAACCAGTGCCCAGGGGTGGCGCAGCACCTGCCACATCCCCGCGAACAGCACGCGGGGATTGCCCGGAACCATCACGAGGTCGGACGCGCCGGTGGTGTCGTTGACGTACAGCACCTTCTGCCACGTCTTCCCGCCGTCCGCGGTCCGGAAAACGCCGCGGTCCGGGTTGGGCGTCCAGGCATGCCCGATGGCGGCGACGAGCACCACGTCCGGGTCTTGCGGGTCGATCACGATGCGCGAGATCTGCCCGGCGTTCGGCAGCCCCATGAACTTCCACGTCCTGCCGGCGTCGGGAGAGAAGAACACGCCGCGGCCATTCACGATGTCGTTGCGGATGTTCGCTTCGCCCGTCCCCACCCAGACGAGATTGGGGTTCGAGGGTGCCAGCGCGATGGCGCCGATCGACGACGTCGGCTGGTCGGCGAAGATCGCCTCCCAGGAATGGCCGCCGTCCGTCGTCTTCCAGACACCCCCGCCCGCGGCCCCCACGTAGTACACGTTGGGCTGGTCGGAAATCCCCGCGACCGCCGTCACGCGGCCGCCGCCGACCGACGGTCCGAGGTTGCGGAACTTCAGGTTGTTGAGCGAGTCGGCCGGCAGCACCCGCGCCACCAGCGTGGGAGCCGGCTTGCGCCCGCCACCCTGGGCTGACACAGCGGAGGCCAGAAGGGCGGTCAACAGCAATGTCAAACCAGGTCTCAGGATCATGACGGCATTCCTCCGAGTCGCAGCAGACGCTGCCATTGCGCGGTCGTGGCGGGCACGACGGAGAGCCGGCCCATGCGCACGAGCGCCAGGTCCTTGAAGACGGGATCGGTCTTGATCGTCGCGAGCGGGACCGGCGTGGGGAGCTTCGCGCCGGCCTTGAGATCGACGACGACGAGCTTCGGGTCTTTCTTCTTCGGATCGGGATAGGCAGCCTTCGTCACCCGCGCGAGACCGACGGCGGCCTTCTCGTTCCCGGTGTGATAGATCAGCACGTCCTCGCCGGGCTGCATCGCCCGCAGGTGCTTCAGGGCCAGCGGGTTCTTCACGCCGTCCCAGACAGCCGTCTTCTGTTTCACAAGATCGTCGAAGCTGTAGGTGGACGGTTCGGTCTTCAGGATCCAGTACGCCATGCCCCTTACTCCCGTGTGGTTCACTCAGCTGACGCCGTCGGGGGCACGGAGCGACTGCAACTTTTAGTCGCGGAGTGAGGTCCCGACGGCCTCAGCCGGAGAGGCCAGCAGCCCATTCGGCAATCGTCGTCGACAGCTCGATGAACACATCTTCGGGACTGCGTCCCGACTTCCTGGGGACACTGAACGAGTGATCCCCACCGTTCACGAGATGCAGCGTCGCCCGCGGCCCGAGCTTGCGCAAGACCTGGCGCAACAGGATCGGCTCCGCGAACTCATCGCGATCGCCCTGGAGGAACAGCATCGGGACCCGGACGGCGTCGAGGTGCTCCCCGCGGGTGACGGCAGGCTGACCGGGAGGGTGCAGCGGGAATCCCAAGAAGGCGAGTCCACGCACGTCCGGCAGCGGCTCGGCGGCTTGCGCGGTGGACGTCATCCGTCCACCGAACGATTTCCCCCCGGCGATGAGCGGCAGCTCCGGTGCGACGCGATGCGCGACCGCAACGGCCGCCCGCACGGTGGCGGTGGCAACGGACGGGGGGTCCGGACGCCGAGCCTTGCGTTCCATATACGGGAACTGGTAGCGCAGCGTTGCGATCCCACGCAGGGCGAGCGCTTCGGCGATACGGCCAAGGAACGGGTGCCGCATTCCGGCCCCGGCGCCGTGGGCGAGGACGTAGAGAAACCGCGCTTCCTCCGGCCTGACGAGGATCGCGGAAACGTCGCCGGACGGTCCACCGATGTGAATCCGATGATCGGACAGTGGCGCGTTCGGCTGTCGGTTATCGGCCATCGGCTATTCGTCGAACTGGGACTGCAGCCGGCCCAACGCCTCCATGAGATCGGGTTTCTCATCGAGTACGGCGAGCAGCGGATCGCGTGGCAGTCCCCGCATCCGGTCGGGGACGTTCTTGATGGTGAACGACCGGATGTCGAGCGCCGGCGTGACTTCCTCCCAGACGATCGGGGCGGAAACCGGGGCGCCCGGCAGCGGCCGCACGCTGAAGGGCGCCACGAGCAGTCGACCGTGACCGTTCTGGACGTAGTCGAGGTACACCTTCCCTCCACGCTTCTGCACCTGGCGCGTCACGGTGGCGATCTCGGGAAGCCGGGTAGCAACGACGCGTGCCAGGAGCCCGCCCAGGGTGCGCGACTGCTCATAGGTGCACTGGCGGGCGAGGGGGATGAGCACGTGCAGCCCCGTGGAGCCGCTCGTCTTGATTCCGGTGGGCAGGCCGATCTCGTCGCACAGCGACTTGACCTCGCGGGCGACAGTGACGACATCGCTGAACGGCGCCCCCTTGGGGTCGAGATCGAGGATGCACCAGTCCGGTGTTTCAAGCGTGGCGACCCGGCTCGACCAGACGTGCAGCAGAATGGCGCCCATGTTGGCGATGTAGAGCAGCGACGCTTCGTTGTCGCACACGAAGTAATCCAGCTCGCGCTGCGACTCCTCGCTCCAGATCGTCACCGTGCGCACGAATTCCTGCGCGTACTGTGGCGCGTCCTTCTGGAAGAACGACTTGCCGTTGATGCCGTCGGGGTAGCGCGTGAGCACCAGCGGACGCTCGGTGAGGTACGGGAGCATCCACCGCGAAATGGCGCGGTAGTACTCTATCAGATCGCCCTTTGTGTAACCCTCGTCGGGCCAGAAGACTTTTGAGAGATTCGTAAAGGCGACTGCGTTGGATGTGGGAGGTGGGACGCTCCGCCGCAGGGAGGGCGGCGGTTCCTCACTGCCGACATCCAACAATCCACGCGGTTCGATCAGGCACTCTTCGGGCTTCTTGTCGTCACGGAATCTCAGGAAAACCGGTTGTCTGAGCAGGCCGTCGCCCGTGATCTCCTTGTAGCGCACTTCCGCGACGAGCTCCGGCTTCACCCAGCGGCTCTCCTTCTCCGCCGGTACCGGACCTGCGAACGCCGGTCGGTCGATCGCCGCTGCCTCGAGACGATCCGACACCTCTTTGAGCTGTTTGGCCGTGAAGCCGCTCCCCGCCCGGCCGATGTAGACGAGCTTCCCGTCAGTGTAGCCGCCGAGGTGCAGCGCGCCGAAGCCGTCGCGCGACCCACGCGGCTCGGTAAACCCCACCACGACAAAATCTCCCGTCTTGTCGGCGCGGACCTTGAGCCAGAGATCCGACCGTCCACTCTTGTAGGGCGCGTCCGCCTGCTTCGCCACGATCCCTTCGAGCCCCATCCCCACCGCCTGATCGTACAGCGCTTCGCCTTCCTTCTCGAAGTGCTCGGAGTACTTGAGCGGGCCAGCCTCGGGGAGCACTTTGCGCAGCAGGGCCTTGCGCTTCACGAGCGGCAGCGACCGCACGTCGAACCCTTCGAGGGCCATCAGGTCGAAGAGGTAGAGGGTGCCCGGCGTTTCCACCGACGCGTGGCGGATGTCGGGGGCGCGGCTGATGCGGGCGCGGTTCTGGAGCCGCTGGAAGCTGGGGCGACCGGCGTCGTCCAGGATCACGAGCTCGCCATCCATCAGCACGCTCGAGTAGGGCAACGCCGAGAGCGCGCGAATCAGCTCGGGAAATGCGGTGCTATAGTCGTTGCCGTTGCGGGTAATGAGGCGCGCCTGGCCGCCTTCCTTCACCGCCCGCATCCGATACCCGTCGAGCTTCACCTCGAACACCCACCCGGCCCGCGAGAACGGCGCCTCCCGCGTCTCCGCCAGCATCGGCGGTGCGTCCTCGGCGCGAACGGCGCGCTCCGGGGCCTTGAGCTTCTTCAACTCGGCCACGAGCTGCGCCGCCTTCTTGTTGCCGTCGCGCAGCTCCTCGACCGTCAGCCCCGAGAGCACCGACCCCGGAGGGAAGGCGCCGCCGTTCTTCGAGACGTAGGCGTCACGCTCCTTGATGAGCAGCCACTCCTTCTCCGATTTCTTGATCTTCACGAGCGTCCAGACGCCCCGCAGCTTGTAGCCGCGCAGCTCGAAGAGGAGCTTGCCCTTCTTCAGTCCTTCGATCGGATCTTCGAGGGCCACCCAGAGCCCGCGATCCCACACGATCACGGCGCCGGCGCCGTAATTGCCTTCGGGGATTATCCCCTCGAAGTCCCCGTATTCGATCGGATGGTCCTCGACGTGGACAGCAAGACGTTTGTCGGCGGGGTCGGCGGACGGGCCCTTGGGGACCGCCCAGGATTTCAGAACCCCTTCCATCTCGAGCCGCAGGTCGAAATGCAGTCGCGTAGCCGCGTGCTGGTGGACGATAAACCGACGTCCTGGCTGCGCCGCGACGGTCCCCGACGGCTCAGGTGTGCGATCGGCGGAGCGCTTTGCCCGGTAGGGAGCGAGCGCATCGCCGGCGGGCGTCGGAGTGGACGAGGACTTGGACGGATTCACGGGCGTGGCTGGATTCTAATTCCCTTCCCGAAATGGGAAAGCGAATCGGTCAGCCGGTGGCTGTTTGCGTATGGCTCTGGAGCTTCATATGTTGGCTCGTATGGCCGCGCACTCGATCGGCTCTGCTACGATTTCCTTCGGGCTGGTCTCCGTCCCGATCAAGATGTACTCGGCCGGCGAATCGTCGGCCGCGATCTCCTTCAACTGGCTCCACAAGAAGGACGGTTCCCGGCTGAAGCAGCAGTACGTCTGCTCCAAGGACGGGGAAAAGGTCGAGAAGGACGACATGGTGAAAGGCTACGAGTTCTCGAAGGGGCAGTACGTGCAGTTCACGGCGGACGAGCTCAAAGCGCTGGAGGAGAAGGGGACGGGATCGATCAACATCCAGGAGTTCGTGGACGCGGACACGGTCGACCGGATGTACATGGATCGGGTCTACTTCCTCGGGCCCGACAAGGGCGGCGACCGCGCATTCACGCTGCTTGGTGAAGCGCTGAAGAAGACGAAGAAGGTGGCGATCGGGCAGTGGGCGGCGCGGGGCAAGCAGTACCTCATCATGATCCGCCCGTTCGGGCACGGACTCGCCATGGAGCAGCTGCGCTACGCCAACGAGGTGCGGTCGATCGACGAGGTGCCGATTCCCAAGGTGGAGGTGAAGAAGCCGGAGCTGGACATGGCGGTGCAGCTCATCGAGCAGGCGGCGTCAGACAAGTTTCAGGCCGGGAAATACGAGGACACCGTCAAGCAGCGGATCCTGGAGCAGATCCAGCGCAAGGTCGACGGCAAGGAAATCACGGAGGAGGCGACCGAGGCCCCGAAGACGCAGATCCTCGACCTGATGGAAGCGTTGAAGAAGAGCCTCGGCCAGGGCAAAGCTGCCGCCGAGGGGGAGCGCAAGGCCGCCAAGGCCTCGCCCAAGAAGAGGGCCGCCAGCGCCTAGGTCGCGAACAACCCGCCGAATTGCCGCGCGAGCTTCGGGCCCTCACCCGACTCCTCATGCTTGAAGAACACGAACGCATCCTGCCACCGTCGACCGAGATCTCGAACCGTTCCCGCCCACCTGTCGAGATCGGCCGCCGAGTAGCCTTCGTCACGTAACCGGAAGTAGCCGAAGTCGGCCGTGCTCACGAACGGGGTGTGACCGTCCTCCGTGTCGGCCACGACGAGCGCGGCGTTGGCGACGCGGAGCGCCTCATACGTATCGTCCGCGAACCATGACGCGTTGCGGAATTCGAAGGCACAGCGCAGGTCCGCCGGGAACAGGGTGAGGAAATCCTTCAGGCGCGCGAGATCCTGCTTGAAGTTGGGGGGCAGCTGCACCAAAATCGGTCCGAGCTTCGGCCCGAGCGGGCGGATCGTCTCGGTGAAGTACCGCAGCGAGTCGTCGATATCCCGGAGCCGGCCGATGTGGGTGATCCGCTGCGGGGTCTTGAGCACGAACGTAAATCCGTCTGGCACAGCCTGACTCCATCCTGACACTGTCTTCGCGTTCGGCATCCGGTAGAAGGTGTAATTGATCTCGACAGTCGCCAGGCGACTCGCATAGTAGGGAAGCATCTCCGGCGGCTTGATCTTCGCTGGATAGAAGGTCCCCTTCCATTCGGGGAAGTTGTAGCCGGAGGTACCGACGTGGAGTCGCATGAAGGAAGTATATTCTCTCGAACCCTCTTTCCGAGGCAGGCCGCATGCGTAGCCTGATGCTCGCCGCTCTCGCCGCACCGCTCGCCGTCTCGCTTGCGGCACAGCAGCCGGCGGAGGAACCCAAACCGCTCGAGGTTGGCGTCGTCGCTCCGGACTTCACGCTGCCGGGTGCGACGCGGTTCGGGCTTCTCAAGAACCCGATCCATCTGAGCGACTTCAAGGGCAAGACCGTCGTCCTCGCCTTCTTCTTCAAGGCGCGAACACGAGGCTGAACGATTCAAATGAACGCGTACCGTGATCAGTACGCGCAGCTCTTCAAGGGTGGCAAGAACGTGGTGCTCATCGCGATCAGCGCGGACGTCGATACCGCCCAGCAGTCCTGGGCGCGCGACGCCGAGTTTCCGTTCCTGTTCGCGAGCGACACCGGCTCGGCGGTGGGCAAGGCGTACGGCGCCTACGCCAGCAAATACAATGTCGACAATCGCACGCTGTTCATCGTCGGACCGGATGGCAAGATCGCCTGGCGCGCGACGCCGTTCCGGGAGATCGATCCGACGGCGTATACGGAATTGGCTGCTGCGATCAACAAGATCGTGCCGGCGGACTAAACGGCGTTGGAGGTGAGGTGTTGGAGGTGTGCACACTTCCAACACCTCACGCCGTTCGTTCAGGGGGTCGGAGCCACCTTCCGCAACGCAGCTTCGATATCCTGCTCCGCCCCAACACCCGTATAAACGACTTTCCCCTTCGCATCGAGCAGCGCGATATAGCTCGTCGAGGGCGCCTGGAACGCCCGCACGGCGGCGCCATTGGCGTCCCACAGGAACGGGAACGGTGCCGGCTGCCTGACGAGATGACGCTTCACGCTCGCGGCACTTTCGTTCACGGCGACCGCGACCGCCACGAAGCCGACGCTGTTCTTGTGACGCGCGTAGGCGGAATCGAGCTGCGGCATCAGCGCGGCACACCGCGGGCACCACGCCGCCCAGAACTCCACGAGCAGCGGCCTCTTGCCGATCATGGTCCCGAGATTCACCGGGTGGCCGTCGAGATCCTGAATTGTCACCGCCGGCGGAGTCGCGCCGAGCGCGATCCCCATGTCCCCCTCATCCTGCGCGAATGCCGGCCGGGACAGACCAAGTCCCAGAAGGGCGATGGCGCAAGCCACATCCCGCATCCCACGCTTCATCGTCGTCACAGAGTCTTCCCCACTTGGACCAGGTAGTATTCGGCCATCAATAGAAGAACCACCGCAGACAGACGTTTGATCCACACCATCCACGGCCCGGGTTTCGGCAGCACGGTGAGCAATCCCGAAAAGATGCCGACCGCGGCCAGGACCACGGTCATCCCGAGCGAGAAGACAAAGAGATACACGAAGCCGAGCGTCCCGCTGTGGGTCGCCGCCACCCAGGTGAGGACCGCCGCAAACGCGGGCGCGCCACACGGCGCCGCCACGATACCCGATGTCGCCCCGACGAGGAAGACAGCCGGATAGGAGCCCCCCGAGAGGCTCGCAGCCCAGGCGGCGAGGCGCTGCGGGGCGTTCACGGGAAAGACGTCGAACAACGCAAGGGCGAAGAGCACGAGCAGGTTGGCCACCGCGAGCCGGACCCAGGGGTTCGATGCCACGGTGCCGAACAGGGTACCGGTGAGTCCGGCGAGGAGGCCCATGATCGCGTAGAACAGCGCCACCCCCAGCACGTACGTGAAGGTGCGCCCCACCACCCGGCGTCGCGGCGCTTCTCCAGCGGCTCCAGAGCCGCTGATGATACCGGCGGTGATGGGAATCATCGGGAAGATGCAGGGGGAGAAACTCGTCAGCAGTCCCGCGCCGAACAGCGCCACCAGCGCCGCCAGCGGGTGCCGCTGCAGCGAATCACCGAGCTCAAGTCCTTGGAGAGCGAGCAATATCGACACAATCTACATTCCTCCGTCATGGTACCCGATCGTCCCGACAAAAAACAACGCTGTGGCTGGCCCGGCGACAACCCCGCGATGATGGCGTATCACGACGTCGAGTGGGGTGCGCCGCTGCGCGGCGACAAGCCGCTCTTCGCGAAGCTGATCCTCGACGGCTTTCAGGCGGGCCTGTCGTGGGCGATCATCCTGCGCAAGCGCGATGCCTTCCTGCGCGCCTTCGACGGCTTCGATCCCGACAAGATGGCACACTACACCGCCGCTCGACGCCGAAAGCTGCTCGCCGATTCGGGAATTGTCAGGAATCGGCAAAAGATCGACGCCGCAATCGGCAACGCCCGCGCCTACCTCGCGCTGCGGGAGTCCGGCGTGCGGTTCGGCCCGTTCCTGTGGCAGTTCGTTGACGGCGTACCGAAACAGAACACGTGGAAATCGCTGCGACAGATCCCCGCGAAGACGAAGGAGTCGGAAGCAATGAGCAAGGTGCTCATCGCGAAGGGATTCCGCTTCGTGGGTCCGACGATCGTGTACGCGTTCATGCAGGCGGTGGGGATGGTGAACGATCATATCGTAACCTGCTACCGACACAACGAGCTGCTGCGGGACTAGGTCTCGAGTCCCATCTCCTCGAGGAAGAGACTTCCCCCCGCCGTCTTCTTGAACCGCTCCACGACGCGCGTGAGCACCAGGCGGTCCATGGCGCGCGTCATTCCGACGTACAGCAGACGACGCGCTTCCTCCGTTTCCCGAATCCCTTCGTCGCCCGTCGCGCGCACGCCGGGGAGCCGATCGTCCTCGAGCCCCACGATGTACACGTGCGAATACTCGAGGCCCTTCGTCGAGTGGAGCGTCAACAGGTTCACGCGCTCGGGATCGGTCTCCGCTTCCCGCGAGGTCGAAAGTGCGACCCGCTCGAGCAGCAGACCAATACTGTCCGCGAGGGTCTCCGCGGTGCTCGCCGCAACAAGCGCTTCGAGCCGGGCCAGCGCCACCGCGTAGCGGTCCCCGGGAGATGGCATGCGCCGCAGGCGTTCCATCGTCGCCCGCCCTCCGAGCCGATCGATGATCTCCTCCACCGCCGGCGCGCCGAGCTCGGGGACGCGGTCGCGCTCGGCGGAGTAGAACTCGAGGGAGTCCGAATACCGGCCGAGCGTGGACGCCGGCACGAGCTCCCGCAGCACCCGCTCCTCTCCCGACGCGGCGGGGTCGGGATGCCCCGCCCCGGCCAGCGCCAGACCGAGACAGTCGAGCAGCTGCACCTGCGACGTCTTACGGGCGCGAGCCTGCTGGAGTCGGGCGAGTCGACGGTACACGGCGGCGAGCGTTCTCGCGTCGTCGAGGGCATGATGCTCGCGCCCCTTGTCGATCCCGAAGCGTTCCGCGAGCGCCTCGAGCTTCGCGCTGCCGTCCGTAATCAGCGCGCGCGCGACCGGCAGCGAATCGAAGAACCGCAGGCTCTCGATGCCTGGCAGTCCGGCCGCGAGCCGCTGCAGCACGGGGACGTCGAAGTTCTGCCCGTTGTGTGCGAGCAGGACGTGATCGCCGACGAACGCCCGGAAGTGCGGCCACACCTGAGCGAAGAGCGGTGCATCCTCGAGATCCGCCATGGTATAGCCGTGGACCTCGGTCGCCCCCGTGGAAACGGGACGCTCGGGCCGGACGAGCGAATGGAACTCGTCGACTACTCGTCCGTCGGCTACGCGCACCGCCCCGATCTCCACCACATCGCACGACCCGGCGTCCTTGTCGGTCGTTTCGAAATCGAAGGCGACGAACTCCGGAAAGGGATTTGCGAGGGCGCGAGTCTGCAGCAGCTGCAGCGCTTTGAAGACTCCAATCGGCGACGCGGCGAGCACCAGATCACCGGCCGCAGGCTCGTCGTCCTTCAGGAGATACCGTGCCCGCTGCACCATCTCCGATCGCACGAGCAGCCCGCGTATCCCGATCTCGGCCCCGGCGAGAGGAGGAATCCAGACCGTGGCCTTTCGGGCAATCGCCTGCTCGAGGGCGCCTGCCAGCGCCACACTCTCCGGATCGTCGGCGGGATCGGCGAGTTCTTCGGCCCGCTCCTCGAGGGTGTTGCGCCACTGGCCCATCCGCTGGCCCAGAATCTCGAGTATCAGTTCGGGCAGCGTGTCGTGCGTGCGGGCCAGCGCGCGGAGGTTTTCCACCTGGTAGATGAACCGCCACGCCAACCGCCGGTCGGGATCCCCCTGGGGGGCTCGCCGCGCAACCTCCCGGACCGCCGCGAGAAAGTCGTGGTTCCCCGTGGCGCGAATGCGCTCCAGCATATGCTCGGGGAACACGCGCACCGCGAGGGCTTCGGCGGCGATCGGGTCGCCGTCATCGCGAATCACACGCAGCGAAGCGAGCACCTGTCCGATCACCGCGTCGTCGGTCAGGGCGCGCCCACGCGCGAGCCGGCACGGGACACCCGCGCGCACGAACGCCTGCTCCAGCACGTCCCCGATGTCGTGATGGCGATACAGCACGCCGAAGTCGCCCCAGCTCAAGTCCCCGGCGGCCTGGCGCGCCAGCACGTCGCCTACGATCCAGTCCGCCTCCGCCTGCTCGTCCGGAAATTCGTGGGCGACGACGGGAACCGGTACGTCCCGGACCGCCACGAGGTGCTTGCGGGGGAAGAGCGCCCGGTTGCGCTCCACGAGACGCCGCGCCACGCCGAAGATCGCGCGGGAGCAACGGTGGTTCTCCTCCAGCGTGATCGGCTCGGGCGTAGCGAAGTCGGTACGGAAATAGTCCAACACCCGCGGGTCCGCGCCCGTCCAGGAGAAGATCGACTGCTCGTCGTCACCCACCGCGAAGATGCTGCGATGGTCCGCGACGAGACGCCGGACGATGCGGTACTGCGGAGCGTTGAGATCCTGGAACTCGTCGACCAGCAGGTGGTCCCATCGGGCGGCGATCTGCCGCGCGATCTGCGGCTCGGCGGCGAAGAGGGCGTCCACGAGAAGGACGAGGTCGTCGAAATCGACGAGATGCCTGGCGCGCAGTATCTCGAGGTAGCGATCGCACAGCGCTCGGACGTCCGGCTCGAGCGGTGTGCCTTGCAGACGATGCCGACCGAACTGATTCAACAACCACATGCGACGCTTGAACACGCCCACGCCGAGCCGCCGCAACACGACGTCCTGGATGTCCTCGTCGGCGATCCCGAAGGCGCGCGGGATGCCGATGCACTCGCCGTGCTCGCGCAGCACCTCGGCGCAGAGCGAGTGAATCGTCCCCCGGTGCACCGCCTCGGTCATCGGCCCGAGCTCGCGGTGCAATCGTGCGGCGATCTCTTCCGCCGCCTTGTTGGTGAAGGTGATGGCGCAGATGCGGCCGGGGTCGGCCGCGTGGCGTTCGACCAGCGCTCGCACCCGCTCGATCAGGCAGAATGTCTTCCCCGCCCCGGGACCGGCCAGCACGAGCACGGGACCGGGCGGCGCCTCGATCGCCCGACGCTGCTGGTCGGAGGGGGTCGCGACAGCGGTAACTGCAGTCAACGGTTCGATGGTCGGAAGCTAAGTTGTCCCCGTGCCCTATGACATCATCCTCGCCGGCCTCGGCGCCGTCGGCAGCTCTACCGCCGTCCACCTCTCCGGTCGCGGCCGGCGCGTGCTCGCCCTCGATCGGTTCCACCCGCCGCACACAATGGGCTCGAGTCACGGTGGCTCCCGCGTCATCCGCGAGACGGCATTCGAGCATCCTCGCTATGTCCCCCTCGCCCGGCGCGCCTACGAGCAGTGGCGACGCCTGGAGAGTGCGACGCAGACTTCCCTGCTCCACGTCACAGGCGTCCTGTACGTCGGCCCATCGACCGGCGGACTCGTGTCCGGGACACTGGCCAGCGCACGTCAACACGATGTCAATCACGAGGTATTCGATCGCCCGGCCCTCGCCCGGCGCTATCAGGGGCTCGACGACCTCGAGGACTCGATCGGCGTCTTCGAGCCGGGCGCCGGCTGGCTCGATCCGGAAGGTGCAGTGGCCGCTGCCCTGCGCCATGCCGCGACGCAGGGAGTCGAGCTGCGCTTCGACGAGCCGCTCTCGCGGTGGGAGCCTTCGGGTGACGGCGTGCGCGTCACGACGACTCGCGGCACGTACGAAGCCGGCCAGTTGCTGCTCGCCACCGGCGCCTGGATGCCGCAGCTCCTCGGAGCGACGGGCCGGGGACTCACGGTCGAGCGCCAGGTACAGCACTGGTTTGACCCGATCTCGGAGGCCGGCAAGACGCTTCCCGTCTTCATTCGAGAGACCGTAGACGCGGTGTTCTACGCGCTGCCGCCGGCGGCCCGCGCCGACGGAGCCATCAAGATGGCGGTGCACCATGACGGCGCCCCCACGACTCCCGAGACGGTCCGACGTGACGTCGGAAACGATGAAATCGCCGCCAGCCGAAGACTGCTCGAGCGCTACGCGCCGGGGCTGGCGGGGGCGCATCGCGCCAGCGCGGTTTGCCTGTATACCAATGCGGCCGACGGAGGATTCGTGATCGACCGGCACCCCGCCCACCGCTCGGTGGTGGTGGCCAGCCCCTGTTCGGGCTTCGGCTTCAAGTTCGCAAGCGCGGTGGGGGAAATCGTCGCCGGACTGCTGCTCGACGATGAGAGTGGGGAGTTCGACCTCACACCCTTCAGGATCGGAAGGCTGCTGGAGGCCCAAGCCCCTTGAGACGGTGAACGGGGTTGCCGAATCTATAGTGCATCGTGTCGAATCATGCTCCCGCCTCACTCCTGCTCCTGGTCGCCACCGCCATCCCCGCTGCCGCTCAAGTGCGTGGCACGCCGAGTCCCGATCTCACCGCGTCGCGCCGTACGGCGATCGTCACCGCGGCCGCGCGCGTCGCCCCGGCCGTGGTCAGCGTGAGCGTCCTGAAGCGCGAACGGTCCGTCCCCCAGGACCCCTGGGACCTCGTTCCTCGACTGGGCGGTGCTGCTCGACGCCGGACCGGGCGATAGGCTGACGGTCGCGTGCCGCTGCGGGGGCGCGGCCAAGACGGTGCGGATCGCGGTCATCGATCTCCCAACGAGTGCGGCCGAGAAGGTATCGGTATTGGGGGATATCGAGGCGGTCACGCTGACCCCGGTCATCCGCCAGGAGCGTGGCGTCCAGGTCGAGCAGGGGGTCCTCGTATATGCCCTCGGCGATGAGACGCGGGACGCCACCGGACTCGCCCGGCGACGTGATCTTCCAGGTGAACCGCCAGCGCGTCGCCACCGCCGAGGCCCTGCGCAGCGCCTTCCGGCAAGCGGCCGGAGGACAGGCGATTCTGCTGTGGTTCGAACGCAACGGCCGGATCGGGCGCACGTCGTCTTACGTGCAGTGAGGCGCTTCCCGGATTGAACCATTTGAAACGCAACCGGGTATATTCGAGCCCTTAGAGCCTCTGTTTCCGGTGATGCGGAACCTGATAACGACAGTTGAGCGACCGTCGGATTGGTGAGGTGTCTCACAGTGAGTGCGGGCGGACGGCGGGGGGCGCCGTCGGCTCGGTCCGTCAGATGGCCCCCCGCAGGGAGGACGTCGACATGGTCGGCAAGATCGGTATCACCGCGACTGCGGCCCTCGCACTACTGGGAGCGCTCGCGTGCAACTCGAAGCCGTCCCCGCAGCTCCAGGCGCGGATCGATTCGCTGCAGCAGGCGGCGAACGAGCGCGATCGGGTGGTGCAGGAGATGGCGCAGGACGCCCGGATGATCTCCGACATCTCCGCCGAGCTGGCGAAGGTGCAGATCCACGGAAAGTTGAACGTGTCGAGCGAGTCGCCGGGGCAGGCGTCCCGCGACAGCGTCGTCGCACGTGTGCACTACATCGCGACCCAGCTCAACGCGAGTGAGTCGCAGCTGCGGTCCAGTGAGCGTCGTATCCGCGGTCTCTCGTCGCTGTCGGACAGCCTGCGCAACACGCTGCAGGCAACCATCGCCAACTACGACTCGGTCGTCGCGTCGCAGCGTACGCAGCTGGCCACTTACGCGGCACAGATCGACTCGTTGAAGGGCGAGAACTCCGCCCTGACCGCCGTGAACACCGCGCTCAAGGATACCGTCGGAGATCTCACGGTCCGCGAGAACACGGTGTACTACGTCATTGGAACCAAGGACGAGCTGAAGAGCCGCGGCATCATCGACGAGACGGGCGGCAGTCGCTTCCTTTTCATTCTCTGGAAGTCGGGCAAGTCGGTGGTGCCCTCCCGGACGCTCGATCCGGGCGCCTTCACGGCGATCGACCGCCGTCAGGTGACCACGATCCCGCTGCCCGATTCGACCAAGAGCTACCGGATCGCGTCCCGCCAGGACGTCTCGGCCCTCGCGCAGCAGCCCGACGGTGACGGCAATATCCGCGGCAGCATCCAGATCGCCTCGCCCGCCAAGTTCTGGGCGAGCTCGAAGTATCTGATCGTCGTAGAGAGCTGAGCCGGCTGGAAGTCGGCTGACTGGCGGGCGGCGTCCGATGTGGATGCCGCCCGCTTGGTGTATCTTCTCCCCCTCGATGTCGCTCGCCCGTACACTGCTGCTGCGCGCGTCGCGCAGCCCCTGGCTCGCGGAGCAGTTTCGCAGGCGCGCGTTTGCGCGCCGTGCGGTGCGCAGGTTCATGCCTGGAGAGTCCATCGGCGAGGCGCTCGACGCCGCGAGCGCGCTCGCCGACAACGGACTGGGCACCGTGCTCACACAACTCGGCGAGCAGGTGCTGAATGCCGCCGAGGCAGCCGCGGTGCGCGACCATTACCTGCACGTGTTCGACCAGATCCGCCAGCGGTCCCTGCCTGCCCACGTCTCAGTAAAACTCACGCATCTCGGGCTGGACGTCGGTCAGGAGGCGTGCACGCACCACGTGCTCGATCTCGCGGCCAAGGCGCGCGCCGACCGCACGTTCCTGTGGATCGACATGGAGGAAGCACGCTACGTCGATGCGACGCTCGAGATCTACCGCCGCGCGCGCGCCGACGGCCCGGGTGTCGGCGTCTGTCTTCAAGCGTACCTGCGCCGCACGCCAGAGGACGTCAGGGCACTCCTGCCGATCGGACCCGCGATTCGCCTCGTGAAGGGGGCCTACAAGGAGTCGGCCGCGATCGCCCTCCAGAACAAGAGCGACGTGAACGCGCAATACGAGACCCTGGCCGGCCAACTGCTCGACGCCAGCGCTACCGGACAGTCAGCCGTCGTCTTCGGCACCCACGACCTCGGGCTCGTGGACCGGATCCGCGCCCAGGCGGCGAGTCGCAAGCCCGAGGGGCGCTACGAAATCCACATGCTCTACGGCATCCGCGCCGACGACCAGCGCGCCCTCGCCGGTCAGGGGGTGAAGGTCCGAGTCCTGATCAGCTACGGCAGCCACTGGTTCGCGTGGTACATGCGGCGGCTCGCCGAGCGCCCCGCCAACGTCTGGTTCGTAGTGCGCAGCGCGTTCTAGGACCTACCGGAGTACCCGGCGCGCGAGCGCCCGACCGATGAAGCGCAGCCGATCCGGCCACGGCAACCGCAGCAGATTGGTCTTCACCACTCCTGCCGTAAAGTAGGTCCGCCGCGAGTAGTCGATCGCGACGTCCACGAGCACGGGACGCCCACTCATGGTGATCTCACCAACGCGTTTCAGCACGGCAGGGATTTCACCGTCGCGCTCCAGGGTAAGTGCCTCGACCCCCAGCGCCGTGGCGATCCCCCCGGCGTCGTAATCGGCCAGCTCGCTCGCGGTCTTGCGGTTCAGGGCGGTCGCCTGGAATTGCGAGATCTGGGCCAGCTCGTGGTCGCGCAGCACGAACACGGCGACGTTCAGCCGTTGTTGCACCGCAGTCAGGAGCTCGAGGCCCGTCATGAGCAGCGCCCCGTCGCCCGCCAGGGCGACGACGGGACAGTCGCGTCGTGCGAGCTTCGCGCCCAGCGCGGCGGGGACCGCGTAGCCCATGCACGAGTAATCGACGGGCGCGAGGAACTTCCCCGGTTGCTCGAGCCGCAGGCACTCCATGGCCAGGAACGTCCCGTTCCCGCTGTCGGTCGTGAAGATCGTTTCGGGCCCGAGCGAGTCCTGTAGCGCCCGCAGCAGACGGGCAGGCGTCACGCGCTCGCTCTGGCGCGAGAGCCAGTCTTTCCAGACAGCCTGATGACCGGCGGCGATCGCTTGGCGCAGCCCGGAATCGGGGGGGCGTGGCGTGACGAGCGGCACGAGGGCACTGATGAACGCGGCCGCATCTGCGGTGACGGCCTGCTGCACGGGGTAGTTCCGCCCCGGTACCTGTGGATCGATGTCGACGTGGATCAGCGGCCCCGGGGGCTCGAGTCCGTAGCTCCCGGTGCCGACCTCGCTGAAGCGGCACCCGACCGCGAGCGTGACGTGACGACCTCGGGCCACGTCGCGCGCGAACGGCGGCGCCGCGTCCCCGAATCCGTTCCAGAGGAACAGCGGGTGCGATTCGGGGAACACCCCCTTCCCCTGGAACGTCGTCGCAACGGGAGCTTCAAGCCGCTCGGCGAGTTTCACCAGGTCGGAGGCAGCACGGGCGGCGCCTAGCCCGAGATAGAGGAAGGGGCGCGCGGTCGGGTCATTCAACAGCGCCGCGACGCCGGACAGGGCCTCGGCGCCTGACGGTACCGTTGCGCGCTCCGGCACCCATTGTTCCGGCGCGACCTCGTGTCGGTGGAGGTACAGGTCCACGGGCACTTCCACCATCACCGGTCCCGGCACCCCCGAACGCGCGAGAGCACATGCCCGGCGAATCCCGGGGTAGAGATTTTCGCCGCGCTCCACGCGAGACGCCGCCTTCGTCACCGGTCTGGCAATCGCGAGCTGATCGACGTCGTGCAGCTGATACGCCTTGGGAATGTCCTGTCGGATGCCGCAGCTGAGCACGAGCAGAGGAATGTTGTCCATGAAGGCTTCCGCGATCCCCGACAACGCGTGCGTCAGCCCCGCGCCCGGCACGACGTTCACGCAGGCGAGCCGGCCCGACGCACGCCAATGCCCGTCGGCCATGAACGACGCGCTCTGTTCATCGGTCACGAGGACCGGACGCACCATCGTCGACTCGGCGAGGGCGTCATACAGCTCGATATTGTGCGTGCCGGGAATGCCGAAGGTGACGGTAATGCCTTCATCTTCGAGGGCGCGGACGACGATCGCTCCGCCGGTGAGCTTCATGGAGCCAAGATGCGCCTCCGTGAAGCTCTCTTCAATACGATCCCATCGCCCCTCAAACCGGTAGCTGATAATTCATCTTCGTGGTTACCAGTGGGCGCAGCGTCCTGTCACTCCACGAACGTGCGGTCCTCGCCGCCGTTTGTGAAGCCCTTCTGCCGCCGATCCCGCGCGGGGACGATCCCGGCGGTTGCTTTGCCGCCGGTGCGCACGAGGTCGGGACGATCGATCGAGCGGAGCAACTGATCGCGAGCATCCCGGACGAGGACAACCGGCAGCGTCTGCGCCTCCTGCTGCGTACCTTGGACCTTCCCCTCGTCAACTTGCTGTTCGCGGGCCGCCCGTTCCGATTCACCGCCCTTCCCACCCCCGGTCGTGAAGCGGTCCTGCGAAGCTACTCCAAGTCCCGTCTGGCACTGCGGCGGGCGGGGTTCCAGGCGCTGAAGCGTCTGGTGCACGTCGCGCACTACTGCTGGCCTGTGAACGGTGACCATCCCGCTTGGGCCGCGAACCGCTATCCGGGACCGCTGCGAGAGCCGGCCACGGCTGTCGAGCCGTTGCCGACGATGGCCATCGACCGGGACACCGTGCTCGATTGTGACGTCGTGGTGATCGGCTCCGGGGCCGGAGGCGGTGTGGTGGCGGGGCTGCTCGCCGAGGCGGGGCGTCGCGTCGTGGTGCTCGAAAAAGGCGGCAACCCCGGCTCGCGGGATTTCACGCAGATCGAGGGCGACATGCTGTCGCGCTACTACCTGGACAGCGGCCTGATCATGACACAGAGCGGCTCGCTGCCGATTCTGGCGGGCAGCTGCCTCGGCGGCGGCACGACCATCAACTACACCACCAGCTTCCCGCTCCCCACGCAGACCCGGGCCGAATGGGACCGGCGCTCCGGTCTGTCGTTGTTCTCGAGCTCCCGATTCCAGCAGTCGCTGGACCGTGTGATGGCGCGACTCGATGTCGGCACGCGCTGGACCACCCCCGGCGTGCGCGACCAGCTGCTGGAACAGGGCTGCCGCCGGCTCGGCTGGCACGTCGGCATCATTCCGCGCAACGTCACCGCCTGCCTGGAAGGGGCGGAATGCGGTTTTTGCGGCTACGGCTGCCGGCACGGCGCGAAGAACTCCACCGCCCGCACGTACCTCGCCGCGGCGGCGCGCGCCGGGGCGCTGCTCATCCCGCATTGCGAGGTGCGGCGGGTACGCATCGAGGGTGGCCGCGCGGTGGGAGCGGAAGGAACGGTGTTAGGCGCCGACGGGAAGCCGCACGCGTTGACCGTTCGCGCGGCGGCGGTCGTCGCGGCATGCGGGGCGATCAACACCCCGGCCTTGCTCAGGCGCTCGGGACTCACGGGATCGGCGATCGGGCGTGGATTGCGGCTGCATCCCGCGACGGCCGTCGGCGGATTGTTTGCAGAGCGGGTAGAGCCCTGGACCGGCGCCCTCCAGACACGCTACTCCGACCAGTTCGCCGACACAGGCGACGGGTACGGCGTAAAATTCGAAACCGCTCCGGTGCACTTCGCCCTGCCGGCGAGCGGATTCGGATGGGAGAGCGCCGTGCGGCATCGCGAAGATATCGCGCGCCTCGCGAACACCAGCATCATCGGCGTCCTGCTCCGGGACCGGGACGCGGGGCGGGTCACCGTTTCACGCGAGGGCCGGCCGCAGGTCCACTACGAGCTCTCGCACCACGATGTCGCCAACGTCCGACGCGGCCTGCTCGGCGCCGCCCAGGTGCTGGCTGCGGCGGGCGCGGTGGAGCTGTTCTCACTGCAGACGCCACCGGCGCGTACGCCGACAAGCAGCACCAGCTGGCTGCGCCGCTTCGGCGACGACCTGGACCGTCGCGGCTACACGAAGTGTCGCATGTCCTACATCACCTTCCATCAGATGGCGACATGCGCGATGGGCGCCGACCCCTCGCGGTCGGTCGCGGGGGAAACGGGTCAAGCGCACGAAGTGAAGAACCTGTTCGTCGCCGACGGCAGCGCCTTCCCGACCTCGAGCGGCGTCAATCCCATGATCACGATCATGGCGATCGCCGATCATATCGCCCGGGGGATGCTCGAGCGCGGCTGATCGGCGATCTTTGCCACCATGCCGCCCCGGCGACGTTCACCCGCAACCGGTTTCAACCTGTACGTCGTGCTGCTCGACCCGGCCGTGTTGCACCATAGGCGCTTCCGGGACGCCAACCCCCGCCACCGTCCCGGGAAGCCGTGCGTCTACGTGGGCCGCACGGGACTGTCTCCCGAGTCGCGATTCGAGAAACACAAACAGGGCATCAAGGCGAACAGCTATGTACGGCGTTACGGCATTCGCCTGCTCCCGGCGATCTACCGCCGGTTCCGGAACATGCCGCGGGCCGAAGCCGACCGCATGGAGATCCGTCTCGCCGAAACGTTGCGTCGACACGGCTACGCCGTGTGGCAGAAGTGAGCGCCCGCGCCGACAATGGTGGTCACGGGTGGCCGGATCATCACCCTCGAGAGCGAGCGGGAGCGGTCAAGGGCGGTCGGCGATCGATCTCCGGAGCCCCCCTCTGGACAGTGGCTCTCGCGGGAGCGCTGCTGACTAGTCCTTGCGCCGCCGCTCGCGGCCGGAGCGTCGCTCTTCCCCCGTGCGGCGCGGCATGAGCGATCGCCGGTCCTTGTCCGTCCGCCGCTCGGTGGACGTGCGCCCCCAGATCGCGCGGCGCTCCTTCCAGCGCCGCCGGTCGAACACCTTGCGCCGGTCAGCGCCTTTGCGCCGCTGGGCCTTGCGCCGGTCTGTGCCGGCGTATCCTTCCCGCATCATGTGTCCCCGGACTCGTCCTGCGTCACAAGATGCGTGCCAAAGGGCGAGTAGCGCCAGCCTCGGAGGTTCGGGTCTGATCGACTTGGCGGCGCGCGCGCCGGCGGGCGCGCTGTGTTCCTCGAGGGCAAGTACACGAGGCGAGGACATTGGACGGACGGATGGGAGTCCCGCCGGCTCGCCGCACACCGGGCTTCGACTGGTGCATCATCCAGCTCGGCGTTCCCAGCGTCATCCCGGCGTCACGTTCGATACCCATCACTTCAAGGGAAGTGACACATTCCAGGAGCGCAGATGACGACGACCAGACCAACCTCACGTTCCCGCACCGGAACACGCAGGGCGGCGGGAGCTTCCGCGATTCGGTCGATCAATCCGGCGACCGGCGCGGTGCTCGAGACGTTCGCCGAGACCGGGCGGCGCGAGCTGGACAGAATCCTCGAGCAGTCGGACCGCGCCTTCCTGGATTGGCGCCGCCGGCCCTGGAGCGAGCGCTCACGCCTGCTGCGCGCTGCGGCAGCGGTCCTGCGGGACAAAAAGTCGATGTACGCGCACGCCATGGCGCTCGAGATGGGAAAGCCGCTCGCCCAGGGTGAGGCGGAGGCGGAGAAGTGCGCGGCGGTGTGCGACTACTACGCCGAGCACGGCGAGGCGTTTCTCGAGCCGCAGCCGCGCGACCTGGACGGCACGGCAAGCGTCGTCCGGTTCGATCCTATGGGCCCCGTGCTCGCCATCATGCCCTGGAATTTCCCCTTCTGGCAGGTGTTCCGGTTCGCGGTGCCGGCGCTGGCGGCCGGGAACGCCGCACTGCTGAAGCATGCCTCCAACGTGACGCGCTGCGCCCTCTTGATCGAGGACGTGTTCCGCGCCGCCGGGTTCCCCGACGGGACGTTCCGCACCCTGATTCTCCAGAATGCCGCGGTGCGGGACGTGATCGCCGATCCGCGCGTGCGCGCCGTGACGCTGACGGGATCAGAGCGGGCGGGGAGTGAAGTCGCCGCGCAGGCAGGCCACCACCTGAAGAAGACCGTGCTCGAGCTGGGAGGGAGCGACGCCTTCATCGTTCTGGCGGACGCGGACCTAGCGCGTGCCGCGCGCACCGCCGCCGATGCCCGGCTCATCAACAGCGGGCAGAGCTGCATCGCCGCCAAGCGATTCATCGTCGTCGAGGCCGTGGCGGACCGGTTCGAGGAGCGGTTCGTGGCGGAGATGCGCTCGCGCGTCATGGGCGACCCGCTCGCCGCCGGAACAGAGGTCGGCCCGCAGGCGCGTCTCGATCTGCGCTCCGCGTTGCACCGGCAGGTACAGGGATCGGTACGACGCGGCGCGCGTCTCGTCACAGGTGGCGCCATTCCGGCAGGCGCCGGCGCGTTTTATCCACCGACGGTGCTACTCAACGTGCGTCCCGGAATGCCGGCGTTCGACGAGGAAGTCTTCGGTCCGGCCGCCGCCGTCATCCGGGCAAAGGACGAAGCAGATGCGGTCCGGATCGCGAATGCCTCCCCCTACGGCCTCGGCGCAGCGATCTGGACCGAGGACCGCGCCCGAGGCCGGCGCATCGCCGCGGACCTCGACGTCGGGTCCATCTTCATCAATGGGCTCGTGCGATCGGATCCGCGCCTTCCGTTCGGCGGCGTGAAACGCTCCGGTTACGGGCGCGAGCTCTCGGAATTCGGCCTGCGCGAGTTCGTGAACATCAAAAGCGTCGTGGTCGCCTGACGCATCGGCTCCGCCTCACCGGGGCAGCAACAGTCCGAGCAGGGCTCCGCCCCCGACGAGCCACACCGAATTGACGCGGAACCGCAGCAGCAGCAGGAGACTGAGGAGCGCCATCCCGGCCGTGGGGAGATCGACGACGGCCGCCCGCGCGAGCTGCCAGGTCACCACCGCCATCAAGGCGAGCGAGGCGACGTTGACGCCGTCGAGCACGAGGCCCGCGGCCGCCGAACGCCGCAGCCGCGGCACCAGCGGTCCGCTCAACGCCACGAATACGAACGCCGGGAGAAAGATGCCGGCCGTCGCGACGATCGCTCCGCGCCACCCGGCGGTCAGCGCGCCGACGAAGGTCGCCGTCGTGAACACCGGCCCCGGCGTCACCTGCCCCACCGCCACCGCGTCCAGCAGCTGCCGCTCCGTCAGCCACCCGAGGCGTTGCACGAAATCAGCCCGCAGGAACGCCAACAGCACGTATCCGCTGCCGAACAGCACGGCGCCGATCTTGAGGAACGTGACGAACAGGATCGACAGTGACGCGGAGACCGCCGCTCCCGCGACCGACCCCACACTCACAACCGGGAACGCCACGGCGCTAACCGCTCCGGGCCGTGTCAGCCCTACCCCGATGCCGACCACCCAGGCCGCGATGCCGGTGCCGAGCAGGACGGTCAGCTCGTTGAGGCCCGCGGCCGAAGCGGCGAGCGCTACGATCCCGAGGATTGCCAGGACCCAAGACTTGACCGCCGTCCGGCCGAGGGCCCATAGCGCCTGCAGCACGATCGCGATCACAACCGGCTTCACTCCGACGAAGAGGGCCACGATGGCGGGGAGCTGCCCGTAGCGCACATAGGCCCAGGCAATCACACCGACGATGAGGGTGGCGGGGAGAATGAAGCACGCGCCGGCGACCAGGAGCCCGCGCCACCCGCCACGCGCGTGCCCGATGTGTATCGCGAGCTCGGTCGAGTTCGGCCCGGGAATGAGGTTCGTGGCGCCGAGGTAATCGAGAAACTCGGCCTCCGTGAGCCAGCCTCGCCGCCGCACCACCTCTTCTCTCATCATGGCGATGTGAGCGGCCGGGCCGCCGAACGCCACCGTCCCGAGCTTCACAAACAGCCGGGCCAGCTCACCGAGCGACGTGCGTCCGTTCGTCCGCGGCGGTATCACCGTCCCGCGAGACGATCGGGGGCGAGCACCACGAGCTCGCCGCGCATCATGGGCAGATGCTGGGGCACGGTACACGAGAAGGTGAAGATCCCGGGCTCGCGCGCCACGTAGGTCGTGTCGACGCGCGACTGCGGCCGGAGCGGCAGGTACAGATCATGGAGTACAAACGCGTGCGCATCGTCCTCGGGATTCAGGAGCGTGAGGTGCAGCGTATCGCCGGCCATGACGGTAATCGTCCCGGGGATGAACGCGTACACTTCCTTCCCGTCGAGCACGCCGCCCGCAGCGAAGTCGGCCTTGAGGAACGGATAGGTCCCGACGAGCTCACGCGACAGGAGCGGCACCGTCGTGATCGTAATGTCCCGGCGCCCCGGCCGGGGGATCGCGGGACTTCCCGCATCGCGGCACCCCAACGCGAACGTGAGGGTGAGTAGCGCGGCTGGCATTCTGTGCATCCCCGTCTCCTGATCGGGAGGTAAACGACTGATTCCGAACGCTACACGACTGCCGCCTCCAGGCCATGACCGGGGTGAACACCATGCGGGCGGCCCCGCCAGGGGCCGCCCGCGAGATCGAGAAACAACGGAATCACTTCTCGTTCTCGTTCCAGTCCCGAACTTGCTGCTGGAACTGTTGCGACAGCACCTTGAGGTCCAGCGCCGGGGTATTCGGATCCTCCTTCAGCGATTGCACTCGCTGCAGGTTGATCGATGCTTTCCCGAACGTACTGTCGATCGACACCGCTGAACGATACGCATCCGCGGCGGCCGTGAAATGCCCGGTCCGCTCGAGCGCCATGCCGAGATTGTTCTGGAACGTCGCCACCCCGGGCTCGAGCTCCACCGCCCGGGAGAGGGGCCGCAACGCATCCTCGAACGCTCCCTGGTGAATGAGCGACAGGCCGAGGTTGTTCATCGACCACACGTCCTGCGGGTCGAGCGACAGCGCCTCGTGGTAGCTCTTCACCGCGGCCGTGGACTCGCCCAATGCGTCGTGCGCGCGTCCCTGCAACCGGTACGCTTCACCCGACGTTTCGTCGATCTTCAGCACCTGCTCCAGCGTGAGGAGTGCCGAATCGGGGTGACTCGACTCGATCTGTACCCGGCTCAGGTTCAGGTAGCTCTTCACGTGCGTCGAGTCGAGCGCCAGCGACTGCCGGAACGCCTGCTCCGCCGTCTGGAGATCCCCCGCCTTCCAGGCCGAGAGGCCGAGCATATAGAACCCGAACGGATTCGAGGGCTTGGAATGGGTGTACGCCGTGAAGCCGCTCACCGCATCGCCGTAGCGCCTCGACCGGTATGCCGAGTCGGCGCCGGCGAACGTCACCGGCTCCACGGGCGCTGGTGTCGCGCCCGACGGCTGCGCGGCGGGTTGCACCGGCGTGATGCTCGATTCTGGGGGCACGGTTTCCTTGGCGCTGGCCTGCTTCGGCGTCTTGTCGCCGCAGCCGGCGAGCACGAACAACCCGGCTACGAGCCAGGTCGGGGTGAACCGCAGCGTGGTGATCATCGCACTCCTCCTCGTCAGGGGCCTGGGGCCCGGTTGGGGGTTGCCAGCGCCCAGCCTTAAGGCACGAGGAGGACCAGCGGGCCATCACGGTGACTCGCGGTGCCAACTACTTGATGTCGCTCCGGATGGCGAATTGAAGACGTCGTCGAGGCGCGCTCGATGTGATCGGATGGACACGACTTCCGGACGCTCTCGTGTCCGACCGGACACGTGTTGCCCAGGTTAATCGCGGCTGAGCCCGTGTCTCCGCATGATCTTCAACAGACTAGCGTGATCGGCGAGCCCCAGCGCCTGGGCGGTGCGCGTGATGTGCCACTCGTGGCGTTCGAGCGCCGCCACGATGATCTGCCGCTCCGCTTCTGCCTTGAGCTCGTGAAAAGTGCGCGGCGGGGCGCCCCCGTGCGCCCGCTGAGCGGCCGCCTCGTCGTGGATCTCGGAGGGAATGTCCTCCACATCGATCGTGTCCCCGGTCGCGGCGATCAGCATCCGCTCGAGGACATTGCGCAGCTCGCGCACGTTGTTGCGGCGCCAGTCGCACGCCATGAGCGCCTCGATCGCGGACGCGCTGACGGCCTTGGGCCTCATCCGGAAACGGGCGCACGTCGCGGCCACCAGGTAGTGCACGAGCTCCGGGACATCGGACCGCCGGTCCCGGAGCGGCGGCACGGCGAGCACGTGCACGTTGATCCGGTAGAGCAGATCTTCGCGAAACCGGCCGGCTTTCACTTCGGCGGCGAGGTCACGATTCGTCGCGGCGACGACGCGCGCGTCGATGGCGATCGTGCGGTTGCCGCCGAGGCGGGTGACCTGGCGCGCCTCGAGAACGCGCAGCAGCTTCGCCTGCGCCGCCAGCGGCAGCTCGCCGATCTCGTCGAGGAACAGCGTGCCCTGGGCGGCGGCTTCGAACGCTCCCTTGCGCAGCGTCGCGGCGCCGGTGAACGCCCCGCGCTCGTGGCCGAACAGCTCGCTCTCCACCAGCTCGTGCGGCAGCGCGGCGCAATTCAGCGCGACGAACGGCCCCGGCAGGCCGCTCTGCCGGTGCACCGCCCGCGCCACCAGCTCCTTCCCTGACCCGCTTTCGCCCACGAGCAGCACCGCCGATGGAATCGGCGCGACGCGCCCGATCGCATCGGCCAGCTTTCGCATCGCCGGGCTCGAGCCGACGAGCGCATCGGCCCCCAGCTCCTGCTGGAGCGCCGCGACCTCGTTCTCGAGACGGCGCCGCTCGAGCGCCTGCGCGATCTCCTGAACCACCCGCTCCATCGGCTCCGCCTTGTCGATGAAGCTCGTGGCGCCCGCGCGGATCGCCTGGGCGCAGCGATCGTAATCGCCGGTTCCGGTATAGACGATCACAGGCACTGCAATGCCGCGACGGGTGCGCTCGCGCAACACCGCGAAGCCGTCCATCCCCGGCATCTCGAGATCGAGGAGCATGCAGTCCACGGGCTCGCGCGCGAGCACGTCGAGCGCCTCGCGACCGTCGCCCGCCAGGACGACCTCGTGACCGCCAAGTCGCTTGAGGTCGTAGGCGTACTGCTCGGCGAGCGGCCGGGCGTCGTCGACGATGAGGACGAGACTCATCCGGTTCCCGCCGCTTCAGGGATGTCGACGATGAAGCGCGACCCCGCCCCGGGCGACGTCTCGACGCGCAGCCGGCCGCCGGCATCGGTGACCAGGCGGCGCACGATCGAGAGACCGAGACCTGTCCCGCCGGGCTTGGTGGAATAGAAATCCTGAAACGCGCGCTCGAGCTCCTGCTCGGTCATCCCGGAGCCGGTGTCCTCGACCACGATGCGAATCGTGGGGGCGCGGCCCGAGTCCGTTCCCTGCGCCGTCGAGACGGTCACGGTACCCGACTGGCCGCCCAGCGCGTCCAGGGCGTTAGTCACCAGATTCTCGACGATCCGCCGCAGGCCCAGCGGATCGATCTTCGCCTCCGGCAGACCGCCGGCGAGCTGCAGCAACACCTCCCCAGACCCAGGCCCCGTGGGCATCTGCCCGACCACCTCGCGCGTCACCGCGCTGACGTCGCTGCGTTGCGCTTCCACCGGAGGCGATAGTTTGGCGTAGCTCGCGGCGAGCTTCTCGAGATATTCGAGACTCGAAACGAGCGTCTGGCGCCGCTCCGCGAACGCCTTCGCCAGCTCGCCCGGACGGTCGCGCGCGATCTGTGCCAGGTGCCGCAGCACATTGCGCAGCGGGGCGATGCTGTTCTTGATGTCGTGGTTCACCTGACGGGCCAGCTCGCCCGTCGCTGCGTGCCGCTCCGCCTCGCGCAGGTGGGCGGCTCCTTCGCGCAACCGCGCCGTCATCTCACCGAAGCGGCGCTCCAGCTCGCCGATCTCGTCCTGGCGGTCGCTCGCGAATTCCGCGTCGAGACGATCGAGATCGATCGCGGCGGTGCGCTCGGCCAGCTCGGCGAGCGGCCGGCTCACGCGCGAGGCGAGCCACCCCGCGACGAGCAGCGAGACGAGGATGGTGGCGAGCACCGCTGCCGCGAACGCCAGATCGATGACGCGCTCGAGCTCCCTGAGCCCGGCCAGCGCGGTCGACACCACGAGTTGGGCCGGGACGAGGCGCGCGCTGTCGGCGCGCGATTCGTCGATGAACGCTACGGGGAGGGCGCTGACGACGTCGGGCGGCCTGGCGACCCGCGACGTGTCACGCCCGCGCGACGAAAGCGTGTCGTGGGGCAGATCGAGCGAAACCGTAAAGGCGCTGTCGGGCACCAAACGCGAAAGGAAAGCCGAATCGACCGCGACGCCGCCCACGAGCGTGAAGCGACGATCGCCGAGCGGCAGCGAGTCGAGCCGGGCCAGCGCCACGAAGGGACCTTCGGCGGTTCGCGCTTCGACCAGCGCCATTCCGTTGGGCGCCCGTCCCAGTTGCGCCGGCAGACCCGGCTCCGCGCGATCGAACTCGTTGCGAAAGTGACCTGAGCTGACGATGCGCCCCGAATCGTCCTGGATCTGCAGCATGTCGAGCCCGGCGAGACGCATCGCCGTACCGGTGTAGTCGAGCAGGTAGGCGCGCTGCGACGTGTCCCGCTGCACCGCCGCGAGACGCAGCCGGTTGTCGGCCACCGCCGCCGCGCGCAGGTGCGCGAGCCGGGTCGCCACCACCGCGCCCTGCCGTTCCACATCGCGTCCGATCAGGTCGACCAGCGCCGTCGTCCGGGTCCGATACTGCGCCACGAGGCGGTTACGTACCGCGAGGCGAACCACGAGGCCGAACAGTACGAGCGGCACGAGCACGACCGGCGCGGTCGCGAGGAGGATGCGGGTGCGGAACGTCACGGCACCAGAGAATATCGCTGCGCCCGGGGGCTCGTGGGACGACTGCTACCCGGCTGGCTCCGGTGCGTTCACCACGGCATCTTTCGGGCCCATGTCATCCTTTCAAGACCGATTGAACGAGGGTCTACGCGGCCGCTATACGCTGGAACGGGAGCTGGGTCAGGGAGGGATGGCCGTGGTATTCCTGGCGCACGACCTGCGCCATGACCGGCATGTCGCCCTCAAGGTCCTCCGGCCCGAGGTCTCGGCCGAAATCGGGGCGGAGCGCTTTCTGCGGGAGATCAAGCTCGCGGCCGGACTGACACACCCCCACATCCTGCCGGTGTACGATTCTGGAGAAGCGGACGGGTTCCTCTTCTACGTCATGCCGAATATGGAGGGGCGGTCCTTGCGCGAGCGGCTCGAACGGGAGCGCCAGCTCCCGCTCGAGGACGCGCTGCGCATCACGCGCGAGGTCGCCGCGGCCCTCGACTACGCCCACCGCCATCACGTGGTCCATCGCGACATCAAGCCTGAAAACATCCTGCTGCACGAGGGCGCGGCGATGGTCGCGGATTTCGGCATCGGCAAGGCGTTGAGCGGCGACGGATCGATCACGCAAACCGGAGTGGCGCTCGGCACGCCGGCCTACATGAGCCCCGAGCAGGCCGGCGGTGAAAGCGACATCGACGGCCGGAGCGACTTGTACAGCCTCGCCTGCGTCCTGTACGAGATGCTGTCGGGTGAGCCGCCGTTCACCGGCCCCACGACGCAGGCGATTATCGCCAAGCGGTTCGTCTCTCCCATCCCCAAGGTGCGCGCGACGCGCGACGTCCCCGAGATGGTAGATCAGGTCGTGACGCGTGCGCTGTCTCGCACCCCGGTGGACCGTTTCCCGACCGCCGCCGACTTCGCGGCGGCGTTGGCCGCGATTACCCGAAATGGCGCCGGTCGCGCCGCGGCTGAAGCCCGACCCGCGGGGCAGAAAGCGATTGCCGTCCTGCCGCTCACCAACATGAGCGCCGATCCCGAGAACGAATACTTCTCGGACGGGATGACCGAAGAGATCATCAACGCGCTGTCGAAGGTCCCGGGCATCCAGGTCGCCTCCCGCTCCTCGTCGTTCGCCTTCAAGGGCAAGGAAGTCGATGTGCGCCAGGTCGGCGAGAAGCTGGGCGTCGCTTCCGTGCTCGAGGGAAGCGTACGGAAAGTGGGGAACCGGATCCGCATCACGGCCCAGCTCGTCAACGTGGACAACAACTACCAGTTGTGGGCGGAGACCTACGATCGACAGCTCGAAGACGTGTTCGCCATTCAGGACGAAATCTCTCGTGCGATCGTCGATGCGTTGAAAGTGCGATTGGGCGGCAGCCCCGAGCACGTGGTCGCGCCGACCAAGAGCATCGAGGCGTACAATCTCTACCTGAAGGGTCGCTTCTTCTTCAATAAGCTCACCGAACCCGGGCTCCGCAAAGCGCTGGAGCTGTTTCAGCTGGCGCTACTGCAGGACCCGGGCTTCGCGCGCGCGTACGCAGGGATCGCCGATGTCTGGTGTAACCTGGCCGACGATTGGGTGGCTCCCGACGATGCATACCCGCGCGCGAAGGCCGCGGCCGAGCGAGCGCTCCAGCGCGACTCGGAGCTGGGAGAAGCCGTCACATCGATCGGGAAGGTACTCTGCTGGCACGAGTGGAACTTCGCCGCTGCGGAGCAGCAGCTGCAGCGCGCGGTCGCCCTGAGCCCCAACTACGCCGAGGCCCATTACGTGTTGGGAACGGCGCTGCCACTGGTGGGACGGCTGGACGAGGCGATCACCGAAATCAGGAAGGCACTCGCCCTCGATCCCCTCTCATCGTCGTATAGTGAGTGGCTCGCCCGCTTCCTGCTCTACAGCAAGGACTACCAGGGAGCGATCGCCGAGGCGCAGAAGACCCTGGAACTGGACGAGACGTCCCTGCGCGCGCTGCTCTACATCGGCACCGCACACCTCATTCAGGGCGACGCTGAAGCGGCGCTCCAGTGGTACCGCCGAGCGCAGGGCTTGGAGACGGCCGTGCGCTCGTACGACGCGATGATCGTCCGGGCGCTGGCGGCGCTGGGACGCCGCGACGAGGCGGAGGCGATCATGAGTCGCCTGGACGAGGAGTCGCGGCAGCACTACGTCCGGGCCGAGATCCTGGCCATGGGCTACGCGGCGCTCGGCGACACCGACCAGGCCTTCGCCTGTCTGGAGCGGGCATTTCAGGCGCGCTCCGCTGGACTGATCTATCTCCACCTCGATCCGGGGTACGCACCGCTGCGTGACGACCCGCGCTACGCCGACCTGGTGCGGCGCATCGGATTGCGCTAAGCCTCAACGCAGGCGCAGTGTTCCATCCCAATCCACTGTGAAGGCCGAGCCACCGCGGCGCGCGATCGCGTGCTCGCGGGTTTCCACGAGCGCCGTGATGTGGCGGCCGGGGTCGTTGGTGAGCCAGGGGGCACGGGCGACGAGATCCTGCACGGCGCGGCACGGCGCGAGCGCCTCGCTCGGCAGTGAGAAGAGATACCAATCCCCACCGCCGGCGAACCGGGCATCGAAATCCGCCGAGCCGAGACCGGCAGCCCGGCCACCAGGGCCGACGAGTCCCAACGCCACCAGCCGCCCGGCCAAGTCCCGAGCCGGAGTGTCGTCGCGCCGATAGTACACAACCGCCGCCGCCCTGGAGCCGGCCGATGCCGGCACTCCCGTCGCCGTGTCGCTGACCGGACACCCGGGACCGGCGAGCCACCAGTAGCTCCCGCGCGCCGGACGGGCGTCTGTGCGGACGACGTCGCGCGCGAAACCCGTGCGCACAGTGTCCCCAATGACCGGCGGCACGACTGACACGAGCACATAGGTGCGGTTCCAAGGCAATGGCATCGCCACGAGATCGTTGCGGCGCGCGGCATAGCTCAAGACCTCTGGATCACCGGTCACGAGAATGTCGATGCCGTGATCGAGCAGATCGCGAGCATCGCCGCCGGAAGCCGACCGCACGGTCACGGTGGGACGGCCGCCCGTCGGTGCCACCGGCGTGACGGTCGCGACTCCGGCAGCGGTGTCGGCCGTAGCCACTCCCGTGCCGATGAGCCAGCTGCTCGACGCTGCGCGGCGCGTCACCGCCAGCGTCGGGTCCGCGAACACCGGAGGTACACTCGCGGCCGCGGCGGCGAATCGCACACTGACCTGGTCGTGTCCCTCGAGGGCGACGCCACTCCGGTCGAGCAATACCGAATCGCGTGTCAAAGCAGCAAACACGTCGGCCGCGGTCAGCGGCGTGCCATCCGAGAAGCGGGTGCCCGGTCGCAGCGTAAACGTCCAGCGGCGTCCGCCGTCGTCGCTCGTCCATGACTGTGCCAGCCCCGGAACGGGCGTTCTGTTACAGTCGAGCCGGATGAGCGTTTCGTAGACCTGGCGCCGGACAAACCCCGCGACATCGGGAACCGCAATACCAAGAGCGGCAGGTGGGGCCGCGGAATCGGAGGTGAGGATGCACGCATCGCGCGGCGAGGTGGCAGCGCGAGCCGCCGGTACGGGTGGCGGGGGGACGGCCGCAGGATGTCCGCACGCCGGCAGAACGAGCGCGAGCGCCGCGGCTACACGTCGCCGCGATACCAGACGAGGCGTCACGGCGGAAGCATAGCCGGAGCGCGCCTCTGGCGCAGTGCGCCCCGTCCCGTAGGTTCCCGCGCCGTGCCGCGCTTCGCGTTCCCTCATCCCCTCGTGCTGCTGATCGGCTGCCTCCTCGTCGCCGCCGCGGCGAGCTGGGTGGTGCCGACCGGTCAGTACGACCGCCGCGACGATCCCGTCACCGGACGGCAGGTAGTCGTTGCGGGCACCTATCATGCCGTCCCGCGTGCGCCGGTCGGCCCCTTCGACGCGATGGTCGCGATCCCGAAGGGGATGAGCGATGCCGCCTCGGTGATCTTTCTCGTCTTTCTCGTCGGCGGAGCGTTCACGGTAGTCGATCGCACCGGCGCGCTGCGCTGGGGAGTGGATTGGCTGGTCCGCCATCTGCGCGGGAAAGCCGCCCTCGTCATCCCGATCGTGACGCTCGCCTTCGCGACCGCGGGCGCGCTCGAGCACCTGCAGGAGGAGATCATCGCACTGCTCCCCGCGCTGCTCGTGCTCACGCGTGGCTTCGGCATGGACGCGCTGACGGCCGTGTCGATCAGCCTGGGAGCGGCGGCGGTCGGCGCCGCGTTCTCGCCGATCGACCCGTTCCAGGTGGGGATCGCGCAGAAGATCGCCGGCCTGCCGCTGCTGTCCGCCGCGCTGTACCGCCTCGCGTTCATGGTCCCGGCGCTCGGGATTTGGATCTGGGGGACACTGCGCCACGTCGCCCGGACGCGCGGCGCCGCGGATCACACCCCGGCCCCGGTGACGAACGCGAATCGACGCCAGGGGATCGTGCTGCCGCTCGTCGTCCTCACGTTTGCCGTCTTCATCTATGGGGTCCTGAGGCTCGGGTGGGATTTCGAAGAGATGTCGGCGCTTTTCTTCGTGATGGGAGCGGTCGCGGGGCTGGCGGCGGGCCTGGGGCTCGGCGGCACCATCCAGGCGTTCCTCGACGGCGCCGCGTCGATGACGTTCGCCGCGCTCGTCATCGGATTCGCCCGCGCGATCTACGTGGTGCTCGACCAGGGGAGGATCATCGATACCCTGGTGCACGGGCTGTTCACGCCCCTCGGCACCCTTCCGGTGGCGCTCTCGGCCGAAGGAATGATCGGCGCCCACGCCCTCGTCCACGTACCGGTGCCGAGTGTCAGCGGACAGGCGGTGCTGACGATGCCTGTCCTGGTACCGCTCTCGGACCTGTTGGGACTGTCGCGCCAGGTCACGGTACTCGCCTACCAATACGGCGCCGGGCTCTGCGAGCTGCTCACGCCGACGAACGGCGCGATGATGGCGATCATCGCCGCCGCGGGAGTCCGCTACGACGCCTGGTTACGCTTCGCGGTCCCGATCACGCTGCTCCTCTATGCGCTCGGCGCCGTCGCCGTGGCGGTGGGGATCGCGATTCACCTCCAGTGACCGGGATCCGACATCGGCATCATGGGCTCACGTCCCGACGCGAGCTCACGGCCGGTCGTTCCAGTTCGCCAGCGCATTCCACACCAGCGGGAAATTCGTGATGGTTCAGGAGCGCGGCGGGCGGCGTCCTCCGCGGATCGGCGAGCCGGGCGAGCGCGGCGCGATAGCTCAGGCTTCCCGCCAGCACCGCCGAATCGGCGATGGAGACGAGAATGATCTCCCGGCCCTCTTCGGTCGTACCGATCGTCTCCACCCGGACCCGCGGCGTCGCCCGTGCCAGCGCCCGGAAGTAGCCGTAGAGCTCGCCGGCGTGGTGCATCACGCCGGGAGCGCCGGCAATCGTGCCGAAGTACTTGATGGCGACGGGATGGTCGTCGAAAGGGGCACGGTGGCGACCGACGCGGGAAGGAAGTGCGGATCGGTCGTGGCCTCGCGCACGAGTCGCGCGTACGTCGTGTCGGTCGGTTGTTGGGCCGCGAGCGACAGGGCGGCGGCGAAGAACAATGACATCGAAACTCGAGTTCCCGGAGAAACTGCAGGCTCGGCACGCTCGACGCAAAAGGCGGCGAGTTGCGGGTTTCCCCTCTTCTTGCAGAACGAGAATCGCCGCGCGAACTGTCTGGTGATGGAACCGATGCTGTAGCGCGGCGCATGATCGGCTCCGGGTCGCATGGGTGTGATCGTGCGGATTCCGTCAGAAAGCCACTGCTCCCATGTTGCGATCCCGCCCAGATTGAATCGATCTTTGCAGCCATGATCACATCCTCCCGTCTCATCATCGCCGTCACGTGCAGCGTCGCAGCGGCGGCGCGCGCCCAGCAGCCGACCGCCCCGACTCCCACGCAGGCGGCTCCGCCGCAAGTCCGCGCCGGCGTGCCCGACACCTCGCCATTTCGCCCTCTCGAGATCGAGCCACCGAACGCTTATCGCGACGCGTCGGGGTTGCCCGGGCCCGCCTATTGGCAGCAGAGGGCGGACTATACGATCCGGGCCTCCCTCGACACGGCGACGCACACGATCACGGGCGAGGAGACGATCCGCTACACCAACAACTCGCCCGACACGCTGCGGTTCATTTGGCTGCAGCTCGACATGAACGCTGGATCCCCCGATACGCGCTTCGCCCCGCTCGCCAACCCACGCGCCCGGCAGGAGCCGGGGTTTCGTGCCGGGGCGACGATCGAGCGGGTGGCGGTGCTCCATGCGGCACGCCCCGGCGCGCGGGCCACGGCCACCCCACTCACCTGGCGCGTCAACAGCACAATGATGCGTGTCGATCTTGACCGCCCGCTGCCGCCCCATGGCGTCCTCTCGTTCACCGTCGCCTGGCACCACCAGATCCCGCTGCGCGGGCGGACCGGCCGGCAGCACTTCACGACCGGCTGGCTGTACCAGGTGGCCCAGTGGTACCCACGGCTCGCCGTCTACGACGATGTGCGCGGGTGGAACACCGACCAGTACATCGGGTCGAGCGAGTTCTATCTCGAGTACGGAGACTTCGACGTCACCCTCACCGTGCCGGCGGGGTACACCCTCGCGGCGACCGGAGTGCTGCGCAATCCGCTCGAGGTCCTCCCGGCCGCGGTCCGCACTCGGCTCGCCGCGGCGCAGCACGCCGACACGATCGTCCACATCATCTCTGGCGACGAGGTCGGGACGAGCGCGCTCCTGCCCCCGCGCACCGGAGCCACCCGCACGTGGCACTATACCGCCACCAACGTCCGCGATTTTGCGTGGGGCACGGCTCCGAATTTTCTCTGGGACGCCACGAGCTGGGACGGGATCCTGATGCAGGCGTTGTATCCCCCGACCGTCGCCGACGTCTGGAAGACCGCCGCCGACATGAACCGCCATGCGGTCATGATCCATTCGCGCTGGTTCCATTATCCGTGGCCGACGGCGATCAGCGTCGAGGGGCCGGTGGGCGGGATGGAATATCCGATGATCACCTTCGACAACGCGGAAAACGAGAAGGAGCTCTACTACACGCTGGCGCACGAGCACGGCCACGAGTGGTTCCCGATGATGGTGGGCTCGGATGAGCGGCTCTACCCGTGGATGGACGAGGGGTTCAACACGTTCATCGATTGGTTCAGCTTCCGCTCGCGCTATCCGACGGACACGACCCGGATTCAATCGCTCGAGTTCGGCTCGATGCGGGCATACCAGGCCTTCCTCCGGACGTATCGAGGCGTCGAGACGCCGATCATGGAATCCCAGGACCGCTCACCCAACGGCTTGATGAGCGGCTGGAACGCCTACGGGAAGCCGGCGGTGGCCCTGCACTTCCTGCGGGAAGAAGTGGTCGACTCCAATGCGTTCGATGACGCGTTTCGGGAATACGTGCGGCGCTGGGTCTACAAGCACCCGCAACCGGCCGATTTCTTCCGCACCATGAACGCCGCACTGGGCGAGGATCTATCGTGGTTCTGGCGTTCCTGGTTCATCCGCTCCGACCACCTGGACCAGGCCGTCGATTCGGTGGTGCAGCAGGACTCGGGGACCGAGACCCTGACTCGCGTCTTTCTTTCGAGCCGGCTCGAGATGGTGGCGCCGGTCGAGCTGCGGCTCACGAACGCCGACAGTTCGACCCGCACCGTGAAGCTTCCCGTTGAGACGTGGCTGCGGGGGTCGCGAGCGGTGTGGGCGACAGTCACCCCAACGGCGTCGAAGCCCGTGAGGATCGAAATTGATCCCCGTGCCGTTTCGCCGGACGTTGACCGGTCGAACAACGTGTGGACCGCGAGCCGGCCTGCACCGTAGGGAACCGCTGCTCATGTGCTCTGGCGCGGGGCGGGGGAAGGACGCGGGGGGCCGTTACTGCAGTCGCCTCAACTCCGCCTCGGACGCGATGAATCCAAACGCGGGCCATCCCCCGGACCGCACCGAGCGCTCGAACCACCACTTGGCGCTCGCCGTGTCGCCACGCAACAGATACCAGTTGCCGACGCCGTAGCTCGAGGTCGCGATCGCGATGTCCGAGGTGTCCGTGGGCGTGAGCACCTGGTCCGGGCCGATCTGTCCCCGATAGAGCCGCAGCCGCTGGGAGTAGACGTTGCCGCCGGGCGGGGCGTCGGTGTTGTGATCGAGCACCGCCTGCGCTTCGGCACGACGACCGGCGCGCATCAGCGACATCCACGACCAGTCGATCGATCCCGCCTTCTCGCCCGAGTCGGGCGCCAGCGGCAGTGCGCGGGCGAATGCCGTCGCCGCACCGGCGAAATCGCCCGTCACGTATCGCACGATGCCGAGGTGGTACCAGCAGCCGTAGAGGGTCGAGTCGAGCGTCAAGCCGTGCTCCAGATCGGCCCGCGCGCTGTCCAGCATGCGCAGCGACAGATAGCGATGGCCGCGCCACCGATAGAGGATCGCGCTATCGGGAGCGATCGCGATGCCGCGGCCGAACGTCGCGATGGCTTCGCGGTACCGGCGGATCGCCGACTGGGCGAACCCGAGCTGGAGGATGCGCTGCAGGTCGCGTGGCGCCGCTGCCAGCGCGGACTCGGCGCGCACCACACCGCCCGTATCGGGCTGCGCGACGTAGACGACGCCGCCGGGCGAGCGGTATTCAGGATTCTGACCCGCAACCGGCGCCAGCCCGAAAATGGTGCACAGCGCGGGCAGTATCAGCAATCGGGCAGCAGACAAGAAGGGGCTCCGGAATGGGGCCCCTTAATGTGTCTGTGCATGGCGCTTCGTGGCCAGTGCGTCGTAAGCGATCAGTCCACGAAGGCCCACAGCAACTCCCGACTCCGCTCATCCAGCGCAGCCAGGTCGTCGATCCGGTACAGATCTCCCGCCACATCGCGGATCAGCAAACCGCCGCCCGGGAGGGCGTGGGGCCAATCGTCGAGCCGCGTTTGGAAGGTGCGAACCCCCTGCCGCATCTCCACGCGCCAGCTGCGGATCTCGATCTCTTCCCTGATCTCGTGAACGGCGGTCACGACGAAAACAAACCCCGCCGAAGCCAGTGCCGCCTCGAGTACCTGCCGCGAGACCGGGTCGAGCGTCGCCGGATCGGGAACGAACGCGAACTCCCCATCCCGAGCGTCGCGCAGCGAGACGTAGCGCGCAGGCTCGGACCAGGGAAACGCACGGCGTACGCGCACGGCGGATTCCTCCCCGTCGAGCGTGGCCCAGAGCTGGCCGTCTGCACGACGTGCGAGACGGAGCTGCGCCTGCACTTCGGCTTCGGGTTTCCTGACCACTGTTGCTCGCATGATGCCTCCTCGAAATCGTTATCCCTTCTTACGCCAACTGCAACTGCATCTCATGCAACCGCCGGTACCGACCATCGTGCCGCGCCAGGAGCTCCCGATGCGTCCCGGACTCCACCAGTCGCCCGTCCTCGATGACGAACAGGCGCGAGGCGCGCCGCAGCGTCGACAGGCGGTGCGCGATCGCGAACACCGTGCGCCCGGCGATGAGGCGGTCGAGCGCCTGCTGAATCTCTCGCTCGGTCTCCGTATCCACACTCGACGTCGCCTCGTCGAGAATGAGAATCCGCGGATCATGGAGGATCGCCCGCGCGATCGAGACCCGCTGCCGCTCCCCGCCCGAGAGGGTGTGCCCGCGCTCACCGACGACGGTGTCGTAGCCGTGCGGCAGCTTGCACACGAAGTCGTGCGCGTTGGCTGCCCGGGCCGCTGCGATCACGTCGGCGGGTGACGCGTCGGGCATTCCGTAGCGGATGTTCTCCAGCACCGTCCCGTGGAACAGATACGGGTCCTGAAGCACCATCCCGATCTGGCGGCGGTAGTGGCCCGTCTCCAGCTCGCGCACGTCGACGCCGTCGATCTTGATCACGCCGCCGGTGACGTCGTAGAAGCGCGCAATCAAGTTGACGACCGTGCTCTTCCCGCCGCCGGACGATCCGACGAGTCCCACCAGCTCACCCGGCAGGACGTCGAACGACACCCCTTTCAACACCTGGCGGACGCCGTCGTAGGCGAAGGTCACCCGCTCGAAGGTGACCCGGCCGCGCACCGGCTCGAGTCGCAGCGGCCGCATGCCGTCCCGCACCTCGGGCTCCGTGTCCATCACCTCGAAGATCCGGTGCGCCGAAGTGGTGGCGCGGTTCATAGTGCGCGCGATCTGCCCGATCACTTCGATCGGCGCGACGAACATCGTCGTGTACAGCAGGAACGAGATGAACGTCCCCGTCGACAACGCTGCTCCGTGGCCGAGCAGTCGCGGTACGGCGATCACCCAGACGACCACCGTCGTCACCTGCACCGCCAGCGTCAACAACGGCCAGAACGTGGTCCACAGCCGGTGCAGGTGGCTCACCTCGTCCGTCACGTCGTCGCTGCGGGTCGCGAAGCGCTCGATCTCGCGGTCTTCCTGGTTGAACGCCTTCACGACCCGGATCCCGGGGATCGTGTCCGAGAGCACGTCGGTCATGCGCGACCACTTGCGCCAGGCCCGCAGGAAGCGGCGGTTCAGCGCCTCGCCGTGCCGGTAGATCAGCCAGCACAGCAAGGGCACCGGCAGCGTCATCACGAGCCCGAGCCGCCAGTCGAGCGTGAGCAGCACGGCCGACAACCCCGCGAGCATCACGATCGACAGCGACACGTCGACCACCCCGAACGCCACGAAGTCCCACAGCCGGTCGGTGTCCGACGACACACGCGTGATCAGGCTCCCCGTCTTCTTGCGCGAGAAGAACGACAGGCTGAGCCGCTGGATGTGCTCGTACAGCTCGGCCCGCAGGTCCCGCGCGACCCATTCCCCGAGGATCGCCATCAACCGCAGGCGCACGATCGCCGCGCCGGACTTGACCAGGTACACGAGCGCCATCGCGGCGACGGCGATCGACGCGATCAGTCCGGCCCGCCCGACGGGTACCGCGCCCTCCTGGGCCGGCCGGATCACGCGGTCGATCAGGTACCCCGCGAGATAGGGCGGCACGAGACTCACCAGCGTGATGATCGCGGCTGCCGCCATCCCGACACCGAGCCGGCGCCGGTACGGCATGAGGTAGCCGAGCAGGCGGCGGATCACCGCCACCCGCTGCCCCGCCATCAACGCCTGGGCGTCACGCACCGGGCGGGCGACGGCATCGACGTATTCGCCGTCGGCGTCGCGGGGCGTGACCCGGCGCCCTTCGAGCGCCTCCTCCAGCACGAACCGGAGGTTCTCGAAGGCCCGGCGCTGGCGGTGCGAGTAGCGCACGACGAGGAGCGCCGGATCGCCCGGCCGCCCCAGCACCGTCAGCGTCGTAGCCGAGAGCCCTGGCGCCTCGACGACCGCCTGCACCCGCGACCGCCACACGCTCTCGATCTCCCACCGCTCCCCGGCACGGCGGGCGGAGGCGAGGTGCGTGGGGCCGAGCAGCACCCACGTGGCGGCGAGCTGATGGGTGTGATCGAGATCGGCCAGCGCATACAACTGGACCGGTGCGCCGTCCCACAACGCTTCCACGTGGCGGCGCAACTCCGGCGGGAGTCGCGTGGGCTGCTCGAGGTAGCGCTCGACGATCGCTTCGTTCTGTTGCCGTATCTGGGCTTCCATCTGCGTGATCCTCAGCGTGTAGGCAAACGAAACGGCCTTCCGGGTCTCTGTGAGAGCACCCGAAAGGCCGGATCACACAATGGAATCGCGGACTTCTAGGGTGCTCGTCTCCTCGACTGCTCCTCGGCGGACGGAATACGCCCACCGATCTCCACGATCAGCGCGGTCCGGACGACGAACGTCCGGGCCCACTGGCGCGAATACGGAGGAGCGGTGTGCGTGTACATGATCGAGAAGAAACCTCGTAAGCTCGTTGTAGGACGTCTACTCTAGCGCAAAGTAAAAAGCCGCCTCACACGAGGCAAGTGGACTTCGTCAGGAAGGCGTGGAGTCCGCCGGATGTCCCGCCTGCGGGAGGCGGCGTTTACCCGAGAGCAGCTGCTGAACGAACTCCTGGCCGCGCCCGAGCTGGGCCACGCGCTGTGCGAGCTCGGCGATCCGCTCGTGTACATCCGTCGTATCGCGCGTGTCTTGCGAGCCGAGCGTCGCCGCCAGCCGGTCCTCCAGCTGGTTCAGACGGCTCCGGGCCCGCCACCAGGCGACGCCGAACAGGACCGCTCCGGCCAGCGCGGCACCGAACGCGGTGAAGAACACGGCTTCATCGTCCATGCGCATCGACATAGTTGGAGTATTCACCGTACGAATTGCCGACCGGCAGGTTTCAGCGCTCACCCTCTTCACAGGGTCTCGGTCCGTATCTACTCGCCCGCGGCAGACCCCTGCGGTTGGAGCGATCGGGCGACGAGTCCGATCCCGGCGGCCAGGAGGCCGAGGATCACGAGCGTGTCGAACAGCGAGGTCGATTGAAAGTAAATGTGCAGGTTGGCGAGAATCCCCGCGACGATGATAATGGCACCCGCTCCGGTGAGCCCCCACCCCAGGATGGATCGACCGTTGAAGAACAGCACCCCGATGCCGACGAGCAGCGGCAGAAGCGACAGCCCGAACGCATTGTACCCCCAGAGCAGCCACCCGCCGCTCGCAACCGTGACCCGCGTGAGCAGCAGATAGCCGCCGGCCACGACCATGGCGGCGCCGATGATGAACGTCCCCACCCCACCCGGCGTACCACCGGCTCCACGAACCATGCGAGCTGCAGGCTCCGTCAATGGGTGCGGCAAGGGTGCACCGCCGTCGCCCACTGCGCAAGGAGGCCGCTAATTTTGCACGAGTGACCGGACATCGCTTCTTTCCACCTTCTCGAATGACCCCCGGCGAGCAGCCGCCCACCTGGAGCCAACGGCTCGAGGCACTGCGCCACGTGCCACCGCTGCTGCGGCTCGTGTTCCAGACGCATCGCGGCTACACGGCCGCGATCCTCGTGTTGCGACTGGTGCGGTCGTTCGTCCCCGTGGCTGTCCTGTGGATCGGCAAGCTGATCATCGACGGCGTCGTCACGGCGATCGGCGCCACCAGGGCAGGCCACGCCGTCTCGTGGTGGTATCTCGGCGGCCTCGTGGGCATAGAGCTCGGCATCGCCGTGGTCGGGGAAGCCCTCGCCCGCCTTTCGTCGTTGCTGGAGAGTCTGCTCGGCGACCTCTTCGCCAACAGGATCAGCGTGCGGCTGATGCAGCACGCCGCGACGCTCGATCTCGCCCAGTTCGAGGATGCCGATACCTACGACCACCTGGAGCGCGCGCGCCGCCAGACCGTCGGCCGCATCGGGCTCTTCGCCCAGCTCCTCTCTACCGCGCAGGATCTCGTCACGCTGGCGTCGCTCGCCGGCGTGTTGCTGGTGCAGCTCCCCTGGCTCCTCCTGCTCCTCGCCGTCGCTGTCGTCCCGTCGTTCCTCGGTGAGGCGCATTACGCGGCACTCGGCTACTCGCTGCTCTTCCGCTGGACACCGGAGCGCCGGCTGCTCGACTACCTCCGCTACATGGGCGCCTCCGACGAATCGGCCAAGGAAGTGAAGCTCTTCGGGCTGTCGGACTTCCTCGTCGGGCGCTATGCCAGGCTGTCCGACGAGTTCTACGAGCAGAACAAGACCCTCGCCGTACGTCGCAACGTGGTCTCGACGGCGCTGGTCACTCTGGGCACGCTCGGCTATTACGCCGCGTACGCGGTGATCATTTACCTGACGGTCCTCGGCCGGTATACGATCGGCGCGCTCACGTTTCTCGCCGGGTCGTTCCGTCAGAGCCGCGATCTCATCCAGCGCATCCTGCTCTCGTTTTCGAGTATCTACGAACAGAGTCTGTACCTCGGCGACCTGTTCACCTTCTTCGACGTGAAGCCGAGCGTTGTTTCAAAGAGTGGTGCCCGAGCCGTGCCGGTCCCGATCACGCAGGGATTCGAGTTCCAGGATGTGGGGTTCCGGTATCCGGGATCCGACCGCTGGGCTGTGCGCCATTTGACGTTCACGCTCGCGCCGGGGCAGCGCATCGCGTTGGTCGGAGAGAACGGCGCTGGGAAGACCACGCTCGCGAAACTCCTGGCGCGACTCTACGACCCCGACGAGGGTCGCATCCTGCTCGAGGGTGTCGACCTCCGGGAGTACGACCTCACGAGTCTGCGGCGCAACATCGGCGTGATCTTCCAGGACTTCGTGCGCTACGACTTCATCCTGAAGGAGAATATCGGGGTGAGTGAGATCGAGCGCCTGGATGACGTCGAACGCATTCGTGAGGCCGCCCGCCGCAGCAAAGCCGACGAGCTCGCCGGCCGGCTCTCCGGGGGCTACGACCAGATGCTCGGCCGCCGCTTCGACGGCGGCGTAGAGCTGTCGGGGGGCGAATGGCAGAAGGTCGCGCTGGGCCGCGCCTACCTGCGCGAGGCACAGCTGCTCATCCTCGACGAACCTACAGCCGCCCTCGACGCCCGCGCCGAATACGAGGTGTTCCTGCGGTTCGCCGAGTTGACGAAGGGGCGCATGGCGGTGCTGATCTCACACCGCTTCTCCACCGTCCGGATGGCGGACCGGATCCTCGTGCTGCAGGGCGGCGAGCTCGTGGATCAGGGGACGCACGAGGAGCTGGTGGAGCGCGGCGGCCTCTACGCCGAGTTGTTCAGCCTCCAGGCCGCCGGGTATCGCTAAAGCTGGCTCCCGCCCAGGGCGGCCAGCGCGCGGCTGCGATCATACTCCGACTCGATGTCCTTCGTCGCGTCGGCGTACGCCTGCCGTAGCGGCGCGCTGAGCCGATTGTGCTCCGCCAACGAGACGAGGACGTCGGCGCGGCTCGTGCTCGAATTGATCTCGCGGGACGAGGCAATCACGCTCGCAATCACCGGATCGGTGAGCTTCGACTGCTCAGTGAGCGCGGTGAGCACGCGCGCGTGGTCGTAGTCGGAATCGATCCCTTTCGTCGCGGCGAAGAACGGCTCCCGCAACGACTCGCTGAACGGATACGTCGTCGCCACCTCTACCAGCACCTCGGCACGATCGTAGCTCGAGGAGATCTGGCCCGCCGAGGCAAGCGCATCGGCCACGAGCGCCGGGCTCGCCGGGGGCTGCTGCGCGAGCAGCGTGGCCAGTACCCGGTGCCGGTCGTAGTCCGAGCTGATGCCGTTGACCGCCTTGAAGAAGGCCGCGCGCATCCCGTCGGTGATTGGGTGTTTCTGGATCAGGACCACGAGCACCTCCGCGAGGTCGTAATCCGAGGAGATCCCGCCGGCCGACGTAAGAATCGCGCTTGCCAGGTCATCGGGAAGCGTGCGGCTCGCCAGAACGACCGCGAGGACCCGGTGGCGGTCGTAGTCGGAGCTGAGGTGATTCGAGGCGGCGACGAACGCGCTGCGCATCGGCTCGGTGAGCGGGTAGAGACGCCCCACGAGCACCAGCAGCTCGGCGAGGTCGTACGAGCTGCTCAGCTCGTTGCCGGCCTGCGTCACGACCCGTGAGACGACCGCCGGATCCGCCTTCCCATCGGCCACGAGCGCCTGATAGTAGATCCGCCTGGCATAATCGCCCTCGAGCTCCGCGATCTCCTGGAACATCCCCTCCACGCCGCGGGTCTGCAGCACCCAGCGGCTGCGCTCCTCGGCCTTGTAGCCGGTGCGCCGGATCAGGTCGGTGAGCGTCGCCGTGAGCCAGGCCTGCGCCGCCGCATCGTACGGCCGCTCGGCGTTGTCGACGAACCAGCGCCGGGTGAGCGCGCCGCCCCTGGCTCGGATTTCGAGCCGGCGTTCCACGTCCCCACCACTCTGCTCGATCGTGACGGATCCGTCGTCCGCGATGCCCGCGATATCGGTGAAATCGCTGGTGAGCTGGAACTCGGCGGTCGCGCGCAGCGCTTCCACGCACCGGCCCACCGTCACCATCAGCGTCACGATGTGATTGCTGCTGTGCTCGGCAGCGCTCGAGCCTCGGTTCTTGGTGCAATCCCCGGTATCGGTTTCGACGAGCGCGTTCGCCGCGCGCACGAGGGGCATTCGGAAATCTTCGTCCGGCATCAGCGGTGACGCCGCCGGCGCGCGTACACTCGCCGGGACGGGGAGCGATGGATTCGACGGGCGCAGCGCCGCGATGGGGAACACGAAGAGCGCGGCGGCGGCCGCACCCGGCAGCGCGAGACGCCGGGTCAACGCATCCCTGCGCCGGTGCGCATCGAGCACGTCGAGCAGCCGGGTAGCGAGGTGCGACGGCCGGGCCATCGCGAGGCTCGCAAACGCCGTCGCCGGTCGGGCCGCGAAGCCATGGGCGATCTCGAGCAGGTGCTCGGCGTACTGGGAGGGGCGGGCGCCAGTGGCGAGCACCCGATCATCGCAGGCGCGCTCCCGTTCGATCCGCAAGCCTCGCGCCGCGAGCCACACCAGCGGATGGAACCAGTACACGGCCGTGGCAACCACCGCCACCAGATGCGTGAGGCAATCGCGGCGCTCGACGTGAGCCAGCTCGTGCAACAGCACATCGTGGCGGCGCGCCGGTGTCCACTCATCGGCTTCGGCCGGCAGCAGGATGACCGGATGCCAGGTCCCCCACGTCATCGGCATCGTCGCCTGACCCTCGAGCATCAGCAGCGTGACGTGCCGGTCGAGATCGAGCTGCGCCAGGAGCAGGTCACGCAGCCCCAGCCACTCCGGCGCCCGGACGGGCATGGCCCGCCCGGCGAGCCGGGCCACCCGCACGCGGGCGACCACGAACGTACCGAGGACGAGAGCGACCCCGACCAGCCAGATGGCCAGCAGGATCTGACCGAGCGACCAGGAACGGCGATGCGGGAGTGGCGCGGGCTGCGGCCGCGCGAGATTGGGGGCGATCTCCGTGGTCCGCGACCTGGCCACGTTGCCCACCCCGCCCACGAGGGAGACCGGCGTTCGATTGGACGTCGTGGATACCGCTTGCGTGCGGGCGATCGGCACGACGTGCCACGATGGACCGGCTCGCTCGGCGATCGGAAGCACCAGCACACCGCCGAGCGCCAGCGCCCAGATCAGGTGACGCGTGGCCGCCGCGGCCCTGCGCCGGGCGAGAGACACCACCATCGCCAGCGCGACGAGCAGGGTCGCCTTGATCAGGATATCGAGTACGGGATTCGACATATCAGCGCCCTTCTTTCTTGGCCTGCGCGACGAGCGCCGCCAGCCGTTTCAGCTCGCTCTGATCCAGCGGGGTGTCGGAGAGGTCGAGCAGCGCGGCCGCGGCCGCGGCGCTCGAGCCGTCGAAGAACGTGTTCACGAGCTGCCGCAGCGCCGATTCACGGGCGCGCTCCCGCGGTACGGTGGGGACGTAGACGTAACGGGGGCCGTCGACCTCGTGTTTCAGGTGCCCCTTCGTTTCCAGAACCCTGAGCAGCGCGCGAATGGCGGAGTAGCTCGGTGGATCGGCCAAGCCTTCGTGTACCTCGCCGGCGGTGGCCCGGCCGAGCCGGTAGATGAGATCCATGATCTGGCGCTCGCGGCGAGCGAGCGGGGGACGGTGCGGCGACATGCGGGGGCCTGTCCGGGTCGATGGTGCTAAAATTTTAGCATTATGCTAAAAAATTAGCAACCCGATGGAAACCCGATCAGGGAGGCGTCGCCCCATCGGCCTGCTGCAGCAGGTCGACGAACTGGCGCAGCTCCGGCGTCGCAAGATCGGACACGACCCAGTAGGTGAACTGCGGCCCGACCCAGTGGAGCAGGTGGTACCCCTGTCGGGTGAGTGCCGCGGGGCCTGCAGCGGGCCCCGTCCCCGTCGGCCAGAGCAGCACGTTGATGACGTGCTGGCGGCGACCGTATACGAGCGCCGCTGCCGGGCGGCCGCCGACGTAATCGAGCCGCCCCCCGATCAGCGGGAACCCGCGGCCCGCGAAGTCGGACACCGGCGGCGAATAGTCGAGCCGGCCGTTGAACCAAGGCTTCACCGTGTGCTGGTCCGTCGAGGCGACGTCGGTGAGATGGCCTGGCATCAGGGAGCGCACGTGGGTCGCGAGCACCTGGTCGGCCAGCGCCCGGCCGACGCCCCATGTCGTGGCAACCTCCCACGTCCCCCCGATCGCCGCCACCAGGGCGGCCGCGCCCGCCAACCAGCGCCAGGCCACCGCACGGCGCGCCGGAACGGCGGGGGCTTCGATGCGCGCACGCACCGCGGCGCGCAGCCGATCCGGGGCGGCGAGCGGCGGCGCATGCTGCTCCAAGGCCGTGCGCAGCGCCAGCACGCGCTCGTGCGCTGCGCGGCAGGTGGGGCAGGAGCGCAGGTGCTCTTCCACGTCCCGCGCCGCTGCTTCCACCAGCTCGCCGTCGGCGAGGGCGCCGATCCGCGCCTCCATATCCGCGCAGCGCATCGTCACTCCTTCCCCGCCGCTACGCCGAGCAGCTGCTCGAGCCGCTGCCGCGCCCGCGCGAGGCGCGACATCACCGTGCCGATGGGGGTCCCTGCGACCGCCGCGATTTCCTTGTAGCTCAAGCCCTGAATCTCCCGCAGCACGATGACCTCCCGCTGGTCGAGCGGCAGCTGATCGAGCGCCCGGCGCACCATGTCGCGGTCGGCGGCGCGCAGCAGAGCCGCCTCGGGGGTTTGAGTCTCGACCGCATCGCTGTGCACGCGCTCGTCGAATTCGACAACCGGCCGCCCCTGACGCTTGCGCCAGGTGTGGCTCGTGTTCCGCACGATGGCCAGGATCCAGGCCCGGGCATCACCACCGCGGTAGCGATCGAAATACCTGAGCGCCCGCAGGAACGCCTCCTGCACGACGTCCTCCGCGGCCGCGTCGTCCCGCATCAGATAGCGGGCCAGCGTGTACGCGGCGTCCAGGTGCGGCAGCGCCACCACCTCGAATCGATCGATCTGGTCTCGCTCCACTCGTCCCCTCTACGAGACTCCGCCACCGGCCAAAATATTCCCGCCGGAATAGATCCGCCCTCCCCCGAGTCCTCAGGGCGATCGCAGCTCACGTTCCCCGAACCCAAAGGACTCGCCATGATCCCGCTGCTCCTGCTCAACACGATTCTGACCGCCCCCGCCCCGGCCGCGTCGCCGGTGCACGTCAAGCTCTCCGAATGGACGGTACAACTCTCCGTCTCGGCCGTCGCGGCCGGGCCGGTGCGTTTCGCGGTCACGAACGATGGCAGCATTCCGCACGCCTTCGAGATCGAAGGGCGAGGGATCGAGCGGAAGACGCGCCAGATCCAGCCGGGCGACAGCGCTACGCTCGCGATCACCCTGCGGGCCGGCACCTACGAGGTGTACTGCCCCGTCGGCGATGGCTCGCACAAGAAGCTTGGCATGGAGACCCGACTGGTCGTGGGCGGCGCGGCCAATGCGGGACCCCCTGCGGCGCAACCCGCCGGAGACGAGGAGATCAGTGTCGTGGGCGGCGGCCCCGTGATCCAGATTCTTCCCGGCCCGTTCCCCTTCCCCGACAGCGCGGCGCCGATCCTCCAGGCGTTCGGCGACGAGCGCGAGGGGCTGGAAGCACAGGTGAAGAACGGTCCCTACTCGAACAACGTCACTCCGATCTCGGGGAGCTTCACGTTCAGGGCGTGGGACGAGGGCGCGACGCGCGATTCGGTGGACGGCAAAGCCGAGTTCACCACCGCCGACGGAGCACGCTGGACGCTGGTGATGGACCGGGTCCAGACCAAGGACGTGCCGCACCACCCGCGATTCGGCGGTGTGATCATGGGATTGTACTACCACGGCGTGACGCAGGTGCACACGCCGCTCGTGCCGACGATCAACAGCGCGGTAGCAGTCTGGGCCGTCGGACACCTGTACAAGAACGGCGCGCTGGTGACCGACAACGCGATGGTGCACGTCATGCTCCTGTCGCGGACGCGTCGGGACGGCGACTTCGCGCTGGCGTGCTGGGATTGCTCGAAGAACAAGATCGACGAGCTGCAGCTCCAGGTCCTGCCCGGGCCGGGTGAGCCGAAGTTCGACGCCCCGGGAGGATTCCTGTTCGTGAATTGGGAGCACTCGAACGCCGTGCGCCCGTGACCCTGGACCGGATGGGCGCCGGCAGGTGCGGCGCCCATCCGCTCCTAGAGCACGGCGTCACGGTCCTCGACCGTAGCGCGGATCAGCTCGACCAGCTCGCGGTTGACATCGTCCGGCAGCGCGCCGGAGGAGAGGGCGTCGCACAGCGCCGCGACATCGAGCAGCCGCGCGAACCGCCGCCAGTCCCCGGGGAGCAGACCGCCGGCACTCCGGAAGCCCGCTGAGAAATATGGCTCGGAGCGCGGGCGCCCATCGCGCTCGTAGCGCAGGAAATGCCCCACGTCCCAGAGCGGTGAACCCGACGCCGCGAATTCCCAATCGAGCACTCCCGCCACCTCCCACCTTCCCGCCGTCTCCCGCAGGATCAGATTGCGGCTCCCGAAATCGCAGTGCACCAGGCGGTGATCGTCCGTCACCTCGCGCAGTCGGTCGGCCACCGACCAGAAGAGCCTGCGCAGGCGCTCGCGGAACGCGTCATCGAACCGGCTGATGAACGCCGGCCGGCCGATCGACGCCTCGACGAACGCCGGGATCGGATCGCGACCCGCGGCCAGCTGCTCGCCCACGCGCGGACCCGCTTCGAGCCGGCCGGGACGAGGGAACGTGTGCTGCCCGATGGCGGCCAGCGTTCGGCCGATCGCTTCGCTCGCCGCCGCGACCATGCGCGCGTCCTTCCGCCGTCGCAGCTCCTGAAACGTCATGCCTTCGACGTACCGCATCACGGCATACGGACCGATGCCATCCACACCATCGGTGGCAGCGCCGAGTACTTCCGGCACGGGAACGGTGCGTCGTACCAGCTCGTGCAGATCGACTTCTTTCCGGCAGGCAGCCGGATCGCGGTCATAGATCCGGAGCACGACGGCGCCAATATCGGGATCGAGCCGCACCCGGATGTTGGTGTTGCACAGCCCGCCCGGGAGCAGCTTCGCATCGATGACTCGATGCCGCGGCACGACTCTGCCGACCAGGCGTCCGACTGTCTCGAGTGGAAGCGGCGTGGGCGTGCGCATGGGGTGCCAGAAGGTAGATTGCGGACGTGCTCCCCCTCAAACCCCGCTTTACTCGACGGCCGCCGAGTCAGGCGCTGGCGCCCTACGTAACCTGCTACTGGATGCTCACGGCCGAGCAGGCTCCGCCTTGGAAGTCCCGCGTTCTCCCTGACGGCTCGAACGACCTGATCCTCGATCTCTCGGCTGATCCAAGACCGTTTGTGGTCGGAGCGATGAATCGCGCCAGCGTCTTCCTCCACGCCGGTCGCGTCGATCTCCTCGGCGTCCGCTTCCGGCCGGGCGGCGCGTTGCCGTTCCTGAGCGTGCCGCTGCGCGAGCTGACGGATCGGGACGTGCCCCTCGACACCTTGTGGGGCAACGCCGCCGCCGTGCTCGCCGACGCGGTCGCCAGGGCTCCGCGGAGAGACCGGGTGTCGGTGCTCGAGCGAATGCTGCTGGCCGGAGTCCGGCTCCCCCGGCCGGATGACCTCATTCAGCGCGCGGTCACGCTGATGCGGCGCACGCGGGGTGGCATCGCGGTCGGGGCGGCGGCGCAGGCCCTGGGCGTCGGCGAGCGGCGCCTGGAGCGGGCCTTTGATGTCGCGATCGGACTCTCCCCGAAGCGGTTCGCCCGGGTGCTGCGGTTTCTCGGCGCCGTGCGCGAGATCGGCCGCCGCGCGGTACCGCCCGGGGCCGCGCTCGCCCTCGAGGCCGGCTACGCCGACCAGCCGCATTTCGTGCGGGAATTCAAGCGGCTCGCAGGAATAGCACCCGCCCAGTACGCCGCGGAGCGCCGTGTCGGAATCGTTCAAGACGAGAATCCCCTCCCCGCCTAGATTCGGCGCTCCACCCTCGAGGAGTCTCCATGGAGCGCGACCGGCGTATCGATTACATCGAGCTTCCCGCCACCGACATCGCGGCGACGAAACGCTTCTACACAGACGTATTCGGCTGGAAGTTCACCGACTACGGACCCGATTACACGAGTTTCGAGGACGGCCGCCTGGCGGGCGGGTTCACCAAGGAGGGCAAGGTCGCGAAGGGCGGTGCCCTCGTCGTGATCTTCGCCACGGAGTTGGAAGCGCTGGAGGCGAAGGTACGCCAGGCCGGTGGGACCATCGTCAGACCGATATTCAGTTTTCCGGGGGGCCGCCGGTTCCACTTCACCGATCCGAGCGGGAACGAGCTCGCGATCTGGTCAGAGACCTGACCTTCAGGGACTCGCTGGCATCGGCGGGAGGACCTGCTCGAGGATATCGGGCCGCACGGACAACGCGCCGGTGAACGGGCGATTGTGCGCCGCGATCAGCAGGATCGACACCGCGACGCCGGTCGCGAAGAGGCCGAGCGCAATACCGGTCGCGGTACGGTTGTCGCTGTGGACGAGCGCGATGGCGACCATCGTGCAGATCGCCTGCACGATCAGGGTTGACCATTTGACCCAGTTCACCGTGGCGTGACTCGTGATGATGCGCTGGCGGCGGGCGTCATGGCAAGCGACGAGCCGCCATCGCGGACCACTCTTCAGTGACGGTTTCGTGGATGTGACTCGCCACGAGCGCCGCAAGCGCGTCTGGGTCTCCTGCGGGAATCGCGGCGCGAGCAACACCACTGACCGCAGCGCGCTCGCCTCGCGATTCACCGCGACCGTTGCCCGATCGAGATCGCCCCACACCTGCGCGGCGATGA
>JAWOLH010000026.1:0-107998 GCA_033853695.1 Gemmatimonadales bacterium | reverse complement strand
GGCGGGACGCGCCGCCATCGACCGCTGTCAACGATTGTTCGAGCTGCCGCAGGCCGAGTCGCAGGAGCTGCAGCTCGCTCGGCATACGCCGGGCGCGCCGCCCACGCGGCGGAGCCAACAGCCGGTCCATCTCCTGGCGCAACGTGTGCACGCCGCGCACGAGGAGGCGCTCCCCGCTGCGGATGATCTCCTGCAGCGCGTCGGACGAGATGAAGGACACTCCCCGGCGCTCTCCCTCGGAGATGACCTGGGCCAACACCTGCCCGGTGACGTCGGCGCCGGTAGCGTTGTCCACGACGCGCACCGCATCGCCACCGCGGATGATCGCCGGGATTTCGTCGAGCGAGACGTAGCGACTCTCGGTCGTGTCGTAGAGCTTCCGGCTGCCGCCCCGATAGCGTGTAATCACTCGTGTCATACGCCCCTCGCCGTCGTGCCGCGGTGCGGCATCTGCCGCACTGCGACAAATCGTAAGGGAATGGTCATGAATCGACTCTGAATCCGGCGTGAGTATCCAGTGGGCGGACTTCTCCCACCGTGGCACCCGCGCTACGTTGTTCGGGGTACGGCCGTCGTCATTCAGACCACGCGACTCGACTTTGGGAGGTCTTGCATGCGCGCGCGTTTTCTCGTGCTCCGGCTCGCGATCCTCGTCGCGGCAGCCGGCAGCGCCCTCGCTTTCGCCATTCCCCGGGAAGCGGCCCAGCGTGTCCTGCCGACGGTGATCGTGTACAAGAGCGCCAGCTGTGGCTGCTGCGGAAAGTGGATCGAGCACCTGCAGCGCGCCGGGTTCACGGTCGAGGCGCACGACACCGACAGCCTGTCGGACGTCATGGCCGCGTTCGGAGTGCCGTCGTCACTCGCGTCGTGTCACACGGCCAAGGTCGGCAGCTACGTGATCGAGGGACACGTTCCCGCGGATCTCATCGCGAAGGCGCTGCGCGAACATCCGCCGATCGCGGGACTGGCCGTGCCGGGGATGGTGATAGGCTCACCCGGTATGGAGGGCGGGACGCCGCAGCACTACGACGTCGTCGCCTGGACGGCGAGCGGCAAGACGAGCGTGTACGCGACTCGATAGACAGCCTGTGGAGAATCGTGAAGGTCGGTGGAAGATAGAACCGACCTTCACCACTTCTTCAGCTCACCTCGCGGCCTCAAAGCGCCTGCTCACCTCCGGCCAATTCACCAGATTCCACCAGGCGGCCACGTAGTCGGGACGGCGGTTCTGGTATTTCAGGTAGTACGCGTGCTCCCAGACATCCAGGCCCAGAATCGGGACTTTCCCGTCCATCAACGGGCTGTCCTGGTTCGCCGTGGAGAAGACCTCGAGCTTGCCCCCCGCGATCGCGAGCCACGCCCAGCCGCTGCCGAAGCGTGTGGTGGCCGCGTTCGAGAGCGTCTCCTTGAGTTTCGCGAAGCCACCGAGCTGCTTCGCGATCGCGTCGGCCAGCGCGCCGCTCGGCTCGCCCCCCGCCTTCGGCGCCATGATCGTCCAGAAGAGCGAGTGGTTGTGGTGTCCGCCGCCGTTGTTCCGCACCGGGGTGCGGATATCCTCCGGGACGGTGTTGATCCCGCGCAGCAGCTCTTCCAGACTCTTCTTGTGCCAATCGGGGTGTTTGTCGAGCGCGGCGTTGAGGTTGGTGACGTACGCCTGATGATGCTTGTCGTGATGGATCTGCATCGTCTGCGCGTCGATATGGGGCTCGAGGGCCCCGAAGTCATAGGGCAGGGCCGGCAACGTATGAGGCATGGTCGCTCCTTCGAGGGTCAGGGATCATATACCGGGTTTCCTGGAAATCAAACCGGCGTTGCGACGTGAAGTTCCCGCGACGACATTAGTCGCCGAACGCGTGTTCGACCCCCGAATCCCGGAGTCATATGGTTCGGATTGGTGACCCTGCGCCTGTGTTCGCGCTGCCGTCCACCTCGGGCAGCGACGTATCGCTTGCGGACTTCCGCGGGCGCTCGAACGTCCTGCTCGCCTTCTTCCCCCTCGCATTCACGAGCACCTGCACCGCCGAGAATTGCGCGTTCAGCGAGGATCTCGATCAGTTTAGGGGGGCGGGGACGGTCGTACTGCCCATCAGCGTCGATTCCGTTCCCACGCTGAAGGAATACAAAACCCGGTATCAGATGAAGCACGATCTCTTGAGCGACTTCAAACGGGACGTCTCCAGGAGCTACGGCACGCTGCTGGAGGACAAGTTCTTCTCGAACCGCTCCTATTTCCTGATCGACAAGCAGGGCGTGCTGCGCTGGATGCACACCGAAGCCAAGCTGGGCGACCGGCGCGAGGACGCCGAGCTGCTGCGGGCGATCCGGAGCCTGTAAGCCGTGCCGCGAATCGCGCTGTGTGCGGTCGGTCCCGGGGCGGACGCCGCATGGGAACTCCTGACTTCGTTCGAGCGCTGCTCGTCCGAAGATCCGCTGGTGACCGAGCGCATCTCCCTCGACTGGATGTCGGGCGGTCTCGACGCGTGTGACGTCTGCTGGATCCACGCCGAGGACGAGCCGCCGCCCCTGCCGCGCGAGATCGTGCTCCCGTGGGTCGAACGCGGCGGCCGCCTCCTCCTCACCCAGCGCGCGACGACGCAAGTGGCGGCACTTGGTCTCGAGATGGACGGGCCGAACGATACCGCAATCCGCACCTGGCATCACAAGGACGACGAGCTGCAGCTCCCCGAGCTCAACGTCTGCGGAACGTTTCAGCACGTGCGGGGGATCGCCGGGTTCGGACCCCATCCGCTGTTCGCCGGATTGGGGCAGGGCACCTACCTCTGGGCGCCGACCGAGGGTGAGCGCTACGTGCTGACGACGTATGCGCGGGGGCGGCGGCCGCGCTGGGGCGCGGTCGTCGCCTGCGAGCGGTCCTATGTCCACCTGAATGTCGATCGGGTCGTCGCGTGGGAGTACGTGGTGGGCGCGGGCGGTGCGCTGTGCATCGGAGCGCAGGTGGTCCCTGGCGCGCCCGACAGGCGCTTCCGCCGCCAGCTCGCCGCCGTGCTGCGAAACGCCCTGTGCGGCGAGGCGATTCCGCACGAACGCCGCTCGCTCCCGGCGGCCATCTGGCCCTCGCCTGGCCACTGCGCGCGGGAGGATACCAACCTCGTCTTGCCGGACCGGGTGCGTCTCGACGGTCCGCTCCCGGGGCTCGAGTCGCCGTTGCACGTTGCGTCGCGCGCGCTGTCCGATGACGCGCTGACGATCGCCGGACGCCGCGCGCTCGTCGCCGGCGGGGAGCAGCGCGGCATCGCGGAAATCTGGATGCACCCCTACCGGGTGCTGAAGGACTTCGGCGTCACGATCGGCGGGGAGACGCCGCTGGTGCGCGACGCGCAGATCACGCCGGTGGTAGTTCAGCGTCACCTGGTGAGCCGCTCGCGGATCGTCGAGGAGACGGTCTCGACGGCGCTCGACCATCCGATCGTCCTGATCGATTATCGACCCGAGAAGGTTGGCCGGGCGCGGGGTCTGCGCCTGGCGACCGATCTCGTGCTGCGGTGGCGGATCGACCTGCGGCGCACGTGGCCGTACCCGGCGGGTGCCGGTGGCGATCTCCGCTACCGGCTGGCCACGGATGGCCGCACCCTGCTCGTGACGGATGCGTCGGGGCTGCCGCGGGCCGCGTTTCTGCCGATCAGCGACGTCGAATGGCAGATCCGGCCGGTGAAGGGCCAGCCCGCGCTCGATGTGGAGTTGCGCGTGGCGCTCGAGGCGCCGTTTCGGCTCGTCATCGCCGGCGGATCGTCCCGCGCCGAGCTCGATGCGGCCATTGCGGCGCTGGGCCGCAGAGGCGTCGTCGGACTGTCGGCGCAGCGCAGCCGGCACGAAGTGCAGGTGCAGGAGCAGCTCGTACGGCTCCGGTCGCCCGACGAGCCGGTCAACCGCGCGTTCGAGTGGGCCAAGTTGCGGCTCGACAGCTTCTTCGTCGAGACGCCGGGTGTGGGTCGATCGCTCGTCGCGGGGTACGCCCCGGCCCGGCCGGGACGGAACGATGGGCGTCCCGGGTACGCCTGGTACTTCGGTCGCGATGCCTGTTGGACGGCGTTCGCGCTGCTCGCCGCCGGGGACTACGCCAGCTGCCGCCTGATCCTGCGATTCCTCGGTGCATCACAGGATGTGAGCGGCAAGGTGATTCACGAGTATACGACGAGCGGTTTGTCGCACTACGACGCCGCCGATGCGACGCCGCTGTATCTGCTCCTCGCCGGGCGGTATGCCGCCTGGACGGGCGACCTCGCCTTCCTCGCAGAGCGGTGGGACGAGCTGGAGCGGGCCTATCGATATTGTCTCGAGACCGATACCGACGGCGACGGCCTGATCGAGAACACGGGGGTCGGCCACGGCTGGATCGAGTCGGGGCCGCTCTCCGGCGCGCACGTGTCGTTGTATCTCGCCGGGATCTGGGCGGCGGCGCTCGCGGGCCTCGCCCCCGTCGCCCGCGGCCTGGGGCGCGGGGCGCTCGCGGGTGAGCTCCTCGAGCGGGCCGCCCGGGTGAGACACCAGATCGCGACGCGGTTCGTGGTGGACCACGACTTCGCGCTCGCGCTGCTGGCGGACGGGACGCAGCAGCGCCATCGCACCGCGCTTACGGCGGTGCCGCTGCTGCTCGGAGCGGTCGATGCGGCGCAGGCCGATCATTGGCTCGACGCTATCGCTTCTCCCGCGTTTACGACCCCATGGGGCGTGCGCCTGCTCTCGCGGGATGATCCCATCTACAGCCCCGCCGGTCATCAGACCGGCAGTGTATGGCCCCTCTACACGGGGTGGGTGAGTCTCGCGGAGTACGCCTGCCACCGCGCCGAGCAGGCGTTCGGGCACCTGATGGCCAACGCCAGGTTGCCGTTCACTCACGGCCAGGGCTCCTTCGCCGAGGCGCTGGACGGCGACGTCGGGACGATCGCCGGGGTGTGCCCCGAGCAGGCATGGTCCGCGGCGCTGTTCGTGACTCCGGTGATAGAAGGGCTGCTCGGGGCGAAACCCGATGCCCTCGCGAATCGCCTGACGCTCGCGCCGCACCTGCCCGCGCAGTGGAACGCGTGTGAGTGGCGCGGGCTTCACGTAGGGCACACGACGCTGGACATCCGCATCAACACCTCTTCCGAGCGCGTCGTCGTCCGGTTGCGCCGCACCGCCGGCGGTCGGCTCGACGTCACGATCGCCCCGGCGCTCTCGCCTCACGGTTCGGTCGCAGTGCGAGTGGACGACGAGCTGCTCCAACCCCGGCTCGAGGAGCATCACGGCTGCCGGCACGCCCACGTCAGCTTCGAGCTCACCGACGAGCACGAAGCGGAGTTCGTAACTGGCGTCGTGTCGTAGGGTCTCGCCGCTGGCGCTGCGCTCGGAGCCCCCCCTAGGTTAGGGCGACATGGCCTCCGTCTCGTTGCGCAACCTCACCAAGCGATTCGCGAACGGGAAACCCGCCCTTCAGGAGCTTTCGCTGGAGGTGGGGGATGGCGAGTTTCTCGTGCTCCTGGGTCCTACGGGGTGCGGCAAGACGACCGCGCTGCGCTGCATCGCCGGTCTCGAGGAGCCGACCGACGGGCAGATCCTGATCGGCGATCGCGACGTCACGCAGCTGTCTCCCGGTGACCGGGACGTGGCCATGGTGTTTCAGAACTACTCGCTCTACCCGCATCTCACGGTGGGCGACAACATCGCCTTTCCCCTGTCGCTGCGCCGTGTCGCGCGGACCGATCGGACACGGCGCGTCCACGCCGTCGCCGACCGGCTCGGGATCACCAGTCTCCTCGACCACCGGCCCGGCGAGTTGTCGGGCGGCGAGCGTCAGCGCGTGGCGCTGGGCCGGGCGATTGTGCGCGAACCCAAGGTGTTCCTGTTCGACGAACCGTTGTCCAATCTCGACGCGCCGCTGCGGCTCGAGTTGCGAGCCCTGCTACTGCAGCTGCATCGCGATCTCGGAACGACGATGCTCTACGTCACCCACGACCAGATCGAAGCGATGACGATGGGAGAGCGGATCGCGGTCCTCCAGGGCGGTCGGCTGCGCCAGGTGGGCACACCGGGAGAGGTGTACGCCAGCCCCGCCGATGCGTTCGTGGCGGGGTTCGTCGGAAGCCCGGGGATGAACGTGCTGTCCGCCGCGCCGGAAACGGACCGCAAGCGCGTGCTCGCCTGCGGCTCGTTGCGGCTCCGCGTTCCCATGAACATCTCGGGGAGCGTTCTGCTCGGCGTCCGCCCCGAGCACGTCGAGCTCGAGCTGCCCGGCATCGGCGTCGGCGACGCCGAGGTCCGTGTGGTCGAGCCACTCGGCAGCGACACACTCGTACACCTCGATGCCGGCGGTGTCGCCCTGGTGGCGAAGGTGCAGGGGATTCCCCTGGTCCGCGCCGGGGACCGAGTGGGTGTGCGCATCGATGCCGGTCAGCTTCACCTCTTCGACGCGGCCGGCGCCCGGCTCGGATGAGGCATCGGACCACCGCCTTCGGCGTATTGCTCGCCCTCGGCTGCCGGACCGATCGCACCGTCCTCGCGCTGGCCAACTGGGCGGACTATCGGGAGGCGGCGATCGAAGAGCGCGCCCTCGCGCCGTTCGAGGCCGCTCATCCGGGCGTCGTGGTGCAACAGCAGAGTGCGGCGACGGGTCCGGTGGAGTACCGTGAGCGCATCCTCACGGCCATCGCGGCGGGGCACCCCCCGGACGTCTTCCTGCTCGACGACAGCGACGTCCCGGCGTTCGCCGACCACGGCGCCGTCATCGATCTCGCGCCTTACCTGGCGCGGCTCGGGGTCGATCCGGTGCGGTACGATTCCACCGTGCTCGGCATCTTCCGCCGTGGCAGCGCGGTGTACGCCCTCCCCAGGGGCTACACGCCGATCGTGATCGTCTACAACAAGGACCTGTTCGACCGCGCCGGCCTGCCGTATCCGACGAGCGACTGGACGTGGGACGAGTTCCGGCGCGTCGCGCGAGTGCTCACGCGCGATACCGACGGCGACGGCCAGGTCGATCAATGGGGGACCGCGTTCGACCGGCGTGCGTTCCTGTGGCTGCCGTGGCTGTGGTCGGGGGGCGGCGATGTCCTCTGTCCCGACGGCACGCGATCGACGGGGTGTCTCGACGGCCCGCAGAGCGTGGCCGCCATCCGCTGGCTTACGGGATGGGTGACGGTCGACAGCATCGCCCCACCGCGCGCGGAGGACAACCTGCGCCTGTTCTACTCAGGCAGGGTGGGGATGCTGACGACAGGCCACTTCGGGATCCCGAACCTCCAGCCCTACGTCGACGATGGCCGGTTGCGGATCGGGTTCGTCGAGATCCCCCACCGCGCCGGGTCGCCGCCGCAAACCGTCGTCTATGCGTCAGGACTCGCCGTGCCGGCCGATGCCGCGCACCGCAGACTTTCCGTGGAGCTCGCCGCCTACCTCGCCGATTCGCTCGCCGAAGCGATCCGCCGGACGTCTGGGCTCGAGTTGCCGAGCCTCACGGCGTCGGCCCAGACGCTCGCCATTCTCGATACGACCGGGTGGGAGCCGGTGTTCCTGCGCGCGACGCACCACGCCCGGATTCCGTGGAGCGCGCGCATCGCGCACTGGCGCGAGATCGATGCCGCTCTGCCGGACATGATGGACCGCATCGTGCTGCAGCACGTCGATGCCGCGGCGGCCGCGCACGACATGGCCCAACAGATCGACTCCCTCCTCGCGACGGCGGATCCATGATCCTGCTGGGGCGCCGTATCGGTGCGGCCGCGGTCATGGGGGTGGCCGGACTCGCGGCGCTCGTCGCCGCGCGGATCGTGACGCATCGCGCGGAGACCGCGACGGCGGAACGCTCCGCCAAGAGCGCGGCGGCGTACCTCGCGCTCGTGACGCCCGCGGAGCCACACGCCTCCACCTATCAACTGGTGCAGTTGCTGGCGCAGGCACGCGGCATCGGCACCCTGCCGGGGTGGGTCGGGATGATCGAGGTCTATCACGGGAATGCTCCGCTCGTGCATGCTACGGCGCCCCCGCTGCCGCAGGCGACGCTCGACGAACTGCGGGAACGCGAGGTTCCGCTGCTGGCCGGGGGCGAGGTGGTCGTCCCGTTGAAGGACAAGGACGACTGGGACGGCGTCGGGGCCGTGGCCGTCCACATCGCTGCGACCGACGACGCGATCCTCGGCGGTTGGGGACTCGTGCTCGTGCTGGCGCTCGCCGCGGCGGGAGCGGCGGTGCCGGGCCTCGGGCGACCGGCGTGGACGGCATGCGTGCTTGGTGCCGTGCTCCTCGGCTCGATGGCGTATTCCCGTGTGGTGGCCGGCGAGGCCGCGGCAACCGACCGCTGGCTGGGGCGGACACGGCTGCTGCTCGCCGAGGCGTCATCGCGGCTCTACTGGACCGGTGCGGTCACAACGGCTCAGCGACTCGCGCCACTGGCGCGCGGCGCCGAGATCCTGCCGGACTCGGGAAGCACGGAGATCCAGCGGGTCGTGGTCAACGGCGTCCCGCAGGCCCGGGCGATGGCCGCGCTCGGACCGGGTCGGTGGCTGACGCTGTCCGTCGTACCCGGAGAGACGAACGCCGGTGGCTGGCTCGTGCTCACGCTGGCGCTCGCGCTTCTGGGACCGATCGGTGTGTGGCTGATCGAATGGGTCGCCCGCGCCCGCGGCCACCGACGGTCATTCCACGAGACGCTCACCGCCTGGGGATTCCTGGCACCGGCGTCGCTGCACCTCGCCGCCTTTTCGTTCGCACCGATGTTGTTCGCCCTCTACCTCTCGGTGCATCGCTGGAATCCGATCGAGCCGGTGCAGCCGTTCGTCGGGGTGGACAACTTCGTCGCGCTGGCCCACGAGCCGCTGGTGTGGGTGTCGGTGCGCAATACGCTGCTGTACACGCTGCACGTCCCGGTCGCGATGGCGGTCGCCCTCACGATCGCGTTACTGCTCAGGCGGCGCACCAAAGGCGCGCTGCTCGGCCGGCTGGTGTTCCTCCTGCCATACGCGTCGTCTGTGATGGCAGTCGCGCTCCTGTGGCAGTGGTTGTATCACCCCGAGTTCGGAGTGGTCAGCTGGGTGGCTCGCGCGATTGGCCTGCGGCCGGTGGACTGGCTCGGCGATCCCCGGACGGCGCTGGTGGCGGTGATGCTCGTCTCGATCTGGCTGCAGGTCGGATACCAGATGGTCCTTTTTCTCGCCGGTCTCCAGGCGATCCCCAGGGATTACGACGATGCCGCCCGCGTCGACGGCGCCGACGCCTGGCAGCGCTTCTGGCGCGTCACGTTTCCGCTCTTGCGGCCGGTAACGCTGTTCGTGCTGGTCACGGGCATCATCGCGTCATTCCAGGTCTTCACCCTGGTGTACATCATGACCGGCGGCGGGCCGCTGCACGCCACCGACGTGATCGTCTACCGGATCTACGAGATGGCGTGGGGGCTGCTGCAATTCGGCGGCGCGAGCGCCCTCTCGCTCGTGCTGTTCGTCCTGCTCTTCGTGGCGACGTGGATCCAGTTTCGGCTGCTGGGACGGCGGGTCGAGTATGCGTGAGCGGTGGGTCGCGCGGGCCACCCGGCGGACGGGGCGGGGTCTGGGCCTCGGGCTGGTGATACTGCTCGGCGCGACGATGGTGCTGCCGTTCCTATACATGATCACGACGTCGCTGATGGACCAATTCGAAGTTCTGCGCACACCGCCGGCGCTGTTCCCGGTGCATCCGCAGTTCGGCAACTACGCCGCCGCGTTGACGGCGTTGCCCTTCTGGCGGTTCTTCCTCAACTCGGCCTTCGTCTCCCTCTGCGTGGTCGCCGGGCAGCTAATCACGAGCGCGACGGCTGCCTATGCCTTCGCCCGGCTCCGCTTTCCGGGGCGCGATCGGGTGTTTCTCCTGTTCCTGTCGGCGTTGATGGTGCCGGCGGTCGTGCTCCTGCTTCCCCGATTCTTGATCGTGAGCGCGCTCGGTTGGGTCGACAGCTACGCCGGTCTCATCTCGACGGAGCTGGTCACCGTCTGGGGAATCTTTCTGCTGCGCCAATTCTTCCTGACGCTCCCCCGCGACCTCGAGGATGCGGCTCGGCTCGATGGGGCGGGAGAATGGCAGGTCTTCTGGAAGGTCGTCCTCCCCCTTTCCAGGCCGGCCCTCGCGGCCGTCGCCGTCTTCGGATTCGTCGATCAATGGAAGAGCTTCCTCTGGCCGCTGGTGGTTACCCGCTCGGTCAGCAGGCAGGTAGTGGAAGTGGGGATCGCTTCCTTCCACGGTATGTACGGCTCCAACTGGCCGTTCCAAATGGCCGCGGCGGTGACGGCGGTTCTGCCCCTCGCGATCCTCTTTATCTTGGCACAGCGGTACTTCGTCCAGGGCATCCAGCTGACCCGCGTTTCGTAGCCGCGGTTGCTGGAACGGGACGTGCCGGCGCGTGGTAGGAACAGGACTCCACGCGGCATCCATCAGTCGTTTTCCGGAGGGAGAGAACGTGCGGCGAGCCATTGCGCCGGTGCTCGGAGCGCTCATCGTGTGGTCGGTCCCTGTGGGCGCTCAGGCGGCCTTTACGATCGGGTATTCGGGGACGCTGGGGAGCAACTGGCAGATCGAAGCGCTCGAGGCCGGGATCGTTGGTCACACGGGCCTCGGACCGGTGCGCTATGTCTCGGGGACGGTGCGTATCGGCTGGTTCGGCGACCAGGGCGCGATCATCGGTGGGACCCGCGGATTTCTCGGGGCTGGGGCGCTGGCGGTCCGGAGCGGACGAATCGGGTTGTTCAACATCGGCCAGGATCAGACGCCGACGGTCGTGGCGCTCGACCTTACACTCGAGGCCGCGGGGTACCTGGCATCGCGCGCGCCGAGCCCGTGGAGTACGCAGTCAGTATCCCTCGCCGCGTTGCCTGGAATTCGAGCGGGGGAGGCGGGAGGCGGACAGTTCGTTCTGCTCGGTGGTCCGGCGTGGTTTTCCGGCGGCGGGACCTGGCACGCGCACGCGTTTCTCAGCATCCGCTACGAGGTCCCGCTGGGGCAACACACTCAATAAGTCTTGGCGAAACGGCTGCAACGGCACTAGCTTAGCTCGAGCGATGCCAGAGTCGACGGTCGAGTCGTCTCCCGCCGGGCTCCGCGTAATCGCGGATGTCGCCGCTGTGTTCGCCGCGGGGCTCGTCACCGAGGATGCGCTCTCCCGCGTGGTCGTCGTGTTGCGTCGCGGTCTCGATCTCGTCGACGCCGGTGTCTGGCTTCGCCGAGCCGATCGAGCCGGGTACGAGCCGATTCCGCGGTCGTTCGATCCCTCCGCCAAGTTCTTACCCAGTCCGGAATGGTTCAAGCGGGAACCCGAGCGCGAGCGCATCGCGGGTGGGGGAATGCGCGTGCGGTTTCCGCTCGTCTTCGAGGAGCAGGGGCTTGGCGCGCTCGAGCTCCGTACCGACGGCCGGCGCGCCGACGTCCACATCCTGGACATCGGCCGGGTGGTCGCCCGGATTCTTGCGCCGATCATCGCGGCCAATGAGCTGTCGCAGGACCTCGCCTCCGAAGTCGCCCTGTCGGCGCGCGAAGCGGAGTCCCAACGCAACTTCGTCGCCCGGATCATCGATTCGCTGCCGGTGGGCCTGTACGTCATCGACCGCGACTACATGATCCGCGCCTGGAACCGCCAGCGCGAAGCGGGAACGCTTGGCGTGGCGCGCGGCGACGCGGTGGGGCGGGAGATCTTCGGCGTGCTCGACCGCCAGCCGCGCGAGCTGCTGCGCCGCGAATTCGACCGCGTGTTCGATACCGGCGAGATCCAGCAGATGGAGATGGAGTCGACCGCGAGCGGAGAGTCGCGCTTCTTCCGCGTGTCGAAGATCCCGATGCGGCTCGATGACGTTCACATCACACACGTCATCACCATCGCCGAAGACGTCACCGAATGGCGCCTGGCGCAGCAGCGGCTCGGACAGACGGAGAAGCTGGCCGCCGTCGGGCAGCTGGCGGCGGGCGTCATGCACGAGATCAACAATCCCCTCGCCACGATCCTCGCGTGCGCCGAGGCGCTGAGCCACCGGGTCGCGGACCTCGCCGAGGCGTCGCGCGGGCCGTTCGAGGAGTACCTCAACATCATCGACGCCGAGGTGCAGCGCTGCCGGCGCATCGTGGATGGGCTGCTCGACCTGGCCCGGCCCAAGACGGGCGAAAAACGCCAGTCCGACATCAACCAGATCCTCGAGCAGACGCTGTTCCTCCTCAAGCATCACGACCGCTTCAAGCGGCTCAGCGTGCATCGCCAGCTGGTGGCAGGCCTGCCGCGCGTCGTGGTCGACCGGGAGCGCATCATTCAGGCGTTCATGGCGCTGATGTTGAATGCGATGGACGCGATGAACTCGCGTGGCACCCTCACGGTACGCACCGCCAGGAGTCTCGAGCACGCCGGCGAGCTGATGGCCGAGTTCATCGACACGGGCAGCGGAATCCGCAAGGAAGAACTGTCGAAAATCTTCGAGCCGTTCTACACGACCAAGGGACCGGGGCGCGGTACGGGGCTCGGCCTCTCGATCGTGTACGGGATCATTCAGGATCACCGCGGGCGCATCGAAGTGGAATCGCAGGTCGGCGTCGGAACGACCTTCAGAGTTTTCCTGCCGGTCGCCGGGTGAAGCTCCTCGTCGTCGAAGACGATCGGACCGTCGGCCAGTACCTGAAGCGGGGCCTGACCGAGGCGGGATACCAGGTGGACCTCGTGGGCGACGGGGCAGAAGGGTTGCAGCTCGCTTCCGAGGGTCACTACGACGTCCTGGTGCTCGACCTCCGCCTCCCGTCGATGGACGGTCGGGAGGTGTTGCGGACGCTGCGCGACCGCGGCAACCCCGTCCCGGTGCTCGTCCTCACCGCGCAAGACGCCGTCGATTTCAAGGTCCAGGCGCTGCGCATGGGAGCCGACGACTACGTCACCAAACCCTTTGCGCTGGAAGAGCTGCTCGCCCGGGTCGAGGCGCTGTCGCGGCGGCCCAAGGCCATCGCTCCGCCGGTGCTGCGCGTCGGGGACCTGGCGCTCGATACCGGAAGTCGCGAGGTGCTGCGAGCGGGGCGATCGATCGAGCTGACTCCCAAGGAATACGCAGTCCTGGAGTACCTGATGCGTCATCAGGGTCGCGTCATGCCGCGCACGCTGATCACCGAGTATGCATGGGACTACCACTTCGACCCCGGCACGAACATCGTGGACGTCGTGATCACCCGGTTGCGGAAGAAGATCGACCACGGTCGCGAGCCGAAGCTGATCCATACGGTCCGGGGCGTGGGGTACGTCGTGAAGGCCTGAGATGGACACGATCCGGGCCCGGCTCACGACCTGGTTCACCAGCGCGGTCGCTGTCATCCTCGCCGGGTTCACCATCGCCGTATATGTGTCGCGCCGCAGCGCGCTGTACGCCGAGCTCGACCGGCGGATCGAATCGGAGGCGGAGCTGACCGCCGGCATCCTCGCCGGCGTGGTACGCGCGGGCGGCACCGTCGTGCGCAAAGACGCCGCCGGCCGGCCGGTGCTCGCCCAGGATCTGTCCGCGACCCTCGAAGCAGTCCCCGATTTTCTGCTGATTACCGCCGCCGCCAACGACAGCTTCCCCCTCTTCGTCTCGACCGACTCGGGCGGCCTCACCTATCCTAAGTACGAGCAGCTACGCCAGGTGATCGTCGCGGCGCAGGGCCGTCGCGTGGAAGGGACGATCCGCCTCGCCCCCGAGGGACAGCGCCTGCGCTATACGGTGCGTCCCCTCGGCGCCGATGTCGCCCAAGGGGGGGCGGTGCTCGTCGGGGTTCGTCCCGAGCCCGCCGAACTCGGTCTCGAGCAGACGTTTTCCACGTTCCTCCTCATCCTGCCGTTCGGCGTGCTCGCCGCGTACGCGATCGGGTCGCTCGTGGCGCGGCGCGCGCTCAGCCCGGTCGACCAGATTACCAACGAGGTCCGCGAGATCACCGACGGGACGAGCCTGCACCGGCGGCTCCCGACGTCCATGGTCAAGGACGAGCTGGGTCGGCTCGCCGACACCCTGAATCAGATGATCGGCCGGCTCGAGCGCAGTTTCACCGCGTTGCGGCGCTTCACCGCGGATGCGAGCCACGAGCTGAAGACACCGCTGACGGTGCTCAAGGCGGGCGTCGAGCGGGCCATGACGACCCCGAACGTCCCCGCGGAATCGCTCGCCGCGCTCGAAGAGTCGATGGAGGAGATCAACCGGATGACCGAGCTGGTGGATGCCCTGCTGACCCTGGCCCGCGCCGACGAGGGTCTCGTGCGGTTGCATCAGGAGCCGGTCGATCTGCGGGCGCTGCTGCTCGAGACGGAGGAAACCGGGGAGCTGCTCGCGGAGCCGGCGGGAATCGATGTCACGGCGGAAGCGCCGGCCGACCCCGTGATCGTCTCGGTCGACGGCAGCCGCATTCGCCAGCTCGTGATGAACCTCCTCACCAATGCTGTGAAGTACACGCCTGCCGGCGGGCGGGTGCGCTTGTGGCTCGAGCGCGAAGACGGGCGCGTGCGCTTCGGGGTTTCGGACACCGGAATCGGCATCGCCCCCGGCGATCTGCCCCACATCTTCGACCGATTCTGGCGCGCCGACTCGGCGCGCACGCGCACCGGCGAGCGGCCCGGTGTGGGGCTCGGCCTCGCGATCTGCAAATGGATCGCGGAGGCTCACGGCGGGACGATCGACGTGCAGAGCCGCCCCGGACGCGGGACGACCTTCAGCGTCACGTTGCCCGTTACATCCACGCCGGCCGAACCGCCCGCGGCTTCGGTCCCCGCACCGCAATGATCAACGCTCGCTTCGTCATCGGCTGTCTCGTCACCCTGACTGCGGAGCTAGCCGGGCAGGATGATGCGGTACAGCTCCAGGAGGCCCGTCATCAGCTGGTGCTGCGTCATCTGGACAGCGCCAGAGTTCTGCTCCAGATCGTCCACGACGATCGCGATGCACCAGTCGTCGAGCGCGCAACGGCCTTTGTGCTGGATGGCGTAGTGCGTTTCTATCAGGGGAAGGACAGCCTGGCGGCGAGGGCGTTTCGCTCGGCGCTGGCCCTCGATTCGGCGACCGTTCCACCTCCGATCTTCGCTGCCGATTCGGCGCTCGGAGCGCTGTGGTTGACACAGGTTGCCGCCAGCGCGAGCCCGACGTATCCCCCGGACACGTTGTTCACCTGCTTGCCACGCTGCGTCGGCCTTGACGAGGGGCCCCGGCTGATCGGCGGGTTCGAAGTTGGACGCATGACCGCCGAAGCGGGTGCCGATCTGAATCAGTACGGTGAGCGTCCGGATCGGGCGGAAGCGACGTTTCGCATGACGATCGATACGCTTGGGCGGGTGGAACCCGCATCGGTGGAGGTCGTGTCCTCCACGCTGCCGCGTGTAATGGTGGACCAGTTCCTGTGGTTGTCTCAGGATGCGCGTTTCTCTCCCGGCAGAGTGCGGCGGAGGGCCGTGCGCGTGCGCTTGGAGTATCGGGTGACGATGCGACCGGTCGAGGGGCGCTGAGCTTCCGCAGGCAACCGCTCATCCGACAGTCATCATCTCGTCATCAACACCCCACGCGGCCGCTAGATGACCATCGCATGATGGGCACAACCCGACGCCCTGGTGGTCATCATGTTCGATATGCTGCTCGAGAGTGGTCAGCGGTCGTCACTGTTGCCGTCATGGGGCAAGGGCGTTGCGCTGGCGCTGCACGTGCTGGTGCTCGGAGCGTTGTGGCGCCCACCAGAGTCTCCAGCGCCTGCTCCCGTCGTGGAGTACTTCGATGTTCGTCCTCCAGGGCCGGTGACCGCCTCCAGGGACGAGGGGCTACCTTCGCTTCCCGACCGCGTAGTGTGCCAGTGTGGGCCGATCGAAGTGCCACCCATCGCGATTCCGGACATCCCGGATGGCACGCTGAAAAGGCCCATCGTCGATACTCGCGGTGCGGCTGCGTCCACAGGCTCAACCACTTCGGTTTCCCCGACTGACGTGTATCCGATATCGCAGGTGCAAGAAGCCCCTGAATTGCTGGCGGCTCCGATGCCGGTCTATCCACCGTTGCTGCGTGCCGCTGGCGTACGGGGGCGGGTAATTGTTGCCGCGGTGGTCGACACGCTGGGCCAGGCCGAGGCCGGGTCGGTCCGAATTGTGCTCAGCGACAACCCTGGGTTCGATGCTTCCGCCCTCGGGGCCGTCCGGGCGGCGCGGTTTCGTCCGGCGCGGCTGTACGGCCGTGCGGTCCGGGTGCTGGTGCAGATACCGGTGGTCTTTCGGCTGGATTGAGGCGGGGCGTTTTCATCGTTTTGTAATGAAGCCCCCACTAGCGGGTAAGCCGCAAGTGGTAGTATTTCGGTAGCCAACGCGGGGGGAACAGTCGTGTTTGACGTGCTCATCGAGTCGAAGAGACCGAGCCAGAAGGGCAAGATGGCGGGAACGAGCTTCGTCTCGCTCATCGTGCACACGGGGATCATCGGTGGAGCGATTGTCGCGACGCTGTCCGCGGCCCAGACGGATACCGGTCCGAAGGTGGACACCGCTCTGGTGTACGTGCAACCCGAACAGCAAAAGCAACCCGATCAACCGCCGCCGCCGCAGCTCGACGTGCAGTTCAAGGGGTTCCAGACCGTCGTCGCGCCGACCGACATCCCGACCAACATCCCGCCGGTGAACCTGCAGGAGCACTTCGACCCCAAGGACTTTTCGGGCGTCGGGGTCGAGGGGGGCGTCGCCAACGGCATTGTGCCGTCGAGCGATGCGGTGTTGTCGGTGGATGTCGTGCAGGAGAAGCCGGAGCGCCTGGCGGGTCCGCAGCCGGTGTATCCGCCGCTGCTCCAGCAGGCGCAGATCGAGGGTACGGTCATGGTCGAGGCGATCATCGACACCCTGGGTCACGTCGAGCCGACCTCACTGAAGGTGGTGCAGACCGCGAACCCCGGCTTCAATGAATCCGCCAAGCAGACCGTGCTGCATTCGCTGTTCCGGCCGGCCCGCGTGTACGGCAAGGCCGTACGCGTGCTGATCCATATTCCGATTCAGTACTCGATCAAGCACTAAGGGAGAGGAGTCGCATCGGATGCCAAATGTCATCGATCTCTGGACGAACTCCGCGGGCTTCGCCAAGGGGATCGTCGTCATCCTGATCTTCATGTCGATCTGGTCGGTTTCGACCTTCATCATGAAGTGGTGGCAGCTGCGCCGGTCCACACGGGAAACGGTGCGCTTCGTTCCCGAGTTCTCGCGGTTCCTGCAGGAAGAGCATCTCGATGCGGCCATCGCGCTGGCCGAGAAGACCAAAAAGAGCCACGTCGCGCGCGTGCTGGGTGAGGCGCTCGCCGAGGTGAAGCCGCTGCTGCGCGACCGGGCGACGATCACCGCCGCCGACATCAACTCCGCCGAGCGCGCCGTCGAGCGCCAGATGCTGATCATCGTGGCCGAGCTGAAGCGGGGCCTCGGCATCCTGGCGACGATCGGGGCCACGGCGCCGTTCGTCGGGCTGCTCGGCACGACGATGGGTATCGTGAACGCCTTCACCGGGATGATGGCTTCGGGTGGCGGCGGCTCGCTGTCCGCGGTGGCGGGCGGAATTTCCGAGGCGCTGATCACGACGGCGATCGGCCTCATCGCGGCGATTCCGGCGGTGTGGTTCTACAACTACTTCACGACCAAGATCGACTTCATCTCGGTCGAGATGACCTACACCTCCAAGGAGCTGATCGACTACCTGATCCGGAGCGTCGGGTCGGAGTTCGGCCGCTCGATCTTCACGAAGGAATTCCAGGCCCAGAAGGCGAGCCAGTCCAGTGGCCCTATCAGCCGCTAAGGCAAAAGCGCCGGTCAACGCCAACATCAACGTCACGCCGATGATCGACGTGATGTTGGTGTTGTTGATCATCTTCATGATCGTGACCCCGCTGATCACCGCCGGCTTCCAGGCGACCATCCCGCGGGCCGTGAACCCGGAGAAGCGGGAAGAGAAGGAAGGGGAGATCCGGCTGGGGATCGACAAGGACGGCAAATTCTGGATCGATCTGCCGGCGGCGGACGGGCAGTATACGGGCATGAGGTTCATCAGCGACGACGATCTGGCGAAGCAACTCGTGGCGATCTACGCGGCGCGCACCGCCGACAAGATCATGTACCTCAAGGCGGATGCGAACATCAAGTACGAGCGCGTGCAGCAGGCCATTGCGATCGCGCGCAAGGCCGGCGTGCGCGTGATCGCGGCGATCAGCGAGCAGAAGAAACAGCTCAAGTCGTAATCGAGGGACTTGGACTATGGCGATGCAGACTGGCGGCGGTGACGGCGGACTCTCTTCCGACATCAACGTCACGCCGATGATCGACGTGCTGCTCGTGCTGTTGATCATCTTCATGATCATCCTGCCGCTCTCACGCAAGGCGTTCGACGCGCAGGTGCCGCCGGAGCAGCCGCCGCAAAAGAAGCCTCCGCAGCAATCGGCGCAGATCGTGCTCGAGCTTACGGCCGATGGCGGGTACGCCATCAACACCAAGCCGTATGCGCACGGTCAGCTGGACGCGGCCTTGCACGAGATCTTCGATCAGCGGGTCGCGAAGCTGATGTTCATCAAGGCGGCGCCGAACCGGACGTATGGCGATGTGATCGACGCGATGGACATCGCCAAAGGGGCGGGGGTGCAGGTCATCGGGTTCACCCCGCCGGCGGAGCAGGGCGAAGCCAAATCGCAATAGGTGGAATCCCCGTTGCCGTCCGTTCCCTAGGGGCACAGTGATCCTGTGCCCCTTCGTCCATAAATGGGGTATGTATTCCCTACCGTGGCCATGACGACCTTGAACAGACCGGCACCACCACCCCTGAGGCTGCCTCGGCCGCCCCGGCGACCGGGCGGGTTCATCGCGTCGCTGCTGCTGCACGGGATGATCCTGCTTTTGATCGCGCGATTCGGCGTCCAGTTGGTACTGGGGGGCGGTGATCACCGCAGCGGTGCACGCGGAGGTGGTGGTGGCGCCGGCGGTTCCGTGCACTTGATCGACCTCCCGGCCCCCGCCGCGCCCGCTCGGCCGTCACCAGTCGTGACACCGCCGGCGCATACCATTCCTCCCCCGGAGCTCGAGCCGGCGCCGACGCTCACGCCGCTTACGATCAAGCCGCTCGCCATGAGAATGTCTCCCGTCGTCGCGGCTGTCGGCTCTGCGAGCGATGGGACGGCCGGCCAGGGGCCGGGTACCGGAGGCGGCACCGGCGCGGGAATCGGACCAGGGGTGGGAAACGACTCCGGGCCTGGAAGCGGCGGCGATGGAGCGTACCTTACTCCCCCTGGCACGCGCGTCATGATCCTGCCGCCCGGCTGCGCTCACGGGAGTTTCACGGTGCAGTTCTCGATCTCCGCGGAGGGACGCGTCACGCGGGTCGGCGTCGACCCTCAACCGAAAGACGCCGGTTGCCGGCAGCAGATGCTGGACAAAATGAAGGAGTACGAGTTTTCCCCGGCGCGGACCCGGGATGGGCGGCCGGTAGCGGCCACGTTCGAAGTCCGCGTGCAGCACTAAACTCCCGACCGCGTCGGGATCTCGTCGTTTCTCGACCTCGCGACTGCAGGAGTCGGAATGACCGGAGCTTCCGTTGCTCGTCCCGGCCGGGGGCAGCTGTTTGTGCGCAAGACGGTCGATCAATGCATCGCCGATGGGGAGCGGGGTGGCGGGCTGCGCCGCTCCCTCGGGCCGCTGCAGCTCACCGCCTTGGGCGTCGGGGCGATCATCGGCGCCGGGATCTTCGCCGCGATCGGTACCGCGATCTCGGGCGACGCGGGCCACGCCGGCGCGGGCTCGGCGATCGTCGTCTCGATCATCCTGGCCGGCGTCACGAGTGCGCTAGCCGCGATTACCTACTCCGAGTTCGCCGCGCTGATTCCCATCTCGGGGAGCGCGTACACCTACGCGTACGCGACGCTGGGCGAGCTGATCGCCTGGATCATCGGCTGGGACCTGATCCTCGAGTACGCGGTGGGCAACATCGCGGTGGCGATCGGGTGGGCGGGGTATTTCGACTCGCTGCTGCGCGGGATGGGGATCGTCCTGCCGCGCTGGATCGTCACCGATGCGCTCACCGCGCACAGCGATCCCGCACTGCTCGCCGCCGCGCCGCACCTCGGCTCGATCCCGATCGTCTTCAATCTCCCGGCGTTCCTCATCGTCGGCGTGATCACCTGGCTGCTCGTGATCGGCACGCGGGAATCGGCCTGGGTGAACACCATGATGGTGGCCATCAAGATCGGGATCATCGGCCTGTTCCTCTTCGTCGGCCTCAAGTTCGTGCGGCCGGAGCAGTGGCACTCGCCGAGCTTCGCACCGAACGGGCTCAAGGGAATCGGTGCCGGGGCGGCGATCATTTTCTTCTCCTACATCGGCTTCGATGCCGTGAGCACGGCGTCCGAAGAGGCCAAGAATCCGCAGAAGGACATTCCGGTCGGGATCATCGCGTCGCTTATCCTGTGCACCCTGCTCTACATCGCGATCGCGCTCATCCTGACGGGGCTGATCCCGTGGGACAAGCTCAACGTGCCGGATCCGCTGGCCGTCGCGCTGCAGTACATCCACGCCGACTGGGCCGCCGGCGTCCTGGCCCTTGGTGCCGTGGCGGCGATGACGTCGGTGCTCCTCGTCTTCCAGCTCGGGCAGGCGCGCATCTTCATGTCGATGGCGCGCGACGGCCTGCTGCCGCCCTGGGCGGCCAAGGTGCATCCCAAGTACAAGACGCCGCACATCACCACGATCATCACCGGCATCTTCGTCGGCCTGTTCGCCGCCTTCGCGCCCATCGGCATCGTGCTCGAGCTGACGAACATCGGCACGCTGTTCGCCTTCATCCTCGTCGCCGCGGGGATCGTCGTGCTGCGCAAGGCGGAGCCGGACCGGCAGCGGCCGTTCCGCACCCCGTTCGTCCCCTGGCTGCCCTACCTATCGATCGCATTCTGCGCCTACCTGATCTACAACTTGCCGGTGGTGACCTGGTTGCGGTTCGTCGGCTGGATGGCGATTGGTGCGGTGATCTATTTCATGTACGGCGTACGGCACAGCCGGGTGCGGGAGCGGGCGGGTTCGAGGAGTTGACGGAGACCGTGCCGACCGCCGACGGCGTCCTTTCTGCGTCAGCTGATCGTCGCCGCCAACCGCAGGGCGCCGAGCGGCGCGTCGACGGAGACGTCGTGCAGCTGCGCTCGCGGCACCGCAGTCTTCAGCCGTTCCACGAACGCCTGGAGCAGGGGACTCCCCGTCTGTAGCAGGCCGCCACCCGTGGCAAGGGGAAGCGGGTCGTCGGGGGGAAACATCGGCTCGACCACCTGAACGAGCTGCACGAGCTCGCCGGCGGCGCCGGCGATGATGCGCTGCGCCGCCGGGTCGCCGTTCGCGGCGGCGGCGAGCACCGGTGGGGCGAGCGCCGCCACCAGGGCGGGCGTCGCGCTCGCCGTCCAGCGCACCAGCTCGTCGAATTCGCGCAGGCCCAGGGCCGCGAGGATGCGCGTGAGCAGCGGCGTGCCGTCCCCGACACCATCGCGGGCCTTGGCGGCAGCGGCCAGCGCCTGCCGGCCGATCCAGTAGCCGCTCCCTTCGTCGCCGAACTGCCACCCGTAGCCGCCGCTGCGGCGCAACCGCCCCTGGCGGTCCCGCGCGTACGCGATCGATCCGGTGCCGGCATTGATGAGCACGCCCGGCTCGGTGCCGAACGCTGCGGCGAGAGCGATGTCGCCGTCGGCGACGACTTCCATCGCCCGGGCGAGTCCGTGTGGCAACAGCGCGAGGCGTAGCTCACGGCGCTCGAGGGCGCGGCCGGCGCCCGCCGCGCCGATCACGGCGCGATCGACGGGGAGAGTCACTGCGGCGGCACGCGCCGCTTGGGTCGTCACCTCCGCGATGACCGCGGCGGTTGTCGTCGCGTCGCCGGCGCGCATCGGCGCTCCACGCCCTTCCGCTCTCCCGAGGATCAGCAGGTCGGGGCGGGCGATCGCGGCGGCGGTGTGACTTCCCCCCGCGTCGACACCCAGAAGGACGGACGGTTGATCGGCCGGATTCCCGGAATGTGGGGTCATGCCCCAGCCGTCCGTGGTCCCTGCCGTCCGATGAGCGACGATGCCATTCCCACGAGCACGGTGACCGCAGTTCCCAGCGGCACATCCCACGGCCAGGCCAGCGAACGGAGCGTCATGAGGACCGGTGGATCGTGGAGCAACGCGCCGAGGCGTCCCGCGAAAATCACCGGTACCATGACGACGATCCCGACGATCATCGCGATGATCACGTCCCCCTGCCGTGCGCGCCGCCAGAATCCGCCCAGCAGATACGTGCCGAGCAGCGCGCCGTAGGTGAGCGAGGCGACCTGCAACGCCAGCTCGACGACCGGCGTGCGCCGATCGGGGAACAGCAGCGCGCCGACCACCAGGACGATCGCCCAGATGAGAGTCATCAGGCGGCCGACCTTGAGCAATCGTGCCGGGTCGCGCTGGCCGGTGAGGGGCGCGTAGAAGTCGTTCGTCGATGCAGACGCGAGGGAGTTGATGGCCGAGGCATGCGTCCCCATGGCGGCGGCGAGCAGTCCGGCGACCACCAGCCCGGCGAGGCCGGGTGGCAACTCGGTGGCGACGAACGTCGGATAGATCTGGTCGCCCACCACGCCGGGGTGCGCCGCACCGGTCAGCCAGAGACCGGTTCCCACGAGGAGGAACAAGGCGAACTGGAAGATGATGAACACCCCGGAACCGATGAGCGCCTTGCGCGCGTCCCCGAGGCCGCGCGCGGAAAGCAGCCGCTGGACGATCAGCTGGTCGGTCCCGTGTGAGGCCGCCGAGAGCAGCGCGCCGCCGACGAGACCGCTCCAGAGCGTGTACGTGTGCGTGAAGGAGAAGGAGAAATCGAGAAAAACGAGCTTGAAGTGGTCATACGCCGTTCCCAGCGCCCCCACACCGCCAACTTTGTGCAGGGCCACGACGAGAGTGGCGACGCCGCCCAGGATGTACACGCCGAGCTGCAAGATGTCCGTCCAGACCACGGCGCGCAGCCCGCCGAACCAGGTGTAGGCGAGGGTGATGACACCGGTGGCGAGGATCCCGGCCGGGATGCTCCAGTGCGTGATGATCGCGAGGGGGATGGCGGTGGCGAACACCCGGACCGCGTCCGCCAGTGCGCGGGTAACGAGGAATACCGCCGAAGCGGTGCGCCGTGCCCTGGGCCCGAAGCGTCGCTCCAGCCGTTGATAGGCGGTGTCTTGCGTGCCCTCGAAGTATCCGGGGAGCAACAGAATCGCCACCCCGACGCGGCCGACGAGATACCCGAACGCGAGCTGGATGAACGTGAGATTCGTCGTGGCGGCGAGCCCAGGCACCGAAATGACGGTGAGCGCCGATGTTTCCGTCGCGACGATCGAGAGGAGAATCGCCCACCAGGGGAGGCCCCGGCGACCGAGGAAATAATCGGTCGAGTCCCGCTGGCGTCCGGCGAAAAAGACGCCGACGGCCGCCACGGCCACGCAGTAGACGACGATGACGGCGATGTCGAGCGGTCGCAGGCGCTCCTCCCCGGATAAGAAAGGAGGCCCGCGATGACGCGGGCCTCCGAGAAGCTATCCGTCGAACGGTTGAGCCGGCTAGACCGTGAAGGACGATCCGCAGCCGCAGCCGCCGGTGGCGTTCGGGTTCTCGAAGGCGAAGCCCGACTCCTGGAAATTGCTCTTGTAGTCGATGCTGACGCCGTTCAGGTACTGGCCGCTGAAGCTGTCCACGAAGAGACGGACGCCGCTCGATTCGAGCACGATGTCGTCCGCTTCTGGCTTCTCTTCGATATTGAGCATGTACTTGAATCCCGAACACCCGCCGGGCTGCACCCCCACGCGCAACCCTGCGGTTGCGGGATCGACCTGCTCCTCGGCCATGAACTTCTGGACCTCGGCGGCGGCGCGCTCCGACAACGTCAGGGTGATGGATTCCGGTTTGTGAGTCGTCGTCACGGTTACTCCTCCTTGAGCCATAAGCTAATTGGTCAGCGCCTCCGCTACCAGATCCGCCACCGTCGCCCGCACCTGCAGGATCTTCGTGTTCGCGCGTGTCGGATTCACCCGGTTGGTCAGAAGGATCACAAACAGGTCGTTGTCCGGATCCATCCATATCGATGTGCCGGTGAAGCCGGTGTGTCCAAAAGCGCGACGTGAGAGTTTCGTCCCCGCGCTCGAGTAGCCCGAGTCCGAGGGCGTGTCCCAGCCCAGGGCACGCGTCGATCCGGGCGGAATGTTCTGGCGCGTCGTGAACGCCGTCACGATCTCGGATGTCAGCGCGGGTGGGTGAACTCCGGGCCCAGGGCTCGGTGACACCCGGCCGGCGCGCACGGCCATAAGCCAGGTCGCGAACCGCGCCAGGTCGGGTGCGTTGCTGAACAGTCCCGCATGCCCCGACACTCCCCCCATGCGCCCCGCGTTTTCGTCGTGTACCTCGCCCCGGATCAGGCGGTGTCGGAAAACGGTGTCGATTTCCGTCGGCGCGATCCTGCTCTTCCATGTTTCGGGCGGGAGGTACCTCGTGGCCGTCATGTCCAGCGGCTCGAACACGCGCCGGGCGAGGTAGTGATCGAGTCGTTCGCCCGTGATGCGCTCCACGACCTGCATGAGGAGGATCGCGCCGAGGTCGGAGTAGACGAAGTGCGTGCCGGGCGTCGTGTCGAGCGGCGTCGTGTCGACGAGCGCGATGGCGCTGCTCCGGTCGGTCGCCTCGCGGAACAGCGGTCGCCACCAGTGCATGCCCGCGGAATGGGTGAGCAGCAGGCGGATCGTGACCCGGTCCTTCTCCGCTCCGCGAAACTCGGGGACGTAACGCTGCACCGGAGCGTCAAGGTCCAGCTTCCCCTCCTGCACGAGGATCATGCACGCCGTCGTCAACCCGATCACCTTGGTGAGGGAGGCGAGGTCGTACTCCGTCTCCGGCTCGACGGGTCGCAAGTCGTTCGCACCATAGTGTCCAACCGCCGCGAGGAGCGCGAGGCGGCCGTGGCGGCCGACCGCCACCACCGCGCCCGGATACGCGCTGTCCACCTGCGATGCCACGTATTCCCTCACGCGGTCGAGGCGGGGCGCGTCGAACCCGAGCGACTCCGGGAGCGCCGCAGGGATGTCGCGGTTCGCCGGCGCTGGCGCGCCGGTGTGGCACGCCGTGCTCAGCACCACGCCGATCGTACACCATAGCGTCGTACCGTCGTGGCGTCGCTTCATGGATTCCCCGCGACGACCGAGTCCGGCACCATCACTCCCCATCCGATGTGGTAGGCGGGCGGGAGCCGGATCGGGAGATGTCCCCCGATCGGCGAGAGTCCGAGCACCGCCCGCGCAACGGCGCGCTCGGAGGACCGCACGCCGCTCCACGCGATGAGGTACGTCCGCACGGAGGGTGTCTGGTCGAGCAGATAGGGGCTGCCAAACGACACCACGACGGTGGGCCGGGCGGCGTCCGTGGCGGTGATCAATGCGGCGAGCGAGTCGGGGAGGGCGATGTTCCCTCTCGCGGAGATCGGCTTCACGTTGGCGGCGAACAGCGCGACGGGGTTGCGGGCCAACACGGTGCGCGCCGAGTCGTACGACGCCGGGCCCGACATCGGCCACAGGCGGAAGTAGTCGACGGTGTCGCCGTTCACACGCAGGAGGTCGGCAAAGTGCAGCGCCACGGACGTCGTTCCCTCGTCGGCGTAGGCGATGACAGCGAGACGGGTCCGGTGCGCGCGCAGCTGGTGCAACGCTCCTGCGGCGTCGCGCACCAGCGTGAGCGAGCGGACGGCAATGTCGTCAGCCGCGTTCTGCCAGCGTCGCGTACCGACGGTCTGCATGATGCGATCGAGCGGAACCGTGCGGTGATCGAACAGGCCGAGGTGCTGCTTGATCGCGAGGACGCGCCGCACCGACGCGTCCAGCCGATCGTGGGTGATCCGTCCCGATTCGACCGCCACGGTCATCGCATCGAGCGCCGAGTCGGGGCTGGCGGGCATCAGCAGGACGTCGGACCCGGCGACAAACGCACGCACCGTCGCCTCGCCCGCTCCGTACTTGCTGACGATGGCCCCCATCTGCAGCGCGTCGGTGACGACGAGCCCGTCGAAGTGCAGAGAATCCCGGAGCAGGCCCGTTAGGACGGCGGCCGACAGCGTGCCGGGCTCGCTCGAGCCGGTCAGCGCGGGAAACGCGATGTGCGCACTCATCACGACGTCGGCTCCGGCGCCTATGCCGGCGCGGAACGGAACGAGCTCCAGCGTATCGAGCCGGGCGTAGCCCGCCGTGATGACTGGCAACCCGATGTGCGAATCGGTCTCCGTATCGCCGTGGCCGGGGAAATGCTTCAGCGTGGCGAGCATCCCCCCGTCGTGCACGCCCCGCACGTACGCCCGCACCAGCGCGCTCACGGCCCGCGGGTCCTCGCCGAAGGAGCGCGTATTGATGATCGGGTTCATCGGATTGTTGTTGAGATCGGCGTCGGGAGCGAAATTCACGTGGATCCCGACCGCACGCCCTTCGAGTGCGCCGGCTGCGCCGATCGTGTAGGCGTCGTTCGAGTCGCCCGTAGCGCCGACGGCCATGATCTGCGGGAACGCGGTCGCGCCGACGACGCGCATCGCGGCGCCCCACTCGAGGTCAGCCGACACGAGGAGCGGCAGCTTCGAGCGCAGCTGCAGGGCATTGAGCTTCGCCGCGATGGCGAACGGACCACCGACCGAGATGATGATGCCGCCGACCTGCAGCGAGTCGACCCACCGCTCCACTTCGAGGAACACGGAGTCGTCGGCGGCGGCGTAGGCGCCGGACAGCCACGGAACGATGAGTTGTCCGACACGCTGGCGGACGCTCAGATTTACGAGGATCGAATCCACCGCCGTCACCGGCGTGGCGACCGGCACGGTCGGCGCCGGCGCAGCGGCTCCGGCTCCACCGCCGGTCCGGCACGCGGCGGCCAACAGGAGGACGGTCAGACAATGCGCGCGCATGGCCTCTGGCTCTTGAGTGTGCTCACCTGTGGCGGCCAGCCCGTGGCGACCGGGACGGTGCGCCCGGGGATCGAGGTGTTGCTCGCCGATTCAGTGCATCTGGTGCGTGGCAAACGCCTCGGCCTTCTGACCAACCAGACCGGCGTGGACGTCGCGGGACGGCGCGACGTCGATCGACTCCTGGCGGCTGGGTTGCGCCTGGTAGCGCTGTTCAGTCCCGAGCACGGGTTTCGCGGGTCGGAGGACCGGCCCGGCCTGCCCGACGCGATCGATTCCGCCACGCGCCTCCCAATCTACAGCCTGTTCGGTGGCTCGCGCAGTGCGGCGCAGGCGGCGCTCGACTCGATCGACGTGCTGCTGATCGACCTGCAGGACATCGGCGCGCGCTACTACACCTATCCGGCCACCGCCACGATGCTCATCGGCGGGGCGGCGGCGCGGGGCAAACAGGTCGTGGTGCTCGATCGTCCCGATCCCATCGGGGGTGAAATGCTGCAGGGCAACGTCCGGGCCACGATCGGTGACCCGATGCGGAACGCTGTCGGGTTTCTCCCGGTGCCGATGCGGCACGGCATGACGCTAGGTGAGCTGTTGCGGCTGGCGAATGATGCGCTGGAGTTGCACGCCGACCTGATCGTGGTTCCCGCGGCCGGGTGGCACCGGGGCGCGAGCTACGATTCGACCGGTCTGCCGTGGGTGAGACCGTCCCCCAACATGCCGACTCTCGAGAGCGCGTTTCATTATCCGGGGACGTGTCTGTTCGAGGGGACGAACCTTTCCGTCGGACGGGGGACGAGGGAGGCGTTTCAACTGCTTGGGGCACCGTGGCTCGATGCGGGCCGTCTCCTCGCCGCCGTCCCGCGAGCGGCGCTCGAGGGTGTGGAGGTCACCGCGACCGACTTCACGCCGCACCTCCCGGCCGACGGGAAGTTCGATGGCATCGAGGTACACGGCATTCACCTGCACGTCACCGATCGCTCCCGCTATGACCCCACCCGGCTCGCCGTGGCGTTGCTCGTGGCGCTGCGCGCGGTCCATCCCGACAGCTTTCGGATTCGCTCCGAATGGTTCGATGTCCTCGCGGCCGGGCCTGGTCTGCGGCAGGCAATCGAGAGCGGCCGCTCGGCATCCGACATCTGGACCGGCTGGTCCGAGGGGCTCGCACAGTTCCGGCGGAGTCGCGCCAAGTACTTGCTCTACTGAAGGTTTCCCCTTTGCGGGACCCCGGGCGCCTGTTAGTTTCCCGCGGCTATGAACGTGATCCCGCAAGCCGTCAAAGACGGCTTCGTGAGTCTCACGAAGCCGATCGTCGGGCGTCTGGTGCGGGCCCAAGTGTCGCCGAACATGATCACGACTCTCGGTGTGCTCATCGTAGTCGGGTCGGCGGTCGCGTTCGGGTTGAGCGAGATCCGTCTGGGCGGTTTTCTGCTGCTGCTGTCAGGGTTGTTCGACATTCTCGACGGCCAGGTAGCGCGCATCGGCGGGAGCGGTTCCACGTTCGGCGCCTTCTACGACAGTACGCTCGATCGGGTGGGCGAGGCCGCACTGTTTTCCGGAATCTCGCTGCACTTCTTGCGGGGCGGCCTGCCGCCGGCCGAAGTCGCGCTCGGCGTGATGCTGGCGATTACGGCGCTGGCCGCGTCGCTGCTCGTGTCATACACGCGAGCGCGGGCCGAGGGGCTGGGTCTCGAGTGCAAGGTGGGCATCGCCGCCCGGGCGGAGCGGTTTCTGGTGCTCGGCGCGCCGACGCTCCTGTTCGGTGCCGCGTGGGGCGGGCGCCTGCTGCTCTGGATCGTGGCCGTGCTGGCGCTCGTCACCGTGATCACGGTGATCCAGCGAGTCATCTATGTCGCCCGGACCGCGGACGCGGTCCCGGTGAGGCGAACGGGTGGTCCGCGGCAGCGGGACACGCTTCCCGGTCGCGCATCACTGCGGAAAGGAACCTGATCGTGCGGGATTCGGGTCGCCGGGACATCGCCCCGGCGCAGGGGAAACTGGGTGTCTTGCTCGTGGGGCTGGGCGCCGTCGCCACGACCTTCATCGCCGGCGTAGAAAGCGTCCGTCGAGGCAAGGCGTTGCCGATCGGCTCGTTGTCGCAAATGGCGTCGATCCGGCTCGGCAGGCGGACCGAGAATCGCGCGCCGAAGATCAAGGACTTCGTGCCGCTCGCCGATCTCAACGATCTGGTCTTCGCCGCCTGGGACCCGATTCCCGACGACGCCTACACCGCCGCCACGAAGGCTGGGGTGCTCGAGCGCGAGCACCTCGAGCCGATCGCGGCGTTTCTCAAGGGCATCCGGCCGATGCCGGCCGCCTTCGATCAGAATTACGTGAAGCGGCTCCAGGGGACGAACGTCAAAACGGGGAAGACGAAGCGCGACCTGGCCGAGCAGCTGCGGGCCGACATCAGAAACTTCAAGCAGTCGTCCGGGTGCGACCGCCTCGTCATGGTGTGGTGCGCGTCGACGGAGGTGTTCATCACGGCGGGACCGGCGCATCAGTCGCTGGCGAGCTTCGAGAAGGCGATGGAGCAGAACGATTCGGCGATTGCGCCGTCGATGCTCTACGCCTGGGCGGCGCTGATGGAGGGCGTGCCGTTCGCCAACGGGGCCCCGAATCTCACCGTCGACATTCCTGCGATGGTGCAACTGGCCGAGGAGAAGCATCTCCCGATCGGGGGGAAGGACTTCAAGACCGGCCAGACGATGATGAAGACGGTGCTCGCGCCGGCGTTCAAGGCGCGCATGCTCGGCCTGGCGGGCTGGTACTCGACCAACATTCTCGGGAATCGCGATGGCGAGGTGCTGGACGATCCCGAGTCGTTCAAGACGAAGGAAGAGTCGAAGCTTGGCGTACTGGAATACATCCTGCAGCCCGACATGTATCCGGAGTTGTACGGCAAGGTGTTCCACAAGGTGCGCATCAACTACTACCCGCCGCGCGGCGACAACAAGGAAGGGTGGGACAACATCGACATCTTCGGGTGGCTCGGCTACCCGATGCAGATCAAGGTCGATTTCCTGTGCCGCGACTCGATTCTGGCCGCGCCGATCGTGCTCGATCTGGCGCTGTTCTTCGACCTGGCGCACCGCGCCGGCCTGGGCGGCGTGCAGGAGTGGCTGTCGTTCTACTTCAAGAGCCCGCAGGCTGCGCCGGGCCTGAGTCCCGAGCACGATCTCTTCATCCAGCAGACCAAGCTCAAGAACACGCTGCGGTGGCTGATGGGCGAGGCCCAGATTACGCACCTGGGCGTCGAGTACTACGAGTACGGAGAGAAATAAGCCACCGCGTGACGCGAACCATCAGCTCCGGAGACACTCCCTGATGCTGCAGCCGACGCGTGCCGCCGTCCGCCGACTGGCGGTGATCGCCGCAACGGTCACCCTCGCCGTCCTGGCGAGCCCCGTCGCGGCGCAAACTCCCGTGCAGGGCCACGAAGCGGGCGGTGAAGCCACGCTGGTCCTCCCCGATCTCCGTCAGGCGACTTTCCTGGGCGGCATCGACGGGCACAGCCTGCTGGTGTGGGGGCTCGTGATCTGCGCCCTGGGCATGTTGTTCGGACTCCTGATCTACACCCAGCTGAAGAACCTCCCCGTGCATCGGTCGATGCGCGAGGTGTCGGAGCTGATCTACGAGACGTGCAAGACCTACCTCGTGAACCAGGGGAAGTTCCTCCTCATCCTCTGGCTTTTCATCGGCGCGATCGCGGCGGTGTACTTCGGTGCCCTCGCGAGTAATGTGAACGCCGCGGGGCAGACGGTGCACGGCTACCCGCCGTTCACCGTCGCCATCATCCTGCTCTTCTCCCTGATCGGGATCGCCGGCAGCTACGGCGTGGCGTGGTTCGGGATCCGGGTGAATACGTTCGCGAACTCGCGCACGGCATTCGCGAGCCTCTCGGGAAAGCCGTTCCCCTGTCACGACATTCCGACCAGGGCGGGGATGAGCATCGGGATGCTGCTCGTATCGGTCGAGCTGATCATGATGCTCTTCATTCTGTTGTTCATCCCGGGGAACTACGCGGGCCCCTGCTTCATCGGCTTCGCGATCGGCGAGTCACTCGGCGCGGCGGCGCTGCGCGTCGCCGGCGGCATCTTCACGAAGATCGCCGACATCGGGTCGGACCTGATGAAGATCGTCTTCAAGATCAAGGAAGACGACGCGCGCAATCCGGGCGTGATCGCCGACTGCACCGGCGACAACGCGGGCGACTCGGTCGGACCGTCGGCCGACGGGTTCGAGACCTACGGCGTCACGGGCGTGGCCCTGATCACCTTTATTCTCCTCGCGGTACACGATCCCCTGGTTCAGGTGCAGCTGCTTGTCTGGATCTTCGTGATGCGCATCATCATGATCGTCACGTCGGGGGCCTCGTACTTCATCAATGCGGCGGTGACGAAAGCGCGCTACGGCACGGCCGATCGCATGAACTTCGAAGCGCCGCTCACGACGCTCGTCTGGCTCACCTCGATCGTCTCGATCGTGCTCACGTTCGTCGTGTCCCTCCTCGTCATCCCGAATCTGGGCGGCGATCCGACGCTGTGGTGGAAGCTGTCGCTCGTGATCACCTGCGGGACACTCGCCGGGGCGATCATCCCCGAGCTCGTGAAGGTGTTCACCTCGATGAACTCGCAGCACGTGCGGGAAGTGGTGACGTCGTCCCAGCAGGGGGGGGCGTCGCTCAACATCCTGTCAGGGCTCGTGGCGGGGGACTTCAGCGCCTATTGGCTCGGGCTCGCGATGCTCGGTCTGATGGCGATCGCCTACGGCGTGAGCACGGCGGGTCTCGGCGGACTGATGGCGGCGCCCGCCGTGTTCGCCTTCGGCCTCGTGGCGTTCGGGTTCCTCGGGATGGGCCCGGTGACGATCGCCGTCGATTCGTATGGTCCGGTCACCGACAACGCGCAGTCGATCTACGAGCTGTCCACGATCGAGCAGCTTCCCGGGGTCAAGGCCGAGATCAAGAAGGAATTCGGTATCGACGTGAACTTCGAGCGCGCCAAGGACAACCTCGAGGAGAACGACGGGGCGGGGAACACCTTCAAGGCGACGGCCAAGCCGGTGCTGATCGGCACCGCCGTCGTCGGCGCGACGACGATGATCTTCTCGATCATCGTGGCGCTCACCCAGGGGATGCGGCCCGACCTCGTCAACAACCTGTCGATTCTGCATCCGCCATTTCTGCTCGGGCTCATCGCCGGCGGCGCCATGATCTTCTGGTTCACAGGCGCCTCCACGCAGGCGGTGACGACGGGCGCGTACCGCGCGGTCGAGTTCATCAAGGCGAACATCAAGCTCGAGGGGGCGACCAAGGCCTCGGTCGCGGACTCGAAGCGGGTCGTGGCGATCTGCACGCAATATGCGCAGCGCGGCATGTTCGTGATTTTCCTCGCCGTGTTCTTCGCCACGCTCGCCTTCGCCTTCGTCGAGCCGTACTTCTTCATCGGGTATCTCGTTTCGATCGCCCTGTTCGGGTTGTTCCAGGCGATCTTCATGGCGAACGGCGGTGGCGCCTGGGACAACGCGAAGAAGGTCGTGGAGACCGTACTCAAGCAGAAGGGCACCGACCTGCACGACGCCACGGTCGTGGGCGACACCGTGGGCGATCCGTTCAAGGACACCTCGTCGGTGGCCATGAATCCGATCATCAAGTTCACGACGCTCTTCGGGCTGCTCGCCGTGGAGCTTGCGGTCTCGCTGACGGGGGAGCGCGGGGCCACGCTCACCCACGTCCTCGCCGCCGCGTTCTTCGTGGTCTCGGTCGCATTCGTGTGGCGCTCCTTCTATCGGATGCGCATCGAAACCAAGTAGGAGGTGACCGGTGACCACGGCGCAGGTCGTCGTCACCGTCCTCGGAGTCGCGGCGGTCGGGTGGGTGCTGTGGTATTTCCTGTGGTCGCGGGCTCCGGCCGTGGCCGCGCGCCCGAACCGCGGCATCCAGGAAGTCGCCGTGACGGTCAAGGGCGGCTACCTGCCGGACACGATTCTCGTGCAGGCGGGAAAGCCGGTCCGGTTGCGCTTCTATCGCGATGAGACCGCCGATTGCTCGGAACGCGTGGTGTTCGAGCAGTTCGGCATCGACCGCCACCTTCCCGCGTTCGAAACCACACTGATCGAGTTCACGCCGCAGGAACCCGGCGAGTATCCCTTTCGTTGTGGAATGTCGATGCTGAAGGGGTTGCTGGTTGTCGAGCCGGCCGGCGGCACCAAAGCCGCCGCTTCACCGCACGGGAGTCATGGTGGCTAGTCAACGCCTCACCCTCCCCATCGAGGGGATGAGCTGCGCTGCCTGCGCGGTCACGGTGCAGGGCGCTCTCGGAGCGGTTCCCGGCGTCGCGCAGGCGTCGGTGAACTACGCCACCGGAAAGGCCGCCGTCGACTACGACGATACGCGCACCGGCATCGTGTCGCTCGTGCACGCCGTCCGCGAGGCGGGCTACGACGCCGGGCAGGCGCAGGTGAGCTTCGCCGTCACCGATCTCCATTACGCGCCGAGCGTCGAGGGTCTGGAGCGTGGCCTCGCGGCCGTGCCGGGGGTGCTGCGCGCCGTCGCCAATCAGGCGACGGAAACGGTGACCGTGACGTACGTGCCCGGCGTCACGACCACGGAGCAGCTCGAAACGGCGGTGGCGGCCGCGGGCTTCCAGGTCGCCGCGCCGATCGCCGCCGAGGATCCCGTGGAGCGTGAGCGTCTCGCCCGCGAGCGGGAGGTGCGCCAGCTGACGTGGAAGTTCGTCGTCGCGGCGCTGGCCGCGGTCGTGTCGATGCTCGGCTCGATGTCGACGATGACCGGCTCGCACGCCGGCGCAGTGGCCCAGCGGCTCCACGCCGTCACCGAGCATGGGTTCCTGGCGCATGCGGGACGCGTGCACTGGGTGCTCGCCCTGTTGACGCTCCCCGTCGTGCTCTGGTCGGGTCGACAGTTCTATCGCGGCGCCTGGAGCGGCTTCAAGCACCGGACCGCCGACATGAACACGCTGATCGCCGTCGGTACCGGGGCCGCCTTGCTGTACTCCCTGGCGGCGACGGCCGCGCCGGGGCTCTTCACGAGCGCCGGGCTCACCGCCAATGTCTACTACGAGGTCGTCGCCGCCGTCATCGCGCTGATCCTCCTCGGACGGCTGCTCGAGGCGCGCGCCCGGGGCAGCACTTCCGCGGCGATCCGGCGGCTCGCGTCCCTCACGCCGGCAGTCGCCCACGTCGTGCAGGGGACCGGCACGCAGGACGTCCCCGTGGCGGCCCTCGCGGTGCAGCAGCTCATCGTTGTGAAGCCGGGGGAGCGTGTTCCGGCGGACGGCGTCATCACGGAGGGATCGTCGTCGGTCGATGAATCGATGCTCACGGGGGAGCCGATTCCCGTGACGAAGCAAGTGGGCGCTGAGGTCATCGGCGGAACGGTCAACACCACCGGCACGTTCACGTTCCGGGTCACCCACGTCGGCAAGGACACCGCACTCGGCCAGATCGTTCGGATGGTCGAGGAGGCACAGAGCTCCAAGGCGCCGATTCAACGCCTCGCCGACCGGGTCGCCGGGGTGTTCGTGCCGGTCGTCATGGCGATCGCGATCGCAGCGTTCGTGGTCTGGTTCGATTTTGGCCCGCAGCCCGCGCTCTTGTTCGCCACGATCGCGCTCGTCACCGTGCTGATCATCGCCTGTCCCTGCGCGCTCGGCCTGGCGACGCCGACTGCCGTCCTGGTCGCGACCGGTCGCGCCGCGGAGCAGGGAATCCTCATCCGAGGGGGCGAGGCGCTCGAGCTACTGTCCCGCGTAAGCACCGTGCTGCTCGACAAAACGGGGACGATTACCGAGGGGCATCCAGCGATCACGCACGTCGTCACCGCTCGCAAGCCGGACGGCACCGCCGTCCCCGTTCCCGAAGTCCTGCGCTGGGCCGCATCGGTGGAGCAGCGCTCTGAGCATCCTGTCGCGCAGGCGATCGTGCGGGCCGCCCAGGAGCGGATGCTGCTGCTCCTGCCGGTCGAGAAGTTCGCGCTCATGGAAGGACGCGGCGTGCGCGGCACGGTCGACCGCCGCCTCATTGAGGTCATCTCCGCGCGCCATGCGAGAGAGCGCAGCCTGCAGCTGGGCAGCCTCGAGCAGGATGCCGAGCGACTCGCGCAGCAGGGGCGGACGGTGCTCGTCGTGGTGGTCAACAATACGGTGCACGCGGTCCTGGCCGTGTCCGATCCCGTCAAGCCGACCGCCAAGGAGGCGGTCGAGCGGCTGCGCCAGCTAGGCGTCGAGGTGCGGATGCTGTCGGGCGACGCGCGCCGCACGGCGGAAGCGGTCGCCCGGGAGGTCGGCATTGCGGAGGTCGTGGCCGAGGTGTTGCCGTCCCAGAAGGTCGATTTGGTGAGGAAGATCCAGGCCCAGGGTCGCACCGTCGCGATGGTGGGGGACGGCATCAACGACGCACCGGCCCTGGCACAGGCGGATGTGGGCGTGGCGATCGGCACGGGGACCGAGGTGGCGATCGAGGCGTCAGACGTGACGCTCATTCGCGGCGACCCGCGCGGCATCGTCGCCGCGATCGAGGTGTCGCGCCGCACGATCACGACGATCCGCCAGAACCTGTTCTGGGCCTTCATTTACAACCTGCTCGGCATCCCGATCGCGGCCGGCGTCCTCTATCCGTTCACCGGCGCCCTGCTCTCACCGGTGCTGGCGAGCGCCGCGATGGCGTGGTCCAGCCTCAGCGTGGTCTTGAACAGCCTGCGCCTGCGGCGCTACACTCCGGCGTGGGTTTCCTAGGGGATCTCGCATGCGATACTTCCATCGGACTTCGCTCTCTCCCGATGCCGTGCTGACGGCCGCAAAGGCCTACTTTGGTCCGCGGCTCGCGCCGTCAGAAGAGGCCTCGCGCCGGCTCGGATTCCGCGGCTCGCTGGGAAAGGTGACGGTCTCGGTGAAAGCGGAGGGTGGGCACTACACGTTGGTCGACGTGCAGACCGACCAGGTGGGCGAGTCGGAGCTGGACAAGGTCGCCAAGCGGTTCCTCTCCGAAATTCACCGCCAGGTCGAGCCGGCGCACGAGCTACGCGGAGCCTACTAACGAGCTATCCGGCGAGCCGCGCTCCATAGCCGGCTCGCTCGACAGCGGCGACGAGCGCCGACGACGTCACCGCATCGTCGTCGAAGTCCACCTCCGCCACACCGTTCGGCAAATCCACCACCGCCGAATAGACCCCCGCCACCCCCTTGAGGGCCTTCTCAACCTTTTGCTGACAGTGGTGGCAGGTCATGCCGCTCACGCTGAATTTGGCGCTCGCCATGTGACGCCTCGCGCTTGATTTAGCCCCTCGGTCCCCGCAACTTTACGGCCCACTATAATTTAGCGGAATGCCTCCTCAACCCCTACCCGCCACAAGTCGCGAGCCACAGGCCATCCCGGCCGAGCTCGAGCGTCCGCAGCTCATCGAAATGTACCGCTACCTGCGGCTGACGCGGACTCTGGAGGAGCGCTTGGTGGCGCTATACCGGCAGAGCAAGGTGATCGGGGGGCTGTTCCGCTCGCTCGGTCAGGAGGGGGAGTCGGTGGCCACGGCGTACGCTCTCGATCGCGGTCGCCACCGCGACATCCTGTCGCCGCTGATCCGCAATCTTGGGTCGATGCTCGTGATGGGCGCACAACCGATCGAGATCCTGCGCCAGTACATGGCCAAGGCCGAAAGTCCCACCCACGGCCGCGAGCTGAACGTCCATTTCAACGATCTCGAGAAGGGATACCTCGGCCAGATCTCGCATCTGGGCGACATGGTACCCGTGATGGCCGGGATTACGCTGACCTTCAAGATGCGCGGCGAGCCGCGGGTCGGGATGGTCTATGTGGGAGATGGCGCGACGTCGACCGGGGCGTTTCACGAGGGATTGAACTTTGCGGCGGTGCAGCGCTGCCCCCTCGTCGTGATCGGAGAGTATAACCACTGGGCGTATTCGACGCCGCCCGAGAAGCAGTTCGCGGTGCGGGATCTGGCGGACAAAGCGAAGGGGTACGGCATTCATACGGTCACGATCGACGGCAACGATGTTTTGGCGGTGTACGCTGCTGCGAAGCACGCCGTGGAGCGGGCGCGCCGTGGCAAGGGGACCCACTTCATCGAGGTAAAGACGTACCGCCGCAAGGGGCACGCGGAGCACGACGATCAGTCATATCAGCCGAAGGGGGAGCTGGAGCGCTGGGCCAGGGAGAACGACCCGGTCGATCGGTACGTGAAGCAGCTCCTGGAGAATGGCTGGGCGGAGGAGTCGGAGCTCGCCGACATCGATCAGACCGTGAAGGACGAAATCGACCGGGTGACGGACGCGTGCGTGAACGAGCCGTTACCTCCGGGCGATTCGGCGTTGAGCGGTGTGTATGCCGATCCGTCCTCGGCGTACCGCCTCTGGTATCGGGAGCTGTGATGGCCGAGATCACGTTTCTCGAGGCACTGCGCCAGGGGTTGTGGGAGGAGATGGAGCGCGACGACCGCGTGTTCATGCTGGGCGAAGACATCGGCGCCTACGGGGGAGCGTTCAAGGTCACCGAGGGATTCCAGAAGCGCTTCGGCGAGTCGCGGGTGATCGACACGCCGATCTCGGAAGCGGCGATTGTGGGAGCGGCCGCCGGCGCGGCGCACATGGGTATGCGTCCCGTCGCGGAGATGCAGTTCATCGACTTCATCTCGTGCGCCTACGATATGCTCACGAATTACGTCGCGACCGCGCGCTACCGGGCGGGCCTGGGGACGCCGATCGTCGTGCGCGGCCCCTGCGGGGGCTACGTGCGCGGCGGCCCGTTTCATTCACAGAATCCCGAGGCGGCATTCTTCCATACGCCGGGGCTGAAGATCGTCTACCCGGCGACCGCGCGCGATGCGAAGGGACTGATCAAGGCTTCGATCCGCGATGACGACCCCGTCATCTATCTCGAGCACAAGTGGCTCTACCGTCGGATCAAGGAGGCGCTCCCCGAGGGCGAGGAGATCCTCACGCCGATCGGGAAGGCCCGGCTGGCGCGCGAGGGAAAGGACCTGTCGATCATCACCTACGGGGCCACCGTGTGGAAGGCGCTCGAGGCGGCCGATCAGCTGGCCCAGAACGATGGTGTCAACGTCGAAGTGCTCGATCTGCGCACGCTCCTTCCGCTCGATGACGAGGGCGTCATGGCAACCGTCCGGAAGACGAACAAGGTCCTGATCGTCCACGAGGACACGCGCACCGGCGGGGTTGCGGGCGAGATCGCGGCCCGAATCAACGAGCAGGCCTTCGAGTGGCTCGATGGGCCGATCATGCGCGTTACGGCGCACGACGTGCCGCTGCCGTACGCGCCGACCTTGGAGGATTTTGTGCTGCCGCAGACGGAGGACATCGTCAACGCAGCTCGTTGGCTGGCGAAGTACTAAGGCGTTATCGGTCATCGGATATCGGTAGATTCGATGTCGCCGATGACCGAAGACCGAAAACCGATGACGCATTCGAGGTTCTCATGGCCCGCATAGACGTCCTCATGCCCCAGATGGGCGAATCGATCGCCGAGGGGACCCTCAGCAAGTGGCTCAAGAAGGTCGGCGATGCGGTCAAGCGCGACGAGCCACTGTTCGAGATCTCGACCGACAAGGTGGACGCCGAGATCCCCTCGCCGTCGGCGGGAGTCCTCGCGGAGATCAAGGTGCAGGAGGGACAGACGGTCCCGGTCCAGACACTCGTCGCCGTGCTGGAAACCGAGAAGGGTGCGGCAGCGCCGGCGCCCGCTCCGGCGGCCCCCGCACCCAAGCCCGAGCCCGCGCCGGCCGCAAAGGCCGCACCCACTCCCACGCCGGCGGCACCTGTCGCTCCACGCGCGGTCCCGGCCCAGCCGGTACCTGCTCCGGCGATCGTGGGCGGCAACGGCGAAACCGCGGAGGACCGGCTCCGCCGCCGCTCCACGCCGCTGGTGCGCAAAATCGCCGCCGAGCATCAGGTCGACATCTCGCAGATCGCCGGGACCGGTTTCGCGGGACGCGTGACGAAGCAGGACATCCTGGGTTTCATCGAGCAGGCGCCCTCGCGGACTGCCCCGACCCCCGGCAGCCGAGTCGTGACACCGGTCGCCGCGATCGAACATGCCGTCACAGAGCCGTGGCCGGGCGACCGCGTCGAGCCGTGGTCCAAAATCCGCAAGATCACCGCCGATCACATGATCATGTCGCGGCGCGTCTCGGCCCACGTCGCGAGCTTCTTCGAGATCGACTACACCCAGGTGGCGCGGTTGCGCGCCAAGCACAAGGCGTCCTACGCGGACCGGGGAGTGAACCTCACGTTCCTCGCGTTCATCGCCAAGGCATGCGCCGCCAATCTGCGCAAGCATCCGATCATCAACGCCGCGGTGTCCGGGGAGAGCACGATCTATCGCCGCGACGTCAACATCGGCATCGCCGTGGCGCTCGACTGGGGTCTGATCGTCCCGGTCGTGAAGCACGCCGACGAGCTGTCGCTTCTGGGGCTGGCCCGCGCCATCAACGATCTGGGCGAGCGCGCGCGGACCAAGAAACTCTCCCCCGACGACATTCAGCACGGCACGTTCACGATCACCAACCCCGGCGGCTTCGGTCCCTACGCCGGCATTCCCATCATCAACCAGCCGCAGGTCGCGATCCTCGGTGTGGGCACGATCGAGAAGCGTCCCAAGGTGATCACCCAGGACGACGGTGCGGACGCGATCGCGATCCGGTCGATGGGAATGCTCACGATGTCGTACGACCACCGCGTGGTCGACGGCGCCGACGCGGACAAGTTCCTGGCCGATGTCAAGGCCACGCTGCAGAACTTCCCCGAGCAGGAGATGTAGCGATGCCGAAGGTCCTGACGGCGGCGCGCGTGCGCGTCCCGGCCGCGAATGAGCTGGATTACCTCGCCACCCTGCGGGAGCTGGCGCAATTCGCCGAGGCGCGCGGACAGCGGATCTGGGTGTTCCGCAACTCGAAGGATCCACGGCTCTTCATCGAGTTTTCCGAAAGCCAGACCGAGATGTCGCATCGCGCGCAGGCGTCGCGGCTTCCCGAAGAGACGAAGCTCGAGAAGAAGCTGCAGGGCCTCGTGACATACGCCCCCGACGCCTGGGAGCTGTGGAGCGAGGTGTCGCTCGCCGCCGAGGCGGAGGCCTGATGCCGGCGCGCGCGCTCATGGTGGAGGGGCAGGAGTGGTCAGTGTATCCATCGGGCCGGTCGACGGTCTATGGTCAGGACCAGTACGGTCTGATGTTCCAGCTCGGGACCGGCCCCGAGCGCAAGCGCCGGTTCACGCGGTACACGCCGCTCGGTGCGCGCCGCCCCGATGCCGCGCTCCGGGATTTGTCGGATCGCGAGCTGCTGGAGCTGTTCCATCAGTCGCAGCCGGCCTGGACCGCCCCGGAAGGCGCCTACGGCGCGCGTTGATCTGCACTGTCACTCCACTGCGTCGGACGGCCGGGCGAGTCCCGACGCGGTGGTGCAGCGCGCCAAAGAGGTCGGCCTCTCCGCCATTGCGCTCACCGATCATGACACGCTGGCGGGCGTCCCTGCCGCGCGCGGGGCGGGTGATGCGACGGGCGTGCGCGTCGTTGCGGGGTGCGAGTTCAGCGTGCAGGCCCCCTGGGGAGAGCTACATCTCCTCGCCTATTTCCTGCCGGTGGGCGATCCTACTCTCGAGGCGTTTCTCACCCGAGCCCGCGAAATGCGGGAGCAGCGCGGCGCCCAAATGGTGAAGAAGCTGCAGCAGCTGGGTATCGAAATCGATCTGGAGGATCTCGCCTACCAGGCCGCCGCCGCGGGGGGCGCGCTAGGCCGGCCGCACGTCGCACGCGCTCTGATCGACGCCGGGGTGGTCGACGACTTCGAGCAGGCGTTCGACCGGTTCCTCGGCTACGGCCGTCCCGCGTTCGTGGCCAAGATCCTGCCCGCGTTGCGCGAGGTGGCGGACCTCGTGCACGCGCGCGGCGGCCTCGTTCTGGCCGCGCATCTCGGCGAGCGTGGGAAGGAAGCTCAGGTGAGGGCCTTCATGGCCGACGGTCTTGACGGCATCGAAATCCGGCATCCCAGTCATTCTCCGCAGGTCGAGAAGCGCCTCGCCAGACTGGCGCGCCGGCTCGACCTCGCCGTCTCGGGAGGATCCGATTGGCACGGCGACGGCGAGACCGGGGGGGCCCACGCGCCGCTCGGAGGACTGGACGTGCCACTGGAGTGGTTGGCGGAGTTGGAGGCGCGTAAGGCTAAGGCGGTTGGATAACCGCGTAGGGTGGGGCTACGGAAGGAGAAAGGCGTAAATGAGCGAACCACTCGCGATCGGGACACTGGCTCCGGCGTTCGAGGCTCCAGCGTCGGATGGGAAGACTTACCGCCTGGCCGACCTGCTGCGGCGCGGATCCGTTGCCCTGGTGTTTTACCCGGGGAACAACACACCCGGGTGAAACCGCCAACTCTCCGCCGTGCGCGATGAGATGAAGAAGTTCGAGCGAGCCGGGATTCAACCTTTCGGGGTGAATCCCGCGACCGTCGACGCCCACAAGAAGTACGTCGACAAGATGCACTTCAACTTCCCGCTGCTCTCCGATCCCGACCGCGCGATCGCGCGGGCGTATCACGCGTTGAAGGAGGACGACCGCGGCATCGCCCGGACGGTGTACGTCGTCGGGAAAGACGGGACGGTGCGGTTCGGCCAGCGTGGAGCGCCCGCCGTCGACGACATCGTCGCTGCGGCTGGTGAGGGTGCGTGAGTCCGGCCGCCTCGTTCGCCGGCAAGGTGGCGCTCGTGAGCGGCGTGGGGCAGGCGGGGCAGATCGGCGCCGCGCTCGCCGCGGCGCTGGGGGAGGCCGGGGCGAAGGTTGTGGTGGCGGCGCGCCGGCGGGATGCGCTCGAGGCGCGGGTGCAGGAGCTCGAAGCGCGCGGGATTGCGGCGGCACTGGCGGCCGGCAACCTGGGGGATCCGGCGGCCGCCCGCGGGGCGGTCGCCACCGCGGAGCAGCGGTTCGGCGGCCTCGACCTCCTCATCAACGCGGCCGGTGGTCTCACGAGCTACGGGCCATTTCTGGAGAGCGATGTCGCCGCGCTCGACCGTGAGCTCGCGAGCAACCTGCGGACGGTGTTCGCCATGAGCCAGGCGGCCATTCCGGCGCTCAGGCGCCGCGGCGGCGGCGCGATCGTGAACTTCGCGTCCATCGCCGTGCGACAGCCGCAGCCGAGCCTGGCCGCCTACGCCGCGGCCAAGGGAGGCGTCGCGGCGCTGACGCGCGCCCTCGCGCGCGAATTTGGGGATGACAGGATCCGGGTCAACGCGATTGCACCCGAAGCGGTTCGCACGGCGGCCAACGAGCGCGACATGGGCTCCGGGGCGCGCTTCGTCGAGTTGGCGGACCTGGTGCGGACGGTGCTGTGGCTCGCGTCCGACGCCGCCGCCACGGTGACCGGGCACGTGCTGCCGCTGCTCGCAGCACCGGACTGAGAACGGTGGATCTCGCCGGCCGGGTCGCCCTGGTGACGGGAGCGGGGCGCCGTCTGGGGGCGGCGATCGCGATCGGGCTGGCGCGAGCCGGGTGCGACATTGCGGTGCACCACAATGCATCCGTCGATGGGGCGGAGGCGACGCTCGGGGCCACGCGAGCCGCCGGACGACGGGCGGAGCGATTCCCCGGTGACCTTCGCGACGCCGCGGTCGCCAGGGCGCTGCCGGACCGGGTCGTCCAGACGTTCGGCCGGCTCGATATCGTGATCAACTCCGCAGCGGTGATCGCGCATGCCGAGTTTGAGGGAATCAGCGCCGCCGAATGGCACGATACCCTGGCCCTCAATCTGTCCGCCGCGTTCTTCGTCTCCCAGGGCGCCGCTCCGCACCTCCGGTCGCGTCGCGGCAAGATCGTCAACATCGCCGATCTGGCGGCGTTCGAAGTCTGGCCCGCATATCTCCCGCTCAACATCTCGAAGGCGGGAGTGGTGATGCTGACGCACGGGCTCGCGCGCGTGCTCGCACCCGAGGTCACGGTCAACGCCATCGCGCCGGGCGCGATTCTCCCTCCCGAGGACTGGCCGGCCAGCGCCCGCGAGCATCTCGTCGCCACCACGCCACTCAAACGGCTCGGTGCACCCGAGGACGTCGTGGCGGCCGTTCGCTATCTCCTCGAGAACGACTACGTCACCGGGGTCGTGTTGCCCGTCGATGGTGGCCGGTTGATCCGATGAGCGAGCCCGCGGTCGCCCGGATGCGAGATGTCGTGGTAGTGGGTGGCGGGTGCTACGGGACGTTCTACGCCACGCAGCTCGCGAAGGCCAAAGCGCGCGGCAAGACCGAGTACCGGTCGGTGATCGTGGTGGATCGCGACCCGGACTGCCGCGCCCGGCGCGAGCTGGCGGACGCGCCGGACCGGAGGTTCGTCACCAGCGAGTGGGACGCTTTTTTCGATCACTTCTTCTTCACCGCGAGTCCCGGCTCGAGCGCCGGCGCCCGCGATCATGTCGTTCCGTCGCCGCACATGTCGCATCTGATGTTCGAATGGGTGGTGCGCCGTACCCAGGCCCGGTTCCCCCGCCGTGTCCTCGAGGTCATTCCGGTGCCCGGGAATCTCGACACCCCGTACGACCGGACGGCCCCCGATCGAACGCGCTACGTCTCGTTCGCCGACTGGGTGTGTCCGACGCACTGCATCGAGCCGACGATCTGCCCGGCGATCGGCGCTCGCCGCACCTGGGAGATGCCGGAGGCCGTGCGCGGCCTCGCCGAGCGGATGCGCGGGGCGGGCGAGCCCGTGGCCGGGCCCGCGCTGTTCGTGTGCCGGCATCACGTGTTCGGCGTGGGGACATTCACCGTCGACACCGTGCTCGACGGCGAGCGCATCGTGGCGGAGACAGCCCGTCGACCCGAAGGGGGGCTCGTGCTGGTCGCCACCGTCAGCACCTGTCACGGGGCGGTCAATCTCTTGCGAATCGGCGCCGAGCCGTCAGCTGCCAGTGCCGACGGGTGAAGGCTGATGGCTGACAGCGCGGCTGCCCGCCGGCGGCAGGTCGCACATGCCGTTCAACTGTTCAACGCGGGCGAGTACTGGCTTGCCCATGAAGCGCTGGAAACCGTCTGGCGTTCTATAATTGACGAGAGTGAGCGGCGGGTGTGGCAGGGGTTGATTCAAGCCGCGGCAGCGCTGCTGCATCGAGACCGGGGCAATCGCCACGGTGTCGTCGTGGTCGGAGCCGCGGCGCTTGAGAAGCTCGCCGGTGCCCAACATCCCGCGGTGGAGATCGAGACGGTGCGTTTCCGCGACCGCCTGTCGCGGGCCTTGGCGGGGGAGGCGGATCCCCCGCAGCTGGAAGTGCGAACCGATGGCTGAGACGAAACAGTCGAGCTACGACCTCATCATCGTGGGGGCGGGCCCCGCGGGGATGTGCGCGGCGATGTACGCCGGGCGCGGCATGATCCACGCGCTCACCATCGAGCGCGGCGCACCGGGCGGGGAGCTCCTGAACACCGATCTGGTCGAGGACTATATCGGGTACGAAAGCATCAAGGGGTGGGAGCTCGCCCAGAAGTTCCACGCGCACGCCCTGAAGTTCGGCGCCGAGATCGTCACCGACACGGTTGAGAAGATCCGCAAAGCCGAGGATGGGTGGTTCGACATCAGCACCGCGCGCGGGCGGACCTATCGCGCCCCGGCCGTGATCCTGACGGCGGGCGGTACCCCCGTGAAGCTCGGCGTCCCGGGGGAGCGGGAATACGCGGGGAAGGGCGTGTCGTATTGCGCGGTGTGTGACGGGGCGTTCTTCAAAGGAGAGGTGCTGGCGGTAGTGGGCGGGGGCGACGCCGCCGTGGAAGAGGCGGATTATCTCACGCGCTACGCGCAGAAGGTGTACATCGTGCACCGCCGCGATACGCTACGCGCATCCAAGATCCTCCAGGAGCGGGCGTTCGCGAATCCCAAGATCGAATTCATCTGGAACAAGCGCGTGCTCGAGATCGGCGGCAGCGAGAAGGGCACCACGCATCTGGAGCTCGAGGACACGGTCACGGGCGAGAAGAGTCGGCTCTCGGTCGGCGGCGTCTTCGTGTTCATCGGGTTTCGCCCCAACGCCGGTCTCGTCGCGGGGCACTACCGTCACGATGAGGGGGGCTACTTCGTCACCGATGAGAAGATGATGACGTCGATTCCCGGTCTCTTCGCCGCCGGGGACGTGCGCAGCCAGGTGACGCGGCAGATCACGACGGCGGTGGGCGACGCGACGACGGCCGCGATCGCGGTCGAGAAGTATCTCGCCGGGTTGCGGGCAAAAGGCGAGCTCGCGCCGGCGAAGCACGCGGCGGTCTCATGAAGATCGTCCAGATTCCGAACGGGTCGTTTGCGGAGAACTGCTATCTCGTGTTGGACGAGGCCGCCGGGGAATGCGCCGTCGTCGATCCGGGAGAGGAGGCCGGCCTGATTCTGCACCAGGTCGAGCAGGCCGGCGCGAAGCCAGTCGCCATCTGGATCACCCACGCGCACCTCGACCACGTCCTCGGGGTGTCGCAGATCCGCGCCGAGACGGGGGCCCCGATCTATCTGCACCCCGCCGATCGCCCACTCTACGACCATGTCCCGGAGCAGGCGGCGGCGTTTGGGCTCCCAACGGTGTCACGCCTGCCGCCACCTGACCGGAGCTGGACCCCGGGCCAATCGATCCGGGTCGGGACGCTGACGTTCGACGTGCGGCATACGCCGGGACATTCGCCGGGCTCGGTGTCGCTCGCCGGTGAGGGAGTCGTGTTCAGCGGCGACGTGCTCTTCCAGGGGTCCATCGGGCGGACCGATCTCCCGGGCGGCGACCTGGAGACGCTCATTGGGAGCATCGAGCGGGAGTTGCTCGTTCTCCCCGATTCGACCATCGTGTACTCCGGCCATGGACCAGCCACCACGATCGGTGTCGAGCGTCGCGCCAATCCGTTCCTCACCGGGGCCTTCCCCATCGTCTAAGCCGTTGGCGACCTGCCTGCGGTGCGGCGCGGTCGTGCGGCCGCGCCCGTGGGGGTGCAAGAACCCGTGCACCAATTGCGGGTTCCTCTACCCGCTCGGTGATTGCTCGGATTGATCCCTCATCTCCTCGCACTCGGCGCGCTGGCGGTCGACGTCCTCGTCCGCGCCTGGCGCATCCAGCTGGCAGCGTGGACCGCAGGGGGCGCGCTGCCCTTCTGGCCAGCGGTCCGGCTCAACCTGTATGGTGAGGCCGCGTCGACGCTGACGCCCAACCGGCTCGGCGGCGAGGCGGCGCGGTTCGCTGGCCTCACCGAAGCGGGAATCCGGTCGGTGACCGCGCTCGTCGCGGTGGGCGTGGAGGTCGCGGGGGAGTGGCCGGTGTTTCTGCTGATGCTGATCGCCCTGCTGGTCCATTACGTCCCGGACTGGAAGGTCGCCGCCGAGCAGTGGCTCAGGCGTCACATCGCGGCGGATCTGATCGTCATCGAAATCGCGGCGCTCGCCGTCCTGCTCATCATCTATCTGACGCAGCGACTCGTAAAAGCCGGCGCCATCCGCCACCGGGTGCGGCGCCAATGGCGTGTGGCGTGGGCACACGTGCGTCGGGCGCCGCTCTGGGTGCAGATCGTGAACGCGGCGCTCACCGCCGTCAGTCTCGCCGCCCGCGCCCTCATCCTGCCGGCGCTGGCGTGGGGGATGCCGCACGCGCCGCCGTTCGGGCAGATGTTTTACGGGGCGCTGGCGCTGCTGGCCTCGCCGCTCGTCGTCCCGCTGCCTTCCGGCGGTGGCGGGATCGAAGTCGCATTTCTGTCCGGCTTCGCCGGTGACTTCGCCGCACACGGCGTGCGGATGCTGCTCTGGTGGAGGTTCTACTCGGTTATCCTGCTCACGATCCTGGGTGTGTATCTGATGGTGCATTCACTCGGGTCGCGGGCCGCGCGGGAGCTCGTGACGATCGGCTGGGCGCGGAGGGCCAAACCGCGAGTGACGGAATAGACTTGAGCTCGAAGGGAACGAACCGATGAGCACGACGCGTGTCGAACGCGATCCGCTGGGCGAGCTGCCGGTTCCCGGCGACGCCCTCTACGGAGTCCAGACCGAGCGGGCGCGGCAGAACTTTCCGATCTCCGGACTCGCGCCCCAGCCGGTCTTCATCGACGCCGTCGTGTGGGTCAAGAAGGCCGCCGCCCTCACGCACCGGGAGACCGGTCGGCTCGACGCGAAGCTCGCCGACGCCATCGTCCGGGCGGCCGATGAGGTCCTGGGCGGCCGGCACCGCGATCAATTCGTGGTCGACCCCTATCAGGCGGGCGCCGGCACCTCGCACAACATGAACGTGAATGAGGTGCTGGCGAACCGCGCCAACGAGCTGCTCGGCGGGACGCGTGGAAGCTACACGCCGGTGCACCCGAACGATCACGTGAACATGGCCCAGTCCACCAATGACGTGATCCCGACGGCGATCCGGCTCGGGGCGCTCTCGCTGGTGCGCGGGCTCCTCCCGGCGCTCGATCGGCTGAGCCAGGCGCTTCTGGCGAAGGGCACGGCATTCGATCAGGTGCTGAAGTCCGGGCGCACGCATCTGCAGGATGCGACGCCGATCCGCCTGGGCCAGGAGTTCACGGCGTACGGGCATACCGTGCAACGCAATCGCGAGCGCATCGCGCGCACGACCGATGACCTGGGGGACTTGGGGATCGGTGGGACCGCCGTCGGGACGGGGTTGAACGCTGAGCCCGCCTACCCCGGGCTCATGGTCAAACACCTGCGCGCGGTGACCGGGCTCGACCTGCGCGAGGGCAGGGACCGCGTCCAGTTGATGCAGTCGATGGGCGACGCGACCGCTCTGTCGGGCGCGCTGCGCACGTACGCCGTCGACCTGGGGAAGATCGCGAGCGACATCCGGCTCCTCGCCTCCGGACCGCGGACCGGCTTGGCGGAAATCCGGCTCCCGGCGGTACAGCCCGGGTCGAGCATCATGCCGGGGAAGGTCAATCCGTCGATCGCGGAAATGGTCAACATGGTCTGCTTCCAGGCGATCGGGAACGACGTCACCATCGCCGCCGCGGCCGAAGCGGGGCAGCTCGAGCTGAACGTGATGATGCCGCTGATCGCCCAAAACCTGTTTCTCACGATCGCCATCCTCACGTCCGCTACCCGGGTGCTGGCGGAGCGCTGCATCGACGGCATCGCCGCGGACCAGGCGATGTGCGCATACTGGCTCGATCGCAGTCCCGCCCTGGTGACGGCGCTCGCGCCCACAATCGGCTACGCCGAAGCGGCGAAGCTCGCGAAGGAAGCCGTGGAGCGGAACCTCTCGGTGCGTGAGCTGCTGCTGCAGAAGGGCATCCTCAAGGGGAAAGAGCTCGACGAAGTGCTCGACCTGCGCGCCATGACGGACATCGGCGTGCGCGGCATCGGAGGAGGCGGGTAGCATCACACCATCCAACCGGAGGGGACATGACCTGGTGGCTCGCGGGATTGATCGCGGGGCTGGCGGCGTGGTTCGCCGATTTCTTCCTGTGGACCAAAGTGTTCACGAAGGGCATGGATGAGTACGTGACGAAGCCGTCTCCCAGTCAGCCGATGAACATGGGACCGATGATGGTGAAGTCGGCGGTGCTGGCTTTGGTCTTCGGCGTGCTGCTGGCGTTTTTCTACCGGCGCTTCATGGAGAACCTGTGGGTGCGTGGCGGCGGCGTCCTCGCGGGGATGGAGTTCGCCACCATCCTGTGGCTGCCGACGATCGCCCTCTCGACGATCGGCACCGGCGTCTGGTACGACCGCGTGCGCGCGCTCATGAATGCGACGTTCTGGGCGTGGCTCGTTCGCATGAACGTGGCGGGAATCGTCATCGGCGTACTCGTGCACTAGGCCCGCGGGATCGCCGGGCCCATTGAACGGGCGGGGCGGCTCGGTGATACTTCGCCTGAACCGCGATGCTGTCACACGACGAGCTGATCCGCTACTCCCGCCACCTGATCCTGCCCGAGATCGGTCTTGCGGGACAGGAACGCCTCAAAGCCGCCCGCGTACTCCTCGTCGGCGCCGGCGGTCTCGGCTCCCCGGCGGCTTTGTATCTCGCCGCCGCGGGGGTCGGGACGATCGGCCTGATCGATTTCGACGTGGTGGATGGGTCGAATCTGCAGCGCCAGGTGCTGCACGGCACCGCCGCCGTCGGGACATCGAAACTCGCCTCGGCCCGGGCGCGCCTCGCCGACCTGAACCCGCACGTGCAGGTGGAGACGATCGAGGCCCGTCTCACCGCGGCGAACGCCCTCGAGCGCCTGCGGGGGTGGGACGTCGTCCTGGACGGCAGCGACAACTTCCCGACCCGCTATCTCGTCAACGACGCCTGCGTCCTGCTCGGGACTCCGACGGTGTACGGCGCCGTGCTGCGATTCGAAGGACAGGTGTCGGTATTCGATACGCACCGCGGACCCTGCTACCGCTGCCTGTACCGCGAGCCGCCTCCTCCGGAGCTGGTGCCGTCCTGCGCCGAGGGCGGCGTGCTGGGTGTGGTTCCCGGTGTAATCGGCAGCCTCCAGGCACTCGAGGCGATCAAGCTCGTCACCGGCACCGGCCTGCCGCTCATCGGACGCCTGCTGTTGTTCGACGGGATGAAACTGCAGTTCCGTGAGATCGCCCTCACGAAAGATCCCGAGTGCGTGCTGTGCGGTCCGCATCCAACCGTGACCCAGCTGATCGACTACGAGGCATTCTGCGGGGTCGGCGCGCCGAGGGCGGCGGACGGCGAGATCTCCGCGACCGATGCGAGCGCGGCACGCGGGAGAGACCGCGCGGTCGTGCTGCTCGACGTCCGCGAGCCGTTCGAGTGGGACATCGTGCACGTCGACGGGGCCCGGCACGTGCCGTTGCGCGAGCTGCCCGCCCGGTTGCGGGAGCTCGACGGGCACGCCGAGGTGCTCGTCTATTGCCATCACGGAACGCGCTCGCGCCAGGCGGTCGAGCTGTTGCGGGCGGCGGGATTCTCGAAGGTGTGGAGTGTGCGGGGTGGGATTGACGCATGGGCGACGGAGGTCGATCCCCAGCTGGCGCGCTATTGAGAGATGCCGAAGGGGGGACTCGAACCCCCACGGGCTTGCGCCCACTGGCTCCTGAAGCCAGCGCGTCTACCAGTTCCACCACTTCGGCGCACCACTTCGGAACGGCGAATATAGACGACGGTATAACTCCAAGTCAATGCTTGGCTTGACCCCTCGACCCCACGTTTCTATTTTTGCCGGGTGACTTGAACAAGATCTCCATCGCGCGCAATCCGCGGGCTCGACACGACTACCACCTCCTGGAAACCTGGGAGGCTGGTTTGGTGCTCACCGGCACCGAGGTGAAGTCGTTGCGAGAAGGGAAGGCCAGCTTGGGCGAAGCCTACGCGCATGTGCAACGTGGAGAGGTGTGGCTCGAAGGGCTGACGATCTCGCCCTATGCGCAGGGTAGCTATAACAACCCTCCGCCGACCCGCTCCCGCAAATTGCTGCTGCACAAGTCCGAGATCCGCAAGCTCATCGGCGGCACCACGCAGAAGGGCCTCACCCTCATTCCCCTCGAGCTGTACTTCAAGGATCGCGTCGCGAAGGTGGCGATCGCGCTCGCCCGGGCCAAGAAGCTGCACGACAAACGCGAGGATCTGAAGCGGCGCGCGACCGAACGGGAGGTCGCCCGGGAATTCCGGGCGCGCCGCGCGTGATCTTGCAGCTATCCCTGGCCCTGCAGGCGCTGGCACCGCGCGACTCGGTCCGCATTACCACGGCGCGCGGCGACGCGAGCGTCCCGATCAGTCACGAGCGGGGAGCCGCAGTGGCGGCGCCGCTCGTCACGGGCCCTCTGGACTTGGCGGTCGCGATCGAAGGCGGGCGGGCGACGGTGGTCCTGCGCGGTGCGGGCTTCGTGTTCGCGTTCGGCTCGCCGTATGCCCGCATCGGGACCCGGATGTGCGAGCTGGTAGACGAGTCGTACGTCGCCCGCGACACGCTCTTCCTGCCGCTCGCCTGGTTCACCGACTGTGTCCCGCGGGTGTTCGCGGGCCGCTTCCGCTGGGATCCGGAGGGCAGCCGGTTGACGGAAAGCGCATCGGCTCCGGCGGAAGCGGCGGTTGTGCGCGCGGATCCGCCCGTTGGTCCGCCCACCTCCGGTCCCACGGCGCGCCAACCCGCCGACTCGCAGACGGGGGGATCCGGCTCCGCGACTCCGGTGGCAACGACTGCCGCGCCCCCGCGTGTTCCAGCGATCCCGGCCGCCGGGCCGGTGCGCGACAAGCCCAATCCGATTACGGGTCTGCGTCATCGCCATGTAGTCGTGATCGATCCGGGCCACGGCGGGCGCGATCCCGGAAACCCGGGCCGGTTCTTCCCGCCGGGGATGACCGAGAAGGACGTCAACCTCGCGATCGGGAAACTGCTGCGCGACGAGCTGGCGAGCCGGGGGATTGTGGCGACGCTGACGCGCACCGGCGATACGCTGATCGACCTGCACGATCGCGCGGGGTACTGCCATGACGACTGCGACCTGTTCGTCAGCATCCACGTCAACTCGATGCCGGACGGCAAGCGGAACGCCGTGGCGAGCGGAGTAGAAACGTATTTCCTCTCCGACGCCAAGACCGAGGACCAGCGCCGCGTGGCACAGATGGAAAACGACGCGATCCGCTTCGAGTCGCCCGATGCTCAGGCGGTCGAGGGCGGCCTGGCGACGATCCTCAAGGACCTGCAGCAGAACGAGTACCTGCGGGAGTCGGCACGGCTCGCCGAGCTGGTCCAGCAGAAGGTCGCCCGCATCCATCCGGGAGAGGATCGCGGCGTGCAGCAGGCCGGCTTCTACGTTCTCAACAGCGCGCGGCGGCCCGCGATTCTCGTCGAGACCGGATTCTCGACCAACAAGGGCGACGGAGCATTCCTCGCCTCTTCCGCGGGGGAACGCAAGATCGCGAGCGCCCTCGCCGACGGCATCGTGAGCTACCTGCTCGAGTTCGAGCGCAAAGTGGCGATCGGCGGCGCGCCATGAGGCGCTGCCTGTTCTTGACACTCGCCCTCGCTGGATGTGCGTACTACAACGGCTTGTGGACGGCGAACCGCCTCGCGAGCGATGCGCGCAAGCTCGAGGCGCAGGGGATGGCCGACGAGGCGCGGCTCAACTGGAGCCGCTCGGCGGCCAAAGCCGAGACCGTGCTCGTGCATCATCCGCGCAGCCGCTGGGCCGACGAGGCTCTGGTCCTGCAGGGAGAGGGGCTGGCTCGGAGCGGCAGCTGCGAGGCCGCGATGCCCCCGCTGAACCGTGCGGTCGCCACGGTGACCGACGACGGCCTGCGGGAGCGGGCATCCATCGCCGCGGCGCTGTGCGCCGTGAGGCAAGGAAGCCTCGCCGACGCGGAGCGTTATCTCGCGCCCGTGCTCGAATCACGCGATGCGGGACGGCGCTCGAGCGCGGCGTACATCGCCGGACTCGCCGCGGAGCAGCGTGGCGATCATGCGCTGGCGGAGCAGCGGTTCGCCGCGTCGACACGCCCGGAGGCGGCCACGGCGTGCGTCGTGGCGCTGGCGGCAGCGGGCCGGCCGCGTGCGGCGGTGGTGCTGATTGACAGCGTCGCCCGTCGCGACGATGACGAGGGCCGTTGGAGCGATGCGCTCGAGGCGGTGTCACGGTCGGCGGGGCCGATGACGGCGGCGGACGCCCTCGATCGGTTGCTGGCGCGGGGCAAGCTGCGGCTTGCGTCCCGCGCCCGCTTGCTGATCGCCGACGGCGACCGGTTGCGCGCCGCCCACATACTCGACCGGGCCCTCGAGCGGTACGGCGCCGCCGCGGCCCTCGTTCCCGATTCGGCTGAGGCCGCTCGCGCGCGTGTGCGGGTCGAGCGTGTCCGTCTCGCGCAGGCGCGGACTCTGGCGGACCTCGACTCGATCTCCACCCGCCTCGTCGAGCTGACCGCCGCCGGATCTGCCGTGACCGAGGCCCGCGCGCTGCAGGCCGAGATCCAGGCGATCCAGCGCGAGGACACCACCGAGGTGAAGGCCTTCCGCGACGCCGAGCTGGCACGCGACTCACTCGCCGCTCCCGCGCTCGCGGCCGGCTTGTTTCTGCAGTTCGCCGCGGCGCACCCGACCTCGCTGTTCGCGCCCAAGGCGCTGATCGCCGCCGGCCAACTCCGTCCCGAGGCTCTCGACTCGGTCGATGACGCGTTGCGCACCCGGTATGCCGATTCGCCATACACGCAAGCATTCCACGGCCTCGCGAGTCCCGCGTATGGGGCGATGGAAGATTCGCTCGCCGTCGCCCTGGGCGTCAGCGGCGCGCGCAACGCGATAGCCGGATCCTCGACCCCTGCCGTCGAGCCGCCGCACACGGGGCCCCGCGGACCCAAACTCGAGGCCCCCTGATCGCGACCGAAATCTTCGGAGCCCGGTTTCAAAACCCGGTGCTGCTCGCGGCCGGTACAGCGGGATTCGGGAGAGAAATCGACGGCGTCATCGATCTTGATGCTCTCGGGGGACTCGTGACCAAGGCGGTGACTCCCGAGCCGCGCCGGGGGCATCCCGGCCCGCGCGTGGCGGAGTTTCCGGGGGGCATGCTCAACGCGGTCGGCCTGGCCAACCCCGGTCTCGAAGCGGTCGCGACACACGACCTCCCCTGGCTCGCAGGCCGGCTGTCCCGGGCGCGGGTGCTCGTCAACGTGGCCGGGGCGAGGATCGAGGACTACGAGCAGGTGGTGGAGCGATTGACCGGCGCCGCCGTGATCACGGCGTTCGAGATCAACGCGTCTTGTCCCAACACCTCGGCCGGCGGCCTCGAGTTCGGCGCCGATTCGGAGGTCCTGGCGCAGTTGGTTCGGCGCTGCCGCCACCGCACTACGAAGCCACTCGTGATCAAGCTTTCGCCGGCGCTGCCCGACATCGTCGCCATGGCGCGCGTGGCGCACCAGGAGGGGGCGGACGCTGTGAGCCTCGTCAACACCATGCCGGGGATGCTCGAAGGCCGCCTCGGCAACCCGTTCGGCGGCATGAGCGGGCCGGCGCTGCTTCCCATCGGCGTGCTCGCCACCCGACGTGTCCGTGAGCGCTTGGATCTCCCGGTTATCGGCGTCGGCGGCGTGTGCACCGCGGCGGATGCGCGCGAGTACCTGCATGCCGGGGCCGCGCTGGTGGCGGTGGGGACGGCGGCGCTCGCCGACCCTCGAGTCCCCGAGCGCATAGCCCGGGATCTGGCACGTGGCTGAGCTCATTGTCGCCTTTGACCACTCGAGCGGCCGCGAGGCGTTCGCCCTCGCCGATCGGCTCCCGACGCTCAGCTGGGCGAAGATCGGGTCGGCGTTGTTCGTACGGGAGGGGCCGGCGCTGGTGCGGGAGTTCACCGCTCGCGATGTCCGGGTGTTTCTCGACCTCAAATGGCATGACATCCCGAGCACGGTCGAGCGGGCGGTTGGGGCCGCGCGCGAGCTGGGGGTCGCCATGGCGACGGTCCACTGCCTTGGCGGGCACGACATGCTGGTGGCCGCGGTCCGGGCGGCGGGCGATCTTCCCCTCATCGGGGTCACGGTACTGACGTCGCACACAACCGTGGACATGGAGCAGATCGTCGGCCGGGGCGTCCCCGACATGGGACTCGAAGGCGAGCGGCTCGCCCGGATCGCTCTGGCGGCCGGACTGCGTGGCGTGGTGACCGGAGGACGGGAGATCGGCATCGTGCGGGCCGCACTGGGGAACCAGCCGTGGATCGTGGTGCCCGGAGTGCGGCTGGCGGGTGACCCGACGGACGATCAGGCCCGGACCGTCACGCCGTCGGAGGCGGTCCGCCTCGGTGCGACGCATCTCGTCGTCGGGCGCCCGATTACGCGCGCGGCCGATCCCGCACTGGTGTACCAGCAGATACTGAAATCCATATGAATCGGGCTTGGATCGGGTGCGTGCTGATGATCGGCGGGTCGCTCGCCGGGCAGGGAGGGGGCGGGTTGGACGAGGCCGCCGCCCGGGCGCGCTCGGCGTGGCTCGCGCACGATCCCGCCGCCCTGCTCGCCGGAAGTCCCGGGGTGACGTTGGAGATCCCCGGGGCAGACCCCTCCTCGGCGATTAGCCGGGACCAGGCGAGCGAGCTACTCGGGCGGTACCTGCGAACTTCCCAGGAGCGGGCGGTGGAGGTCCGGGTGGCGCGGGAGATGGAGGAGGGGCGCGGGTACGTCGAACTGCAGCGTCGCTTCATCGTCACCGGGACGACGGAGGAGCGGCATGAGACGGTGTTTCTCGGATTTCGGCGGCGTGGAAACCAGTGGGTGGTGGTCGAGTTGCGCACCGCTCGCTGAGGGCGTAATCGCGCCCCTTGCGTGGACTTACGGGCCGGTCTATAGTTCAAGGCTCACGAGAAACTCTTTTGGCGGGGAGTCGAAGCGTGAAGGTGCGTTCGAGCGTGCGTCCGATCTGCGAGCACTGCAAGGTGGTGCGGCGTCGGGGTGTGTTGCGGGTGATCTGCAAGCGCAGTCCCAAGCACAAACAGCGGCAGGGCTAGCGTCATGGCGCGTATCGCCGGTGTGGATCTCCCCCGGGAAAAGAAGGTCGAGTTCGCGTTGCCGTATATCTACGGCATCGGCAGGAGTAACGCGAAGCGGATTCTCGCCGAGACCGGCGTGAGTCCGGACACGCGCGTGCGCGATTTGCGTGACGCGGAAGTGGCGCGGCTGCGGCAGGTGATCGAGCGCGACTACAAGGTCGAAGGCGCGCTGCGCACCGAAGTCGCGATGAACATCAAGCGTCTGATGGATATCGGGACGTATCGTGGCGGGCGGCACCGCAAGGGGCTGCCGGTGCGGGGACAGCGGACCCACACCAACGCGCGCACCAAGAAGGGGCCGCGGCGCGCCATCGCAGGCAAAAAGAAACCAGCCCTGAAAAAGTAAACGGCGGTCATGGCACAAGGGAAAGCACCGGGCGCGAAGCGCGCCAAGAAAGTGGTCGAAGCGGAGGGCGTCGCGCATATCACCGCGACGTTCAACAACACGCTCATCACGATCACCGACATGCAGGGCAATGCGATCACGTGGGGCTCGTCGGGGAAGGCAGGCTTCAAGGGATCGAAGAAGTCCACGCCGTTCGCGGCGACCGTGGCAGCGGAACAGGCGGCCCGCGAGGCGGTGAACCTCGGCGTGAAGCGGGTGCACGTGCGCGTGCAGGGTCCCGGCTCGGGTCGCGAATCGGCGATCCAGGCGCTCGCGACGGCGGGGCTGCAAATCCGCTCGATCCGCGACGTGACGCCGATCCCGCACAACGGCTGCCGGCCCCCGAAGAAGCGGCGGGTGTAGCGCGATGGCTCGGTACACCGGTCCCGCCTGCAAGCTGTGCCGCCGGGAGGGCACGAAGCTCTTCCTCAAGGGGACGCGCTGTCTCACGGAGAAGTGCGCCATCGAGCGGCGCGCCTACGCGCCGGGCCAGCACGGCCAGACCGCGGGCCGGCGCCGCAAGGCCTCTGAGTATTCGAAGCAGCTGCGGGAGAAGCAGAAGGTGAAGCGCATCTACGGGCTCTCGGAGCGGCAGTTCCGCAACGTCTTCGAGCGCGTGCTGAAGGAGCCCGGGGTGACGGGCGAGGCGCTGCTGGTGGCGCTCGAAAGCCGCCTCGACAACATGGCGTACCGGATGGGCTTCGCGGTGTCGCGCCGCCAGGCCCGTCAATTGATCCGCCACCGGCACATTCAGGTCAACGGGCGCACGGTGGACATTCCGTCCTATCGCGTGCGTCCGGGCGACGAAGTGCGCGTCGCCGAGACGAGCCGCGAGCTCATCCCCATCAAGGTCGCGCGCGACCAGTTCGGGCGCACGCAACCGGTGACCTGGGTCCAGGTGGACTCTGATAAGGCCGTCGGACGCATGACCGAGCGGCCCACGCGCGAGACGATTCCGATCGCCGCGCAGGAACAGTTAATCGTCGAGCTTTACTCCAAGTGATGACGACTCTCGATTTGACGGGCTTGGTCCGACCCCATCTGGTCGAAATGACCAAGCGTGAAGACAATCCCAATGCCGCCGAGTTCCGCCTGCAGCCGCTGGAGCGGGGCTACGGCTATACCCTCGGTAATTCCCTGCGCCGCATGCTGCTGTCGTCGCTGCGCGGCGCCGCCGTCTGGGCGTTCCGCCTGGACGGGGTCGTCCACGAGCATCAGACGATCCCCGGCGTGGTGGAAGACGTGCACCAGATCATTCAGCGGCTGAAGCAGCTGACGCTGGTGCTCGATCCCGACGTCGACGAGGCGGTGCTGCACGTGCGGCGCGACAAGGCCGGCCCGGTCTACGCGCGCGACATCGAAGCCCATGCCGCGGTGACCGTCGTGAACCCCGATCAGCTGCTGTTCACGTTACAGGACGACCGGGATGTCGGCGGTGAGCTGTACGTGAACAAGGGTCGCGGCTATGTGGAGGCGGAGCAGCATCCCGTCGACCGCACCCTCCCCGTGGACGTCGTGCGCATCGATTCGATCTACAATCCGGTACGCCGTGCCAACTTTACCGTCGCCGAGACGCGCGTCGGTCAGCGCACCGACTACGACCGGCTGACGGTCTCCGTCGAGACCAACGGGACCATCTCCCCCGAAGACGCGCTCGCCTACGCCGCGGCGCTGGCCCAGGAGCACTTCCGTTTCTTCGTCGACTTCGGCAAGGTCCCGATGGTGGCCGCCGAAGCGGCCCCGGTGGGCGGTGGCTCGGATGGCCTCAAGGCTTCCCTCGAGCGCTCGATCGACGACCTGGGGTTGTCGGTCCGCTCGGTGAACTCGCTCAAGAACTCGAACATCCGCACGCTGGGCGACCTCGTGCAGTACACCGAGACCGATCTCCTGAAGGTGAAGAACGTGGGCGAGAAGGCCCTGGGGGAGATCGCCGACCTGCTGCGGCGCGAAGGGTTGAACTTCGGCATGCGCTATGAGGAGACGGATGGCGTCGTGCGGGTGACCGATCCCGGCGTCACGCCGATGGCGCACGCCACCGAAGGCGGAGAGGAATAGTGCGTCACCGCGCCAAGCACCGGCAGCTCTCGCGCACCGCTACGCACCGGCGGGCGATGCTCGCCAACATGGCGACCAGCCTGTTTCGCCACGACCGCATCGAAACGACCGAGGCGAAGGCGAAGGAGCTGCGGCCCTATGCCGAGCGGCTCATCACCCTGGCGCGGCGCGGCGACCTGCACGCGCGGCGGCTGGTCGAGCGGAAAATCAAGGATCGCGACGTGACGCACCGGCTCTTCGCCGAGCTGGGCAAGCGGTTCGCCGCCCGTCCCGGTGGATACACCCGGATCGTCAAGCTTCGCCATCGGCCCGGCGATGGGGCCGACGTGGCGAGAATCGAATTGCTGAGTGAGTAAGGGAGTGACAGAGCGTCGCCAGAAGCACCGAGGGGGGCCCGATGGGTCCCCCTTCTCTTACGCGGCCTTGGTGACGCGGTTGGACTTGAGGCAGCGCGTACACACCCGCAGCCGCTGCGCCTTGCCGTCCACTATAGCGCGCACGCGCTGCAGGTTGGGGTACCAGCGCCGGTTCGTCTTGTTGTTCGCGTGGCTGACGTTGTGCCCCGCCTGGGGGCCCTTGCCACACACTTCGCAGACACGTGCCATGGGTCGATCCGGAGAATGAGCCCGTCCAAACAGTCACCCCGCGCGTCCAGGGCAGGGGCAAAGCGCGAGAAACCTAAGCAGGCTGCGCAGGCACAGCAACCCCGCCGCCGGGCGTTGATCACGGGGGTCACGGGGCAGGACGGCTCGTACCTGGCCGAGCTGCTGCTCGACAAGGGATACGAGGTGGTGGGAGTCGTGCGCCGCACCTCCCACGACTCCTACGAGCGCATCGGGCACCTGCTCGGCCGCCTGCAGATCGTTCCTGCCGATCTCCTGGATCAGCATTCGCTCACCGCCGTGATCCGCGATGCGCGGCCGCACGAGGTCTACAACCTCGCCGCCCAAAGTTTCGTGCCGACCTCGTGGTCGCAACCGGTGCTCACGGGGGAATTCACCGCACTCGGCGTGACGCGCTTGCTCGAGGCGGTGCGGCTGGCGCACCCGGAGGCCCGCTTTTATCAGGCGAGCTCCTCGGAGATGTTCGGGAAGGTCGTCGAGACACCGCAGCGGGAATCGACGCCGTTCTACCCGCGCTCCCCGTACGGCGTCGCCAAGGTATACGGTCATTGGATCACGGTGAACTATCGCGAGTCCTACGGGCTCTATGCGGTGAGCGGCATCCTCTTCAATCACGAGTCGCCCCGACGCGGCCTCGAGTTCGTCACGCGCAAGGTGTCCCACGCCGTCGCAGCGATCGCGAAGGGCAAGGCCACCGAGCTGCGGCTCGGCAACCTCGACGCGAGCCGTGACTGGGGCTACGCCGGGGACTACGTCGAAGCGATGTGGCGCATGCTGCAGCCGGCGAAGCCCGACGACTACGTCATCGGGACCGGTGAGACGCACACGGTGCGGGAGCTGTGCGAGATCGCATTCTCCCACGCCGGGCTCGATTGGAAGCGGTATGTGCACGTCGATCAGGCGCTGGTGCGTCCCGCGGAGGTGGACGTCCTGCGCGCCGATCCGAGCAAGGCGCGCCGCCAGCTCGGGTGGCGGCCCACCGTCTCGTTCCCGGATCTCGTGCGCATGATGGTCGACGCGGATCTGGAGCGGTAGGCGTGAACGTGCTCGTGACGGGGGCAGACGGATTCGTCGGGTCGTGGCTCACGCGTCGCCTGCTCGACGAGGGCCATGCCGTCACCGGTACGTATCGCCCGGAAGACGATCATCGCGCCGAGCGGTACGACCCGGCGCTACTCGACCGGTTGTCCTGGCGCCCCCTCGAGCTCTCCGATGCGGCGTCGGTGCGCGACGTGAGCGAGGCGCCCTGGGACGCGGTCGCCCACCTGGCGGCGGTGAGCTGGGTGAGCCTCGCCGACCGAGACCCGGGACGAGCCTGGAACGAGAACGCGGGTGGGACGGCGCGTCTGCTGCGCGCCCTGGGGGATATGCGCCGAGCCGGTGGCGCCGATCCACTGGTCCTGATCGTCTCCAGTCTCGAGGTGTACGGTCTCGGTGGGCCGGCGCTGCGTCGCGAGACCGATCCTCCGGCGCCGATCTCGGCGTACGCCGCGAGCAAGGTGGGGGCCGAGGTGGTCGCGGCCCAGGAAGCGCGGCGCGCGGGGCTGCGTCTCATCGTCGTCCGGCCGTCACCCCACTCCGGCCGGGGACAGGGCGAGATGGGATTCATCCCGCGCTACGCCAGCCGGGTCCTCGTCGCCCGGAAAGTCCGCGCTCCCGCGATTCCGACGGGGTTGCTGGACGGCGTGCGCGACTTTCTGCACGTCGCCGATGTGGTCGACGCCTACACCCGGCTGCTCGTGGGAGGGCAGGCGGGTGAAACGTACAACGTATCCTCCGGGGAAGCGGTCGTGCTCAAAGACGTGGTGCTCCGGCTCTGCGTGCTGGCCGGCTGGCAGCCGATTCTGGAAGTAGACAGCGCCGACGTACGGCCCGATACTGTCCCGCATCTGGTGGGAGACGGGTCGAAGCTGCGCGCCGCCACCGGGTGGCGCCCGCGTCATTCACTCGACGACGTGCTGCGAGACGTGCTCGATGCCCAAGCGAACTGACCTGCATCGCATTCTGCTGCTCGGCTCCGGCCCGATCGTGATCGGGCAGGCGGCGGAGTTCGACTATTCGGGCACGCAGGCGGTGAAGGCGCTGAAGGAAGAGGGTTACGCCGTCGTGCTCGTCAATTCCAATCCGGCGACGATCATGACGGACCCCGAGCTGGCCGATCGCACCTACATCGAGCCGGTGACCCCGGAGTGGGTACGGCGCGTGATCGAGCGCGAACGCCCCGACGCCCTCCTGCCCACGATGGGCGGGCAGACGGCGCTCAACGTGGCGATGGCGCTCGCCAAGGACGGCACGCTGGCCGAATTCGGCGTGGAGCTGATCGGCGCTTCCGCCCGCGCCATCCAGATGGCCGAGGACCGGGCCGAGTTCGCGGCCGCGTTGCGCCGCATCGGGCTCGTCGCGCCGCAGGGACGCACCGTATCGTCGATCGAGGAAGCGCTCGAAGCGGTAGCCGTGAGCGGCTACCCGGCGATCGTGCGGCCCTCCTTCACGCTCGGCGGCACCGGGGGCGGCGTCGCGTTCAACCGGGCGGAGTTCGAGGAGCTGGTGGCGCGGGCGCTCGAGCTCTCGCCGGTGCATTCGACACTGATCGAGCGCAGCGTCCTCGGATGGAAGGAGTTCGAGCTCGAGGTGATGCGCGACGGACGCGACAACGTCGTCATCGTCTGCTCGATCGAGAATCTCGATCCGATGGGGGTGCACACCGGCGACTCGATCACCGTGGCGCCGGCGATGACCCTCACCGATCGCGAGTACCAGCGGATGCGCAACGCAGCGATCGCGATCATCCGCGAGATCGGCGTGGCGGCGGGCGGCTGCAACATTCAGTTCGCCGTCAATCCGGCGGACGGCGAAATGCTGGTGATCGAGATGAATCCGCGCGTTTCGCGCTCCTCGGCGCTCGCCTCAAAGGCGACCGGCTTCCCGATCGCCCGCATCGGCGCGAAGCTCGCCGTCGGATACAGCCTGGACGAATTGCCCAACGACATCACCCGCACCACCCCGGCCTCGTTCGAGCCGGTACTCGACTACGTGGTCGTGAAGGTCCCGCGCTTCGCCTTCGAGAAGTTCCCCACGGCCGATTACCGGTTGACGACGCAGATGAAGTCGGTCGGTGAGGCGATGGCGATCGGCCGCACCTTCAAGGAAGCGCTGCAGAAGGGCCTGCGGGCCCTCGAGACGGGGCGGGCGGGCTGGGTCGCCGGTCAGACGCTCGCCGACGACCGCCTCACCGGCGAAGCGGCCGACGATTTGCGGGTGGCGCTGCGGCAGCCGACGCCGGAGCGGATCTACCAGATCAAGCGGGCGCTTGCCGCGGGGCTGCCGGTCGACGTCATCGCGCAGGCGTCGGGGATCGATCCCTGGTTCCTGTGGCAGCTCGCGGAGCTGCTCGAGGCGGAGCGCTGGTTCGTCGAGTTGCCGGAGCCCCAGGCAGCGGACTTCCGCCGCATGAAGCGCATGGGATTCTCCGATCGCCAGCTGGCGGCGCTGCGCGATACGACCGAAACGGCGATCCGCGAGCGGCGCTGGGCGTTCGGCATCCATCCCGCCTTCAAGACGGTCGATACCTGCGCCGGGGAGTTCCCCTCCTCCACGCCGTACCTCTACTCGAGCTACGACGACGAGAACGAATCGGCGCCGTTCGGCGACCGGGGAATCGTCATCCTCGGCAGCGGGCCGAACCGCATCGGTCAGGGCGTGGAGTTCGACTACTGCTGCGTCCGGGCCGGCCTCGCGTTCCGCGATCTCGGGTTCAAGACGATCATGATCAATTCGAACCCCGAGACGGTGTCGACCGACTTCGATATCTCGGACAAGCTCTATTTCGAGCCGCTCACGTTCGAGGACGTCATCGAGATCGTCCGGCTCGAGCAGCCCAAGGGAGTCGTGGTGCAGCTCGGCGGGCAGACGCCGCTGCGACTCACGACAGCCCTCGCCGCCGCGGGCGTCCCCATACTCGGCACCTCCCCCGACTCCATCGACGTCGCCGAGGACCGCGGCCGCTTCGACGAGCTGGCGCGCCGCCTCGGCGTCACCCAGCCCGCGAGCGGTACCGCGCGCTCGGTGGCGGAAGCGCAACAGGTCGCGCAGCGGGTCGGCTATCCGGTGCTCATCCGCCCCTCCTACGTCCTGGGCGGCCGGGCGATGGAGATCGTCTACGACGCCGGGTCGCTCGTGGAATTCTTCGAGCGCGCGGCGCGCGTCGCGCCCGAGCATCCGGTGCTCATCGACCGGTTCCTCGAGGACGCGTTCGAGGCCGACGTCGATGCGATCGCCGACGGCACCTCGTGCATCGTCGGCGGCGTGATGCAGCACATCGAGGACGCCGGCGTCCACTCCGGGGATTCGGCGTGCGTACTGCCGCCCTACTTGATCGGCGATCGCCAGGTAGAGGAGATGCGCCGCTATACCAAGGCCTTCGCCGCCGCGCTGGGGGTCGTGGGACTGATCAACGTGCAGTACGCGATCAAGGACGGGGTCGTCTACGTGCTGGAGGTGAACCCGCGAGCCTCGCGGACCATCCCCTTCGTCAGCAAGGCGACCGGGGTCCCCCTGGCCAAGCTCGCCGCCGCCGTCATGACCGGTCGCACCCTGGGCGAGCTGCAGATCCCTGAGGAGCTCCCCCTGCCGGGAGTGGCGGTGAAAGAAGCGGTCTTCCCCTTCACCAAACTGCCCAACGTGGATAGCGTTTTGGGCCCGGAGATGCGCTCGACCGGCGAGGCGATGGGTTTCGCCGACAGCTTCGGGATGGCATTTGCCAAGGCACAGATCGCGGCCGACGGCAGCCTGCCGCTCGAAGGGGCGGTGTTCGTCACCGTCAACGATTCGGACAAACCCACGGTCGTGCCGATCGTGCGGCGCTTTCACGAGCTGGGGTTCCGCATCCTGGCGACCGAGGGGACGGAACGCTATCTCCGGGCGCGCGGCATTCCCGCGGAGCGTGTGGCCAAAGTGCATGAAGGGCGGCCCAACGCGATCGACCTGCTCGTCTCGGGGGAGATCCAGCTGCTGATCAACACGCCGCTGGGAAAATTCACGCAGCAAGACGATTATGCCATCCGGCGCGCCGCCCTGGTGCACCGGGTGCCGTACACGACCACCATGTCGGCGGCGAGCGCAGCCAGTGACGCCATCATCGCGTTGCGCAGCCGGCGAGGGAGCGTCAGGAGCTTACAGGAATGGCACGCAAGCACGCACGTCCCAAACCGGCCTCAGGCCGCAAGCCCTCCGCCAGTCGCGGATCGCGTTCCACATCCGGCGGCCGGGTAGCCAAGGGGAAGGCCAAGGCCCTGCCTGCCAAGGCGCCCAAGCCGAAGGCTGCCGTACAGCCGAAGGCGCCGCCGGCACCGCCCAAAGTGAAGTTCCATGGGCGGATGCTCGAGAACGAGCCGCTGTCGCGTTACACCACCTGGCGCATCGGCGGGCCGGCCCGCTACCTCCTTCAGCCGGCCGACGTCGACGATGTCGTGCGCGGCCTCGAGATGGCGCGCGAGCGCGGACTGCCGTGGCTGGTGCTCGGTCTCGGCTCCAACGTCCTCGTGAAGGATGGCGGCTTCCCCGGCATCGTGATCCGGATGGGGAAAGGACTCGACAAGTTCGAGATGAAGGGCGCGACGGCGATCGTCGGCGCCGGGATGGCCACGCCGATCCTGGCGCGCCGCACCGCCGAGGCGGGGTTCTCGGGTGTGGAGCGCTTCATCGGCATTCCCGGCACCGTGGGCGGCGGCATCTACATGAACGCCGGCTGCCACGGCGCCGAATTCGCTGAGATCGTCACTGAGGTCACCGTGATGGACGGGAAGGGGAAGGCCCGCACCATCCCGCGCAAGCAGATCTCCTACAAGTACCGCGGCTCGAACCTGGGTGAGGTGATCGTCCTCGAGGCGAAGCTCCAACTGGGCGAAGAGTCGCCCGCCAAACTCAAGGAGCTGCAGGCGAAGCTGTTCCGCTGGCGCAAGGCGGGCACGCCATTCGATCAGCCGTGCGCCGGATCGACGTTCAAGAACCCCGGCGGCAACAAGACGGCCGGAATGCTGATCGACGAAGTGGGGCTGAAGGGCTTCCGCCTCGGTGGCGTCCAGGTGTCGCCGATGCACGCCAATTATTTCGTGAATCTGGGAAATGCCACCGCGGCCGATGTGCTGCGACTCATCGACCACATCAAGAAGACGGTCGCCAAGAAGACCGGCGTCGAGCTCGAGCTCGAGATCAAGGTTCTCGGCAACTAGATGGCCGACTACTTCGTGCACCCCTCGAGCTTCGTGGACGAGGGGGCAGCTGTCGGTGCGGGCACCAAGATCTGGCACTTCTCCCACGTCTTGCCCGGTGCGGTGATCGGCGAGCGGTGCAACCTCGGGCAGAACGTCGTGGTGATGGGCGGCACCCGCATCGGCAATAACGTCAAGATTCAGAACAACGTCTCGATTTACGAGGGAGTGGAGCTGGAGGACGACGTCTTCTGCGGGCCCTCCTGCGTGTTCACCAATGTCATCAACCCCCGCAGCCACGTTTCCCGCAAGCACGAATACAGGCGCACCCTGGTGCGACGCGGCAGCTCGATCGGGGCCAATGCCACGATCGTGTGTGGGGTGACACTCGGCGAGTACAGCTTCATCGGCGCTGGTGCCGTGGTGACGACCGATGTTCTGCCCTACGGCCTCATGGTCGGCGTCCCGGCCCGGCGCATCGGGTGGATGTGCCGCTGCGGTGAGCGGTTGACGGGCACCGGGGGACGGGTGGTGTGCCCGGTGTGCGGCAGCCGCTACGAGGAATCAGGAGGTGTGCTCCGCCCGATTGCCTGACCCGCATCGCCTATGTAAATTGTTGCCTCTTTTGCGGATAGAATATACGTGAACGTGCCGTTGCTGGATCTCGTCGGCCAATACCGGGCCATCAAGGACGAGGTTCTTCCCGCCCTCCAGGCGGTTGTCGAGTCGCAGCAGTTCATCATGGGTCCCGGCATCGCGCAGCTCGAGGCGAAGATCGCCGAGTTGTCGCATGCGCGGCACGGCATCGGCTGCGCCAGCGGGACCGACGCGCTACTCCTGTCGCTCAAGGCCCTGAACCTGAAACCCGGGGACGAGGTCATCACGACCCCGTTCACCTTCTTCGCGACCGCCGGGACGATTCACAACGCCGGGGGGCGCCCGGTGTTCGTGGACATCGACCCCGACTCCTTCAACATCGACCCGGCCGCCGTCGAGGCCGCGATCACTCCCCGGACGCGCGCCATCATGCCGGTCCACTTGTACGGTCAGATGGCGGAGATGGAGCGCCTCCTCGTCATCGGCGGACGCCACGGGTTGAAGATCGTCGAGGACGCGGCCCAGGCGATCGGCGCGCGACGGTCGATCGACGGCGTGTGGCGCATGGCGGGCGAGCTGGGCTGGACGACCGGGTACTCGTTCTTCCCGAGCAAGAATCTCGGTGCCTGGGGCGATGCCGGCATGATCGTCACGTCGGACGACGCGGCCGCCGAGCGACTCCGCAAGCTGCGGCTTCACGGTGGCGCGAAGCAGTACCACCACGAAGAGGTAGGGACGAACTCCCGGCTCGACAGCGTCCAGGCCGCGATTCTGCTCGCGAAGCTGCCGCATCTCGCCGGATGGTCGGCCAGGCGGCGTGAGCACGCCGCGTACTACAACAAGGCGTTGAGCGGGTTGTCCACCGTTCGCCCGCCGGTCGTCGCGCCCGGCAACGAGCACATCTTCCACCAATACACCCTGCGGGTCGAGCGGCGCGACGCGCTGCAGGCGTACCTGAAGTCGAAGGGTATCGGTACCGCGATCTACTATCCGATGCCGCTGCACCGGCAGCCCTGCTTCGCCGATCTGGGATACCGCGCGGGGAGCCTGCCGCGTTCCGAACAGGCGGCCCTCGAGGTGCTGTCGCTGCCGATTTATCCGGAGCTCGAGCGGGCGCAGCTCGACTATGTGGTCGACGCGATCCGCGAGTTCTACCGTTGAGCCGATTGAAACTCGGCGTCGTCGGCGCCGGGGCGTGGGGTAGGAATCACGTGCGTACCGCCGCCGGCCTCGCCGACGCGGAGCTCGTGGCCGTCTGTGACACCGAGGAGAAGGTCCGCCAGAGCGTGGCCCGTCAATACCCGGGCGCGCTCGTCACCGGCGACGCGGACGCTTTCCTGGGACGGGTCGACGCGGTCGTGATCGCCTCGCCCGCCCGGACGCACGCCGAGTACGCCCACCGGGCGATCGCGGCCGGCAAGCCGTGTCTCGTGGAGAAGCCGTTCGCCCTGCGGGTGGCCGATGCCGAAGGGGTAGCTCAGGCGGCCGCAGCGGCGAAGGTGCCGGTGCTCGTGGGACACCTCCTGGTCTTCCACCCTGCGGTTGACGCGCTGCGGCGCCTGATCGCGGAGGGGGATCTGGGGCGCGTGCTCTACATGTACGGCCTGCGAGTGAACCTCGGCCAGGTCCGGGCAGATGAAAATGCCCTGTGGAGCTTCGGGCCCCACGACGTTTCCGTGGCCCTGCATTTGCTGGGGGAGGCGCCGGTGCGGGTGACGGCCCAGGGGTCGTCGTATCTGCAGCCGGGCGTGGAGGATGTGGTGTTCCTCCACATGGAGTTCGCGAGCGGAGCCCTGGCGCACGTTCAGCTGTCGTGGCTCGATCCCCACAAGGAACGGAAGCTCACCGTGGTAGGTGACAGGAAGATGGTGGTGTTCGACGACATGGAGCCACGCGAGAAGCTGCGCATCTACGACAAGGGGGTGACGCGACCCCCGGAGTACGCGTCGTGGGGCGAGAGTCTCGCGATCCGTGAGGGTGACATCTTCATTCCCAAGATTCCCAACGTGGAGCCGCTGGCGGCCGAGCTCGCGCATTTCGTGCGCGTGGCGCGGGGCGCGGAGGCTCCCCGCGCCAGCGCCGCCGATGGCGTTCGTGTGGTGCGTGTGCTCGATGCGGCGACGCGTTCGCTCGCGGGCGGAGGAACCCCGATCTCTCTATGACCGTTTCCCAGAATCCCCGGGATGCCCTGCTGTCGAAGGCCAAGGACAAGACCGCCGTGTTCGGCATCGTCGGGCTCGGCTACGTCGGGTTGCCGCTCGCCATGGAGCTGGTGCGGGCGGGCTACCGGGTGATCGGTTTTGACATCTCGAAGCGGGTCGTCGACGGGTTGAACGCGGGCCGCTCCCACATTCAGGACGTTCCCGCCGACGCGGTGGCGAAGGCGGTGGCGGCGGGGAAATTCTCCGCGACCAACGACCTGTCGCGGCTCTCGGAGCCGGACGCCATTTCCATCGCCGTGCCGACGCCCCTCTCGAAGACCAAGGACCCCGACGTCAGCTACGTGCTGAGCGCCACGGAGTCCATCAAGAAAACGCTGCGGCGCGGCCAGCTGGTGATTCTCGAATCCACGACCTACCCCGGCACGACGCGCGAGCTCATGCTGCCGGCGTTCGAGAGCACCGGCCTCAAGGTCGGCGAGGACTTCTTCCTGGCCTTCTCCCCCGAGCGGGTCGACCCTGGCAATCCGAAGTACAACACCCGCAACACCCCCAAGGTGGTCGGTGGGATTACGCCGAACTGCCTTCAGGTGACGGTCGCGCTGTACGAGCCGGCGATCGAGCGCATCGTCCCGGTGACCTCCACCGAGGCGGCGGAGCTGGTCAAGATCCTCGAGAACACGTTCCGCAGCGTCAACATCGGGCTGGTCAATGAAATGGCGATCGTGTGCGACAAGCTCGGCGTCGACGTGTGGGAGGTCATCGACGCGGCGGCAACGAAGCCGTTCGGGTTCATGAAGTTTACCCCCGGTCCGGGCGTCGGGGGCCACTGCATCCCGCTCGATCCGCACTACCTCGCCTGGAAGATGCGAACGCTGAACTACCGCACCCGCTTCATCGAGCTCGCGGGTGAGATCAACGCCGAAATGCCCGAGTACTGGGTCGCCCGTGTCGCCGACCGGCTCAACGATCAAGGGAAGGCGGTGCGGGGCAGCACGGTCCTCGTCCTCGGCGTCGCCTACAAGAAAGATATCGACGACATCCGCGAGAGCCCGGCGCTCGACGTGATCCGGCTCCTGGAGCAGCGCGGTGCGATCGTGAAGTACCACGATCCGCACGTGCCGAGATTGCACGAGGACGGGGTCGAGCTCGAGTCGATTCCGCTGACCGCCGACATGTTGCACGGGACCGATTGCGTCGTCATCGTCACCGACCACACCGCGCTCGACTATCCGCTTGTGGCGCGGGAAGCCAAGCTGGTGGTGGATACGCGGCATGCGCTGCCCACGGCAACCCGGAGGAAACCGTGAAAGTCTGCGTGGTCGGCACCGGGTATGTGGGGCTCGTCGTCGGCGCCTGCTTCGCCGAGACCGGCAACGATGTCCGCTGCGCCGACGTCGATGCGAAGAAGATCGGCGGGCTCAAGGAGAACCGTCTGCCGATCTACGAGCCGGGTCTCGAACCGCTCGTCGTCCGCAACCAGCGGGAAGGCCGGCTCCAGTTCACGACGGACGTCGGGGCCGCGATCGAGGAATGCGACGTCGTGTTCATCGCCGTGGGCACGCCCCCCGACGAGGACGGCTCTGCCGACCTGCAGCACGTACTCGCCGTGGCGCGCACCATCGGCCAGCACATGAACCGGTCCAAGGTGGTCGCCACGAAGAGCACCGTCCCCGTCGGCACGGCCGAGCTGGTCCGGGCCGAAATCGCCAAAGAGACGAAGACGCCGTTCCACGTGTGCTCGAACCCGGAGTTCCTGAAAGAGGGGGCGGCGGTCGAGGATTTCATGAAGCCCGACCGCGTGATCGTCGGCGTGGATCACCCCGAGTCGCGCCGCGTATTCGAGGAGCTGTACGGGCCGTTCGTGCGCACCGGGAATCCGCTGATCTTCATGGATATCCCCTCGGCCGAGATGACGAAGTACGCGGCCAACGCCATGCTCGCGACGCGCATCACGTTCATGAACCAGATCGCGCAATTGTGCGAGGCGGTGGGTGCCGACGTGCAACACGTGCGCAAGGGTATCGGATCGGATCGCCGCATCGGCTCGGCGTTCCTGTTCCCCGGGCCGGGATACGGCGGCTCCTGCTTCCCGAAAGACGTGAAAGCGCTCGTCCGAACCGCCGACGGCAAGCAGGTTCAGCTCGGGGTGCTCCAGGCGGTGGAGAGCGGGAATGAGCGCCAGAAGCGCGTGCTGTTCGAGAAGCTGTCGCACCACTTCGAAGGCAACCTGAAGGGAAAGACGGTGGCGGTCTGGGGGCTCGCGTTCAAGGCGGAGACCGACGACGTACGCGAGAGCCCGGCGCTCGTTCTCATCGAGGCGCTGCTCGGGGCCGGGGCGAAGGTTCGGGCCCACGATCCCGCCGCGCTCGAGACCGCACGCCGCGTCCTCGGCGACCGGGTCACCTTCGTCGAGCATTCGTACGAAGCCATCGCGGGCGCCGACGCCCTCGCGGTGGTCACCGAGTGGCTGGAGTATCGCAACCCCGATTTCGCCCGCATCAAGCAAGGGCTCAAGCGGGCCCTGATCGTGGACGGTCGCAACCTCTATGATCCCGAACGGTTGAGCCAGCTCGGTTTCACCTACGATTGCATCGGCCGTCCCCTGGCATGCGCGTCCTCGTAACCGGGGCGGCGGGCTTTCTCGGGTCTCATCTCTGCGACCGCCTGCTGGCGGACGGGCACCGGGTGTACGGGATGGACAATTACATCACCGGCACCCCGACCAACCTGGCGCACCTCGAGCATCATCCGGCGTTTCAGTTCGTCCGTCACGACGTCACGACGTTCATCGAAGTTGAGGGCCCGCTCGAGGCGGTCCTGCATTTCGCGAGCCCCGCGAGCCCGGTCGATTACCTCGAGCTCCCGATCCAGACGCTGAAGGTCGGATCGCTCGGCACGCACAAGGCGCTCGGGCTCGCCCGGGCGAAGCGCGCCCGGTTCCTGCTCGCGTCGACGTCGGAGACCTACGGGGACCCCCTCGTGCATCCCCAACCGGAGACGTACTGGGGCAACGTCAACCCGGTAGGGCCGCGCGGCGTGTACGACGAGGCGAAGCGCTTCGCCGAAGCGATGACCATGGCGTACCATCGCTATCACGGCCTGGACACGCGCATCGTGCGCATCTTCAACACCTTCGGTCCCCGGATGCGACCCCACGACGGGCGGGTCGTGTCGAATTTCATCATTCAGGCGTTGCGCGGGGAGCCGCTCACCATCTACGGCGACGGGTCGCAAACGCGGTCGTTCTGCTACGTGGACGACCTCATCGAAGGCATCATCCGCCTGTTCGAGCGCGGCACGGCCGACCCGACGAACATCGGGAACCCGGGGGAGTTCACCGTGCGCCAGTTGGCCGACCGTGTCCTCGCCCTGACCGGGAGCAAGAGCGAGATCGTCTACCGGCCGCTGCCGGTGGACGATCCGCGCGTGCGCCAGCCCGACATTACGCGGGCGCGTGAGCTGCTGGGATGGGAGCCACGCGTGCCGCTCGACGAAGGCCTGCGCCGAACGATCGCCTTCTTCCGTGAGAAAGGGGCTGGATGAGCCGCATTCTGGTGACGGGGGCCGCCGGGTTCATCGGGTCACACTTGTGTGAGGCGCTGGTGGCGGCCGGCCACGAGGTCCATGGATTCGACAACTTCGACCCGTTCTATCCGCGCGCGGTGAAAGAGCGAAACCTCGTAGGGCTCAAGGGCCGCCCGACCTTTCGATTCACCGAAGGGGACCTCGTGCGTGATCCACTGCCGACCGCGGGGGTCGAGGTGATCGTGCATCTGGCGGCGCGCCCCGGCGTCCAGCCCTCGCTCGACGATCCGGTCGGATATATGGAGGCCAACGTGACGGGCACTGCCCGGCTCCTCGATCAGGCGCGGCGCGACGGTATCGGGCGCGTGGTGTTCGGCTCGTCGTCGTCGGTATACGGGGATACGACGCCCGCGCCCTTTGCGGAGGACGCGGTCGCCGATGGTCCCATCTCGCCGTATGCCGCGAGCAAGCGCTCCGGCGAGCTCGTGAGCCGGGTGTTCACGCACTTGTACGGGACCCGGATCGCCTGCCTGCGTTTCTTCACGGTCTACGGCCCACGCCAGCGCCCCGACCTGGCGGTGCATCGGTTTACCGCCCGGATCATGGCGGGACAACCGATCGTCATGCGAGGCGACGGTTCGAGCGCCCGCGATTACACGTATGTTTCCGATATCGTGGATGGCATCGTCTCGGCCCTGGAGTGGACGACGCGCGCAGGCTCGGCCGGCGGCGAGCCATGGCGCGTCTTCAATCTAGGTGGCGGCGAGCGCGTGCGACTGGACCGTCTGATCGCGCTGATCGGCGCGGCCGCCGGGCGGCAGCCGATCATCGAGCGCGGGGCCGATCAGCCGGGGGACGTGCCCCTGACCGCCGCGGATCTCTCCCGCTCCGAGCGGGAGCTGGGCTATCGTCCCAAGGTGGGGATCGAAGAAGGGATCCGGCGGTTCGTCGCCTGGTACCGGGAGGTTCATGGACTCCAGTCCTGAGCGTCGAGTCGACCAGGCGCGCGAGCGCTTTCAGCTACAGGACTATTACGGGGCGATTCACCTCCTCGAGGAGATCGCCTCGGTGGGTCACGCCTTCGCCGACGCGGAGCACTTGCTCGGCCTCTCGTATTCGCTCGTGGGACAGCCCGAGAAGGCGCTCGCCCATCTCGATCGCGCGCTCGAGCTGAACACGCATTACGTCGAAGCGTTGGTGCACCGGGCGCTCGTCCTCAACGACCTGGGACGTGAGCAGGAGGCCACCGAGTCGCTGCGACGAGCAGGGCAGATCGGAGGAAAGTCCCGGCTCGGGTTCCCCACGCACCTCGCGGCGAAGCTCGCCAACCTGCACGCGCACCTGGCGGAGGCGTACGTCGAAGCCGGCGGCATGCGCGAGGCGATCGGCCAATACCAGGCCGCCCTGGCGCTCGGTCCCGAGTTTCACGATCTGCGCTACAAGCTGGGGCGCCTTCTGCTTCAGGCGGGCCGGGTGCTCGAGGCGCGCGAGCAGTTCGAGATCATCGTCCGCTCGCGTCCCAACTTTCTCGACGCGGCCGCGATGCTGGGCCTGGCGTGCTACCTGAGCGGGGACGGGCTCTCGGCGCGCGTCGTGTGGGAAGACTGCCGGCGCCGCCGTCCTGAGGATCCGCGCGTCGAGGCGTATCTTGCGATGCTCGATCGCGGCGACCTCCTGGCCGCTTCGGAGGCCGCGGCTCGCACATCGGGACGGCACCCCGCGCCGTGAACCGCCGCATCGCCGCCCTGGCGCTGGCGACCGTAGCCTGCGCCCAGAGCGCGGCCAATCATGAAGTCCTCGGGGACCGGCTGTATGTGGCTGCCGACTACCGCAGCGCCCTTGCCGAATACCAGCTCGGCCTGCGCGCCGGAGGCGGCAAGGGGCTCCACGCGAAGGCTGCCGCGGCCGCGCTCCACACCGGCGATCTCGGCTTCGCGGCGCAAGAGTACCGCGCTCTGGCCCACGACGATCCGAGCCGGACGGATGAGGCCGCCGACGGGCTCGAGCGCACGGCCCGCCAGGCGGGAGGGTCGAACGACCGCACCGCGCTGGCGGCCGCCCTGGACGGCCTGCGGGAGATCGCCCCGACGCGCTCCCTCGGGCCCTACGCGGGGGTCGTGGCACTCGACGCCGCCGCGGCGGGGAACTCCGCAGACGCGCTGGCGTACCTGCCCACGGCCATCGCCACCGCTCCCGATGCCGGGACCGCCGACTCCCTGTTGTACGTGTATGGGGAGGCAGCGGCTCTGGCGAAGGACTGCGTGACGGCGTCGGCCGTGTTCGACGGCGTGCTACGACGGCAGCGGCAGCCCGCGGTCCTGGATGCCGCGCGCGAGGGGATGGCGCGCTGCGCGCTGATGCGCGGCGAAGCGATCCTCGCCGCGGGCCATCCCGCCGACGCCGAGGCCTGGTTTCAGCGGGCCTCCACGCCGGGGGCGGGGACCGAGGTGGCGCGGTCAGCGGCGCTCGGTCTGGGAGACGTGGCGCTGGCCCGCGGCGACATCACGTCGGCAGTCGACTTTTATCAGCAGGCACTCGTCGGCGGAATGCCGGGAGACACGTTGGCGCAGCGCGCACAGGAAAAACTCAACGCCCTCGGCAAAGCGGATTCGACGAGCGGCCCACAGCACGAGTGATTGATGCGAGTAATCCGTTGGCTCCCGCTTCTTGCGCTCATCGCGTGCCACCATGGCGCGCGCCCCGTCACGACCCTGGGGCCGGCCGATCTGCTGGTGCAGGCGCGGCGCCAGTTCCACGCCGGCGACATGGGGAAGGCGATGCAGAGCTATCGCCGCCTCCAGTTCGAGCTGGCGCCCAACGATTCCACGCTCGCGGAAGCCCACTATTACCTGGCGGAGGCCGAGTTCCAATCGGGGCAGCTGGTCGAGGCCGCGCACGACTTTCGCGAAACCGCGGACCAGTTCCCGCAGAGTGGCTACGCGCCTACGGCGTTGCTGCGCGCCGGCGATGCACAGATGCGGCTGTGGCACAGCCCCGAGCTCGATCCCAGCTACGGCCAGTCGGCGTTGGCGACCTATCAGGAGCTGGCGGGCCGCTATCCCGGCACCGATGCCACCGCTCGGGCACAGGTTCATGTGCGCCAGCTGCGCGAGTGGTTTGCCGACAAGGATTACAGAAACGGTCTCTTCTATTTCAAGCGCGGAGCGTACGACTCCGGCATCATCTACTTCAAGGACGTGCTGGCGAACTACCCCGAGACACCGCGCGCGGTGGACGCCTTGCTGCGGCTCGCCGACAGCTATCGCATCATCGGATACAAGGAGGAGCGCCAGGAAGCGTGCGCCCATCTGCGCCAGTTCTATCCGCAGGCGCGCAACGTCGAGCGCTCGTGCCCCCCGGTCACGACCCCGGCCGGCACCACGCCCTGAGCGCGTGGACGCGCTGTTCGGCGGCTCCTTCGATCCGGTACATCTCGGACATCTCGTGGTCGCCGAAGCGGCCGCCGACGCCCTGGGAGCGCGGGTGCGGCTCATGCCGGCGCGCGAGCAGCCCTTCAAGCGGGGCGCCGCCCGCGCAACGCCGGCCCAGCGCGTCGAGATGCTCGACCTCGCCGTGCGCGGCAACCCCCGGCTCGCGGTCGAACGGATCGAGCTCGACCTGCCCGCGCCGTCCTACACCGTGCATACATTGCGCGCGCTGGGGGAGCGTGAGCCGGGGAACCGGTTCACGTTACTCTTGGGGGCGGATGCGGCCGCCGAGCTGCCCGCCTGGCATGAAGCGGGGGCGCTTCCCGGTCTGGCGGACATCGTGGTATTCGGCCGGCCCGGGTGCGCGATCGCCCCGAACCTGCCGATCCGGCGAGTGATCGAGGTGCCCGCGATCGAGATCTCGGCAACCGACGTCCGGTGGCGGGTCGCCGCGGGGCGCTCCATCCGGTATCTGGTGCCCGACGCGGTGCGCGAGTACATCGCCGCGCACGGCCTGTATCGCACGAGCTGAGGACTGATGGCCCAAGGGTTACTCACGAAGGTGTTCGGATCGCGGTTCCAGCGGGAGATGAAGCGCATCCGCCCGTTGGTGACGGCGATTCACCAGCACGAAGCGCGGCTCAAGGACCTGCCGGACGTCGAGCTCCAGGCGCAGACCGCCAGCTTCCGCCAGACGATCGCGGCGCAGACGGGCGAGCTGGCGGCCGAGGTGGAGCGCCTCAAGGCGGCGAAGCACGACTGTCCCGACGCTGAGGAGCGTGCCCGCATCTCCGACGAGCTGGGGCAGGCCGAGCAGCGGTACAGCAAGGCGCTTCAGGAGGCCCTCGACGAGGTGCTCCCCGAGGCGTATGCGACGGTCCGTGAGGCGTGCCGCCGGCTCCTGGGATCGAAGGTGATGGTCACGGGTCACGAGCTGACCTGGGACATGGTGCCCTACGACGTGCAGCTGATCGGGGGCATCGTGCTGCATCAGGGGAAGATCGCCGAGATGGCGACGGGCGAGGGGAAGACGCTCGTGGCGACGCTGCCGTTGTACCTCAACGCACTGGCGGGGAAGGGTGCCCATCTCGTCACCGTCAACAATTACCTGGCGCGGCGCGACTCCCAGTGGATGGGACATCTCTTCACCTGGCTTGGCCTGACCGTCGGCTGTATCGACGAGAGCGAGCCCTCCACCCCGGAGCGTGCCGCGGCGTACCGCTGCGACATCACCTACGGCACCAACAACGAGTTCGGGTTCGACTACCTGCGGGACAACATGGTGGGGCGGCTGGAGGAGCGGGTCCAGCGCACTCACTACTACGCGATCATCGACGAAGTCGACTCGATCCTGATCGACGAAGCGCGCACGCCGCTGATCATTTCCGGAGCCGTGGGTGCGGAGTCGGACGTGAAGTATGCGCAATACAACGCGCTGGTCGTCCAGCTCGTGCGGAAGCAGACGGCGGTGGCGAACGACCTCGTCGCCAAGGCCGAGCCGCTGCTCGAGGACCCCAAGGGCCAGTACGAAGCCGCCAAGCTGCTCTACAAGGCGCAGCTCGGCATGCCCAAGAACAAGAAGCTGCTGAAGCTCCTGAACGAGCCGGGGATCAAGACGCAGGTGCAGCGCGTCGAGCTCGACCGGCTGGCCGACCGGAAACTCCCGGCGCGCGATCAGAAGATGCGCGACATCGAGGACGATCTCTACTTCGTGCTCGACGAGCGCGGGCATTCGGTGCACCTCACCGACAAGGGGGTCGAGGCCATGTCGCCCGACGACCCCGCGCTCTTCGTCGTCCCCGACATCTCCCAGGCGGTGCACGCCATCGACCACGACGAGTCCCTGACGCCGGCCGAGAAGCTGGAGAAGCGACGCGTCGTGGAAGGGGAGTACGCCGCGAAGAGCGAGACGCTGCACATCATCTACAAGCTGGTCCAGGCCCACGGCCTGTACGAGAAGGACGTGGAATACGTCGTCCAGGACGGCCAGGTGTTCATCGTCGACGAATTCACCGGGCGCCTGATGCCGGGGCGGCGCTGGGCGGATGGACTGCATCAGGCGGTCGAGGCCAAGGAAGGGGTCGTGGTGCGCGAGGAGAGTCAGACGCTCGCCACCATTACGATCCAGAACTACTTCCGCATGTACGAGAAGCTCGCGGGGATGACCGGAACAGCCGAGACCGAGGAGACGGAGTTCTTCCAGATCTACAAGCTGGACGTCGTCGTCATCCCGACGAACCGGCCGATCCGCCGGGTGGACAAGCACGACCTCATCTACAAGACACGGCGCGAGAAGTACAACGCAATCATCGAGGAGTCCGAGCGACATCACAAGCGCGGGCTGCCGGTGCTGGTCGGCACGGTGAGCGTGGATGTCTCGGAGACGCTGTCGCGGATGCTGAAACGCCGCGGTCTGAAGCACGAGGTGCTGAACGCCAAGTACCACGAGCGCGAAGCCGAGATCGTCGCCCAGGCGGGACAGCCCGGTGCGATTACGATCGCAACCAACATGGCGGGGCGCGGCACCGACATCAAACTCGGCCGCGGCGTCAAGCAGTGTCAGGTGTGCGGTATTGCGGCACGCGGCGAGCCGGCGTTTGGGCAGACGCAGGAACACCCCGATCTGACTCCGGCGCGCATCAAGGAGCTCGCCTGCAACGACGACCCGCCCTGCGGACTCGTGATCATCGGCACCGAGCGCCACGAAGCGCGCCGGATCGACCGCCAGCTGCGCGGCCGCTCGGGGCGCCAGGGCGATCCCGGCCAGAGCGTCTTCTACCTGTCACTCGAAGACGACTTGATGCGGCTCTTCGGGTCGGAGCGCATCGCACGCTGGATGGATCGGGGCGGGGCCGAGGAAGGGGAAGTAATCACTCATCCGCTCGTGACGGGGGCCATCAGCCAGGCCCAGAAGCGCGTCGAGCTGCAGAACTTTCAGGCCCGGAAACGGCTACTCGAGTACGACGATGTGATGAATCAGCAGCGTGAAGTGATGTACTCGCTGCGGCTGTTCGCGCTGGAAGGCGGCGAGGAGCTCAAGGCCGAAGCGCGACGCATGATCGATGCCGCCGTCGAGCGGTTGATCGACGCGCAACTCTCAGAATACAAGGATGCCGCCGACTGGGATCGGGAGCTGGTCGAGACCGAGCTGCTGCAGAAGTACCTGATCTCCGCGTCGGGCATCACCGATCCTTCCAGGGTGCGCACCCAGGCGGAGATGGTCCGGGCCGCCCAGGAGGCAGGGCGCGCCGCATTCGATGGGAAGCTCGCCTACTTCAAGGAGATCGAGCCGAAGGTCGGCGCCGCCAGGCTCGGCGAGCAGGCGCTCGCGCACATCATGCTCAGCGCCATCGATGAAAAATGGAAGGATCATCTCTACGATCTCGATCAGCTGAAAGCGGGAATTCAGTTTCGGACCTATGGGCAGAAGGATCCGCTGATCGAGTACAAGCAGGAAGCGTTCGAGATGTTCCAGGGGTTGATCGACGACCTGCGCAGCACCTTCACCGAGCGCTGGCTCAAGCTGCGTATCGAGCTCGGCCCGGCGCCCGGCGGAACGACCGGTCCTGCGGGAGGGCGGCCTCGCCCGGCGGGCGCCGTGACGCCCGGCGCGCTGGGCGGCGCGCCGCGTCGTCCTACGCCGATGGTCGCGTCGAAAGCGGATGCCGATGGTCTGGTAAGCCGGGGCACGAGCACCGGACCTCTTCCGCCCCCGGGACCGCCACCGGGTGTGGGAGTCGCCGTCCCGAACCCCTATGCGGGGGTCGGCCGGAACGATCCCTGTCCGTGTGGCAGCGGCAAGAAGTTCAAGAGGTGCCACGGCGCGGCTGCCTAGCGCGCCGCCCCGCGCCGCGTTCTGCTCATCGCGGCGTGCTTCTGGTACCACGACATTCCCATCCCGCTGCTACGTTGACCGCCGATGGTCATGGTCGACGCGGGGCAGCCGGCGGCCGATCGGCCGCGCGAGCGTCTGTGGCGCCTCGGCGTCCAGGCGCTCACCGCTCAGGAGCTCGTCGCCCTGCTGCTCGGCACGGGATACGCCGGGAGGGGGGCGCTCGAGGTCGCGGCGGAGTTGTTGTCACGGGTGGAAGGATCGTTGTGCCGGTTGGCGAGCCGGCCGGCGGTCGAGGTCGCGCGCACCCCCGGGGTCGGGCGAGCCAAAGCCGCCCGTCTCGCTGCCGCGCTCGAGCTGGGACGGCGTCTCGAGGCTGAGGCGACGCCCCCGCCTCAGCGGATCCGCGGCCCGGGCGATGTTCAGCGGCTCTGCTCCCCCCGCCTGAGAGACCTCGCGGTCGAGGAATTCCACGTCCTGGCGCTGGGGACCCAGAGCCAGCTCCTCGCCGACCTGCTGATCACCCGCGGGCTGCTCAACAGCTCGTTGGTGCACCCGCGCGAGGTGTTCCGCGCGGCCATCGCCGAGGCGGCGGCCGGCGTCATCGTCGTGCACAACCACCCGAGCGGCGATCCCACCCCTTCGGCGGATGACCGGGCGGTCACCCGCCAGCTGGTCGAGGCGGGACGGCTCCTCGACCTCCCCGTCTACGATCACGTCATCATCGGCGGTGAGCGCTATATCAGTTTTTCGGAGGCGGGCTTGCTGTAGCGACGGAGCCTCGCCATCCTCCACGGGTGACGACCACCGCTCCCGTGCTCGCCCCCGAGCTGGCGAAGGCCGTGGCGCCGCTGCGCGAGCGGCTCGACCTCGACCTTCTGGCCCGTGCCTACCGGGTCAGCGCCCGGGCGCATTCCGGCCAGAAGCGCAAGTCGGGGGACGATTTCCTGTCGCACAGCGTCGCGGTGGCGACGATTCTGGCCGAGCAGCAGATGGACTCGACCACGATCGCCGCCGCCCTGCTGCACGACGTCGTGGAGGACTCCGACATCTCGCTCGACCAGATCCGGCGCGAGTTCGGGGCCGAGGTGGCGGATCTGGTCGATGGCCTCACCAAGCTGTCCGGGCTGACGTTCCGCTCCGCCGAGGAGGCGGCTGCGGAGAACTACCGCAAGCTGTTGCTGTCGATCGCCAAGGACGCCCGGGTCATCATCATCAAGCTGGCCGACCGGCTGCACAACATGCGGACCCTCGAGCACCTGTCGGATGAGCAGCAGCGCCGTATCGCCCAGGAGACGCAGGAGATCTACGCGCCTCTGGCGCACCGCTTCGGGATGGCCGGCGTCAAGGCGGAGCTCGAGGATCTGGCGTTCAAGTTTCTGGATCCGGACGAGTACCGGGTGCTGACGAAGAAGATCCGCGCCCGCCGCGCGGAGCGCGACCAGACGATCGAGCGCCTGCGCGTTCCGCTCACCGAGGAATTGAAGGGCGCCGGCCTCACCGATTTCGAGATCACCGGCCGCCCCAAGAACCTCTGGTCGATTCACAAGAAGATGAAACGGCGCGAGAAGCCGTTCGAGGAGATCTACGACCTGCTTGCGGTGCGGGTGCTCGTGAATTCGGTCGCCGATTGCTATCACGCCCTCGGCATCATCCACCATCAGTGGACACCGTTGCAGGAGCGCATCAAGGACTACATCGCGAGTCCGAAATCGAACGGCTATCAGTCGCTGCATACAACGGTGTTCGGTCCGGGCGGCCAGCTGTACGAGATCCAGATCCGCACCCGGGACATGCACCGCACGGCGGAATACGGCATCGCCGCGCACTGGCTGTTCAAGGAGGGGAAGACGCCCGATGAGCTCGACCGGCACCTCGCCTGGTTCCGGCAGCTGCTCGAGCTGCAGCAGGACGCGCACTCCCCCGAGGAGTTCCTCGAGTTTCTGAAGGTCGACCTCTATCAGGACGAGATCTTCGTCTTCACGCCGCGCGGCGACGTGAAGCGGCTGCCCAAGGAAGCCACGCCGATCGACTTCGCCTTCGCGGTGCACACCGAGGTGGGCTACCGCTGTAACGGCGCCCGGGTCAACGGCCGGATCGCGCCGCTGCACCGCCCGCTGAAAAACGGCGACACGGTCGAGGTGCTCACATCGCCCCAGGCACGGCCGTCGCGCGACTGGCTGGCGCACGTCCATACCGGCCGGGCGCGGCACAAGATCCGCCAATGGATCCGGCAGGAGGAGCACACACGGAGCGTCGCGTTGGGGCGGGAGATCCTCGATCGCGAAATCCGGCGCCGGCGCCTGGCGGCCCCGGACGCGGACCAGCTGGCGCGGGCTGCGGCGACGCTGTCGCTCGGCACGGGGGAGCAGCTCGAGGCCGTGCTCGGCCGGGGCGACGTGGCGCTGGGGCTCGTGATGCGCGCGCTCTACCCGGACCTGCCGAACGAGGACCTCCAGCCGCCCAAGCCGACGGCGTTCGGCCGCGTCATCCAGCGGCTCCGGCTGGGACGCGGCATCCGGATCCAGGGGGTCGACGGCCTGATGGTGCGCTACGCGCAGTGCTGCCAGCCCGTTCCCGGTGATCCCGTCGTCGGGTATGTGACGCAGGGGCGCGGTATTTCCATCCATCGCAGTGATTGCCCCAACCTGCTGCCGTTGTCCGCGGAGGCCGAGCGCCGCGTCGAGATCGACTGGCAGGAGTCGGAAGGGGAGACATTTGTCGTGCGCCTCGTGGTGGCCGGCGAGGATCGCCGCGGGTTGTATGCGGACATCTGTGAAGCGGTGAGCCAAACGGGGACGAGCCTGCGTCACGCCGAGCTGTCGTCGCGTGACGGTGTGGTGCTCGGCCACTTGCTCGTCGAGGTCGAGAACCAGACACACCTCAACAAGGTGCTGCGCGCGGTGCGCCGCGTGAAAGGGGTCACCGAGATCGCCCGGCGCGACGTCGGCGCCACCCCCGCCGGGCCGCCCGCCTGATTATTTTGGCGCCATGCCGTTCGAGCTCGTCTCACCCTTCGCCCCGGCAGGGGACCAGCCGCACGCCATCCAGGCGCTGAGCGCCGGGCTGGCGCACGGCGAACGCTACCAGACGTTGCTCGGGGTCACGGGGTCGGGGAAGACGATGACGATGGCGCACGTCATCGCCGCCGCGCAGCGCCCCACGCTCGTTCTGTCGCACAACAAGACATTGGCGGCACAGTTGTATGGCGAGCTGAAGGCCCTGTTTCCGCGAAACGCTGTCGAGTTCTTCATTTCCTACTACGACTACTATCAGCCTGAAGCCTACGTTCCCCAGACCGACACCTACATCGCCAAGGACTCGTCGATCAACGACGACATCGACGCGCTCCGGCTGCGGGCGACGTCGAGCCTGATGGAGCGGGACGACGTCATCATCGTTTCGAGCGTCTCGGCGATCTACGGCCTGGGCGATCCCGAAGCGTATCGCCGCCTGTTGATGACCGTCGGCGTGGGCGAAGAGCGGGGGCGGGACGCGATTCTCGCCGATCTGGTGCGCATCAACTATGCGCGAAACGACACGGCGTTCGAGCGCGGCACCTTCCGCGTGCGCGGTGACACGATCGAGGTGCTCCCCGCCTACGACGAGCAGGGCGTGCGCATCGAACTGTGGGGCGACGCGGTCGAGCGCGTGACCAAGATCGATCCGCTCACCGGCAACCCCATCGCCCAGCTCAAGCGGGCCGTCATCTATCCGGCCACGCACTTCGTGACCGAGCGTCCGACGGTCGAGCGCGCGGTGGCGGCGATCCGGGCCGAGCTCCGGGAGCGGCTCGGCGAGCTGCGCTCGCAGAACAAGCTCGTCGAGGCGCAGCGGCTGGAATCGCGCACCCAATTTGATGTCGAGATGCTGCTCGAGGTGGGGCGCTGCACCGGGATCGAGAACTACTCGCGGCATCTCACCGGCCGGGAGACGGGGGAACGGCCAGCGTGCCTGCTCGACTACTTTCCCGGCGACTTCATCTGCGTGATCGACGAGTCGCACCAGACGTTGCCGCAGCTGGGGGGGATGTACGAGGGCGACCGCTCGCGCAAACAGACGCTGGTCGACTACGGCTTCCGGCTCCCCTCGGCGCTCGACAACCGGCCGCTGCGCTACGACGAGTTCATGGAGCTCGTGCCGCGCATCATCTTCGTCTCGGCGACTCCCGGCGACCTGGAGCTGCGCTTGTCCGAAGGCGTGGTGGTGGAGCAGATCATCCGCCCCACGGGGCTCGTCGATCCGGAGGTGGAGGTCCGCCCGGTCAAGGGGCAGGTCGACGACCTGCTGCACGAGATCCGGGAGCGCGCCAGGGCGGGAGAGCGCGTGCTCGTCACGACGCTCACCAAACGGATGGCGGAGGACCTCACCGATTACCTGCAGCAGCACGGCGTGCGTGTCAGATACCTCCACTCGGAGATCGACGCCATCGAGCGGGTCGAGATCATCCGGGGGCTGCGGCTCGGTGAGTTCGACGTCCTCGTCGGCATCAACCTGCTGCGCGAGGGTCTCGACCTCCCCGAGGTGTCGCTCGTTGCGGTGCTGGACGCGGATCAGGAAGGCTTCCTGCGGTCCGATCGCTCGCTCATTCAGACGGTGGGCCGGGCGGCCCGCAACCTGCACGGCCGGGCGATCCTGTACGCCGACCGGATGACGGGGTCGATGCAGCGCGCGCTCGAGGAGATGTCGCGACGCCGGGCGCTGCAGCAGGCCTACAACGTGGAGCATGGCGTGACGCCGCGCTCGATCGTGAAATCGGTCGGCGATATTCGTTTCGTCACGCGGGTCGCCGACGCGCGCGGCAGCCGCGTCCCGGAGACGCCGGTGCACCGCCCCGCGGACGCCCGCGAGCGCGAGGCGATGATCCGGCTCCTCGAATCACAGATGCAGGCGGCCGCCGAAGCCCTGGATTTCGAGCAGGCCGCCCTGCTGCGCGATCAACTCCTCGAGCTCAAGGCGGAGCTCGAGCCGCGGGGAGGGCGCCGTGCGCCTGCGCGAGGACGAGCTCAACCGGTTCGGTGAGGACCTGGGCAGCGCACTGCGCCCCCCGGTGATCATCGGTATCTCGGGCGACCTCGGCGCCGGGAAAACGGCGCTGGTCCAGGCAATCTGCCGCGGTCTGGGGGCGGAGGTCCCGGCGACGAGTCCGACCTACGCCCTCGTCCACCGCTACGAGTCGCCCAGCGGGCCCGTGTTCCACGTCGACTGCTATCGACTGCAGTCGTCCAAGGAAGCCCGCGATCTGGGCCTCGACGACATCCTCCTGCAGAAGGCCATTCTGCTCGTGGAATGGCCGGAGAAGGCCGGGCACATGATGCCGCCGCTCGATCGCTACTTCCATCTCAGTCACGACAGCGATCCTGCCTACCGGATCCTGGAGGAGCGGTGAGCGGCGCGTGGCTCGCGCTCGATACGGCGACCGCGGTCGCGTCGGTGGCCGCGGGGGAGCCACCGCAGGCCCGCTCCGCAACGTTGCTCGAAGGCGCGCGCACGCACGCCGGAGGGATCGTCGAGCTCGTCGATCGCACCCTGCGCGCGGCCGGCCTCGCCATCGCCGACCTGGCGGGGCTCGTCGTTTCCGATGGACCGGGAAGTTTCACCGGGTTGCGCATCGGATGGGCGGCCGCCAAGGGCCTCGCGCAGGAGCGGGACATCCCCCTCATCGCGATCCCGGCGCTGGCGGCCGCCGCGGCGAGCGCGGCGGCGGTGCTCGGACCCGTTCCCATCGTGGCCTGTTTCGATGCGCTGCGCGGCCAGGTCTTTGGTGCCGTATATGTGGTGCGGCTGGAGCGTCTCGAGGTCGTCGTCGCCCCTGCGCTCTGGACGCTGGAGGAGTTGATGGCCGCAGCGCCCGTGCGTCCGCGCGCGGCGGTGGGCGACGGGGCGGTGCGTTACGGTGCGGCGCTGGAGCAGTGGACGGGCGCGCGGCCGCTCGACGTTCGCGCCCTGCGACCCGTGGCGGCGTCGTTGCTGGCGCTCGTGCCGCTCGCGGGTGCCGCGCGCCCCATCGAGGATCCCGCTACGGCGGAACCGGAGTATGGCCGGCCCGCCGAAGCGCAGGCACGTTGGGAGGCTCACCACGGACGTCCCCTTTCACATCAGACCCGCCCGGGAAGCTGACCTGCCGGCGCTTGCTGCGCTGGAACGGATCGCCTTTACCGATCCGTGGTCGCGCGGCGACTTCGCCGACTGTCTCCGGAACGGTTGGCCGATCTACGTCGCGGAGAACGGTGCCGCGCCGATCGGGTACATCGTCGGGCGCGCGGTCGTGGATCAGGGGGAGATCCTCAATCTCGGGGTCGCGTTGGCGGTGCGGCGCCGCGGTATCGGCACGGCGCTGGTGCGCACGCTGCTCGGCGAGTTTGCTCGCCGCGGGGTGGTCTCCGCATTCCTCGAGGTGCGCGAGTCCAATATTCCGGCGCAGCAGTTGTACGAGTCGTTTGGTTTTGAGGAGGTGGGGCGGCGGCCGCGGTACTACCAGCGACCGATGGAGGACGCCGTCGTTCTCCGGGCCGCCATTTCGGCAGACAGCACTTCCGCGTAAAAGGGGTACAAGTGGCGTATCTTTGATTGACAGAATGACTTGCGAGTCATATAATCTGGGGCATCCTTGGCCCCCACCCGCCTAATGCCAGGAGGCAGTCGTGAGCAGAAGCCTGAATAAGGTCATGTTGATCGGCAATTTGGGGGCCGATCCAGAGGTGCGCAGCACCAGCAACGGGTCGAAGGTCGCCAACCTTTCCCTCGCCACCAGCCGGCAGTGGACCGATCAGAAGGGCGAGAAGCAGGAGAAGACGGAGTGGCACCGGGTGATCTGTTGGAATAACAAGGGATCGCAGCTGGCCGATCTCGCAGAGAAGTACATGAAGAAGGGCGACAAGGTGTACGTCGAGGGGCGGGTGGAATACCGCACCTGGGAAGACCGGGAGAAACAGACCCGCTACGTCACCGAGATCGTCGCTCGAGAAATCATCCTCTTGTCGCCCCGGGGCGCCGGGGGTGAAGGATCGGGAGACTTCGCCCGCGCCAAGGCGACGGCGAAGGTGACTCCCGAAGGCAAGACCGAGTCGCTCGACGCGTTCCCGGAGGCCCTGGATGAGGAGGACGACGATCTGCCGTTCTAGCCGCGTCATGTGGGCCGTGGTGGTCGCCCTGCCGCTGGCCGCGACCCTCGTCGCGCAGGACACCACTACGGCTCGCCCGGCGGCCCCGCAAGACACGACGAAGGCTCACCCGGCGGCCCCGCAAGACACCACCAAGCCCCACCCGGCGGTCTCGCAAGACACCACACCGCCGCTTCCCGCCGCCGGCAAACACGTCGTCGTCAGCGGTGAGACGCTCTGGTCGATCTCACAGCAGAACTTTTCCGATGCCCTCCTGTGGCCGGAGATCTACCGCCGTAATACGTCGGTGATCGAGGACCCCCACTGGATCTACCCCGGCGAGGTGCTGGACCTGGGCGGCATCGCAACGGCTCCTGTGACCGATACGACGCAGACCGTCGCGCAGCGCGAGGCCGGCGCGGCGGACACCACGGGTGCGGCCGACACGACGCAGGTCGCTCCGCCGCCCCCGCCGCCTGCGGCCGAGCCCGAGGGGCCGGGGACCATCTTTGACCGCCGCGCGACGCAGCAGCAACGCGTCGCGGACGTGCTGCGCGCGTACGCGCACCAGGTGTACCGCCCGGTACGGCGCGGCGAGTTCTACTCGTCCGGCTTCCTGACCGAGGGCGAAAAGCTGCCGTGGGCGACGGTCGTGGGGAACACGGCGAAGCCGTCGATTCCGGTGCTGGCGAATCCGCAAGCGAGCGTGGCTACACAGTTCGAGGAGCTCGCCATTCTGCCGCCGTCGCAGGCGTCGTATCACATCGGGGACTCGCTGCTCGTCGCGCGGCTCGACCGCGACCTCGACCCCTGGGGTTCGGTCGTCGTCCCCGTGGGGGTGGCCCGGGTCACGTCGCTGCAGCAGAAGCAGGTGCTGGCGACCATCATCATGCAGTTCGGGCGAATCCGGGGTGGGACGGTGGCGTTGCCGCTCGAGCCCTTCAAGGATCCCGGCGAGGTGCGCCCGGCGGACGTGGATCAGGGGTTGCAGGGTCACCTGATCGACATGCGGGACTCGCACGTGCTCGCCAGCGTGCAACAGGTGGTGTTCCTCGACAAAGGCCGCGCCGACGGCGTGGCGTTGGGGGATGTGTTCGAGGCATACCGCCCGGCATCGGGCGAGATCGGTGCCCGGTCCGAGGAGGTCAGGGTACAGCTGCTGGTTGCGCATACCCGCGAACACACCTCCTCGGCGATCGTCATCGGCATGTCGAATCCGCAGCTCATTCCAGGTATGCCGGTGCGGTTGATCAAGAAAATGCCCTCCTGACCGCCTCCGCCCGGCACCGGCATCGCCCGGCGCCGGCGGTTGGCAGGTCCCTCACGGGAATCGCATTCCTATGAAACGCCGAGTCTTGATAACGGGCGGCGCGGGGTTCATCGGCTCCCACCTCGTCCGCGCCTACCTGGCCGCCGGTGACGACGTCACGGTCCTCGACGACCTCTCATCCGGCAAGGCCGAGAACCTCCCCGCCGGCGTGCCGCTGGTCCGCGCCGACGTCCGCTCGCCAGAAGCCCGGTCGCTCGCAGCCACCGGCGGCTTCACCATCCTCAATCACCACGCCGCCCAGATGGACGTGCGGCGCTCGGTCGCCGACCCGGTATTCGACGCGCAGGTGAACGTGATCGGCCTGCTGAACGTCCTCGAGGGGGCGCGGGCGGGGGGGGTGCGCCGCGTCGTGTTCGCGTCATCGGGGGGAACGGTGTACGGCGATGGTGCCCCCACGCCGACGCCCGAAACCGCCGGCAAGCTCCCCGCCTCCCCCTACGGGACCGCCAAGCTGACGTCGGAGTACTATCTCGCGACGTTCGCACAGTTGTTCGGCCTGGAGGCGGTCTGCCTGCGCTACAGCAACGTGTACGGGCCGCGCCAGAATCCGCATGGAGAGGCGGGGGTCGTGGCGATCTTCGGGCGCCGGCTGCTCGCCGGGGAGCCGGTCACGATCTACGGTGACGGGGAACAGACGCGCGACCTGGTGTACGTCGAGGACGTGGCCGCGGCCAACGTCATTGCCGCCGAGCGCCCCTTGCCGCCGCTCGGCGGCCTCGACGCCCGCGCCTACAACATCGGCACCGGAGTCGAGACCACGGTCAACCGCCTCACGCGGATCATCGCCGACGCGGCCGGCTCGCAGAGCTCGATCAGCCACGCCCCGGCGCGGGCCGGGGAGATCCTGCGCAGTGCGCTGGACGTGTCGAAGGCCGCACGGGAACTGGATTGGCGTCCGCGGGTGGCGCTGCCCGAAGGCGTGGCGCGCACACTCCGCTGGATCCGGGAGGGGTAAGGGTGCTCTTGCAAGTCGGGCGGGCGGTGCCCACCACGCCATGGGAGCTGGTGCTGACATCGAGCCGCGAAACGAAAGTCGTCCTCGCGGTCCTGGTGGTGTTCTCGGTCGTCTCGTGGTACCTGATCATTCTAAAGTGGTGGCAGTTCCGGCACGTGCGGCGGCAGGCCGATCGCTTCATGCGTGAAATCGAAAAGGCGCCCCGGCTGGAAGAGGCCTATCACGCCGCGATGCGGCTTCCGCCGTCTCCGTACAACCGCCTGCTACGCGAGGCGGTTCAGTTCTTCTCGCACCTGAAGCCGGGCGTCCTGCGCGAGCCGCCGGCCGCGGCCACGCACCCGACGCTGACGATGATGCAGCTCGAGGCGCTGCGCATGGTGCTCGCGAAGGAGGTGGCCGCCGAACGCGATGCCGCCGCGCGGTTCATCCCGTGGCTGGCGACATTCGGCTCGGTGAGCCCGCTCCTCGGACTGCTCGGGACCGTGCTCGGCGTGATGGATGCCTTCATCGGGATCGCCGTCGGGGGATCGGGCAACATCGGCGCCGTCGCGCCCGGTGTCGCCGAAGCGCTCGTGACGACCGTCGCTGGGCTGGCGGTCGCCGTGCCCGCGGTGATGGCGTACAACGCCTACGTCAACCGGCTGGGCTTGTTCGCGGGCGAGCTCGAAGGATTCGCCCAGGAGATTATCGGCAGCCTGGCGCGGGAAGGGCGGCTCTAGGTGGCGGGCCTCGTGGGCGGCGGCGGCGGATTGCGCGGCCACGGCGAGCTGCCGCTCAACGCCGACATCAACGTGACGAGCCTCGTCGACGTCGCGTTCGTGCTGCTCATCATCTTCATGATTACGGCGCCCATCATGCAGGGCGGCGTGGACGTCCGCTTGCCCCGGGCCGAGGCGCGGCCGATCGAGCCCAAGTCGGGATTGGTCATCACGGTGGACCGCACGGGCCAGATCTTTCTCGATCAATCCGGTCTTTCGTACGAGGACTTTCGGGCCACTTTTCCGGCGTTCGTGCGCAGCCGACACCCGAGCGGCGTGTACCTCCGTGCCGACGGGCGCGTGGCGTACGCCACCGTCGTCCAGGTGCTCGCGGTGATCAGGGCGTCGGGCGTCAACGACGTGGGGCTCGTGGCGGAGCCGGAGGTGCAGGGGCCGTGATCCGCGCGCCGCGGCAGAGTGGCAACGTGCCACTCGGCCTGATCGGCACCCTTCTCGTGCACGGTGTGGTTCTGGCGCTGTTTCTCACATCGGCATCGGGCGCGCGCTCGGCGCCCCCCGTGTACCGCGTCCAGCTGGTCGCGGCGCCCGAAGTGCAACCCGATGCACGCCCCGCGCCCCCGGCGGTGCAACGGGAAGCGGCGCAGCCCGAGGCGCCGGCGCCGGCGCCCAAGCCACCCCCCAAGAACACCGCCTCGGAGGCGGCCCCGCCTCCAGCCCCGGATGCGAAGAAGCGGGAAGCCGCCCCGCGCACCACCCCCAAGGTCAAACCCCTCCCCGGAGAGAAGCCCAGTACGGGATCCGACCCGGCGACGGTGAGCACCGAAGGGATCGAGTTCCCGTTCCCGGAGTATTTGCAGAACATCGTGTCCCAGGTACTGCAGCGGTGGCAGCGCCCGCTCGAATCCTCACCGCTCGAGGCCGAGGTGTCGTTCATGGTCCACCGTGACGGGTCGGTCACCGACCTGCAGTTCGTGCGCCGCTCCGGCGACTTCGCGTTCGATCTCGAAGCGCAAGGCGCGATCGAGGAGGCGGGCCGGATCAAGGCGTTCGGGGCGCTCCCGGATGGCTGGGTTCCGGACATTCTGTTCGTGCGGTTCTACTTCTCGGGGAAACGGCAATGACGGTGGGGCGGCTGCTCGTGCTGATCGGGCTCGGTGCCGGTGTGCCCTCGTTCGTCTCCGCTCAGGACACGACGGCGATCGACCGGGGCGTGCGGATCGGCATCGTGTACCGGCCGGGGGTCCGCCCCGGCGTCGTCGTGCTCCCGGGGCACCAGGCGGGGCTCGACTCGGTCCGCGCCATCATCGCGCGCGATCTCGATTACAGTGACCGATTCGAGGTGATCACACTTCCCGGCGAGGACTCGGCGCGCGGTGGGACCGCGGCGCCGATGCGTCCCGATCCCGCGGGGCGGGGCGCGCACTCGCGGCCCGCGGCGCCGAGCACGCTCAACTATCCACTGTATCGGGCGCTGGGCGCGGACTTCGCGATCGACGTTCGGGGCGTCGCGGATACCGCGATGATCGTTGTGCATGACGTGACGGCCGGGGCGGTACGGCGCACGCTCCAGGCGGTGCTGCCGGCGCTGGGACTCCCCGGCTTCCGGCTCGCGGTGCACCGGCTCTCGGATCAGATCCTGCAGGCCACCACGGGGACGCCCGGCATGGCGGCGACCCGCATTCTCTTCGTACGCGACGGCAAGGTGTATCGCATCGACCAGGACGGGGCCGACGTGGCGCTCGCGTCTTCGACCGATCACCAGGCGATGTCGCCGACGTGGTCGCGCGACGGTCGCCGCTTCGCGTACATGGAGTTCGCGGACGGGCGCGGTCAACTGTTCGTGCAGGACGTGGCCACGAACAAGCGGGTGAGCGTGGCGACGACGGGAAAGACGCTCGATTTCACGCCGGCGTTCTCCCCCGATGGCCGTACCCTCGCCTTCAGTCGCGCGACGGAAGAGGGCACTGATATCTACACGATCAATCTGCAAGAGAATTGCTGTCTGCAGCGCTTGACCCGAGGAGGCTTTTCGGACAACTTGTCTCCGACCTATAGTCCGGACGGGCAGCGGATCGCGTTTGTCTCGACGCGCCCCGGGTTGCCGCAGATCTACGTGATGGCGGCCGACGGCACCGACCAGCAGTTGTTCGCCCCCTTCGATTACGGGGTCAGCGGGTCGTCCAATGCCCCGGAATGGTCCCCCGACGGCCAGTCGGTGGCATTTCACCGCGACGTCGGCGGCACGTTGCAGGTCTTCGTGCTCGACGTGCGGACCCGCACCGTGCGACAGCTCACGTCGCTGGGCCGGAATGAGGACCCCACCTGGGCGCCGGATGGGCGACATCTCGCATTCGTCTCGGACCGCAGTGGCTACCGGCAGTTGTGGGTGATTGACCTGGAAACGGGAAGGATTCGGCCCCTGTTGCAGCAGAGCGGGGCACGACTGCCGGCATGGTCTCCGCGCATACCGGAGGCCGGTACAACAAACCCCTGAACGGGAGAACCGGACACAATGACACGCGTCCATTCGCTGGTCCTGATGGGCTTCGGCGTGGCGCTGATCGTGGCGTGCGGGAAGAATCCGCCGCCGGCGACCCCCGCCCCACAGCCCAACGCCGATTCGATCGCCGCCGCTGAGCGTGCGCGTGCCGACTCGGCGGCCGCCGATTCGGCCAGGCGGGCGCAAGAAGAAGCGGAACGCATCGCCCGGCAGCGCGCCGCCGATTCCGCCGCGGCAGCCGCAGGGGCGGCGACCGAAGTGCGCAACACGCTCGCGGCGATGATCCACTTCGATTTCGACAAGTCCGCGCTGCGCCCGGATGATCAGGCGGCGCTCGACCAGAAGGTCGCGATCCTCAACGCCAACTCCGCCGTGCGCATCCGCATCAGCGGGCACTGCGACGAGCGCGGCTCGGATGAATACAATCTCGCGCTGGGCAACCGGCGCGCGACAGCGGCGAAGCAGTATCTCGTCAGCCACGGCATCGACGCCGGGCGCATCGAGACCGTGTCGTACGGGGAAGAGCGGCCCATCGCGACCGGCCACGACGAGGATTCGTGGGCGCAGAATCGCCGCGATGAGTTCGAGCTCCTGAGCGGCGGCGACAACCTCAAGAAGCCGTAATTGTGCCACGCATTCGCAGCACGTTGACCCTCGGCCTGGGGCTCCTCGCCGGCTGCGCCCTGCGCGGCGACGTCCGGAAAGTGGAGCTCCAGGTCGAGGCGCTGCGCGCCGAGATGGCCCGTTCCGACAGCGTGCGGCGGGTCGAGCGCGATTCGCTGGCGCGCGTCCTCGCGGCGGTGCAGGCCACGATCGCCGCGGAGCAGAACGCGCTCGTGCAGGTCCGCGGCGATATCCGCAGCGACCTGCAGGCGGTGCAGCAGCAGCTCATGGCGCTGCAGGAGTTGACGGGGCAGAGCCAGCAGCGCCTGTCCGAGCTCCGCAGCAGGCTTGCGACGCCGGCGCCGGCGCCAGCGCCAGCGCCGGCCCCAGCTGACACGACAACCGGTGGTGGCGCTGCGCCACCCCCCACCCCGGTGACACCCGGCGGAGGCGCCGTCAGCCCGGGTCCCGATCAGATGTATGATCTCACGATGCAGCAGTACCGGCGCGGCAGCTTCACCACTGCCCGGCTCGGTTTCCGGGAGTTTCTACGGCAGTACCCCAACGACGAGCGCGCCCCCGATGCGCTGTACTTCGTGGGGGAGTCGTTCGCGCCGGAGAATCCCGACTCGGCCTCCGCGGTGTATCAGGATGTCGTGAAGCGCTTCCCGAATTCACCGCGGGCACCATCGGCCCTCTACAAGCTGGGCCTCCTTGCCCAGCAGCGGGGAGACAAGGCAGGCGCGCGGACGTTCTTCGCGCGTGTCCTCGCCGGGTACCCCCGGTCCGACGAGGCCAACCTCGCCCGCGACAGGCTGCAAGCACTGGGGCACTAGCCCCGCCCGCCGTGCCCGACGCCTCGAACCGCGGCGAGATGCCGTTCCTCGATCACCTCGAGGAGCTGCGCTGGCGGCTGCTGAAAAGCCTCGTGGCGATCGTGCTGGGGACACTCGTCGGCTGGGTCGTGGTCCAGCGCGTCGACATCATCGGTCTCCTGACGCAGCCGATCGCGGCCCATCTTCCCGGGGGCCGGCTCAACTACACGAGTCCGACGGACCCGTTCTTCATTACCCTCAAGTTCGCGTTCATCGCAGGGGTGGTCGTTTCCTCCCCGGTGGTCGTGTTCCAGCTGTGGGCGTTCCTGGCTCCGGCGCTGTACGAGCGTGAAAAGCGGTACGTCGTCCCCGCGCTGATCGTCGGGGTTGTGCTGTTCCTCGGCGGTGCCGCCGCGGGGTACTTCCTGGCGTTGCCGCACGCGCTGTCGTTTCTCCTCGGATTCCAGAATCAGGCGCTGCAACCGATCATCACCGCCGATCGCTACTTCGCGTTCGCGGCGCAGATCATTGTGGCGATGGGCGCGGTGACCGAGCTGCCCCTCGTCATCATCATTCTGACGTCGCTCGGGATCGTGACGCCCGCGGGCCTGCGGCGGAACCGGCGCATCGCCCTGCTGTTCGCGGCGATCCTGGCGGCGTTCCTCGCGCCTCCCGACGCGTTGTCGATGGTGGTGGGGATCGCGGTGCTGCTCCTGTTCTACGAGGTCGGCATCTGGTGCGCCTGGGTGGTGACGCGGCGGCGCGCGGCGGCCGCGGCGCGCACCGGCGCGGCGGTCGCGATCCTGTTGCTCGCCTGGGCGGCACTGCCGCGGTCCGCGGCCGCGCAGCGCCCGATCGCTCCGCCCCCGCGTCAACGCCCGGGCGCGCAGCCGGGCGATACGACGCGGCGTGGCGATACCACGGTGGCCGGCCGCCTGCTCGATACCGCGACGGCGCGCAAGCTCGGTTTGCCGACCGGGCCGACGCGCCAGTTTCCGTCACCCGACGCCGTGCTGGACACGCTCCTCAAGCTCAAGGGCTACCGGGTCACCCAGTACCTCGCCGACACGCTGCGCGTCCTGGGGGACAGCAACACGATCGTCCTGACGGGGGAAACGTTGCTCGATCGGGAGGGCACGAAGCTCGAGGCGGACACGGTCCATTACCGCCAGTCGAGCTGCCGTCTCGACGCGTCCGGCAATCCGCGGCTGTTCGACCAGGGAGGAGGACAACAGAACAACGCCCCGACCGTCGTGGTCGGAGAAGGGATGCGCTACGACACCTGCTTGAAACGCGGGACCGTGCTGCAAGGTCTCACGACCTTCCAGCAGGGTGGGGCGAACTGGTTCATGCGGGCCAATATCGCGCTCGACTCGGGGTCGACCCGGCTGTACGGCGCGCAAAGCAACATCACTTCGGACGAGCGCCCCGTGCCGGGCTACCACTTTGCCTCCGGCGAGATGAAGTGGCTCAACAAGAGCGTGATGATCGCGCGGCCGGCGGTGCTCTACGTGCGCGACGTCCCCATCATGTGGATGCCGTTCATCTTCAACGACATCCGGCCGGGGCGCCACAGCGGGATGCTGGTGCCGCGATTCGGGTTGAATGATCTCGTCCGTCCGACGCGCACCTACCGGCGTCACGTGTCGAACATCGGCTACTACATCGTCCTGAACGACTACGTCGACGTGCTGGCGTCGGCGGACTGGTTTTCGGGGACGAGTTTCGCCATCAATAGCCAGATGCATTACAAGTGGCTCGATCGGTTCGTGGACGGCCGCCTGGCCTTCTCTCGATTGAGCCAGCTGGACGCGGCCGCGCATTCGGACCAGATCACCTGGTATCACAACCAGAGCTTCTCGAGCCGCACGCATTTTTCCGCGAGCGTGAACTACGCCACGAGCGCCAGCGTCGTCCAGCGCAACACGGTGGACCCGTTCCTCACCACGGCGCAGCTCAGCTCCAGCCTGAACTTCGACAAGCGGTTCGACTGGGGCGCGTTCAACTTGGGCGGCAGCATGACGCAGAACCTGTCGACCAACCTGACGCAGCAGAATCTGCCCCGCGTCTCGATCACCCCGGCGCCGATCGATCTCGCCTCGTGGATCACCTGGTCCCCGGGATTCTCGTATACCAACACGCAGACGTTCCATAGCCTGAACCCGTCGCCGCTGCTGCTCCCCAGTGCGAGCGGGGGGATCGATACGCTGGCGCGCGGGTTCGACAACCGGGTCACCGATTTGACGTTCGGCACGCCGTTGCGGCTGGGGCGCTGGAACTGGAACAACAACTTTACGATCGAAGACCAGGCGAGCAATCAGCGGGTCGAGTTCCTCATCCCGGACCCCGTCGACACGTTGCTGCGGCATCACGTCGTCTACGATCGCACCTTCCTGACGAAGGTCGACTGGACGACGGGGATCAACCTGCCGCAGCTGTTCCCCGGCACCTGGCACATTCAGCCCGGAATCGGAATCGCGAACAAGACGAGCGCCGGGCCGTACATGCTGCGCAATCAGTTCACGGGGGGGCAATTCATCCAGCAGGGGAAACGGCTGCAGTTCAGTCTCGGCGCCGCCCCGACGTTCTTCGGGTTTTTCCCCGGGGTCGGCCCGTTCTCGCGCATCCGGCATTCCGTCGCGCTGATCATGAACTACCAATACGCGCCCGCTGCCAAAGTCGATCCGGCGTTCGCGCACGCGCTCGATCCGACGGGCCGCCTCCTCAACGCGAAGAGCGATCCGCAACAGACGATCACCGTTGGCCTCTCGCAGGTATTCGAGGCGAAATACAAGCCTGCGGCGGGCGACACGGGGGACACGCCGCCGCGCAAGATCCGTCTCCTGAGCCTCAACACGTCGGGCGTGTCCTACAATTTCGAGCAGGCGAAGATGCCCGGACGCGTGGGCTGGCAGACCCAGACGCTCACCAACACGTTCGCCTCGGACCTCCTGCCGGGATTCAATCTCCAGATCACGCACGATCTGTGGCGGGGACAGGTCGGTCTCGATACCACGAAATTCGACCCGTTCCTGCAGAGCCTGTCGGCATCGTTCTCTCTCAGTCAGCGGACGTTCGCGGGGCTGGGCGCGCTCATCGGACTCGGGCACCGGCCGGAGCCGACGACTGGCGCAGCGCCGGCGCCGGCTGCGGGCGCCCCACCAGGGACCCAATTCGGTCCCGGACCGCGTGGCGTCGGAGGATTCGGCGGGCTCGGCGGTCCCCCCGGAGGCTTCGCCGGTACGGGAGGGCGTGGGTTCAGCATGAACGTGCAGTTCTCGCTGCAGCGCACGCGACCCCAGACCAGGACCGACACCCTGGGCAACGTGATCGCCCTCCCCGGACTGCGGGGGGGCAATCAGCAGATGTCGCTCAGCATGGCGTTCAGTCCCACCCCGCACTGGACCGCGTCGTGGAATACGAACTACGACTTCGAGACCAAGCGATTCCCCCAGCACTACGTCCGCCTGGAGCGGGACCTGCATCGCTGGCATGCGTCGTTTGCCTTCAGTCGCACCGCGAGCGGCAACTTCGCCTTCAACTTTTATGTGGCCTTACTCGATGAGCCGGACATCAAGTTCGATTACGACCAGCAGAGCTATCTCCACACCCAGAGTCCCTGACGCCGCCGCGCACTGTCCTCGTGCGGGGACAGTCCCGCTCTCCGGCTGCTCCGTAACACGTTTTTCACCAATTGCTTACTGGAAGGCACGCCCCCTGCCCATAGCGGGGACGCGTCCGTCCTTCTTCTCGAGGTGCCTATGTCGCTCCGGATCCTCGTCAGTCTGGTCGCCGCCGGGCTGTTGCTCGCCGGCTGCCAAACCAACAACACGACCAGTTCGCTGCCGCCCATCTCCGCGCCGGCGAACCTGACCTATCAGCTCGACCCGAGCGGTGATCCGTCGCAGCCTGCCGGGATCCTGTTGCGCTGGGACGATGTGACCGATGCGTCGCTGGCGAGCTATCGCGTCTATTCACGCGGCAGCACGAGCGGCTCCTTCGGGCTGCGCGGCGAAACGACGTCCAATACGTTCCACGACAACGGCGTCCCGCATCTCCAGTACTACGTGACCGCCACCGATGTGAACGGCGGCGAGAGCGATGCCAGCAACATGATCACCGTCGACGAGCGGCTGCAGCTCGAGAGCCCCGACTCGCTCAACTCGATTTCCCTGAACGGGGCGATCCAGCTCGACTGGACCGACAACGCCTTCCTCGCCGATCCCGGCCGGTTCCAGTGGTACCGCGTCTATAGCGCATCGTACAACCTGGACACCGGCTTTTGCGGTACCGACTGGGCGCTCGAGGGGACCACGGTGTCGCCGGAGTTCATCGCGGCCGCACTCACTAATGGCGTGCCGCGTTGCTTCGGTGTCTCGGCGATCAGTGTGGAGGGATATGAGAGCCTCTGGTCCCCGCTGCGACAGGACACCCCGCGGCCCGACGCGCGGAACGTCCTGGTCTACGCGTTCGAGGCGAACAGCGCCCAATCCGGCTTCCGGTTCTGGGACGACGTCAACCAGGATGGGATCGGCCAGCCGAGTGAGCTCGGGCTTGTCCAGGACGGCAGCCGCACCGACATCGATTTCTGGGTTCACCGTGCGGCCGATTCCACCCTGTGGATCGTTCCCGAGTTCAGCGGCACCTCGCTGCAGCTCTACTCCAACGGGCCGGTGGCGGACCTCACGTCCATCGACTTCGCCCCAGCGAGCGGCTACTCCCGCAACATGATCCAGGCGCAGCCGGGTTACGGATATGTGTTCCAAATCGTGGAGGGCAGCACGGTCCACTACGCCGCCCTGCGGGTGACGCACGTGGGCCGCAGCTTCCTGATCTTTGACTGGAGTGTCCAGACCGACCCCGGCAACCCCGAGCTCCTGGTACACGGGAACCTGCCGACGGCCGAGGAGACGGGCATCATCGTCAAGGGTGCGCACTAGGCCGGTGCCACGAGCTCCGGCAGCAGGGGCCGGGAGCCGATTGGCTTCCGGCCCCTCTCGTATCCCTCTACCTTCCTCTCCACAATGGCTGCCATCGTCACCCTCGACGGCCGCTCCCTCACCATCGACGACGTCGTCGCGGTCGCCCGTCAGGGCGCCCGGGTCGGCGTGGCTCGTGAGACGCGGGACCGCGTTACCCGCTCGCGGGCGGAAGTCGAGGCGGCCGTGGCGCGCGGCGACACCATCTACGGCGTCAACACCGGCTTCGGGAAACTGGCGCACGTTCGCATCGCGCCGGAGCAGCTGCGGGCCCTGCAACTCAACCTCATCCGCAGCCACGCCTCGGGCGTAGGCGAGCCGCTGCCGGTCGAAGCCGTCCGCGCGATGATGCTGTTGCGCGCCAACGTCCTGCTGATGGGAACGAGCGGTGTCCGTCCCGTCATTCCCGATACCCTGGTCGCGATGCTGAACGCCGGCGTGCACCCGACCGTCCCGTCCCAGGGTAGTGTCGGCGCCTCTGGGGACCTGGCGCCGCTCTCGCACCTTGCACTGGCCATGATCGGCGAGGGTCCCGACGGTCACCGCCTGGCTCCGGCGGGGATCGCCCCGGTGACCCTCGAAGCAAAGGAGGGAATCGCCTTCGTCAACGGGACGCAGGCCCAAACCGGTCTCACGGCCCTCCTGGTGTACGACGCGTGGCGGCTCTGGCACGTGGCGCACGGCGCCGCCGGCATGAGTCTCGAAGCGGTGCGGGGCACTCCGGTGCCGTTCGATGCGCGGATTCACGAAGCCCGCCCGCATCCCTACCAGCAGCGCTCGGCCGCCTTGTTGCGCGACCTGCTCGCCGACAGCGCCATCCGCGAATCGCATCGTCACGACGATCCCAGAGTCCAGGATGCGTATTCGCTGCGCTGCACGCCCCAGGTGCTGGGCGCCGTGGGAGAGGGAATCGCGTTCGCCGAGCGGCTCACGACCACCGAGCTGAACGCCGCGACGGACAATCCGCTCGTGTTTGGTGCCGAGGTTCTGTCGGGCGGCAACTTCCACGGTCAACCGGTCGCGTTGGCGCTCGACGTCCTGGCCATCGCCCTCGCCACGCTCGCCGGGCTGTCGGAGCGGCGCCTCGAGCGAGTGGTGAATCCCGACCTCTCCTCGGGGCTGCCCGCGTTTCTCGCGGGGAATCCCGGTCTCGACTCGGGGTTCATGACGGCGCAGATCGCCGCAGCGGCGCTCGTCGCCGATGCCCGCGTGCTCAGCACGCCGGCGAGTGTGCAGTCCATCCCCACCGAGGGGAACCAGGAGGACATCGTGCCCATGGGCATGACGGCGGCGTGGAAGGCGCGGCGCGTGTTCGATGACGCGACGCGCGTCGTCGCCATCGAGCTGCTCGCGGGGGCGCAGGGTCTGGACTTCTTGAAGCCGCTCACCCCCGGGCACGGTATCGCCCGGCTGTACGACGTCGTGCGCGGACTCGTGCCGTCGCTCACCGCCGATCGTCCGATGTCGGCGGACATCGAGCGGATTGCCGCGGCCATCCGCGACGGCCAGCTCGCCGCCGGGGTCGCCGGATGAGCGGCGCCCGGACCGTGCGCGCCCCGCGCGGTCGTGAACGCTCCTGCCGCGGCTGGGTGCAGGAGGCGGCACTCCGCATGCTCATGAACAACCTCGATCCGGAAGTCGCCGAACGGCCGCAGGACCTCGTGGTGTACGGCGGGACGGGGCGCGCCGCCCGCAGCTGGGCGGCGTTCGACGCGATCGTGCGGTCCCTCCGAACGCTCGCCGACGACGAGACGCTGCTGGTCCAGTCGGGAAAACCGGTCGCCGTGTTCGCGACGCATCCGGATGCGCCGCGGGTCCTCATCGCGAACGCGAACCTCGTCGGCCGCTGGGCTACGTGGGAGGTGTTCCGCGATCTGGAGCGGCGCGGGCTCATCATGTACGGCCAGATGACGGCCGGCTCGTGGATCTACATCGGGACGCAGGGCATCTTGCAGGGGACGTTCGAGACGTTCGCCGCCGTCGCCGCCCGGCATTGGGGAGGGGGGGCGTCGCTGAAGGGGCGGCTCGTGGTCACGGGCGGGCTCGGGGGGATGGGTGGCGCCCAGCCGCTTGCCGCGACGATGAACGACGGCGTGTGTCTCGTCGTGGAAGTCGATGCAACCCGGGTAGCGCGTCGTCTCGAGACGCGTTACCTCGATCGCGCGACCTCGTCCCTGGACGAGGCGCTCGCCTGGTGTGACGCGGCCCGTCGCGCGGGAACTGCGCTCTCGGTCGGGCTCGTCGGAAACTGCGCCGAGGTGCTGCCCGCGCTGGTGCGCCGCGGCGTCGTGCCCGACGTGTTGACCGATCAAACCTCGGCGCACGATACCCTCAACGGCTACGTGCCGGCTGGCCTGCCGCTCGCGGAGGCGATGGCGCTCCGTACCGCCGACCCCGCCGAGTACGTGCGCCGCGCGGTCGCGAGCATCGCGGTCCACGTCCGGGCGATGCGCGATCTGCAGCGCGCCGGCGCCGTCACCTTCGATTACGGCAACAACATCCGCACCGTCGCCGCCGACGCCGGGGTGCAGGATGCGTTCGAAATCCCGGGATTCGTTCCCGAGTACATTCGCCCGCTGTTCTGTGAAGGGAAGGGGCCGTTTCGTTGGGTTGCCCTCTCGGGAGACACGCGGGACCTCGAGCGGACCGACCGCCTGGTGCTGGAGCTGTTTCCCGACGACGCGCACTTGGCCCGCTGGATCCGCCTGGCGCGCGAGCGGGTCGCGTTTCAGGGACTCCCGGCGCGCATCTGCTGGCTCGGACAGGGAGCGCGCGCGCGGTTCGGCGTGGCGTTGAACGATCTCGTGGCCGCGGGGGAGCTGTCGGCGCCGATCGTCATCGGCCGAGACCATCTCGATACCGGCAGTGTGGCGTCGCCGTTTCGCGAGACCGAAGGGATGCGCGACGGGTCGGACGCGATCGCCGACTGGGCGATTCTCAATGCCCTCTTGAACACCGCCTCTGGTGCCTCCTGGGTATCGTTCCATCACGGTGGCGGCGTGGGTATCGGCAACTCGCTGCACGCCGGACAGGTCATCGTCGCCGACGGGACGCCGGAGGCGCGGCGACGGCTCGAGCGTGTGTTGACGAACGACCCCGGAATCGGGGTGGTGCGCCACGCCGACGCGGGGTACCCGGAAGCACTGGCGACGGCACGGCGCGCCGGCCTGCGGTTGCCGATGCTGGAGGCGGGCGACTGAGTCTCCTGCTGACTGGCGCGCGTGCCGCCGTGACGTGCCGTGGGCCGGCGCGCGCGCGGCGCGGCGCCGAGCTGTCCGAGCTCGAAGTGCTGCCCGATGCCGCGGTACTGGTCGAGGGCACGCGAATCGCGTGGGTCGGCCCGCGCAAAGACGCTCGCGCGACCTTGTCCGCACTCCGCACGCCGCAATCCGCCATCGAGGAAGTCGAAGTTCGCGGTGTACTGTTTCCCGGGTTCGTGGATTGTCACACGCACGCGGTATTCGGCGCGCCGCGGCTGGACGATCACGAGCGTCGCGCCCTGGGCGCGACCTATCAGCAGATTGCCGCGGCGGGTGGCGGGATTCTGCAATCGGTGCGCGACGTCCGTTCCCGCACCGAATCCGAGCTCGAGGCCCTGACACGCTCGCGCCTCCTCTCCCTGCGGGCACATGGCAGCACCACGATCGAGGTGAAGTCGGGATATGGACTCGAGCTGGAGAGCGAGCTCAAGCAGCTGCGCGTGATCCGGCGGCTGGTGGAGGCGGACCGGTTCCAGCTCGTGCCGACATTCCTCGGCGCCCACGAAGTGCCGGCGGAGTACCGGTCGCGCCGGGCGGAGTACGTGCGGCTGGTGATCGAAGAAATGCTGCCGGCGGTCGCGCGCGAGCGGCTCGCCCGCTGCTGCGACGTCTTCTGCGAGCCGGGAGTGTTCGATCCCGCCGAGACGCGGGCGATCCTCACCGCCGCCCGCAGGGCAGGGTTGGCCCTCAAGCTTCACGCCGACGAGCTCGAGGGCTCGGAGGGGGCCGTGCTGGCTGCGGAGCTCGGCGCGTTATCGGCGGACCACCTCGCGGGCATCTCCGATTCCGGCATCCGTGCGCTCGGCGCGAGCGAAACGGTCGCCGTGTTGCTACCCGCGACCATGAGTTTTCTCGGGTGCCAGCGGCAGGCGCCGGCGCGGCGACTCATCGAGGCGAACGCCGCCATCGCCCTCGCCACCGACTTCAATCCCGGCTCGTCGCCGACACCAGGCCTGCCGTTCGTGATGAGCCTGGCGGTCTCGCAGTTGGGTCTGCGTCACGCCGAGGCCGTTCTCGCGGCGACGGTGAACGCCGCCGCCGCCGTGGGAATGGCGGCGGACCGCGGCCAGATCGCCCCGGGGTTCGCAGCCGATCTCGTCGCATGCAACGTCGCGGACTGGCGGGAAGTGGCGTATTGGGTGGGGGCAAACCTCGTAACCGCCGTCTGGACAGCGGGTTCCGCTTGTCCGCTCCCGCCGGCCCCGGTATCTTTGGGGATCCATGTCGAAGCTTGAGAAGCTCAAGGAGCGGGCGCGGGCGCTCGAGGCCAAGGACACGAAGGCCGCGATCGACTCGTGGCTCGAGGTGCTCAACGCACAGGAGGACGAATCGGACCCGAATCCCGATTTGGGGATCTTCAACCGGATCGGGGACCTCTATCTCAAGCTGAAGGACCCGGGTCAGGCCGCCGACTACTACGATCGCGCCGTCGATCGCTACGCCGAGCTGGGCTTTCACAACAATGCCATTGCGATGTGCAACAAGGTGTTGCGCAACGCTCCCGGACGACCCACCACCTATCTCAAGCTCGCCAAACTCTACGCCGCGAAGGGATTCACCGGTGAAGCGCGACAGAACTTCATCGAATACGCCGAGCGGATGCAGAAGGCGGGCAATATCCAGCAGGCGTTTGGGGCGCTGAAGGAGTTCGTCGACCTCTCTCCCGAGGGCGAACAGCTGCGCCAGATGCTCGAGGAGCACCTCCGCGCTTACGGCGGTCCAGAGCTGCACGCGAAACTCGCGGCCGCGGCGCCGCCCCGGCCAAGCGCGTCGACGCCGGCCGCGCCCAAGGTCGCCAAGCGCAAGACGACGAGTCTCGTCTTTCTCGACCTGGACGAGCCGGCCAAGGCGAAGCCGATGCCGGGGCGCCCCAGCGGCGGTCCGGTCCGGCCCATGATGGCGCCGCCGGTGAGCGCGCCTCCCGTTGCCAAAGCGCCGCCCGCGCCGGCCCCGCCCCCTCCGCCCCCCCCGTCTCCCCCGCCGGCACCGGCGCCTCCCGCCCCACCCCCGGTAGCCGGCGCGCTCGAAACGACGAGTCTGGGTGACGACGTCGTCAGCGAGCCGGTTAACCATCTCGAGGGGCTGCAGATCACGAATACGGATTTCGACCAGGTTCGCGAGTCCGTCCACGAGGTGGAGCCGATCCGTGCGGAGCACCTGGTCGGTGATGCCGAGCGGTTGGAGGGTCTCGAGCCGACGGCGCCAGCCGCGGAAGAGACGGAGGTCCCTGAGCCGATCGATCTCCCGCTCGTCGAAGCGTTCGAGGTGAATGTTCGGGACGAGGCCGTCGAGGAGGAGCCCTCACTCCCCGTCCAGGAGCTCGTGGTGCCCCCGCCCGTCGAATCCGCGAAGCGCAAGACGGTCGTCGAAATCCCCCCGCTTGAGCTCGAGCCCGACTTCGACGTCGAGCCGATCGAGACGGCGACGGCGGCGCGACACCACGAGGTCGACAACGCGCCACTCGTGATGGACGATTCCCTCGACGTGGTCAAGGAGGCTGAGCTGTCGGACGCGCTGGTCTTCAACGGGCTCGCCGCAGAAGCGGTGGAAGCGCCGTCGATCGAGGAGCTCGAAGCCCGTGTCGCGAACGATCCCGACGACGCAGAAGCGCACCAGGCCCTCGGCGAGGCGCTGATCGAAGCGGGCGAGCGTGACCGTGGGATCGAGGAGCTCGATCTCGCGACCGGGGGCTTCGAGAGCGCCGGCAACCTCGACCACGCGCAGGGGCTGGTGGACGAGATCCTGCGGCTCGATCCCAACAGCGTCCGGCATCGTCAGAAGCAGGTCGAGTTCGCCTACCGGGCCAGCGACAAGGCGCGGCTGATCGAGGCATACCTCGAGCTGGCCGACACGCTGCTCCGCACCGATCTCGCCGACAAGGCGCGGGCCGTGTACGAGCGGGTCGTCGAGCACGACCCGAAGAATGAGCGCGCCCGGGCCGCGTTGTCGATGCTCGCCCCCGCGCCCGAGCCTCCGAAGCCGGAGGGCCGGGTGGCGCCGAAGGACGCGAAGATGCGGGTGCGCGACGAGACGAGCGAGGACGGAGACTTCGTCGATCTCGGCGCGATGATTCTCGAGGACGAGGGACCGCGCGACACGCGCATGAAGGTCGAGGACGAGGAGCCGACCGGCGACGAGGAGCAGGATTTCCGGGAGATGCTCACCCGTTTTCGCCAGGGCATCGACGAGAACATCGAGGAGACGGACTTCCAGTCGCACTACGACCTGGGGGTCGCCTTCAAGGAGATGGGCCTCCTCGACGAGGCGATCTCCGAGTTCCAGAAGGCGTTGCGGGCGCCGGAGGGAAAGTTGCGCACCTCCGAGGCGTTGGGCGTATGCTTCTTCGAGAAGGGCGCATCGGTGGTTGCGGAGTCGATTCTGCGACGGGCGCTCGAGCTGCCGTCGACCGGCGATCAGGAGCGTCTCGGGATCCTCTACTGGCTGGGGCGCGCCATCGAGGAGCAGGGGAAGGTCACGGAGGCCCGCGAGCTGTATGGCCGCGTGTTCGCCGTCGATATCCGATTCATGGACGTGGGGGCGCGGGTCAAGGCGCTCGCCAAAGCGCACTGACGTGAGCGAGCAGGCGATTCGCGTCTCGCTGGGCGATATCCAGCGCCCGGTCGCGGCGGAGCTCGACCAGGTCGCCGCCGAGCTGCGCCGCATCGTCGCGGCGGATTTCCCCATCATCGCGGGCGCCAACGATCATCTCCTGCGGATGAAGGGAAAGTTGTTCCGCCCCATGCTGCTGCTGCTCAGCCAGCAGGCGGTGGGAGGCGCGGATCCGCGTGCGGTGACGCTGGCCGCGGTAGTCGAGCTGATCCATCTGGCCACGCTCGTGCACGACGATTCGGTGGACCATTCGGCGCTGCGTCGCGGGATGCCGACGCTGAACGCGCTCTTTTCGCACCAGGTCGCCGTCATCATGGGCGACTACCTGTATTCGCGCGCCATCATCGAGCTGGTGCGGCTGGGCGATTTCGAGCCGCTGCGCGTGTTCGCACGCGTCACGAACGAGATGACGATCGGGGAGATGCGGCAGCTCGAGGCGCACGACAAACTCGCCTACAGTGAATCGCAGTACGACATGCTGATCCGCGCGAAAACCGCCTCCCTGCTCTCCGGGGCCTGCGAGGTGGGGGCGTTGACCGCGCCCACCCTGGTGCGCGAGGCGCTGGCGCGGTTCGGCATGCTGCTGGGCATGGCCTTTCAGATCACCGACGACCTGCTCGATTATACGCAACCGGAAGCGGTCACCGGGAAGCCGTCCGGTCTCGATTTGAAAGAGCATAAGATCACGCTGCCGCTGATCGCCGTGCTGCCGCGCCTGTCGGCGGCCGAGCGCCAGGTGGTCGCCCGCCTCATGGCGACCGACGAGCCGTCCGACGCTCAGGTGGCGGAGGTGATCCGGCTCGTGGAAGCGGGTGGGGGACTCGAGGTGGCGCGGCGCCGGGCGCTCGACCTCGCGCAGCAGGCGGACGCCGAGCTCGCCGCCTTGCCCGCTTCCACGGCGCGTGAGGCGCTGCGCGACAGCATTGCCTATGCGGTCGAGCGGCGGAGCTGACGCGTGGCGCGCGGCCCGCGGCGTCCGCTATTTTACTTCGGCGTGCTCGCCACGGGCTTCGTGCTCGGCGGCTTCATGCAGGCGCTGTTGCGACGATTCTTGCCGCAGGGCGCGGCGAAGGAGTTCTTCACGACTGCCGTGACGCCCACCTTCGGGCCGATCCATCTGGACCTGTTGGTGGTTTCGATCACGCTCGGGCCCATCGGGCTCGAGGTATCGCTGTTGTCGGTGCTGGGCGTCGTCATCGCGTACTTGATCGCCCGGTCGCTTTTCTAGAGGAGTGAGGTTATGGATCTGTCGCTGACGCACATTCTCATTCTGCTGGTCATCGCGCTGCTGGTGTTCGGCGCCCGGCGGATACCGGAAATCGGATCCTCGCTGGGGCAGGGGATCCGGGAATTCAAGAAAAGCCTGCGAGAGGTGGGATCGGATCAGCCGCAGCCGCCCGTGCCGCCGTCGAGCGGTGACACGAGCGCCCTGCCGCCCTCGGGCGGAGAGCCGAAGCGCCTGAACCAGTAGCGAGCCCCGCCGGCGCTAGCTGCCGGCGGCGGTGTTTTGAGGCTGGAAGACGTCTTTGCGCCGATCCACGACCTTGGCGCGCTGGCGCAGCGCCGCGATGTAGGCGTCGACGCGCGCCTGGCGCGCCGCCTGTAGGACCCCATCCCGTTGGGCCTCACGCTGTGCCGCCCACGCCGTCGAATCCGCCGCGTGACGTGCCACCAACTGCACCACGAAGCCGCGGCGTTCGCCGATCAGCGCCCCGCTGTGCTGGCCCACCCCGAGTCGAAAGATCTCGCCCAGCACGTTCGGCTCGAGCTGCAGGATGGGCGGTGGATGCAGCCGGGTGAAGGGACCGAGGCGCTGGACCGCGGATCCCTGGGCGACGGCGGCGGGTGCCAGCGGACCTGACGCGAGTGCGCTCGCGAGTGCTTGGGTGCGACTCTGCCACAGGGCGGTCTTCTTTTCCAGCCGCACCTGATAGTCGACCTGATCGCGCACCTGGGCCAGCGGGGCCACGCCTTCTGCTTGCAGCGAGTCGAGCCGGAAGACGTAGTAGGCGTCCTGTGCTTGAATGACGTTGCTCGTCTCGCCGACCCGATGCTGGAACGCCCATACCCCGACGTCGGGAACCGTAGACTGGCCCAGCACCATGCGGTCGCCGTCGACGAGCTTCGGCGCCCGCTGCAGTTGGAGATGAAGCTGTTTTGCCGCGCTGTCGAGCAGCCAGCCACTGTCGCGTTCCGCCACGATGCGATCGAGGCTGTCGGCGACCGATTCGACGGAGTCGCGGTGCGCCCCCGCCAGCTCGATCGGGACGAGGATGTGGCGCACGTGCAGCGAGTCGCCCTTCTCGGCGTCGATGCGGATGAGATGATAGCCAAAGCTCGAATGGACCGGCCGTGATACCTGCGCGACGGGAAGACCGCGCAGCCCCGCGAGGAACGCGGTGTCGAACTGCGGTTGATTCCGCTTGATCCAGCCGAGATCGCCGCCCTGCCGTCCGCTCGCGGTATCCGACGATTCGCGCCGCGCGACGTCTTCGAACTTCGCCAGGCTGACCGAGGCTTCCGTCCGCAGGCTCTCGGCCCGGGCCAGGGCCGCGGAGAAATCGGCGGGACTCGGCTCCCGGGATTGCGCCACGAAGCTCAGCCACGCCGCGGCGGGGCGCTTGAAGTCGTTCTTGTGGGCGCCGTAGTAGCGACTCGCCTCGGCATCCGACACCGGGACGGCCGAATCGGGGACCTGCTCCGGACCGATTGCCACGAGGTCGACGGTGACGGAGTCATGCTGATCCCGGTAAATGCGCCACAGCTTGGCGTCCGAGACGTAGAGATCCGCCGTGATGTACTGGAGCAGCTTCGCTTGCGGGATCTGATCGCGGTAGCGTGCCTCCAGCTGCGCCAGGAACTCCTGGTTTCCGCCGCTCTGCAGGAACCGACGCCACTTCGTCGCGTCGAACTGCCCGTTCGTCTGGAAGTCGGGATACGAATACACCTCGGGCGGAGGAGACGTCTGGGCAGCGTCGCGGATCTCCTGGTCGGTGACCGTGATGCCGAGACGTTTGGTTTCGTGGTTGATCAGGACGGAGCGCACCAGCTCGTCGACCACCTGATTCTCGATCTGCTGGCGGTCTTCGGCAGGCAGTTGGCTTACGCCGTTGCGCGCCTGGTACTGCTCGACCGCCGTCTGCACCGCCTGCTGGAATTGCGTCGCGTGGATTTCGGTGCCGTCGATCTTCAGCACCATGTCGCGTGAGCCAGAGAGGATTTCCTGGACCTGGCCGTATGCGAGCCAGCCAATGAAGGTGACCGCTACGACCCAGAAGATGTATTTCGAGATCGCGCGCATCTCGCGCAGCATCGCCATTTCAAAACCCCTGCGTCAGGTCTGGTGAGGGGGTGTAAGTCTAAGCGCCACAACGAACAAACTCAAGCGAGAGTGTGGTGTCACTGATTGACAGGTCGGCCGGCCAAACACTAAGTTAGACCAATTCCCACAAAGACTTAGGCCGTGGCGTACACCAGCGAAATCGAGAAACTCGAAGCGCGCTACCGGGAGAATCCCAAAGGGCGAAACTTCGCGCCACTGGCCGATGCGTATCGCAAAGCAGGGCTTATAGATAACGCCATCGAGCTGTGCCAGGCCGGCCTGACCCTGCATCCCGATTACGTCAGTGGTCACATCGTCCACGGTCGCTGTCTCGTGGACAAGAAAGATGATGCCGGGGCGGAAACAGTATTCCGCAAGGTTCTGGAACTCGACCCTGAGAACATCCTGGCGCTGAAGGTCCTCGCCGAAATCGCCGAGCGAAACAACCGGTACGATCAGGCGATGGAGTGGCTCAACCGCCTGTTGCTCGCCGATCCAATGAACGGCGAAGCGGCGGAGGGCCTCACGCGCGTGCGGGGCAAGGTCGCTACGCAACCGATCACCCCGCCCACCCCGCCCACCCCGCCACCTCCCCCAGCGCCGCCCGCT
>JAWOLH010000025.1:0-10619 GCA_033853695.1 Gemmatimonadales bacterium | reverse complement strand
GTTCGCGCGCGAACGTGCTCGCCGTTTTGCTGGGCTCCCATTATGGGGCGTCCTCCGGCCCCGCATCGCCGTGCTCCTCGCTCCCCGTATCCTCCTCATTCCCGCGAGCGCGTGGACCACTCGCCGGGCGATTGCGCCCCGCCGCCTGCACCGGGTTCGGGCAGATCGGAGCCACCGGCACCACCGCGACCACGACCGGCTTGAGGTTGTTGCGCGTCGCCACGGCGTTGAATGTTTCGATCGCTCCCCCCGCGCTGTCGATGCCGCGCCACGTCGCCGCCGCTGTCGCGAGATCCTTGCACGCCGCGGCGTAGGCTGCCTGCATTGCCGGCGTCGGCGCCATGTCTCCATTCTCGAGGCCGTTGATCTGACCCGCGAGCGTGTTGTTCACGCCGACGAACGTTGGGGGAGCTGGCAACCCGGCACGGAATCCGCCGAACCCGCGGCTCCCCTCGGGATTCCCGCCCACTCGGGCGAGGATCGAGTCGAGCGCTTTCGCCGCCGTGACGACGAGCGCCGGCAGCGAGGAGACGGTGTCCGCCGCCACCGCGGTCCGCGCCGCCGCGACCTGCTGATAGCCGTCCCATGATGCCCGCATCCCCGCCACAATCCGTGACTGCAGCGCGGTCTGTGAGGCCACGTCGGGCCCCGTAGCGGGCGAGCGTGGATCGTTCACGACGGTTATCGGTCGTCGGTATGCGGTGCCGTTGACGGTGAGGCGAATGGTGTACGTGCCCGGGGGCACCAACGGACCCTCGGGCGAAGGTGGGGTGAGTCCCGGGTTGGCGTTGATCTCGAACGAGTGCGAGAAAGCCGGCGGGTCGTCCGTCCGGAGATCCCAGTTCACCCGGTTCAGCCCGGCGACCTTGGTGAGCCGCTCCGGTGCCGCGAGCCAGAAGTTCGGCTCCGGCGGCTGCGCCGCTTCCTTCACCGGCTCGACCGGCGCGCTCGTCAGGTGCCGCACGACGGAGCCGGTCGCATCGAGCACGTCGAGGGTGATATCGCCCGCGGGCTCGGACGCCAGCGAGTAATAGATCAGTGCCCCATCAGGCGGGTTGAGGGCGTGTGGGACCTCGGGCGGGAACGGCGTGTCGGCCCCGACGTTGCGGCGCACGCGCACCGCTTCCCCCGGCGCGAAGAGGTGGACTGGTTCGCTCGCCACTGCCGCCGTCATCTGGCGCAACGGCGAGATGTCGTCCAGCACCCAGATGCCGCGGCCGTATGTGCCGACGATCAGGTCGTTGCCTTTCACCACCATGTCGCGATACGAGGTATTGGGGAGGTTCTGCTGCAGCGACTGCCAGTGATCCCCGTCGTCGAAGGAGACGTAGACCCCGCTCTCCGTCCCGGCGAACAGCAGTCCGCGCTGTTTCGGGTCCTCGCGAATCACCCGCGCGAACGAGCCACTCGGCTGACCCGTCGCGAAGCCGTTCGTGATCAGTGTCCAGGTCTTGCCATAGTCACGGGTCCGGTAGAAGTACGGCGTATAGTCGCCCGTGGTATGGAGTGAGAGCGCGACGTACGCCGTGCCGGGATCGAAATGCGACGCGTCGATCGCCAGGATGTCCGCGCGGCTCGCCACACCGGGGATGCCGGGGATCGTCACATCCGACCACGTCTTCCCTTCGTCCTGCGTCAGCTTGATGAGCCCGTTGCTCGTGCCGACCCAGATCTCGCCGCGCTTGACCGTGGACAGCGCCAACGACTGGATCGCGCCGCCCACGAGGTAGCCCGGCTTACCGCGGAGGCTGTCCGGAGTGGGCGCCGTGTCCTTCGGGAACCCCAGGTCGGGCGAGAGCTTCGTCCAGTGAGCGCCGCCGTCGGTCGTCGCCATGACGAAGTTGAATCCGGTGACGAGCTCATGCTGGTTCCAGGGGGCGAAGGCGAGCGGCTGCGAGATGGTGGTGCGTCCCTTCAGGTCGGGATCGACATTCGGGCTCACGTTGATCCACTGCTCGCTCGGGTAGGTGATCTTCACGATCCCCGAGCCCGAGGCGTACACGATGTTGGGGTTCAGCGGATCGGGGATCGTGGTGCCCCACTCCCACCCCGGGACCGGACTCCAGTCGAGCGGCGTGATGGCGCCCAGGTTGCCGCGTGAACGAATGCGGATCGCCCCCGCGTCCTGCTGCGACGCGTAGACCCAGTAGGGATACGAGGTGTCGACGGTGATGTGATACACCTGCTCGGTCGACTGATTGTACCAGGAGCTCCACGTCGCGCCGCCATCCAGGGTAGCGACCGCCCCCTGATCGAGGCCGAGCAGCATGCGCCGCCCGTTGGTGGGATCGATCCATAGCTGCTGCGGGTCGTCGCCGCCGGGGGCGCCTTTGAAGCCGGTGAACGTATTGCCGCCATCGCTCGACTTGTAGCTCGACGTGTTGATCGTATAGACGACGTCGGGATTCTCGGGATCGACGTAGACGCCGCAGTTGTAGCCGCCCTGGCCGTTGGCGATGCGCTTGTCGGCGGCGTCCATCTGCCGCCACGTGGCGCCGCCGTCGTCCGAGCGGTACAAACCGAAGTTGCCGATCAGGAACATGCGCTGCGCATTCGTATGCATCGCGATCGCGACGGAGGTCCGGCCGTTGAGCCGCGGCAGACCGCCGCCCGTGATTTCGTGCCACGTGAGTCCCTCGTCCGTCGACTTGAAGAGCATCGTCTGCGTCGGACCGGTTTGCCCGCCGCCGCCACCAAATCCTCCTGGGCCGAAGCGCAGCGGGCCGACGGGCGGCGTCACGTAGTGCCGCACCGTGGTCGCGAGCATGACGTCGGGGCGGTCGAACGCCCACGTGATCTTCTGCGCGCCGGTCGAATCGTCGACGTACAGCGTCTTGGTCCACGACTTTCCGCCGTCGGTCGAGCGATATACGCCACGGCTGTCGCTCTTCACGTGCACATTTCCCTGCGCCGCGAGCAGCACCAGGTTCGGGTTCCTGGGATCGACGAGGATCGAGGGGATCTGCTTCGTGTCGTCGAGTCCGAGGTGCTGCCACGTCTTGCCGGCGTCGGTTGACTTGTAGACGCCGTTGCCCTCGTTAATCCCGCCCCCCGTGATCAGGTCGCCCATGCCTGCGTAAATGACGTTCGGGTCCGAGGGGGCGACTTCGACGGCGCCGACGGACGACGCCTCCGTGATCGCATCGAAGATCGGCGTCCACGTCTCGCCGGCGCTCGTGGTCTTCCAGACGCCGCCCAGGGGCAGCCCGATGTAATAGACGCCGGGCTGGCCGATCGCCCCGGTCACGGCGGCGACGCGGCCGCCGCGGAACGGCCCGAGGTTGCGCCAGACGAGGCTGGAGAGCAGGCTGGCCGGAACCGGACCTGATGTGCCGGCTGGATTCGCGCCGAGCAGGATGACGAGTAGAGAAAGGCCCAGCGGCCGGAGTGGTCTGGACGTGCGGGCAATCATGAGTGACTCGCGGAGTGAAGGATGTGGCGGCAGTTGGCCCCGAAGGATTCGAACATTCATTCCCGGATCCAAAGTCTCAGCCGCGTCCGGCAAGCGCCGAGCACGACGCGGCGGAAATCCCCTCCGGGAAGCTACATCGAGCCGGAATCTCCGGTCCCTTCCGCCCGATCGACCGAGGATTCCGGCGCGAAACGCTGGCGTTGGTGTTCTCCGCGCTGCACTGTTGTACGCATGTCGATGCTGCCTCGTCTTGTCGTGCTCTTAGTCGTCGGCGTCCACCTGGCCGTTCCTTTGACCGCACAGTGTCCCGACGGCACGGCGCCGCCGTGCGGCCGTCTGGCGCGGCCCCCCGCGCGCTCGGTCGCGGTGCTGCCGTTCGCATCCGTCGGCGGCGACACCGCCAACACCTACTTCGCCCAGGGCCTCGCCGACGAGCTGACGACGGAACTCGCCCACGTGCCGGGACTGCGAGTGGCGGCCAGCACGTCGGCGTTCACTTTCGGGAGTGGTGGGGTCGATGCCCGGCGCGTGGGCCGCGACCTGAATGTCGCGAGCGTCCTGCAGGGCCGGGTCCGCCGTGATGGAAGCCGGCTTCGTTTGGTCGTGCAGCTCACGGATGCGACGAGTGGGTTGCTGTTGTGGAGCAACTCTTACGAGCGCGAAGTCCGCGACGTCTTCGCGGTGCAGGACGACCTGACGCGCGATATCGTGGCCGCCCTGCGTGGGCCGTTGACGGGTGAACGTGCAGTGACGCCCGCAGGCCCCGGGACTGGCACGCGCAGCCTCGAGGCGTACGACCTGTACCTGCGTGGTCGTTACTTCCTCGCGCAGCGCGGCGCGGGCGTTGCCCGGTCCATTCCCTACTTCGAGCAGGCGATCGCGCGGGACTCGTCCTTCGCGCGTGCTTGGGCACAACTCGGCACCGCGTGGGCGGTAGCTCCTTTGTTCGGCCGGATATCGAGAGACTCGGCGCTGCGGGAGGCACGGGCGGCCTCGGACCAGGCGCTCCAGCTCGCTCCGGCGAGCGCCGAGGCGCACGCGGCCTCGGGCGTCACCTACTTGTTCGACAGCGATTGGCGGCGCGCCGCCGCCGAGCTCGAGCAATCGATTGCCCTCGACTCGACGTACACCTTCTCGCATCGCGTGTACATGTCGGCGCTCGCCATAGAGGGGCGCACCGAGGAGGCGGTCGCGCAGGGCCGGCATGCCGTCGCCATCGACCCCCTCTCATCGACCACGGCCGCCGTGTTCAGCATGGTGCTGCTCGTCGGGCGCCGCTACGAGGAGGCGGTCGCGACGGCGCGCCGGGCGGTGGAGTTGGATTCGGTCTCGCTGCTGGGCGTGCCGCAGCTGGCGCTCGCGGAATACTTCGCCGGCCACATGGAGGCTGCACGGGAGCACGCGCGGCGCGCAGTCTGGGTACCGAATACCTCCATGCAGATCGCGTTCCTCACGGCGGCGCTCGGCGATCGGGCGGATGTCCCGGCCCTCGTCCACCGGATCGAGCAAGAGCGCGGCGGAAACGCCAACGTGGAAACCGCCATCGCGTTTGCGTGGCTGGGGGCGGGCGATACGACCCGGGCGCTCGACGCGCTGGAGCGGATGGCGCAGGCGCGCGAGCCCGTCGCGTTCCAGGCAGGATTCAACCACCCGGTGTACGACCAGATCCGCCAAAGCGCCCGCTTCGCTGCCGTCGTGCGCTCATACGGTCTCGACCCGCGGCTTTTCACCGGAGGAGCCCAATGAAGTTGGCCCCGAAGGATTCGAACCTTCATTCCCGGATCCAAAGTCCGGTGTCCTGCCATTGGACGAGGGGCCAGCGAGGGCGCAGGCCCTCAACTTAGAAAGACCGCGGACTCTTTGGAATGGTGCGGCCTCGCGCCAGCGCCTCCCGGTCCACCTCGGCGACCCGCCGCGCCGCCAGAATCGGGTCGACAACCGGGGCCACCTCCTCGTCCGTCAACTCGAGGCCCGCGAGCGCTCGCTCTACAATCGGAGCTCCGCCCGGGACAGCCCGCCCGAACTCGATCTCGGCCCGGCGACAGAACCGCTCCTGCCGCGCCCGGTCCGCCATCTCGAGCGGAAACCCCCGCCGGTGGAGACGCGCATGCATCGCCTCGTGCAGGATCGTCGCCGCGATTTGTGCGGGGGAGAATTCGGGGTTAACGGTGAAGGTGAGCTCGACGAGGCAGGCGCCCTGGTCGGGAATGTACGCCCCGCGGCACGCGTACCGCTGCACGAGAATCCGGGAGAAATCGCGCGCCAGCCGGCGGAAATGGTGCGGCACGTAGCGCTCGATCAGCTGCAGCGATTCGTCGAGCCGGCGCAGCACGTCCTCCGTCGCGATGTCGGGCCGTGAGTTCTGCACGAGCACCGGCAGGCCGCGAATCGTGGCGGACGTGGTCGTGATCGGGTGCGGGAGATCGGGCATGATTGACCGTTCTTCAACATCATCAGACGAGCTAAGATACGCCAGGAGGCACAGGGATGCGGTTCGAGTCCGTTGGCGCTCTCGTCGTCGCTATACTCGGCGTGCCGTTCACGGCCGCTGCCCAGGGGATCCCGTGGAGCCAGCACGGGACGATTTCGCAACGCGTCGGCTTCACCGACATCACCATATCCTACAATCGCCCCGTGGCGCACGGGCGCACCCTCTTCGGTGGACTCGTAAAATGGCGCCAGGTGTGGCACCCCGGCGCCGATTCCGCGACGACCATCCGTTTCAGTAAGGACGTGACGATCGAGGGACAGCCGCTCGCGGCAGGGCAGTACACCCTCTGGACGATCCCCGACACCGCGAGCTGGACAGTGATCTTCAGCCGTGCCCTGCACGTCTTCCACCTCCCCTATCCCGGCGAATCGCACGACGCACTGCGCGTCACCGTGACCCCGGCGCAGGGGAGCTACATGGAAGTGCTCGCCTACGAATTTCCCGTCGTCGGCCCTGACTCGGCGACCCTCCAGCTGCACTGGGGCACGACGATCGTGCCGCTGCGCATCCGTACGAAATCCTAGATCGGGCTCGAGGGACGCATCCTGTGGGTGCGTCCCATGTAGGTGGTGCGGTGGCCGCGCCGGTCCTCGCGCCGGAAGCTCTTCGCCTTCGCCTTCGAGCCGAAGATCTGCGTCCAGCTCCCGTTTCTGAAGATCGACATGTACCCGCCCGGGAGGATCTGGAACGGGCGCTTCACCTTCTTCAGATGGTCGAACTGCGCCGAGCCAGTCTTGCGAAAACTCTCGAAGTAAGCGGGGTGGACGAAATCGCTCATCGCAAACCCGTCGACATTGAACGACAGCGCTTCGACCGCGTCCGCGGTCTCATACGCGTAGAACACGTTCCTGGGATCGACGGCCGTGAGGTTGATTGCCGGATCGACCATCATTTCGGCGAGCTCGTGGGTCGCGGTGACCGTCAGCTGCTCGCCCGCCGCCTGGGTCGTCTTGACGAACACCTTCGACAGCGGCAGGCCATCCGGCGTCAGGTCGTGGTAGCCGAGGGCGTTGGCGACGTCGGCGTTATCGAGAAAGACGAGCGCCCAGGCGCTCTTCTTGAATCCGGTGGTCTCGACGAGGTTCGCCGGTGTGCCCCACACGGGGACGAAGTAATCGTCGAGGAACTTCTGCATGGCCGCGATGAATCTGGTGAGATCGAATCCCAGGGGCGTCGTCGCCTTGTTGAAGCAGGCGATCGTGGGAACCGCGCCCTGATTGAAGGCTGCAGCGATGAACCGTCCACGCCGGGTGATCACAATCCTTCCTCCGTGGAGTGAGGACTCTAGGATAGCGATTGGCGCTGGACGGCGCGATGCGAGCTGGGACTACGCAGTCGCCGCGGAGCGGGTAGTGGTCGCGATCGAGGTTGCCATCTTGGCGTCCAACATGTGGGCGGCATCGTCGCGGTCCCGCGCGTTGCGATACACTGCCGCGACGGCCGAGCCCGAGCCGCACAGACGTACCCAGAGCGGCCCCGAGGCCGCCAGCCGTTCGAACACGCCCCGTAGCGGCGGATGGCGACTGAAGACCGGAACTTCGAAATCGTTGCCCCCCAATCGCCCGATGCTGCCCCAGGTCGCGAACGCATCGGTATCGAGCACGACGGGTCCGCGCTCGGCCGGCTCGGGGTGCATCTCGTCCCACCAGCGGTAGGCGTTGGGAGTCGACACTGCTACTGCCGGAACCGCGACGAGCGCGGGGGCCGCGGGCGGCGGCGCGAGACGGAACAGCCGCTCGCCACGGCCCCACGCGAGCGCCGTGACGGCGCCGCTCGCGAAGAAGGCGACGTCCGCGCCGAGCCGTGTGCCGAGCTGCAACAGCTCGTGGCGGGGCACGGCGTGACCGGCGAGCGCGTTCACCGCCCGCAACACCGCGGCCGCATCGCTCGAGCCTCCACCGAGTCCGGCGCGCACGGGGATGTTCTTTGTGAGCGAAATGGCGACGCCGAATTTTCTGCCCGTCGCATCGAGCACCAGGCGCGCCGCGCGCACCGCGAGATTGTCGTCGACCGGTCCGAGGTCGGGACCGGCGACATCGAGCGTGACACCGGAGTGGATGCGGGTCACTTCCACGTCGTCGGCCAGTTCGAGGAGCTGGAACACCGTCTCGATCTGGTGATATCCGCCTGTTTCCCGTGTCAGGATGCGTAAGAGGAGATTCACCTTCGCGTGGGCGGGCGCCTGGACGCGATCGGGCGGGGCGCCGGTCACGTGGGCGGCGCGGTCGCGCCGCGCAGATCACCAAGGTGCAGGTGCGCTCGCGACAGGGCGTCGAGGCCGAGCAGGGTGATCGGGATGAAGCCCGCGAGGTGGAACGCGAACGCGTAGGCGAGCGCCAGGGTCGCGCTGATTCCGTAAAACTGCAGCGTCAGTCGCGTCGCGTACTCGAACACTCCCCAGAAACCGGGCGCGGCCGGGATCGCCACCCCGAATCCGATCAACCCCTGAAGCAGGAGCGCGCCCTCGGCCGGCACAGGAAGGTGGAACGCCCGGAAGCAGAGCGCGAACGCAGCGGCGTTGACGAGCCACAGCGCGAGGGACCACCCCAGCACCGCGGCGAACCGCATGGGGCTCTTGAGGACGGCGAGTCCAGCCACCAGCCCGTCCGCCATCGACCGCAAGCGCTGGGCGAACCGCTCGGGAAGAATCCCGCTGGTGAGGCGATCGAGCAGGGCGAGCCACGGGGCTGGGCGATGCGCGACGACGAATGCCAGGAGGAGCGCGCCGCCGAACACGATGGCCATCCCCCGCGCAACGTGAGACAATGGGGTGCCACCGACGCTCGCCTGGCTCGGGAAGGACGGCGCTCCGATCGCGAGCGCCATCAGCGCGAGCATCATCAGGCCGTCGAAGACGCGCTCGATCCCGATCGACGCGAGCGCCGTCGTGAACCGCACCGGGAGCTCGCGGCTCGCCGCCCAGGCCCGGGCGACTTCACCCGCCCGGGCGGGGAGCAGGTTGTTCGCCATGAAGCCGATCGCCGTTGCGTTCCAGAGCGGCCGGAGCGGGTAGGGAGCGCCATCGGGGGCCCGCAGCAGCACGTGCCAGCGCAGCGTGCGCAGCGGAAAGGTGAGCGTGGCGACGCCCGCCGACAGAACGACGAGGAGGGGGTTCGCCTGGCGCACCCCTGCCCATACGCCTCGCAGGTCCACGCCGCGCACCGCCCAGACGAGGAAGGCCGCCGTGATGGCAAGCCCCACCGGCCAGGCCCAGCGCGAGGGACGGTTAGGCGCCGGGCTCGAAGGCGAGGTCAACGAGATCGCAGACTTCTTCGAACAGCGCGGGCAGGTCGGCCGAAGGCGCGCCCCGCGCCAGCTGGCGCAGCTCCTGTACGCGCGCGAGCGCCGCGGCCCCGCCGTACTGCAGGGTCTTGATGTCGACGACGGGTAGCTCCTCGGCGGCGCTCACCACGTCGGGCGCGTGCCCCATCAGGACGTCGAGTGATGGCGGTCCCACGCCGGCCGCCACCATCCGCTGGTACGTAATCCAGGAGCCGACGATGTCGGGTGTTTCCTCCGGGACCTCGGACCGTTCCGTGAGGGTCAGCGGTGGCATCGCCGGCTTGCGACCGAATCGGACGCGGAGCAGCGGGGACACGGGCGCGGGAGCGGGTGCGCGTGCCACGGAAACCGGAGGCGATGCCGGGATCGGTGGCGCCTCGGGTGTGGGGGGCGGGGGCGGGGGCGGTGGAGCCGGCGGTGCCGGCGGCTCCGGCGCGAGCGCCTCGATCGGCACGACGGGCGACTCGACGGCTTCCGCGACGTCCTTCAAGAAAGCCGCGAATGTCGACTCGGGGGCCTCGGCGGCTGCTGGTGGGGCAGGAGGCGCGGCCGCGGCTGGCGTTGGGGCGTGCGCCAGGGCCGCAAGCTGTGTCACCGCCGCCTCGAGACCGGTGGCGATGCGTGCATCGTCGGTGACTGTCGCCGCGGTCAGCACCTCGCTGGCATTGCGCAGCGCCGCGGCGAACCCCGCGGGCTCGCGCACCGCCTGGCCGAGTGCTACCGCCTCGCGCGCGGCGTCGACGAAGCGGCTCAACGTCTGCGGCAGCGGGCCTTCCCCCGCGACGGCGAGTGCGCGGAACGTGCCGGCGAGGGTATGGACACGCAGCTCGCGCTGCGTGGGACTGGGGGCACGCTCGATGGCGTCGGCCGCGAGCTTGAGGTGCTCGCCGTGGCTCACGAGCTCCACGCGCGTGAGCGGCAGCGCCTGCGCCGCCCCGGCGCCGCGCTGCAGGATGTGCGGCCCGGTGTCGTCGAAGTACAGCTCGCTGATCGGTATGACGGCCGGCTCACGATCGAAGAAGCGGGCCAGCTGAGCGGCGAAGGCGCGGAACGCCGGGCCCTCGGGGTCCGGACGGCCGCGCTCGGCCACTTCGCGCGCCGCCTGCGTGATCGCGGCCGCCGCGCTCTGGAAGAAATCGGGAGCCGCGGCCGGCGGCGCGCCGCCGCGCGTCACTTCGGTGACCGCGCGCTCGACGCCTTCGAGCACATCGGGAAGCGACGGCAGGTCGTTCAGCGCGGCGAGTCCCCGCAGCGGCTGCAGCGCGCGCAGCACGTGCTGCAGCGCGTCCCGCGCCGGCGCGCCGGCCCGCAGGGCCGTGGCGGTGCGGTCGAGGGCGCTGCCGATCGCCGCGCCCACGCGCGCGACGAAGGCGCGAGCGCCCGCATCCAATACGAGGGCCTCGGCCTGTCGCGCCCCCACCGAGGGGCGGCCCG
>JAWOLH010000024.1:0-6819 GCA_033853695.1 Gemmatimonadales bacterium | reverse complement strand
CAGGACGTCACGGTCACGGAGGAGGACTGCGGCACGATCCTCGGGCTCGAGATGTCGGCGCTGAAGGAAGGCGAAGACATCATCGAACCGTTGCGCGAGCGCCTCGTGGGCAACGTGGCGCTCGAGGAGGTCAACGATCCGCACGAGCTCGACGAGCACGGCCAGCCGAAGGTGCTGGTCGAGGCGGGCCGGCTGATCGACGAGGAGACGGCGCAGGCGATCGAAGACGCCGGCATCGAGACGGTGAAGATCCGCTCGGTGTTGACGTGCGAGGCACGGCGCGGCATCTGCCGCATGTGCTACGGCCGCAACCTGGCCACGATGGACATGGTGGACCTGGGCGAGGCCGTGGGGATTCTCGCCGCGCAGTCGATCGGCGAGCCCGGGACGCAGCTCACGCTGCGCACCTTCCACATCGGCGGCACGGCGGCGCGTATCGCCGAGCAGACGGTGCGCAAGACCAAGGTCGAAGGCGTGATCGAGTACGGCGAGCGCCTCGTGTTCGTCGAGACGCCGGAGAAGCAGAAGGTGGTGACGAGCTACGAGGGCGAGCTCATCCTGAAGGCCGCGGCGCACGGGCCGAAGGAGGGCGGCTCGGGAGGCAAGCTCGCCGTGCACTCCCGCTTCCACGTGCCGCTCGGCGCCACCTTGATGGTGGACGACGGCGCGAAAGTCGCGCGCGACGGCGTGCTCTTCACCTGGGATCCGTACACGAACCCGATCCTCACCGACGTGCCGGGCATCGTGCGATTCGTCGACATCATGGAGGACGAGACGGTCCGCGAGGAGCTGGACGAAATCACCGGCCGGCGCCAACGGGTCATCATCGAGGACCGGGACAAGAAGCTCCACCCGCACATCGAGGTGGTGCAGAAGAAGGGTGACAAGGAGAAGCGGCTGCGCGACTTCGTGATTCCGGAAGGCGCGCAGCTGACGGTCGAGGACGGCCAGGAAGTCTATGCCGGCCAGACGCTCGCCAAGGTGAGCCGCGAGGCGTACAAGACGCGCGACATCACGGGCGGTCTGCCGCGGGTCGCCGAGCTGTTCGAGGCGCGGCGCCCCAAGGATCCGGCGACGATTTCCGAGGTCGACGGCACGGTGCGGTTCGGCGACATCAAACGCGGCAAGCGCGAGATCTTCGTCCATCCCGAAGACGGGGAGCCGCAGCTCTACGAGGTGCCGGCCGGGAAGCACTTGCGCGTGCACGAGGGCGACCGCGTGCGCGCCGGGGACCGCCTCACCGAGGGTCCTGTGAACCCGCACGACATCCTGCGGATCAAGGGGCCCCGCGCGGTGCAGGAATACCTCCTGAACGAAGTGCAGGAGGTGTACCGGCTGCAGGGCGTGAAGATCAACGACAAGCACATCGGCGTGATCGTGCGCCAGATGCTGCAGAAGGTGAAAGTGATCGAGCCGGGGGACACCGAGTTTCTCGAGGGCGAAAACGTGGACAAGCTCATCTTCCGCGAAGCCAACCATCGCGTCAAGACGAAGGGCGGCAAGCCCGCCACGAGCGAGCCCCTGCTCCTTGGCATCACCAAGGCGAGCCTCACGACGCAGTCGTTCATTTCGGCCGCGTCGTTCCAGGAGACCACCCGGGTCCTCACCGACGCCGCGATTCGCGGCGCCAAGGACGACCTCCTGGGGTTGAAGGAGAACATCATCATCGGGCATCTCATCCCGGCGGGCAGCGGTATCTACCGCTACCAGGAGATCGAGATCGAGCCGCCCGAAGGGTTCGTGCCGCCACCGCCGCCCCCTGAGCTGCAACCGGGGATGGTCCCGGTGCCCGAGGAAGCGGAAGTCGAGTAGCAGTATGCAGGGTTCAAACGCACAGCGCCCGGGAGCGATCCCGGGCGCTGTTGTCGTTGGTGCCCCTCAGCGCTTCGCCGCTGCCTCGGCTCCTTCCCCGATGACGAGTCCCGTGTCACCTGCCGTCGCAGCGACCGCACGCCGCAGCGCAGCGATCTCGGCGTCGGACTTGCCGGCCGCCTTGAGTTTGCGGTTCATTTCGACCGCCTTCACCGCGGCCTTGAGGGTGCCGAGCGCGAGCGTGGCGCAACGCGGGCGCGCGTCCGCCACGTCGCGGCCCACGAGTTCCATCATCTCCTCGTAAGAATAGTCGAGCACCTCGGCGAACGTCGGGTGCTCACGGTTCATCCGTTCGGCGAGGATCGACGCGGCCGCTTGGCTCAGTCCGCAGCCGGTACCGGCGAAACTCACCTCGGCCACCCGGTTTTCTTCCGGGGAGGCCTTGAGATAGGCGGTGAGCAGGTCGCCACAACCGGGATTGCCCCCTGGCACGGACACATCCGCGTCGGGGAGCGGAGTGGTGTGGCGGGGCCGTCTAGCGTGCTCCACCAGCCAGGCGATCCGCGTGTCGCGATCCATATGTCTCCTCGACTAGGGCTTCTCGATCGGGGCGCGGACCTGGTTGCCCCATTCCGTCCACGACCCGTCGTAGTTCTTCACCCGGTTGAAGCCCAGCAGGTAGGTGAGCGCGAACCAGGTGTGGGACGAACGCTCCCCGATGCGGCAGTAGACGATGATCTCGTCGTCCTGCGGCAGGCCGTTCTCGTGCTGGTAGATCGTGCGCAGCTCGTCGGCGGGCCGGAAGGTGTGGGTGTCGGGGTTGATCGCCCGGCCCCAGGGAATGCTGCGGGCGCCGGGGATGTGCCCGCCCCGGAGCGCGCCCTCGTTGGGGTACTCGGGCATGTGCAGCCGCTCCCCGCGGTACTCCTCCGGGCTGCGGACGTCGACCAGCGGCTTGTGGCGCTCGACATGGGTGCGGACGCGGTCCGCGAAGGCGCGGATACGCGTGTCGTCCCGCTCCCGGATGGCGATATTGCCGGGGGTGGGGTGAACCGCCGTGGTCTCGAGCGGGCGTCCCTCCTCGGCCCAGCGCAAGCGGCCGCCGTCCATCACCTTCAGGTTGTCGATGCCGAACAGCTTGAACACCCAGAAGGCGTAAGTCGCCCACCAGTTGTTGCGGTCGCCGTAGAACACGATCGTCGTATCCTGGTTGATGCCCTTGGCGCGCAGCAGCTGCTCGAAACGTGCCCGGTCGATATAGTCGCGGACCAGGGGATCGTTCAGGTCGGCAACCCAGTCGATTTTGACGGCGCCCGGGATGTGGCCGGTCTCATAGAGCAGGATGTCCTCGTTCGATTCGACGAGGCGCACCCTGGGGTCGGTGAGATGCTCGGCGACCCATTGGGTCGAGACGAGCACCTCGGGATGCGCGTAGCCGCGTGATGCGATGTCCGTTACGGGAAGGACCGTCTGTGCCATGGGTTGTCTCCCTTCAAAATGATCGCGGCCGCAGTCTCCTGGTCCCGGAGGCGGCGGCCGCGCTGATTCGTCTCGACGAAATTCGCTGCTAATGCACGCGCTATCCTGCCCGGGACATGCTGGAACGGTGTGGGCTACAGGGGCAGGCCTCGAGGAGCGCGCGATGCATGGCGGGTAGCTAGCCGCAGGAGCCGTCGGAGTCAAGTTCGGGTGGTGAGGATTGCGTCCACCCGCCGGGGGTTGACCTAAGTTGCTGAGCGGGCTTAGCTTTTGAGTCTGCGTCGCAACTTTTTTGGGGAGCGAGAGCGGGCGGTATGCCGACCATCAATCAACTCGTCCGGCGCGGGCGCTCGGACGTCGAAAAGAAGGAGAAGGCGCCGGCGCTGCGGGGGAATCCCCAGAAGCGCGGGGTGTGCACGCGCGTATACACCACGACGCCGAAGAAGCCGAACTCGGCCCTGCGCAAGGTGGCGCGGGTGCGGCTGACGAACGGCTTCGAGGTGACCGCCTACATTCCGGGCGAAGGGCATAACCTGCAGGAGCACTCGATCGTGATGATTCGCGGCGGACGCGTGAAGGACCTGCCCGGGGTGCGCTATCACATCATCCGCGGGACGCTCGACGCGGCCGGCGTAAACGAGCGCAAGCAGTCGCGCTCGAAGTACGGGGCCAAGCGTCCGAAGGAGGCCGGGAAGTGAGCCGTCGCAAGAAGGCGGTGCGCCGGCCGGTGCCGGCCGATCCGCGCTACGACAGCCAGACCGTTTCCAAGTTCGTCAACAACCTGATGGAGCGGGGCAAGAAGTCGCTGGCCGAGCGGGTGTTCTACTCGGCGATGGACCTGATCGAGCAGCGCACCGGACAGCCGGGCGTGAACGTGTTCAAGCAGGCGTTGTCGAACGTGAAGCCGGCGCTCGAGGTGAAGTCCCGGCGCGTCGGCGGCGCCACGTACCAGGTGCCGGTCGAAGTCCGGCCGGAGCGGCGCACGGCGCTCGGCATGCGCTGGATCATTCAGTACAGCCGCGCGCGGCGCGAGAAGGACATGTCGGAGCGGCTTGCGGCGGAATTGATCCTCGCCTCGAAGGGCGAGGGCGAGTCGATCAAGAAGAAGGAAGACACGCACCGGATGGCGGAAGCCAACCGGGCGTTCGCGCACTACCGCTGGTAGCGTAAGGACAACCGGACCGCGTCGAGGAGGCCAGCGGCCTCCCGATGGTGGCGGAGCGAGACCGGCCCACTCGTGGGCGTCACGGTCGCCCCGCGTTTTTGCTGCTTAGAGGACGAGAATGGCACGGACGACACCGCTCGATCGCATTCGCAATATCGGCATCATGGCGCACATCGATGCCGGGAAGACGACTACGACCGAACGCATCCTGTACTATACGGGCCGCACCTACAAGCTGGGTGAGGTGCACGACGGCACGGCCACGATGGACTGGATGGAGCAGGAACAGGAGCGCGGCATCACGATCACGTCCGCCGCCACCACCTGCTTCTGGCCGCGGCGTGGCGAGCAGTACCGCATCAACATCATCGATACCCCCGGGCACGTCGACTTCACGGTCGAGGTCGAGCGCTCCCTGCGGGTGCTCGACGGCGCGGTGACGGTGCTCGACGCGGTGGGCGGCGTCGAGCCGCAGACCGAGACGGTGTGGCGCCAGGCGGATCGCTACGGCGTGCCGCGCGTCATCTTCGTGAACAAGATGGACCGCGTCGGCGCGGACTTCGACCGCTGCCTCCAGATGGTGCGCGAGCGCCTCGGGGCCAAGGCGATTCCGATCCAGCTGCCGCTCGGCTCGGGCGAGCTGTTCACCGGGGTGATCGACGTGATCCGGGAAATCGAGATCGTTTACGACGACGAGACCCTGGGCAAGAAGTACGTCGAAGGCCCGGTACCGGCGCCGTTGAAGGAGAAAGTCGCGGCCCTGCGCCACGAGATGCTGGAAGCGACCGTCGAGCACGACGACGCGATCCTGCGCAAGTATCTCGACGGGCAGGCGCTGAGCGAAGACGAAATCCGCACGGTGCTGCGCAAGGCGACGATCGCCGGGCACGTCGTGCCGGTGCTCTGTGGCGCCGCGTTCAAGAACAAGGGCGTGCAGCAGCTGCTCGATGCAGTGATCGACCTGCTCCCGTCGCCGGTCGATATCCGGGCGATCCAGGGGCACCAGCCGCACCACGACGCCACCCACACCGAGCGGCACGCGTCGGACGACGAGCCGTTCGCGGCGCTCGCGTTCAAGATCATGACCGACCCCTACGTCGGGAAGCTCACCTTCTTCCGGGTCTATTCCGGAGTCCTCACCGCCGGCTCGTACGTCTACAACAGCACCAAGGATCGCAAGGAGCGCATCGGCCGGCTGCTGCAGATGCACGCCAACAAGCGCGAGGAGATCGAGGAAGTGCGCGCCGGCGACATCGCGGCGGCGATCGGGCTGAAGGAGACGAAGACCGGCGACACGCTCTGCACCGAACGCGATCCGATCATCCTCGAGGCGATGCGGTTCCCGAATCCCGTGATCTCGGTCGCCATCGAGCCGAAGACGAAAGCCGACCAGGACAAGCTGGGCGTCGCGCTGCAGAAGCTGTCGGAGGAAGATCCCACGTTCCGGGTCCACACCGATCCCGAGACGGGGCAGACCATCATTTCGGGGATGGGCGAGCTGCACCTCGAAATCATCGTCGACCGCATGAAGCGCGAGTTCAAGGTCGAGGCCAACGTGGGCCGTCCGCAGGTCGCCTATCGCGAGACGGTGCGCAAGCGGGTCGAGTACGTCGAGGGGAAGTTCATCCGCCAGACGGGCGGCCGCGGCCAGTACGGCCACGTCGTCATTCACCTCGAGCCGGGCGAGCCGGGCACGGGCTTCGTGTTCGAGGACAAGGTCGTCGGCGGCACCGTGCCGCGCGAGTTCATCGGGCCCGTGGAGCAGGGCGTGAAGGAAGCGCTCGAGAACGGCGTGCTGGCGGGCTACCCGATGGTGGACGTGAAGGTGGAGCTGGTGGACGGCTCCTCGCACGACGTCGATTCGAGCGAAATGGCGTTCAAGATCGCCGGCTCCATGGCGGTGAAGGAGGCGGCGCGCCAGGCGAGCCCGGTGCTGCTCGAGCCGATCATGGATGTCGAGGTCGTCACGCCGGGCGACTACATGGGCGAGGTGATGGGCGATCTGTCGAGCCGCCGCGGCAAGATCGGCGGCATGACCCAGCGCGCCGATGCCCAGGTGGTGGCGGCGAGTGTGCCGCTCTCCGAGATGTTCGGGTATTCGACGACGCTCCGGTCGATGAGTCAGGGGCGGGCGATCTACAGCATGCAGTTCAGTCACTATCAGGAAGTGCCGAAGTCCAAAGCGGACGAGATTATCGCGAAGGTCAAGGGTTAAGGGCGAATACTGAGGACAGGGGAAATGGCCAAGGCAAAGTTCGAGCGCACCAAGCCGCACGTGAACGTCGGGACGATCGGGCACGTGGACCACGGGAAGACGACGCTGACGGCGGCGTTGACGAAGGTGGCGGCGGACAAGGGGTGGG
>JAWOLH010000023.1:0-91147 GCA_033853695.1 Gemmatimonadales bacterium | reverse complement strand
CCCCCGCGTGCATAGGCGGCCGGCGTCATGCCGAGCGTTCCGGCGGCACGCTCGTAGACCCGGCTCGAGGAGCCGAAGCCGGCTTCGTAGATCGCGGGGCTCACGTGTGGCATCTCCTTCAATGAGGATTTCAATCGGCTGACCCGCCGGGCGTCACGGTACTGGCGCGGGCTCACCCCGAGCACTCGCCGGAAGGCGCGCAGCACCTGGTGCGGGGAGCGCCCGACTCGCCTGCCCAGTGCCTGGAGGTCCGCGGGGCCGTCGGGCTGGGCGTCGATTGCGCGGCAGAGGTCGCGTACCAGCGCTACGGCTGGGTCATGCGGTTGCAGCCGGTTGGGATGGCAGCGGCGGCAGGCACGGAACCCTGCGGCTTCCGCTGCTTCCGGAATCGGGAAGAACCGCACCAGGTCACGCCGCGGGCGGCGGCTGGGGCAGGATGGCCGGCAATAGATCCCGGTCGAGCGCACCGCGTAGACGAAATCGCCGTCGTAGCGACGATCGCGCGCCAGTACGATCCGCCACTGGCGGGTGGGGTCGAGGGCCGGAACGAGGGCAGCGCTGGTCACGGCTGAGAACCTAGCGCGCCAAGCTCTGTCGATCCATCCGAATCTGGCGAGAGAATTGCCAGTCGGCTCTCAGCGGTCGGCTGTCTGCCAGGCCGAGGCCGATCGCTGACGGCCGACTAGCTTGCGGGTGTGGTCTACACGATCGGCCATTCCACGCGGGAATTCGCTGAGTTTCTCAGGCTCCTCGAGGCGCACGGGATCCGCGGCGTCGTAGACATCCGGCGCTATCCGGCCTCGCGCCGCCATCCGCAATACGCCCGGGCGGCGCTCGAGCGCGCACTGGCGGATGCGGGGATCGCGTATGTGCACGAGGCGGATCTGGGCGGGCGGCGAACCCCGCGCGCGGATTCCCCCAATACGGGATGGCGATCGGCGAGTTTTCGCGGATATGCCGACTACATGGACTCGGATGCGTTCCAGGCCGCGCTCGCGCGGCTCGTGGAGATCGCTCGGCGATCGCGCACGACCGTGATGTGCGCCGAGGCCGTTCCCTGGCGCTGCCACCGGCAGCTCATCGCCGATGCCCTGGTGGCTCATGGCCATGAGGTGCGGCACATCCTGTCGCTGGATCGGGCGGATGCGCACCGGATCTCGCCTTTTGCGCGCGTGGTGCCTGAGGGACGCGTTCGCTACCCGGCGGCGCCGGCGCAGATCGATCTCACGGAGACGGATGGGCCTGCGACGTGACGCCCCTACGGAAGACCCCGACGGCAAACCAGCAGGGGTTCACGCGGCACTCAGTCATCCGCACCGTCACGCGATAGGTCGTTCACTCGGCTGGAGTCGCGTGCACGATGGGGGCATCGCCGCCGGCCCGGGCCGCGTCGATCTCGTACCGATTCGTCTCAAGTGACACGTCCAGGTCGATGCAGTCCTCATCACACACACCGGCGAGGACCGTCGTGACTCGGGGAGGGAAGGTGATCGAGAAGATCGCCGTCTCCTGTTTCGATTCAGTCCAAACGTTGACGGGGATGAATCTCGCGGCGCCGAGAGCCCCCACAGGTATTGGGCGAGGACGAATTGTCGGGAGGTCAACCAACGCCCGATCTTCTGGCCCGGTGCGCCAAAAGCGGCGAAGTAGGCACAGGTCCCCAGGCCATTGCGGAGTTGCTCCGCAAGGTATCCTTCTGAGCGATGCGCATCCTCGTCTCCGGCTCTAGTGGCCTCATCGGCAGCGCCCTCGTGCACGCCCTCGAGGCCGGTGGGCATTCGGTCGTGCGGCTGGTGCGCACTCCGGCGTCGGCCCACCGACGCTCCGCTTCCTGGGATCCCGAGCGACGCGAGATCGACCGCGCCGCTCTGGATGGTGTCGAGGCGGTCGTGCACCTGGCGGGCGAGCCGATCTTCGGCCGCTTCACGCCCGGGAAACGCCGCCGCATCGCCGAGAGCCGCATCGTTGGGACGACAGTGCTCGCCGAGGCGATCGCCGCAATGCGCACCCGGCCGGGCGTTTTCGTGTGTGCCTCCGGCGCGGGTTACTATGGCGATCGGGGTGACGAACCGCTGACGGAAGGGAGCGCCTTGGGGCGCGGCTTTCTGGCGGAGGTCTGCGGGGCTTGGGAGGCCGCCGCGGAGCCGGCACGCCGCGCCGGTATCCGGGTCGTGCACGTGCGCACCGGACTCGCCCTCGCGCTGGATGGTGGTCTGCTCAAGACGATGCTCCTCCCCTTTCGTCTCGGGCTCGGCGGCCCGATCGGGCGGGGGCAGCGGTACTGGAGCTGGATCGCCCTCGATGATCTCGTGGCGATCTATCGATTCGCCATCGTACGGGACAGCCTTGCCGGAGCGGTGAACGCGGCGGCACCCCATCCTGTGACGAATGCGCAATTCTCCCGGACGTTGGGTCGGGTACTGCGTCGCCCAGCGGTACTGCCGGTGCCCCCGTTCGCGCTACGCCTGGCGTTCGGGCGCGAAGCGGCTGAAGAGGCGATGTTGTCGAGCGCGCGACTCGTGCCGGCGCGGTTGCAGGAGGCAGGGTTCCACTTCCTGTATCCGGAGCTCGAACCGGCACTGCGGCATGTGCTGGCGCTCTGAACCTCGCGGCGCCGCCCGGGGTTAGCCCACCCAGATGGAGGGTCGAGTGTCGGAACGCATGAACATTTCCAGCGGAACGCCGTGGGAGCCGATCGTCGGGTACTCTCGGGCGGTTCGGGTCGGCGACGTCGTACACGTCTCCGGGACGACGGCGACCGACGAGCACGGAAAGCTCGTGGGGATCGGCGATCCGTACGTGCAGACGATGCAGGCGCTGCGCAACATCGAGCGCGCCCTCGTGCGCGCCGGCGCCGCCCTGCAACATGTCGTCCGCACACGCATTTTCGTTGCCAGTATCAAGGAATGGGAGCAGGTCGCACGCGCCCACAGCGAGGTCTTCGGCGGGATCCGGCCCGCGACGACGATGGTGCAGGTGAGCGCGTTCGTCGATCCGGCGATGCTGGTCGAGATCGAGGCGGAGGCGATCGTACACTAGAATGCCGCCTCTGACCCGCTGGTACATCAAGCTCTCGCTCGTGTATTTCGTCACCGCACTCGCGGCCGGAGTGTGGCAGGCGGCGGATGGTCCTCTCTGGCTGACCCCCGTGTACATCCACCTCTTCGTCGTGGGCTGGATCACAGGGATGATTTTCGGGGTGGCGTACTGGATGTTCCCCAAATACTCGAAGGACCGCCCCCGGGGCTCCGACTGGGTCGCCGTGGCGACCTTCTGCCTGCTGCACGTCGGCCTCTGGCTTCGCGTCGCCGGCGAAGCGGCGAATGCGGGGAGGCTCCTCGTGGTCGCCGCGGTGTGCCAGTGGCTTGCGGGGACCGGATTCATCGCGACGACCTGGCCGCGGGTGAGGGAGCGGTGAGCGCGTCGTGCCTCGCGTGAGCGTCTGGTTGATCCGCGCGGCGCTGCTCAACCTGGGAGCGGGCTTCACGCTCGGGGCGCTGTTGCTGGCCAACAAAGGGGTGGAATTCGCTCCCGCCGTGTGGCGCTGGTTACCCGTTCACTTCGAGCTGTTGCTGATCGGGTGGTTCGTCCAGCTCGTAATGGGGGTCGCATATTGGATCTTCCCGCGCTTCGGAATGACGCGCGCGGCGCGCGGGCGCGAGTGGCTGGCGTGGGCGGCCTTCGGGTGCCTGAATGTCGGCGTCTTGCTTGTCTGCCTGGGCGCTCTCGACGCGAGCGCCGGACTCACAGTGGCGGGACGGCTTTTCGAAACGGCCGCGGCCGGGTTGATGGCGAGCAACATTTGGGCGCGGACTCGAGCCTCGGGGATCACGGCGATGTGACGCCGGGAACCATCCGCCGCCGCGTGCCGTTCTAGCAGCGGAAACCATTACGTCGTACGAACATGAGGATGTCATCATGAATTCCGAGACCGCGGCGCAAGCGGCGAAGCCGGGCAAGGCGACGGTTGCCTGTCAGTTCTGTTCGACGCTCAACCGCGTTTCGCTGGATCGAGTGGAACAGGGTCCGAAGTGCGGGTCGTGCGGCCGACCGATCCTGCTCGACCGGCCGCTGCATGTGACCGACGAAACGTTCCCAAAGGTCATCGAGGATACGGAGATTCCGGTGCTCGTCGACTTCTATGCCGACTGGTGCGGCCCGTGCAAGATGATGGCCCCGGTTCTCGACGACGTCGCGCACGAGCGCATGGGACAGCTTCTCGTGCTGAAGCTCGACACCGACCGCAACCCCGTCACCTCGCAGGCCTTCGGAGTGCGCAGTATCCCCACGATGATTCTCTTCCGCGGCGGGCATGAGGCGGCTCGTCAGACCGGCGCCGTGCCGCGCGCCCAGCTCGAAGCACTCCTCACCGCGCCCGCCCAGTAACCGCTCCGCGGCATGCGCGGTATCTTGGGCGCATGACCAGTCGTTATCCGGCGTCGTACGATCCACGCGACGAAGGCGAGGAAGAACCTGTCACACCGGTGCGGGCATCATCCCGCTCGCGCGGTGTCGCGTTGGTCCTCGGTACGATCGGCGGCATCTTCGGATTGCACCGGTTCTATACGGGGCGAGTGGAGAGCGGCATCTGGATGGCGGTTTCGCTCGGCGGGGGCACCATTTGGTGGCTGTACGACATGGTCGTGCTGATCGCGGGCGAATTTCGCGATGCCGAAGGGCTGCCGGTACGCGAGTGGGGTGTAGCGCCGGTGACCGCTGGCCGTGGAGCTGACGAATCCCGTCAGGTGACGCAGCTCACTGAGCAGCTGGAGCAGGTGCAGCGGCAGCTGGGGGAGCTCGCCGAGCGGGTCGATTTTGCCGAGCGGCTCCTCACGCAGCAGCGGGAGCGGGAGCGGCTCTCCAGAGGATCGTAGTTTCCCCTCCGGGCTTAAAGATGCCTTTATTGAAAATTGCATGAATCTTTCGCCCTAGCTTGTAGCTTCTTCACACCGCCATCACGAGGACAGCGATGAAGTTCGGGGTCCCGAAAGAGACCGTTGCCGGCGAGCGCCGCGTTGCGCTCGTGCCCGACACGGTCGCCAAATTGGTGAAGGACGGTCACGAGGTTCTGGTGGAGCCGGGAGCCGGGAGCGCCGCCGGCTTCCCAGACGACGCCTACCGCACGGCCGGCGCCAAGCCGGGCGACGCGTGGTCCGCGGACGTCGTCTGCAAGGTGCAGAAGCCGAGTGGCGTTGAGGTCGGGAAGCTGCGCGAGCGCGCGGCGCTGATCGGCCAGCTCCAGGCGGCGACGAGCGCGGATCTGCTGCAGCAGCTGGCCCAGCGTCGCGTCACGGCGTTCAGCCTCGAGCTGTTGCCGCGCATCACCCGGGCCCAATCGATGGACGTCCTCTCCTCCCAGGCAACCGCCGCAGGTTACAAGGCCGTACTCCTCGCCGCCGAGACCACTCCCAAGTTCTTTCCGATGCTCGTGACGGCCGCCGGGACACTGTCGCCGGCGCGCGTGCTGGTGCTGGGAGCCGGCGTCGCAGGGCTGCAGGCGATCGCCACCGCCCGTCGGCTCGGCGCGATCGTCTCGGCGTTCGACGTGCGGCCGGCGGTGAAAGAGCAGGTGGAGAGCCTCGGGGCCAAGTTTCTCGTGATGGCCGAGCAGGTGCAGGCGGAAGGCGCCGGTGGCTACGCCAAGGAGCTCTCGGCAGACCAGCACCAGCGCGAGCTGGATTTCCTCGCCGCGAGCGTGAAGGACGTCGATGTCGTCATCACGACCGCTGCGATTCCGGGAAAGCGCGCCCCGATCCTCTTGACCCGGACCGCGGTACGTGGGATGCGCCCTGGCTCGGTCATCGTAGATCTAGCGGCCGAGTCCGGCGGTAACTGCGAGCTGACGCAGGCCGGGACCACGGTGACACAGGAAGGGGTCACGATCATCGGGCCGGTCAACCTGCCCGCGACGCTGCCGCTGCACTCGAGTCAGATGTACTCCCGCAACATCGCCACTTTCCTGAGCCATGTCGTGAAAGACGGTAAGCTGGAGCCGGACATGGCGGACGAGATCACCAAGGCGACGTGCGTCACCCACGACGGAAAGGTGCTCCGGTCATGAGCGACTACTGGTCGATGTTGTTCGTGTTCGTGCTCGCCACGTTCATCGGGCTGGGCGTGATTCGACGGGTCTCGCGGCTGCTCTACACGCCGCTGATGTCGTTGACCAACGCCATCTCGGCCATCGCGGTGGTCGGCTCGCTCACTGTGACCGGCTCCGATTACCCAACGGTGATTCGCATCCTCGGAGCCGTCGCCCTGTTCGCCTCGATGACGAACATCGTCAGCGGCTTCCTGATCACGGACCGCATGCTCAAGATGTTCAAGAAACAATGATGGCCTCCCTCATGCAGTTCGCGGCCATCGCCGCGACGGCCCTGTTCATCTTCTCCCTGCACTGGATGAACGATCCGAAGACCGCCCGTCGCGGTGTGATCGCGGGCGTCGTGGGCATGACGGTCGCGGTCGGCGCGACGTGGATCCAGCCGCAGATCGTCCATCACGGCTGGATCCTGCTCGCCATCGGCGCCGGATTCGTGCTCGGTGTGCCGCTCTCGCTCGTGCCGCTGACGGCCGTGCCACAGCGGACGGCGTTGTCGCACTCCTTTGGTGGACTGGCGGCTGGGCTCGTCGGGGTGGCGGAATACCACCTCTGGCTGATCGAGAGCCCGGACCAGATCACGACCTTCCGCATGGGCGCCCTCGTGGCCGAGGTGATCCTGGGCTTCCTCACCTTCACCGGCAGCCTCATGGCGACGGGCAAGCTCCAGGAGGTGCGCTGGATCCCGCAGCGCCCGGTCACCTATCCCGGCCAGAATGTCGTCAACCTCGGGGTGCTGGCCGGAGCCATCGTCTTGGGTGTCCTCGTGGTCCTCCAGCCGACGGCGGCATGGGCGTCCAACGCGTTTCTCGGCGTCGTGGGGCTGGCGCTGCTCTTCGGAATCCTGCTCATCGTTCCGATCGGCGGCGCGGACATGCCGACCGTGATCTCGATCCTGAATTCGTATGCCGGGCTCTCCGCGGTGGCGATGGGGTTCGTCCTCAACAGCAAGCTGCTGGTCACGGCCGGCGCGCTCGACGGCTCGAGCGGCCTCATCCTCTCGATCATCATGTGCCGGGCGATGAACCGCTCGTTCACAAACGTCCTGTTCGGTGCCTTCGGGACCGTGCAGAAGACGAAGGTGAGCGGCGAGCAAAAGGTGTGGAAGCAGGAGACGCCCGAAGGCGCGGCGCAACTGCTCGAGCAGGCGAACCTCGTGGTCATCATCCCGGGATACGGCATGGCCGTCGCGCAGGCGCAGCACAAAGTACAGGAGCTCTACGATCAGCTCACCAAGCGCGGGGTCACCGTCAAGTTCGCCATCCACCCCGTGGCCGGGCGGATGCCCGGGCACATGAACGTCCTCCTCGCCGAGGCGAACATTCCCTACTCGGCGTTGGCGGAGATGGACGAGATCAATCCCGAAATGCCGCAGTGCGACGTTGCACTCGTCATTGGTGCCAACGACGTCGTGAATCCCGCGGCCCGCTACGCCAAGGACTCGCCGATCTACGGCATGCCGATCATCGATGCCGATAAAGCCAAGACAGTCCTGGCGATCAAGCGCAGCAAGAACCCGGGATTCGCAGGGATCGACAACGAGCTGTACGTACAGGACAACACCTGGATGCTCTTCGGCGACGCGAAGGCCGTGATCGGCGACCTGGTCAGGCAGTTCGTGGGGGGTGGTATCCACTAGCCGCACGCCCTGCTCGCGTGATCGGACGGGGCCCCGTAGCTTGGCCCCGTTCGTATTCTCGGGAGGCCTCGTGCTGCGTCGTGCTCCGTTCGCGGCTCCGTCACGCGCCGCGCATCGCGTTGTTCAGCCCGTCGGGTGAATGGGACGCCGAGAATGTCGGGGTGCCGCCAGACATCCAGGTGGAGATGACGCCGCAGCTGGTGATTCAGGGGCACGATCCCCAGCTCGAGCGTGCGGTGGCGGTCGTCCTCGACGAGCTGGCGAGAATCCGGCGCCGTCGTACACCGTGGCGCACCCGCCGTATCCGGTGCGAGCGAGGTCACCTCAGGGAACCGGGTCCGGCGCTCGCGTGTTTGCGGTGACATGACCCGTCCGCTGCTCGTGCTCGCCGCCGGCGACGGTGCTCGCCCGGCGGAGTCCCGCGAACCGGCCACGGCGGAAGCCACCGACGACGCGCTGCTCGATGCGTATTCTCGGGCGGTCGTGCGCGCCGCCGAGCTGGTCGGTCCCGCGGTTGTCGCTGTCGAAACCGGCGGTCGCGCTCGTTCCGGCCGGCGGGAGGAGCGCGGCGGTGGCGGCTCGGGATTCGTATTCACGCCGGACGGCTTCGTGCTCACCAATAGCCACGTCGTCCACGGCGCGAGGCGCGTCGGTGTGACCCTCGCGGATGGACGGCGACTCGACGCGCAGGTTGTGGGAGACGATCCCGATACCGACATCGCGGCGCTGCGCATCGCGGGATCGGATCTCCCCGTCGCTCCGCTCGGCGACTCGGGGCGGCTCCGCGTCGGCCAGCTCGTCATCGCCATCGGCAACCCATACGGATTCCAGAGCTCCGTGACGGCGGGCGTGGTGAGTGCGCTGGGCCGCACCTGGCGCTCCAGTACGGGACGACGGATCGAGGACGTGATTCAGACCGACGCCGCGTTGAACCCCGGAAACTCCGGCGGACCGCTCGTGAACAGCCGGGGCGAAGTCGTCGGGGTGAATACCGCCGTCATTCTACCGGCTCAGGGGCTGTGCTTCGCGGTCGGCGTCAACACCGCCCAGGTCGTCGCGAGCGCACTCCTCAAGGATGGCCGGATCCGCCGTGCCTTTATCGGGGTGTCCGGTCAGCAGATCACCCTCAGCGCGGCGTCGGCGCGGCGTCACGGCATCGTCTCGGGCACCGGTGTGCTGGTGCAATCGGTCGAGCCGGAGTCACCGGCTCAGCGCGGGGAGCTCGTGTCGGGCGACATCATCGTGGCGCTCGGCGAGGAGCCGGTGTCGGGCGTCGACGATCTGCATCGCCTGCTGCTCGCCGACCGGATCGGCCTCGCGGTGACGCTCACCGTGCTGCGGCGCGGAGAGCGGCGCCGCATTACCGTCATTCCCGAAGAGCGGTGACCCCGTTCGTCTCCACGCTCGCGCTCGTGGGCGTGGTCATCATGGTGGCCGCGCTGCTGTCGGGGTTCGTCGAGCGCGCCCGCTTCCCGCAGGTCGCGCTATTTCTCGTCCTCGGTGCGGTGCTCGGGCCTTACGGGTTAGGGCTCGTCGACACGGGTCTCGAGTCCCCGGTGCTGGAGACGATCAGCACGATCAGCCTGATCCTCGTGCTGTTCATGGACGCGGTCGGCGTCACCTGGCGCGACCTGCGAGGGCAGGCGCGACTCGCGGCGCTGGTGCTGGGGCCGGGGACGCTGCTCGCCGCCGCGCTGACGGGATGTGCAGCCTGGGGGCTGCTCGGCCTGCCGCCCGCGCTCGCCGTCATCCTCGGCGCCGCGCTCTCCTCGACCGACCCGGTGTTGATGCGGGGACTGCTCAGGCGCGAAGGAGTGCCCACGAGCGCCCGGCAGGCGCTGCGCCTCGAGAGCGGCCTGAACGACATCGTGTTGCTCCCGTTGGTGCTGGTGGCGATGGCGATCCAGAGCGGTGCGACGGTGGGATCGAGCACCGGGTGGGGGCGGCTGGCGGTCAATCTCGTCGTGCTGGGACCGGGGGTGGGCGCCCTCGTCGGGTTCACCGGCGTGGCGCTGCTCGAAGGCATCCGCCGCCGGACCGGGGTGCGGCGCGACTACGAGTCGATCTACGCCCTGGGCGTCGCGTTCGCCGCGTACGCGGCGGCGGAGGCGATACACGGCAGCGGCCTGCTCGCGGCGTTCGCCGCCGGACTCACCGTGGCGGCATTCGACGCCGAGCTGTGCGACTGCTTTGTCGATTACGGCCAGGCGACAGCGGAAATGTTCCTGCTGCTCACGTTCGTGGCGTTCGGTTCGTCGTCGATGTGGACGGCGTTCGATGCCGTGAGCTGGCGCAGCGCGTTGTTCTCGCTGGTCGCGCTGTTCGGCCGCACGCTCGCCCTCGCCGTCGTGCTGCCGCGCCGCGGGCTGGACGCAAAGAGCCGGCATCTCATCGTGTGGTACGGACCGCGCGGCCTCTCGGCGCTGCTCTATGTCTTGTTGCCGATCTTCGCGGGGGTGCCGGGAGCCAACGCGCTGTTTCCTTACGCGGCGCTCGTCGTGCTGCTGTCGGTCGTGATCCACGGTGGTGCGCTGATGTTCATCGGACCGAAGCCGCCGGCGCGGGTGGCTGGCGCTGTGCCCGCGTCGGTCGACTCTTCCGGGAGCGGTTCGGCGGCAGCGACGGGGGAGCGTATCACACTCGACGAGCTGCGGGCGCTCCAGGCTAGAGGGGAACCCGTCGTCCTCCTCGATGCACGAAAGGACGGGGCGTGGGTCGAGAGTGCAGTGAAGGCCGCGGGGGCGATTCGCATTCCGCCGGACGACGCCGCGCTGCGCGCCGCGGAGCTGGCGCTGCCCCGGAATGCGTGGCTGGTCGCGTACTGCGCCTGAAGCAACGAAGCGACAAGCGCCCGGGTGGCGCGATCGTTACAGCGCGCGGGATGGCCCCAGGCGCGGGCGTTGATCGGCGGCTGGACGCTGTGGGAGGCGTTGGGGCTGCCGACGGAACCGCAATGAGAGAATCGTCGAGACGAAGCGTCAAGAGCCGGCGTCGAGAGACCACGTATTCTCCTGACGGCTCTTCGCGACGCCTTCCCTGACGAATGTCGATTATTTGTTCCAGCTGTTGTTCCCCCGATTCACATCCGGCAACACCGCCGCCGGATCGATGACGACACCCACCACCGGCTTCGCCGTCGCGAGCCGGGCGGTGAAGCGGTCACCCAGGTTCCACATCTCGATGGGCAGCGTGCGAGTCTCGGTCGACCCGTCCCCGTAGCGCAGTTCGAGCGTCACGGGCAGCACCATCTGGCCCCGGTTGGCGAGGAAGACATAGGTCGAATCGGTTCCCACCGCGCGGACCGAATCGACCGCCTGGTCGAGCCGGGCCGTGGTGTAGATCCACTCGCGCCAGAACCAGTCGAGATCGTGGCCGCTCACGTTCGCGATGGTGCGGAAGAAGTCCGCCGGCTGCGGATGCTTGAAGCGCCAACGGCGCACGTACTCGCGCATCGCGCGCTCGAACGTCTCACGTCCCAATACCTGGTCGCGCAGCACGGTGAGCATCAGTGCCGGCTTCTGGTAGGCGCCCCAGCCGAGGTCGCGCTGCTCGACGGGTTTGGTGATGAGTGGCTGTTCCTCACCCGGCTTGGCCGACACCTGAAAGTCGGTCAGCAGCTCGCGCCGCACGGTGTCGCCGTACGCGGTGCCTTTGAAGTAGCCCTCCGCCGCCCCGTAATCGATGAACGTGTTGAACCCTTCGTCCATCCAGGGATAGCGCCGCTCATCAGAGCCGACGGTCATCGGGAACCACTGATGCCCGAACTCGTGCATCAGCACCCAGAATTGGTCCTCGCGCTTCTCGATCGACGGGACGAAGGTGAGCATCGGGTACTCCATCCCCTCGATCAACCCTTCGACGGTGGTGGCGTGGGGCCAGGGATACATGCCCCAGGTCTCGCTGAAATGCTGAATCGTAAACCGCGCCATGCGGTTCGCTTCTTCCCACGGCGCCGCCGTGGGCCGGTAGAACGTGTTGATCTGGATCCCGTTCCAGGTGCTGGCGTCCCAGCGGAAATCGGGCGACGCGGCCCAAGCGAAGTCGCGCACGGTGGACGCCGCGAAGTGCCAGACCTTCGTGCCCGCTGTTGCGCGGGCACCGTTGGCCGCCGCTTCGTCCTTGGTGACGATCTGTACGCGCTCGCTCGCCGTCTTCGCCTGCACCAGACGCCGGCGCATCGCCGGCGACCAGACGGCGAGGGGGTTCTGGACGGTCCCCGTCGCGGCGACGAGATAGCCCGCCGGCAGCGTGAGGGTGACATCGTAGTTGCCGTACTCGAGGTAGAACTCGCCCGCGCCGATGTAGGGCAGGGGGTTCCACCCGTTCACGTCGTCGTAGACGACGAGACGCGGATACCATTGGCCGATCTCGTACAGGCGGTTGCCGACGCGGCCCATGCGGCCGCCGCCATACGGCGGCACCGGGAAGTGCCAGGCGACGTGGAAATCGACCATGCCGCGGGGCGCGAGCGGCGCCGGGAGATCGACGCGCATCATGGTCCCGTACTCGGTACGCGCCAGCTCTTTCGGTCCGATCATGAAGTGATCGATCGTGATCCCGCCGATGAAGCCCTTGCCGGTGAAATCGAAAACCGCCCCCCCCGCGAAATGCAGCGGCGGCTGGTTGAGCTGATAGGTGACGCTGTTCTTGGCGAAGATGTTCTGCTCGATCTGGATCCAGACGAACCCGAGCACGTCAGGAGAGTGATTCACGTAGTGAATCGTCTCCGTGCCCGTGATCACACTCGGCCCGGTATCCAGGGTCGCGCGGATCGTGTAGCTCGCTTCCTGTTGCCAGTAGTCCGGCCCGGGCGCCCCCGAGCTCGAGCGCACGCGATTGGCGGCAGGAAGCGGAAGCGCGCGGAACGGGGACGTGTCGGCGACGGACTGCTGGAACGCCAACGAAGTGACGGTGAGCAGAATGAGCATGCGGTGCTCCTGGTGAGGCGTTGTCGGTCTCCGGTGTTCAGTATTGCGCGCAGGGACGACCTTACCGATGACCGATGACCGATGGCCGATTACAGGGTTGAGGCAATCACTCCCGCGGCTCGATGAGCCATCGCCATGATCGTCAGCATCGGGTTCACGCCCGACGACGTCGGGAAGGTGCTGGCATCGGCGACGTAAAGTCCCGGCACGCCCCACACCTGGTGGTCGGCGTTGACGACCGATGTGCGCGCGCTCGAGCCCATGCGGCAGGACGCCATCTGATGGAAGGTGGCGAGCTGAATCTGGTTCGGTCCATAGCCGCTGCGGTCCAGCGCCGCGATCCAGGCGTCGCGCGGAGCCGGGGAGCCATCGGGGCGGTAGCCGATCGTCTGCGCGTGCGGAGTCCAAATGGCGCGCGCGCCGGCGGCTTCGAGCACCCGCGCCGCCTCGCTGAGCCCGCGCCGCAGATGTGCCGCGTCGTAAGGCGACAATCGATACGAGACCACCGGCTGCCCGTCTTCGTCGACCGTGACCCGACCGCCCTCCCGGTCGCGCACCAGGACCGCGACGAGCGCCGTGTGGGCGAGCTCCGCCATCGCGTCGACGTGCTGTTGTCGCGATTCCCACGGCACGGCGAGGGCGAATAGCGAAGGGTGTACCGGAATCGTCTCGAATTTGAATCCGTACCCCCGGTCGAGGTCGGCGAACTGGTCGGAATAGTGCGCCTGCACCGTGCCCGTCCACGGGCGGATCGCTTCCGGCATGAGCCCGAAGACGGCGCCGCCGGGATGCAGCGCCAGGTTGCGGCCAAGCGCGGGGAGCGTGACGCCCGACCGCAGCAACAGGGCTGGCGAGTGCACCGAGCCACCCGCCACAACGACAGCGCGGGCGCGCACCGCGATGCTGAACGGCCTGGGTCCCTGCGGATAGCGCACGACCGCCTCGACTCCCACCGCCCGCCCGGTCTCAAGGCTGACACGCCGCACGGTCGCGTTGACGATCAGTCGGGCGCCCCGGTCGTGCGCGTCCTGAAGGTAGGTGATGAGCGTCGATTGCTTCGCACCTCGGCGGCAGCCGTAGCCGCAATAGCCACAATCGTCGCCTTCCGAACAGCCACGGACGTCCCGGGGCAGCGGCTCATGGTGCCAGCCCAGCGCATCCAGGCCGCGCAGCATCGCCGTGTCGCGTCCACTGGGCCGGTGTTGATCAGCGGTGACCCCGATACGCTGGGAGACGGCGTCGAGCGACCGGGTGTATTCGAACGAGGTGAAGTGAGGCAGTCCGTGTTCGCGAGCCCACTCTTCCCGCACGCCGTCCGGCGTTCGAAAACTCGTGGTGTAATTCACGACGGTGCCGCCGCCCAGGCAGCTTCCCTGAAGAATGACGAATCCGAGATCGTCCGAGGTGAGGAGGCCGCCACCGTCGTAGAGGCGCGACAGGGTCTCCCCCTCGTAGTGCGAGAAGTCGGCCTCGTTGTAGTACCCACCCTTCTCGAGCACGACGACATCCAGCCCGCGCGCGGCCAGCTCGCCGGCGACGACCCCGCCTCCCGCTCCCGAGCCGACCACGACGACGTCGCACGCCAACGTTTCGTCGTTCGAGATCGTGTGCGGGGTGATGCCCTTCGAGGTCGCGGGAGGGGGGGCCAGCGGGCCTGGGTAGCCGAGTCTGGCCCAGCTCGGATTGTTCGCGCCAGAGGGTGGCCGCGAGGTGTAGTACAGCACCGTCGTCATGCGCTTCAGGGCCTGGAAGCCCTTGCGCCGCAGCGGGATGCGACTCGTCGCCCAGGCACCGAGGTAGCGCTCCCGCTGTGCCAGGGACATCGCGCTGAACGGCAGGGCCGAGCCCGCGAGCACGAGATTCATCGTCCGGCTTTCGAGCAGGTGGAGGAGCCGCGCGATATCCTCCCGGTCGGATCGGCGTGGCAGGGAGGCGATCGTTTCGGTCAGGTGCTCGGCAAGACGGACGGCGTCGCCCCCGGAGACGAACGTGTCCGCGAGCGCCCGGATAACCGCCGCGTTGTCCACTCAGCGAGCGAGTTGCGCGATCGTCAGGCGATAGCCGTCCGGATCGGTGAGTGCGAAGGCCCGGTCGCCCCACGGCATGACGCGCGGCTCGTAATCGAGCCGTCCACCGCGGGAGGTGATTTCCGCGGCCAGGTCGTCGAGGTTCTGCGCGGTGTCGAACCACAGCCGGAACCCCTCGCCCTTCAGCCGCTCGCGGCCCCGGGCCCAGTCGTCCTGGTTGAGCATGAGACGGGTGGCGCCGGCTTTCAACGCGACGCCACGCAGCGCGCCGTCCTCTTCCCAGCGGTCTTCCACGGTGAAGCCGAGGACCGTCTCGTACCAGGCGAGACTCTGTTTCAGGTCATTGACGGTCAGCGCAGGCGTCAGCACGCGCGCGCGAAAGGTCTCCGGGGTCTTGCGCTTGGGGCGCCGGCGGGGGGTCGAGCGGGGAGCGGATTGCCCCGCTCCACGTTTGGTGGCCATTCCTCGAGTGCTCCTTGCGACACGGGTGTTGGTTGAAAGCGTAGCGCGGCCGCTCACGCCCCGCCAGATTCCGGCCACATACCAAACGGAGACGGGTCATGACAACGAGCCGGGCGTCCGCGGTCTGGGAAGGAAAGCTCAAGGACGGCCGCGGGACTTTCAAGGCGGGGAGCCAGGCGTTTCAGGCTCCTTACTCGTTTCAGACGCGATTCGAGGGTGCGAAGGGGGCTACACCGGAGGAGTTGATCGCGGCCGCCCATGCCGCGTGTCTGGCGATGGCCCTGTCGGCCGGGCTGGAGAAGGCGGGAACGCCCGCCACGCGCGTCAGCGTCGATGCCGCCTGTACGATCGAGACGGTGGACGGGGCGCCGACGATTACGACGATGGCGCTGACGGTGAAAGGGAAGGTCGCGGGGACCGACAACGCGGCGTTTCAAAAGGCCGCGCAGGCGGCGAAACAGGCGTGTCCGGTGTCCAGAGCGCTGCAGGGCAATCTGGCGATCACACTCCAGGCGACGCTCGAGTAATCCATGCGACGAAAACGCCTGTCCGAAGCCTCGTTGCGTCTGAAGCAAGTGGCGCACCCGGAAAGCCTGATGATGACGTACGCGTACAAACCGGAGCTGTCCGAGGGTGCGCTCAAGGCTCCGATCTTTCAGACGTCGACCTTCGTCTTCAAGACGGCAGAGGAGGGGAAGGCGTTCTTCGAGATCGCCTATGGCCTGCGGCAAAAGGGCGAGACGGAATCCGCCGGCCTCATCTACAGCCGGATCAACAATCCCGATCTCGAGATCCTGGAAGAGCGGCTGGCGTTGTGGGACGGCGCCGAAGCGTGCGCCGTGTTCAACACCGGGATGGCGGCGATCGCCACGACGCTCATGGCGCTAGTCCATCCCGGCGACGTCGTACTGTACAGTACACCGCTGTACGGCGGCACCGACCACCTGCTGAAGCACGTGCTCCCGGTGTTCGGGGTGCGCCCGGTGCCGTTTCGGGCCGACGCCTGTGCGGGCGTCGATGACCTCACGGCGACGTTGGGCGCGGCCGGCATCGCCGCGACCGATCCCGTCTCCGTGCTGCTCGTCGAGACGCCGGCGAATCCGACGAACGCGCTGGTCGATCTCGCCGCCTGCGCCGAGTTCGCCGAGCGACGGGGCGCCGGGGGGCGGCGGCCTCTTGTGCTCGTCGACAACACCTTCCTCGGGCCGTTGTGGCAGCAGCCACTCCGCCACGGTGCGGACATCGTCCTCTATTCAGCCACGAAGTACATCGGGGGACACTCGGACCTGCTGGCCGGCGCGGCGCTCGGCGCCCGGGCGGTGCTCGCGCCGGTGCGGGCACTGCGCACCTTCTTCGGCACCCTCGCCGACCCCTGGACCGGCTGGCTCTTGATGCGCAGCCTCGAAACACTCAAACTGCGCATGACTTCGGCGATGAAGAATGCCCGCTATGTCGCCGATTTCCTGGCGGGGCACGAGAAGATCGAGCGGGTCTACTATCTCGGGCACCTGCGGGACGGCGACCCGCAGTATGCCGTGTACCGGCGCCAGTGCTCCGGTCCCGGCGCCATGGTTTCGTTCGATGTGAAGGGCGGCGAGCCCGAGGCGTTCCGCTTCCTCAACGCCTTGAAGCTCGTCAAGCTGGCGGTGAGTCTGGGGGGCACGGAGTCGCTCGCCGAGCATCCCTATTCGATGACACACGCCGACGTCAGCCCCGAGGCCAAACGGGCCGCCGGCATCAGCGATCGGATGATCCGCTTGTCGGTGGGGATTGAGCACCCGGACGATACGATTGCAGATCTCCGACAGGCCCTGGAACAGGTCTGAAGAAACACGAGGCCTGCTGGTCTTGACTCTTGGAGCCACTGGGCAACATTGCCGTCTGGGAACTGTTCCTGTGTCTCCGGGCATGAGACTGAACCGAATGAATTGGATCGTGTACATGCTGCGGTGCCGCGATGGATCGCTGTATACGGGTGTCACGAACGACCTCGATCGCCGGATCGCCACGCATCGGGCGGGGAAAGGCGGCGCATACACGCGCAGCCGGCTCCCGGTGCACCTCGTGTACACGGAGCGACGGGCGAGTCGCGGCGCGGCGCAATCGCGGGAAGCGGCGATCAAGCGGTTGCCGCGGGTTGCGAAGCTGGCGCTGACGCGGCGGGGTGAGCGGTGAGTCTGCGACGCCGCGACCTGGCGGGCGCGATCGTCGCGCTGGCGATCGCCGCGGTGTTCATCCGGCTCGGAGTGTGGCAGCTGCACCGGCTGGCGGAGCGCAAGGATCAGAATGCGGCGATCCGGGCTGCCCGGGCGGAGCCGCCGGTCGAGCTCCCGCAGCATCGCTTCGCGGCGGAAGCGTTGCGAGACCGCCGGGCGCGCGCGCGGGGCAGCTACGACTACGCCCACCAGCGGGTGTGGGCCGGCCGCACGTTCGACGGAGCACCCGGAGTCGCACTGCTCACTCCGCTGCGCTTGAGCGACGGCTCGGCGGTTTTCGTGGATCGCGGCTGGGTGCCGTCGCCGGACGCGATGCATGTGGATGCCGACCGCTACCGCGAGGGCGACTCCGCGGAGGTGACTGGGCTCGCCTTGCCGGCGCCGCGCGATCGCGGCGACGTGAATCCCGCGGCGCTCAAGGACTCACTGCCGTACACGGTGTTGGACATCGTGCTCCAGCTGGACGACACCGCGGCGCCGCATCCCGCCGGCCTCAAGCGCTGGCGCCCGCCGACGCTCGACAGCGGCCCCCACCTTTCCTATGCGATACAGTGGTTCAGCTTTGCGACCATTGTCGTCATCGGCGTGATGGTGCTGCTACGGAAAACGGCGTCGAGAGAGAGCGTCTAGGAGAATCGTCGAAAATAGGACGTCTGCTCTCGACGCCTTCTCTTGACGCCTCTTCTCGACGCCTTCAGTTTCTAGCCCCGCCGTCGTTCCCATTCCCGGAGCCCTTGCCATGCGCAGTGTCCTGACCGCGACGGTGCTCGCCGCCGTTGTACCCGTGCTGCTCCACCCCGAACCCACTCCTCCCGGCGCCGTGTGGGCGTGGCGCGCCGATACCGCCCGGGACACCACCAAGGACTCGCTCCCCAAGACCGACTCGCTACCCCTCGTCCCCACGCGCACCGTGGCGTTCGATGTGTCGGAGGGAACGTGGATGTCGCTCGATCTGTCCCCGGATGGGCAGACCATCGTGTTCGAGCTGCTCGGCGATCTCTATACTCTGCCGATCGCCGGCGGCAAGGCGACGAGGCTCACCTGGGGCCCGGCCTTCGACTCGCAGCCGCGCTACTCCCCCGACGGCAAGCACATCGTGTTTCTTTCGGATCGCAGTGGTGCCGAAAACGTCTGGGTCTGCGACGCCGACGGGAAGAACGCCAAGCCCATCACGAAGGGTCTGACGAACCTGTACGCCAGCCCCGAATGGACGCCCGACGGCAACTACATCGTCGCTTCGCGGACCAGCGAGCTGGGGAGCATTTACGAGCTCTGGCTCTATCACAAGGACGGCGGCTCGGGCACCGCGATGATCAAGTCCGGCGTGAAGGGCGGGTTGTTCGGCGGCCAGGGATGGAACACGCTGGGAGCGGCGTTCGGTTCTGATCCGCGCTACGTCTGGTTCGCCAGGCATCGCAACGGATTCGGCTACGACTTGAAATACCCGCTGTGGCAGGTCGCGATCTACGACCGGCAGACGGGGAAAACGTTCGTTCAGACCGATCTCTACGGCAGTGCGATGCGGCCCATCCCGTCGCCCGACGGCAAGTGGCTGGTCTACGCGACGCGCTACGACACCGAGACGGGGTTGCGGCTCCGCAACCTGGCCACCGGCGACGAGAAGTGGCTCGCCTATCCCGTGACGCGCGACGACCAGGAATCGCGCTTCACCCGCGATCTCGAGCCGGGCAGCTCGTGGACCCCGGATTCGCGCGCCCTGATCACGTCGTACGGCGGCAAGCTGATGCGCATCGAGGTCCCGTCGGGACAGGCGACCCAGATCCCGTTCACGGCGCACGTCACCGAGCGGCTCGGGCCCCTCGTGCGGTTCGAAAATCACGTCGATACCGGCGCGGTCCAGATTCGCCAGATCCGGGATGCGCGCCTCTCGCCCGACGGCAAGCGGATCGCCTTCAGCGCGCTCGACAAGCTCTACGTCATGGACCTCGGGGGAACGCCGCACCGGCTCACCGACGACACCGTGCACGAGCAGGCGCCGACGTGGTCGCCGGACGGCCAATGGGTGGCCTACGTGACCTGGACCTCAGGGCTCGGCGGCTCGCTCATGAAGGTCCGCGCGGACGGCAAATCGCGCACGCGGCTCGTGGCCGACCCGGCGTTCTACGATTCGCCGGTGTGGTCACCGGACGGCGAGCGCATCGTCGCCGTAAAGGGGCCACGCCAGGCGCGCATCAACGAACGCTTCGGGCCCGGCTACGATCTCGTCTGGGTGCCCGCTGCCGGCGGCACCCCGACGCGCATCACCCCGTACGACGGCGTCGGTCGGCCGCACTTCGCGCGCAGCTCGGATCGGATCTACTACTACGCCGACACGGCGGGGCTCGTCTCGGTCCGCTGGGACGGCACGGACCGGCGCAGTTACATCAAGGTGAACGGCTACACCTATCCCAGTCCCGGCGCCGAGCCCGATGCGGCGGACGAGGTCATCATCAGTCCGGACACCGACCGCGTCGTCGCGCTCCAAGGCAACAACGTCTACCTCGTCATGCTGCCGGAGGTGGGCGGCGAAACGCCGACGGTGAACGTCTCGGACCCGAACGCCGCTGCGTTCCCGGTGAAGCGGTTGACCCGGATTGGCGGCGACTTCATCGGCTGGAGTGCCGATGGAAGAATGGCGACCTGGTCGATCGGGGCGTCGTTCTTCCGCTGGGACCTCGCGGTCGGCGATTCGCTCCAGAAGCTCAAGGCGCGCACCGATTCGATCCGGGCCGACTCCCTGAAGAAGGCGCAGGCGGACACGACGCGCCCCAAGCCCGATTCGGCCGCGCGCGCCCGTGTGGATTCGCTCGCCAAGCTGCCCGCGTACGAAGGGTTGCGGACCGACGTCGTGATTCGCGTGCCGCGCGACGTGCCGCGTGGGACCGTGGTGCTGCGCGGCGCGCGGGTGATCACCATGAAGGGTGATGAGGTGATCGACAAGGGCGACGTGATCGTGACCGACGATCGAGTCGTGTGGGTCGGTCCACAGGGCGGGGGAACCGTGCCCGCCAACGCCCGCATCATCGACGTGACGGGGAAGACGATCATCCCCGGCCTGGTCGACGTCCATGCGCATCCCTGGGCGCAGTTCGGCGTGCACCAGACGCAGGTCTGGAAGTACCTGGCCAATCTGGCCTGGGGAGTGACGACGGTACGCGATCCGCAGACCGCCACGACGGACGTCTTGACCTACGCCGACCAGATCGAGACGGGAGAGCTGATCGGGCCGCGGCTGTATCACACCGGGCCGGGGGTGTTCTGGAGCGAGAATCTCCAGAGTCTCGACGACGCCCGCAACACGCTGAAGCGTTACAGCGAGTTCTACCACACGCACTGGATCAAGCAGTACATGGTGGGGAACCGCAAGCAGCGCCAGTGGGTGATCATGGCGGCGAGGGAGCTGGGCCTCATGCCCACCACCGAAGGTGGGCTCGACTTCAAGATGAACCTCACCGAGATGCTGGACGGCTATCCGGGCCACGAGCACAGCTATCCGATCATGCCGCTCTACCAGGACGCGATTCAGCTCACGGTCCAGTCGGGGATCACCTACACGCCGACGCTGCTCGTCAATTACGGCGGCCCGTTCGGAGAGGACTACTACTTCGAGCATTACAACGGGCACGACGATCCGAAGATGCGCCGCTTCGTGCCGCACGAGATACTCGATGAGCGCTTCCAGCGGCGCGAATGGTTCCGCGACGATCAGTACGTGTTCAACCGGATCGCCGCCTCGGCCGCCGCGGTGCTCCGGGCCGGCGGCAACGTCGGGATGGGGTGCCACGGCGAGATGGACGGCATCGGCTGCCATTGGGAGCTGTGGGCGATGAGCACGGGCGGCATGACGCCGCTCGAGGTCATCCGCGTCGGCACGATCGACGGCGCGCGGGCCCTGGGCATGGACAAGGACATCGGCTCCATCGAGCCCGGGAAGTATGCGGACCTCATCGTGCTCGACGGTGATCCGATGCAGGACATCCACAACACGAACACGATTCACTACGTGATGAAAAACGGCCGCCTCTACGACGGACCGTCTCTCGACGAGGTCTGGCCGCGGGAGAAGAAGCTGCCGACGATGTGGTGGTGGGGAGAAGAACCGACCGCCGCCAAGTAACACCGTCGAGGGGAGCATCGAGAAGGGACGTTCGGTCGCACGCCTCTTCTCGACGCTCTCTCTTGACGATTATCCTCGACACCGTTAGCCTTCCCCTCGCAGTCTGAACCGCGAGCTGGCATCCTTCCGTAGGACGGTCCCGCTCAGGAGCGGGCACCGGCGCTGAACACACGCCCGGTCTCATTCCCCAGGTTCGCAACACGAAGAGCGACGCTGCTCGGCGACATTCGGTCGCCGCGGGCGCGCGTGTGTGCAGGCAAGGAGTATTCCGTCGTTATGCCATTTGCTTCACTGGGCCTCGTGCCCGAATTGGTGCGCGCCGTCTTCGAAGAGGGCTATGAGCACCCCACCCCCATTCAACAGGAAACCATCCCGCTCGCCCTCGCGGGGCGCGACGTCATCGGATCGGCGCAGACGGGGACGGGCAAGACCGCTGCATTCATGCTGCCGATCCTGCAGCGTCTCGCCAGGGGTAAGCGCGGACACGCGCTGCGCGCCCTCATCCTCGTTCCCACGCGGGAACTGGCCGAGCAGGTGCTGCAGAGCGCCCGTACCTACGGCCGCCATCTGTCGGTCAGCGCCGCCGCCGTCTACGGCGGTGTAGGCATGGAGCCCCAGACCAAGGCGCTGGCACGCGGCGTAGACATCATCGTCGCCACGCCGGGGCGGCTGCTGGACCACATGGAACGGGGCCACGTGGACTATTCGCATCTCGAGGTCCTGGTACTGGACGAGGCCGACCGCATGCTCGACATGGGTTTCGCGCCCGACGTCAAGCGCATCCTGCGGGCGCTGCCCGAGGAGCGGCAGACGCTGCTCTTCTCGGCGACGATTTCAGCCGAGGTGGACGCCCTGGCACGCAGCGCGCTGTCGGGCCATGCCTCTGTGGAGATCGGACGGCGCGCCCAGGCCGCCGAAGGGATCGAGCACGTCATCGTCGCCGCCGACAAACTGAAGAAACGCGATGTACTGGCGGCGATCCTGCAGGCGAAGCCCGCGGGCCAGACGCTGATCTTCACGCGGACGAAGTACGGCGCCGACAAGCTGGTCACGTTCCTGCGGCGCTCCGGGATCACATCCAACGCGATTCATGGCGACAAAGCGCAGAGTCACCGGACCCGCACCCTCGACGCGTTCCGCACCGGCTCGGCCGAGATCTTGGTGGCGACCGACATTGCCGCCCGCGGCATCGACGTGGAGGGCATCCGGATGGTCGTCAACTACGACGTGCCCGCCGATCCCGAGACGTACGTGCACCGGGTCGGCCGCACGGCGCGGGCGGGTGCCCGCGGGCTCGCGCTGACGCTCCTGTCACCCGACGAGTGGCTCATGATGGCGGATATCGAGAAGCTGGTGGGCCAGGTCTTTCCGCGGGAAGTGATCCCCGGGTTTGAGCCGTCGGTTGCCCCGCTGCAGCCGAAATCGCTCGAGCCCGCCGTGAAACGGCCGTCGTTGACGGTCCGGGGACGGAGTGGGGCACGGCGGCGGTAAGATCACGGACGCGTCGAGAGAAATCGTCAACCAGAAACGTCGAGTGAGGCCGTACGGTTGGTCCCGACGTACTCACTCGACGCTGACCATCGACGGGTCTGTCTTGACGCCTTATCGCCTCTCGATTGGCGTGTAGCTCCGCTGCGCCGGTCCGATGTACAGTTGGCGCGGGCGCGAGATCTTCTGCTCCTTGTCCGTCAGCATCTCCTGCCACTGCGCCAGCCAGCCCGGCGTGCGACCGATGGCGAACAGCACCGGGAACATGTCGACCGGGAAGCGCATCGCCTCGTAGATGATTCCGGAGTAGAAGTCGACGTTGGGGTAGAGCTTGCGCGACACGAAGTAATCGTCCTGCAGGGCGATGCGCTCGAGCTCGAGCGCGAGATCGATGAGCGGGTTCTTGCCGGTGACCGCGAACACCTCGTCGGCCACCTGTTTGATGATGCGCGCCCGCGGGTCGTAGTTCTTGTAGATGCGGTGACCGAAGCCCATCAGCTTCACGTCGCCGCGCTTCACGCGCTCGACATAGGCCGGCACCTTGTCTTTGGAGCCGATCTCGCGGAGCATGCGCAGCACTTCTTCGTTGGCGCCGCCGTGCAGCGGGCCGTACAGCGCCGCCGCGGCCGCGGCCATGCTCGAATACGGGTCGGCGTGCGCCGAGCCGACGCCGCGCATCGCGCTCGTCGAGCAGTTCTGCTCGTGATCGGCGTGCAGGATGAACAGCACGTCGAGGGCGTGCTCGAGCACCGGATGCGGCTTGTACTTCACCTCCGTCGCCTTGAACATCATGTTCAGAAAGTTGCCGGCGTAGCTCAGGTCATTGTCGGGATACGCGTACGGCATGCCGACGGTGTGGCGGTGCGCGAATGCCGCCAGGGTCGGGGCCTTGGCGATGAGGCGGTGGATCTGATTGCGTCGCGACGTCGGGTCCCCGATGTGCTTCGCCTCGGGGTAGAACGTCGATAGCGCCGCGACCGTGCTCACGAACAGGCCCATCGGGTGCGCGTCGTGGTGGAAGCCGTCGATGAACTTCTTGATATTCTCGTGAATGATCGTGTGGTGGGTGATGTCGTTCACCCACTGGTCCAGCTCGGCGGGTTTCGGCAGCTCACCGAACAGCAACAGATACGCGGTCTCGAGGAAGGTGCTGCGCTCGGCCAGCTCCTCGATCGGATACCCGCGGTAGCGCAGGATCCCCCGATCGCCGTCGATGTAGCTGACCGCGCTGCGGCACGCCGCGGTGTTGACGTAGGCCGGGTCATAGCTCAGCAACCCGAAGTCGTCGGGCCCGGTCTTGATCTGCCGCAGATCCGCGGCCCGGACCGCCCCTTCGTGGATCGGAATCTCGTACGTCTTGCCCGTACGGTTGTCGACGATCGTCAGCGTTTCAGTTGGCACTTGGGGCTCGGGTATTGAGTTGAGAAATCGCGGGGAAAGATACCCCGCCACTGTTCGGAACGCGCAATTCTCGTATTTTGCCAGAGTGAGCCCGGCTCCCAACCCACCCTCTCCGGCACCGCCCTCCCGCACGCCGCCGCGCCAGAGCCTGTACCCCACACGCTCCGCCGCCGGGGCGAGCCTCGGCGCGCTGCTCGCGTCGCAAGGCTACATCTCGTGCCTCCTGCTGGGCGTCACGCCCGAGGGGGTGGAGATCGCCGCGAACGCCGCCAAGGCGATGGGGGCGAGCTTCGACGTCATCGTGTCGGCATTCATCCGACTGGGGGCCAACCTCGCTCCCATCGGGGCGCTCGCGGAGACCGAGTCCTCCACGGAGATGGACCCGGAATTCGCTCCCGGCGCGAACCTGATCGACAAGCTCGGCTCGGCCATCGAAGAGTCCCGCGCACGGGTCCGGCGGGACCTGGTGTTGTACCGGACCCAGCGGCCGATCAAGAAGTTCGAGGGCCGCCAGATCATCGTGATCGATGGGCAGGTCTTCTACCCGTGGAAAGTGCTGGCCGCCGCCCGCGCGGTGGCGGAACTCGGCGGCAGGCGCATCGCGATCGCGACACCGGTGGCGAGCGCTTCGGCCATGGAGCGGATCCGGGCACGGCAGTACGAGTTCATCTGCCCGAACGTCCTCCCCGACCAGGAGAGCACCCCGTCGCTCTATGGTGATGCAGTGGGAGACAGCCCGGAACGGCTGAAGAGCATCATGATCGCTCATCAGGCGGCCTGAAGACCGAAGACCAGCGCGGCCAGGTCTCATGGGAGCGCCTGGCCGCTTGATTCTGACCACCACTGGTCGCTTCGCCGTCTGGTAAGTGTTCTTGTGGTTTGTCCCGTGACGCTTACGACTCCAGTTGAACCATCCCCTTCTCCAGCCACGCATGTTCGCCGCGGAGGACTTCCTGCGCGATGCGGTACGTCGGTACGTCCTCATTGCGCCACAGTCCGTGGAACTTGGCTTTCACGCGCCCCCGGGCCTGGCGGCAGAAGACGTCGGCGACCTTGACCGCGTGCGCGCCGGCCGTGGGATCGTCGCGCACCAGTCGCGCTGCCCGGGCGCTAGTCGCGGCCATGGCGAAGAGCTCCGACCCGATGTCCACCAGACGAAACAGCACGCCCTGGCGCAGCTCGAGCTTCGGGCCGAACCGCATCATGGCATGGAAGACGTTGCGGGCGAGACGACGGGCAGCGCGCTCGACGAACCGCACGTGTTCAGCGAGTGGACCGAACTCGGCGTACTTGGGCCAGAACCCCCATCCGATCCAGCGGGACGGATACCACCAGCCGTAGAACAGCGCTGCGCGGATCAGACCCGCGAGACGCTGGCCCGCGGTCTTCCCCGGCATCACGACGTCGCCCGCCACCTGGAGGTGCTTGTCCACGGCCTCGCGGGCGATGAAGAGATGCATGATCTCGGAGCTGCCCTCGAAGATCAGGTTGATGCGGAAGTCGCGCATGATACGCTCGACCGGCACCGGCTTCTCACCCCGGGCACGCAGCGAGTCCGCCGTCTCGTAACCCCGCCCGCCACGCACCTGTACGGTGTCGTCGATGATGCGCCAGCCCGCTTCCGAGTTGTACAGCTTGGCCATCGCCGCTTCGAGGCGGATGTCGGACTTGCCCCGGTCGGCGAGCGCGCCGCAGAGCTCGGCGACCGCTTCCATGGCCAGGGTGTTGGCCGCCATCGTCCCGATCTTCTGGGCCACGGCGTCGTGCTGGCCGATCTTCCGACCCCACTGAACGCGCTCGTCCGCCCACTGGCGCGAGATCTCGAGGCAGCGTTTGCCGCAGGCGACCGCCGAGATCGGCAGCGTCAGTCGACCGGTGTTCAACGTGATGAGCGCCAGCTTCAGGCCTTTGCCCTCACCCCAGAGCACGTTCTCCTTCGGCACGCGCACGTTGGTGAAGGTGACGACGCCGTTGTAGATCGCCTTCAACCCCATGAAGTGGCACCGATGCGCCACCTGAACGCCCGGCGAGTTCGCTTCGACGATGAACGCCGTGATCTGCTTCTTTTCCTTCCCGCCGATGAATTTCGACGGCGTCCGGGCCATGACGATGAGGAGCTCGGCGATCGTCCCGTTGGTGCACCACAGCTTTTCGCCGTTCAGGATCCACGTTTCGCCGTCCGGCGCGAGTTCGGCGGTGGTCTCCATGGCCGCCGGATCGGAGCCGACGTTCGGCTCCGTCAGCGCGAACGCCGAGACGGCGCCCTTCGCGAGGCGCGGGAAGTATTTCTTCTTCTGCGCCTCGCTCCCGAACATCTTCAGCGGCTGCGGCACGCCGATCGACTGGTGGGCCGACAGGAGAGCGGTGATCGAGCCGTCGACGGAGGACACGAGCTCGATCGCCTTCATATAGGACAGCTGCGACAAACCCAGGCCGCCGTACTCCCGCGGGATCTTGATACCGAACGCACCGATGTCCTTCAGTCCCTGGACGACCTCCGGCGGAATCTCGCCTTCGCGGTCGATCTTGTCGGAATCGACGCTCGCCAGGAGCCGGTGCAGTTTCTCGAGGAACGGCCTGGCTCGCTCGGCTTCGGCGGCGTCCTGCAGCGGATAGGGGTGAATCAGATCCATCCGCAACCTGCCCAGGAAGAGGTCGCGCACAAAGCTCGGCGCGGCCCACTGCTCCTCGCGTGCCGCCTCGGCGACGGCGCGCGCTTCGTCGGCGCTGACGCTGGGTTTGGGGGGGGCGGCCGTGGTAGTCATATCAAGTACTAATGTACTAAATTCGCCCCGCCCGAACGCACTCCGGAGATCTTCATGCGCCGCATCGTCTTGGTCGTCGGCATGTTCGCGGCTCCACTGGCTGCACAGAACGCGCCAACGCCGCCGCCTTCACGGATCTTCATCAAGGCTGGGCGGCTAATCGAGGGGCGGTCCGACCAAGCCCGGGCGAATGTGGGGATCCTGATCGTGGGGGATCGCGTGACGGCGGTCGGACCCCTGGCGCAAATCCAGGCGCAGGCGGGCGACGCCAAGATGATCGATCCTCGCAGCCCGCAACGCGCGGCTGTCGCTCGAGCACGGCTTCACGGCGCTGCGCGATCTCGAAACCGAAGGAGCGATGTATGGCGACGTGGACCTGAAGCTCGCGATAAACCGCGGTGAAGTCCCCGGTCCCCGCATCTTCGCGGCGACGCGGGCCATGGCGCCGACGGGGATGTATCCCATCGTCTCGACCAACTGGGAGCTCGAACTGCCGCACGGCGTCCAGCCGTCGACGGCGTCAATGGGGCCCGCCTTGCCGTGCGTGAGCAGGTCGCGCACGGCGCCAACTGGATCAAGTACTACGCCGACCGCCGCTACTACTTCGCGCCCGATTCCATGCCGCCCAGCTGGGCGAACCTCACCGACGAGGAGGCGAAGGCCATCGTCGATGAACGGTGTCGCACTACGTCGCGGATCCGCGGGGCGGCGTGTGGAAGCCGATGGTCGACCACCAGCGGGCCGCCTTCGGACGCGCGCTCAGGAAGGGCGTCAAGATCGTGATGGGGACGGACGTGGGCGGCTTTCCTTGGACCGAGCTCAACGAGGCGAAGGAATTCGAGTACTATGTCCAGTACGGCATGCCGCCGATGCAGGCGATCAAGTCGGGCACGTCGCTCGCCGCCGAGGTCCTGGGCCAGCAGGACAATTTCGGATCGGTGGCGCCCGGACAGTTCGCGGACATCATCGCGGTCGGCGGCGACCCCCTCCGTGACATCACGGAACTCCAGCGAGTCCGGTTCGTTATGAAGGGTGGTACCGTGTACCTTTCCCGATAGTGCGACGCGCGCTCCTCGTTCTGGCGGCGATCGGCTTCGGCGCCGCCGGCGCCGCCCGGGCACAGCAGCTCACCCCCGCCGGCACCGGCGGCGTCGCGGCGTTGGCCAACGCGCTGCGCCAGCTCGGTGCCAACAAGCGCGTGCTGGTCATCGGCGCCCACCCCGACGACGAAGACACGCAGCTCCTGACGTGGTTGTCCCGCGGACTCGGCGCCCAGGCTGCCTATCTCTCGCTCAATCGCGGGGAGGGCGGCCAGAACCTCATCGGCGAGGAGCTGGGGCCCGAGCTCGGGATCATCCGCAGCGAAGAGCTGCTCGCCGCACGCTCGATCGACGGGGCGCACCAGTTCTTCACGCGCGCCTACGATTTCGGCTTCTCCAAGACCGCCGAGGAGACGTTCCGCTTCTGGCCGCACGACTCGGTGCTGCACGACGTCCTGGACGTGATTCGACGCTTCAAGCCGCAGATCATCGTATCGATCTTCTCCGGAACTCCACGCGACGGGCATGGCAACCATCAGGCGGCAGGCATCCTGGCCCGGCAGGCGTTCGATCTGTTGCGCGACTCCACCTGGGGGCCGGTAAAGCTGTACCGGTCGACGAACTTCGACACCGCGGGGACGACGCTCACGATTCCAACCGGCGTCCTCGATCCGCTCGTGGGCCAGTCATACTTCCAGATCGCGATGGCGGGACGCAGCCGGCATCGCTCGCAGGACATGGGGCAACTGCAGCGGATGGGGCCCGCCTTCTCGCGCTCCATGCTGGTCGAGTCGAAGGTCGGGAATGCCGTCGGAATGTTCGCGGGGGTCGACACCGCCTGGCCCGGCGGAACACGCTACCCGGCCCTGATCGATTCTGCGCGCGCGGCGCTCACCCCGTACGCTCCGGAGCGGATCGTGCCGCTTCTCGGTCGGGCCGCGGGGGCGCTTCGTTCCGGAGACGACGAGCAGCGCGCGATTCTCGACGCCGCGATCGCGGAGGCGGCCGGCGTGATCATCGACGGCACCGCCGATGATGGCATCGTGATCGCGGAGCAGCGACTCCAGGTCGAGGTCAGCCTCTGGAATACGGGATCCGCGCCGATGGCATTCAGTGCCGTGGAGTTCTCGGCGCCGCCCGGCTGGCAAGTCGACCGGCTCGAGCCGCCGAGCGGCAGCGTTGCTCCGGGGGCGATCGTGGTGCGCCACTTCGCCGTTACGATCCCCACCGATGCGCCACGGTCGCAGCCGTACTTCCTGCGCCGGCCGCTCACCGGCGCGCTCTACGACTGGAGCGGAGTGCCCGCCGACGTTCGCGGCTTGCCGTTCGAGCCGCCGCCGCTCGTCGCGCATGTGCGCGCCACGATCGCTGGAACGGCGGTCACCCTCGACCGTGAAGTCGCCTACCGCTACCGCGACCAGGCCGTCGGCGAAATCCGGCGGCCGATTCTCGTCACGCAGCCGTTCGACGTCGCCGTGTCGCCCGCGATGATCGTCTGGCCGATCGACGGATCCACCGGCGCCGCCCGCACGATCACCGTGACGGTCACCAACCGGTCGCGTGGCGCCGCGACAGGGGTCGTCCGGCTCTCGGTCCCCGCGTCCTGGTCGCCCGTACGACCCGAGTCCTTGAGTTTCAGCCGCGAGGACGAAGAGCGAAGCGCGGTGTTCACGGTACGCCTCCCGGCCGCGGCTGCCGCCGGGAGCTTCACGCTCAAGGCGAGCGTGACGGGCGCAGATGGCCACGTGAGCGAGGGCGCGTTGTCGATCATCGACTACCCGCACATTCGCCCGCGCCCCTCGGTGCATCCCTCGACGGTGGAGATCGAGGTCGCGAGAATTCTCCTCCCGGGTCTGGCGCGCGTCGGCTATATCCGCGGCGCGTCGGATCGCGTGCCCGAGGCGCTGCAGGAGGTCGGCGTGCCGATCGTCCTGCTCGACGCCGATTCGCTCGAGCGGGGCGATCTCTCGAGGTTCGACGCGATCGTGGTGGGAAGCCGGGCGTACGAGACCGATCGGGCGCTCGTGCGGTCGAACGGGCGTCTGCTCGACTACGCCCGCAGCGGCGGCCTCGTGATCGTGCAATACCAGCAGTACCCGTTCATCAGCGGCGGATTCGCGCCGTATCGAATGACGATTGCCCAGCCGCACGACCGGGTCACGGACGAGGCCGCCCCGGTGACGCTGCTCCAGCCCTCCGCTCCGCTGTTCCGCGTGCCCAACGCGATCGAGCCCGAGGATTGGCAGGGGTGGGTACAGGAGCGCGGGCTCTACTTCGCGCACGACTGGGACTCGACCTACGTCCCGATGCTCGAGATGCATGATTCCGGTGGTCCACCGCTCGAGGGAGGAATGCTCGTCGCGCCGCTGGGCCGAGGCACGTACGTCTACACGGGACTCAGCTTCTTCCGGCAGCTGCCCGTGGGCGTCGTCGGGGCGTATCGACTGTTCGCGAACTTGTTAGGCCTTGGGGCGAGGCATGTTCCGTAGGGGCGTGGTCGGTGTGCTGCTGCTCGCGGCGTGTACCGGAGCCGGAAGGACGCCCCTGGTCATCTACACACCGCATGGCCGTGATCTGTTGACCCTCCTCAAGACCCGCTACGAGCAGCTCCATCCCGACATCGACATCCGCTGGCTCGACATGGGATCGCAGGAGGTCTACGACCGGGTCCGGTCCGAGCGCGCCAATCCCCAGGGTGACGTCTGGTTCGGCGGCCCGGGGACGATCTTCGCGATGGGCGCCCGCGATTCGTTGCTGGAAGCGTTCCGGCCCGCCTGGGCGGACGCCATTCCGCCGCATGGGCGAGGGTCGGGGGATTTCTATTTCTCGTGCTACCAGACGCCGGCGGTGATCGTCTATGCCGCGCAAGCGGTGAAGCCGAACGACGCACCGCAGGATTGGGACGCGCTGCTCGATCCGAAATGGCGCGGCAAGATCCTGATCCGCGATCCGATCGCTTCGGGCACGATGCGCGCCGTGTGGGGGATGATCATCGAGCGCAGCCTGAAGCAGACCGGCGATACCGGCGCGGGATTCGCGTGGCTGCGCCGGCTCGACGCGCAAACCAAGGAATACGTCCTGAACGGGCCGCTGCTCGACCAGAAGATCGTGCGCCAGGAAGGGTTGGTCACGATTTGGGATCTCCCTGATATCCAGCTCAGCACGCGCGAGGGGTTGCCGCTCGGCTATGTGTTCCCCCGCAGCGGGACGCCCGTGATCGAAGACGGGATCGGCGTGATCCGCAACGCCCCGCACGAAGCCGCGGCGCGCGCCTTCGTCGCATGGGTGGGGACGGCGGAGGTCCAGTTGCTGACGGCCCGGGAGGTCTATCGCCTTCCCGCCCGCAGCGATCTGCCCGTCGATTCGTTGCCCGCCTGGGCGCGCGACGTGCGGGCCCACATGGTCGAGGCGGACATGGATTGGGACCTGCTTGCCCGCCGGGGCCCGTCATGGATGACCTACTGGGATAGTCAGGTGCGGGGGAAGGGTGGCCGCTGACTTCCTCACCCTCGATCAGCTCCGCGTCCAGTTCAGCGACACCGTCACGATCGGTCCCGTTTCGCTCGACATCGCGCGCGGTGAGATCCTGGCTCTGCTCGGGCCTTCGGGGAGCGGGAAGACGACGTTGCTGCGGATGCTCGCCGGGTTCGAGCGCCCCGACGCCGGGCGGGTCGCGATCGAAGGCGAAAACGTGACGGCGGTCCCGCCGGCGCGACGCCGCGTCGGGATGGTGTTCCAGCACTACGCGTTGTTCCCCCACCTGGACGTCGGCGAGAACGTGGCGTTCGGTCTCGCGGGAAGTGGAGAGCGGGCCACGGTCGACGGCAAAGTGCGGGACGCTCTCGCGCTCGTCGATCTGGCGGGATTCGAGCGGCGCAAGGTCCACGAGCTCTCGGGGGGCCAGCAGCAGCGGGTGGCGCTGGCGCGGGCGCTCGCTCCCGCGCCACGGGTGCTGGCGCTCGATGAGCCTCTGTCCAACCTCGATCCCTCGCTGCGCGAGCGGACCCGGCGCGAGCTGAGGCAGCTCGTGAAGCGGATCGGCATCACCGCCGTGTTCGTGACGCACGAGCAGGAAGAGGCGTTCGATCTGGGAGACCGGATCGCGGTGCTGCAGGCGGGCCGGCTCGAGCAGGTCGGCACGCCGGAGGATCTCTATGAACGACCCGCGAGTCTCTTCGTGGGGATGTTCGTGGGGCGTGCGAATGTGTTGCGTGGAGCGGCCGCGCGCGCGCTGGGAGCGGCGGCAGCGCAGGTCGTGCTCGTCCGTCCCGAGCAACTGCGCTTCGGCGCCAATGGACTGAAGGGGATCGTCGCGGAGCGGCGGTACACGGGGTCCACGGCGTTCTTCACGGTTGCGATCGAGAGCGGCGAGCGGCTCGAGATCGAGGCGGCCCCTGACGCGGCGCGGGTCGGGGACCACGTGTCCGTCGGCGCCGGCCGGACGCTGCGTTTCTCCGAGCCGGTGAGATGACGCGGCGCCCGCGCGGTGGCGCGGCGGCGCTCGTCCTGGCCGTGCTCCTGACGTGGCTCGTCCTCTATCCGATCGTGCTGCTCGTTCTCGACGGGTTGCACGGCGATGCGCTGCGGAGCTTCGCGACCCGCGCGGGCGAATGGAGCGCGCTGTGGGCCAGCGTCTGGATTTCACTGGCGAGCGTGGCCCTGGCCGCACTCGTCGGCGTGCCGCTGGCTTTCCTGTTCGAGTGGTTCGAGTTTCCGGGGCGGAAGCTTCTGGGCGCGCTGATCGCGCTCCCGGCCGTGCTGCCGCCGTTCGTCGGGGTCATCGCCTTTCTGTTTCTCTATGGGGAGTCGGGGTTCGTCGCGCGGTTCCTGCAATCGCTCCTCGGGCTGTCACAGTCGCCGTGGCGGCTTCAGGGGGCGGGAGCGATTCTCCTCGTCCACGCCTATTCGATGTACGTCTATTTCTATCTTTTCGCCCGCGCGGGGCTTGCCCGGCTCGATGCCGCGATGCTTGAGGCGGCCCAGGCGCTCGGGGCCGGCCGGCTGCGCACGCTCGGGCGCGTGGTGCTGCCGCTGCTCCGCCCGTCGCTCGCCGGCGCGGCGTTGCTGACCTTCATGACCTCGCTTGGCTCGTTCAGCGCGCCGTACGTGTTCGGGGGCGGCTTTCGCGTCATGACGACGCAGATCTTCGCCTCGAAGCAGAATGGGGAGCTGGGGCTGGCGACCGTCGAAACGATGGCGCTCGCGCTCGTCGCGCTGCTGGGCCTCGTGCTGTTGCGGCGCACGGAGGGCGAGGCGATCCTCGTTGGTCTCGGGAAGGGGACTGCGCCGCGCCGCCGGATGCTGCGCCGGCCCCTGGTACGCGTGGCGGCGACGCTCGCCGGGTGGGGGCTCGCCGTCTCGCTGCTCCTGCCTCACCTCACGCTGATCCTCGTCTCTCTCGTTCCCTACGCGACCTGGACCACGCAGACCTTGCCTCCCGTCCTCGCGCTCGACAACTATCGTCGCCTGTTCTCCGAGCCGGAACGATTGGAGCCGCTCCTCAACTCCTTCTGGATGGCGCTCGCCAGCACGACCGGGGCCGTTGCGGTGGCGCTCGCCTCCGGGTGGCTGGTCGTGCGCCGCCGCGTCCGGCTGCGTGGCTGGATCGAGGGGATGCTCGCCATCCCGTGGGCGCTTCCCGGAACGGTCTTCGCCGTCGCGCTGGCGACGGCGTTCAGCGTGTCCGCTCCGCTCGCCCTGCGCTGGATTCTCGTGGGGAGTGTCCTGATCCTGCCGCTCGCCTACCTGGTGCGCGGATTGCCGGTGACGGGTCGCGCGATTCTCGCGGGGTTTCGCCAGCTCGACCCGACGCTCGAGGAGGCCGCGGCGAGTCTCGGAGCGGGGCCGTGGCGCACGCTGCGCCGCGTGACGTTACCGCAGCTCAAGCCCGCGCTCGCGGCCGGGGCGAGCCTCGCATTTGTCGGTGCGTTGGGCGACTTCGTGACGTCGATCCTCCTGTACACGTATCGCAACCGGCCGATCTCGATGGAGATCAACGCCGCGCTGCGGGTGAACGAGATCGGGGTCGCGGCGGCATTCGGCGTCGTGTTGATGGTCGCCAGCGCGCTGGTGCTCGGCATCGGAGCGAGACGATGAAGCGGCTGTGGCTGCTGATCGCCGTCTGCTTCGTGGACATGATCGGCTTGATGATCATCGCCCCGCTGCTCGCGCCGTACGCCCGCCGTTTCGGGGCTCCCGATTGGGTCATCGGGGTGCTGTTCTCGGCGTTCGCAATCGCGCAGCTCCTGTCCTCACCGATCTGGGGTCGGGTCTCCGACCGGTATGGCCGGCGGCCCGCGTTGCTCGCGGGGTTGTCCGGGGCGTTTTTCGCCTATCTCGTCTTCGGATTCGCCCGCAGCCTCTGGTTGCTGTTCGTGTGTCGCACAGTACAGGGGCTCGGGGGGGGGACGACCGGTGTGGCGCAGGCGTATGTCGCGGACACCATGGAGCCGAGTGAGCGCGCCAAGGCGCTGGGATGGCTGTCGGCGGCGACCAGCGCGGGCGTGAGCATCGGAGCGGTCCTCGGCTCCCTGGCCGCCAACCTGGGCCCGGCCGCACCGGGGCTCGTCGCGGCGGGTCTCTGCCTCGTGAACATCGTCTTCGCCTGGCGCTGGCTACCCGAGTCGCGCGTGCCGCGGCCCGAGGTCGCGACCGCGAATGGCGGCTTCGTGGCGCCGCGCGAGCGACCGATCGCGAACGCGTTGTGGGAAGTGGTGCGCCATCCCGGTCGTCCGGTGTCGGAGATGATCTGGATCTACGCCGTCGGCATGCTGGCGCTCAACGTGGTGATCGGGGTGATGTCGCTCTACCTGATCGACACCTTCGGATTCACGGAGAAGAACGTCGGCTTCGTCTATACCGTGTTCAGTGTGGTCGGCTTCGTGCTGCGGGTGGGGCCGGTCGGCTGGCTCAATGCCGCGATCGGCGAGGTGCGCACGCTGCGGGTCGGCGCCTTCCTGCTTGTCGTGGGGCTGTTACTGCTGCCGCTCCCGAAGGTGTTTCCGGTATTCGTACTATGCCTGTTGCTGGTTCCCGGCGGCACCGCGTTTCTCTTCCCCGCCACCTCATCGCTCGTGAGCCAGCGGACGGAGCAGCACGAGCTGGGGCTCACGATGGGGGTACAACAGACGTTTCGCGGGATCATGAGCATCATCGGGCCGATCGGGGCGACGGTGGTGTACCAGGTGTTCGGACACGGCGTCCCGTTCTGGATCGCCGCCCTGATCGTCGCCGTCGTGCTCGGGCTCTCGTGGCGTGTGCGGCACGGTACCCCCGTCCCCGAAGCTGCGGCTTCGCCTTAGCTTTCCAGCATGACCATCATCGCCGCCGTTCTGTCTCTCTGCGCCGGTCTCCCCGGTCACCGGGGCGATCCCGATCCCGTGAAGCCCAAACTCGTCGTCGTAATCACGGTGGATCAGATGCGCGCCGATTATCTGACCCGCTGGCGCGGCCAGCTCACAGGCGGTTTCCGCTTGCTGCAGTCCGGCGCCGTGTTCACCAATGCATTCGAGGATCACGGGGTCACTGAGACCGCTCCCGGGCATTCGACCATCCTGTCGGGCCGGTGGCCGGCCCATACCGGGATTCTCACCAACCCACTCGGTGTGACCGACACCACTACCAAGCTCCTCGTAACCGGCGATCCCGGCGCGTCGCCGTGGCGGTTCCACGGTACGGCGCTGTTCGATTGGCTGCACGCCGCCGAGCCCGCGAGCCGGGCGCTCTCGGTGTCACGCAAGGACCGCGGCGCGATCCTCCCGATCGGCACGGCGCGACAGGACGTGTACTGGTATCAGTCCGGCATCTTCACGACCAGTACGTACTATCGCGACACGCTCCCCACCTGGGTACGTGCCTTCGACGCATTGGCCATCCCGTTCAAAGCGGCCGGGCACGAGTACCGCCTGCTACTGCCCGACACGGCCTACGCCGAGCCCGACAGCGAACCGTGGGAGAACTTCGGTCACGACGTCACCTTTCCGCATCACCTGCCCACCGACAGCGGACGGGCGGCCCTGTTGTATCCCGCCATGTCGTCGATGGATTCGCTCACTCTCGCGTTCGCCCTCGCGGGAGCCGAGGCGATGCGGCTCGGTCGCGGCAGTGTGACCGACCTGCTCGCCGTGAGTCTGTCCACGACCGATGCCATCGGACATGCCTACGGTCCCGATTCTCGCGAGATCCATGATCAAGTCCTGCGGCTCGATCGCTATCTCGGGTGGTTTCTCGACCGGTTGTTCGACCGCTACGGCCGGGACAAGCTGCTCATCGTGCTCACCTCCGATCACGGCGTGACGTCGTATCCGGATTTCTCTCGTCTGCATGGGCACGCGCAGGCCCAGTTTGTGAGCATCGATACCCTCGTGACGGCGGTGAACCAGCTGCTCGATCACGAGACCGGCTCGACGGCGCCACGCGACTGGTTCGAGTTCGACACGGGCCTCCTGTTCTTGCGTGACAATGGCCGTCTCGCCGCCATGGGGTTCCGACCCGACAGCATCATCGATCAGGTCGCGCGCCGCATCCGGGCCGTATCGGGCGTCGCGCGCGTGGATACACCCGCCGCCATTGCCGCCGCCGACACCACCGAGGACCCGATCGCCCGGCGCTGGCGCCACGAGATTGCGCCCGACGCAGGGATAGCGCTGGTGGTGACGCTGGCTGACTGGAATGCGTGGGCGTACGGGGGCGGGCTCCAGATCGCCGAGCACGGGCAGCCGACGGATATCGATGCGCACGTTCCCCTCATCTTGTGGGGCGCCGGGCTGCGCACCGGCATCTACGGCGATCGCGTCAATACGGTGGACATCGCCCCCACGCTGGCACGCATCCTCGGGCTGTCGCCGTTGTCGGTCGTCGACGGCCGCGTGCTCTCCGAGGCCATCGACACGCGGTGACGTCCTGACGTGCGACGTGCGGCCGCTGGAACGGGGCTGGATCAGGGGACGGAGTAGATCGCGCAGGAAGGGCCGACGAAAAAGAGTGTGGGGGTGCGGCACTATACTTGGTGCGCGCCAGTAAAGGGACGGACGCCGCGTCACCACGTACACGTGCCTCAACCCCCACACCACCCACTCAATCCTACTACACGGCCCGGGATACGCAATATCTTCTTTTCCCATGGCCGAAGCGAAGCTGACCCCGATTCAGCTGCAGCGTATCGACCAGATCACCGGGTTTCTGAAGACCGTGGACCTGGTCAAGAAGCTGGTGGGGGAGCTGGAAGCGAATCGTGCGGCGCGTCCCCAGGTCCTCCAGGAGATGTGCGCCCGGATCGCGCGCGAGCTCTCCCGGATGCGCCAGCGCGCCATCGGGGCGAACATCGGAACAGTCGCGGACGTCGCGGGCGGCCTCGCCACGATGGCGAACCGCTCGACCGGCCTCTTGATGAAGATTCGCGGGTTGAAGGATGGCGTGGCGAGCCTGGCGTTCCAACTCGACCGGGCCCTCGTGCAGGCCCAGACCCCCATCGAGGATAAGCGGGACTCTACGTGACGGCGGCAGCGCGGCCTCCGGCGGTGCGCTGCGCCGGCCTCGTGAAGCGCTATGGCGAGCTCACTGCGGTCGCCGGGCTCGACCTCGTAGTCCAGGCGGGCGAGTGCTTCGGGTTGCTCGGTCCGAACGGGGCGGGGAAGACGACGACCGTCGAAATCCTCGAGGGCCTGACGCCCGCCGATGCGGGGGCCGTCGAGGTGCTGGGGGAGCGGTGGACCGGGGGCGCATCGGATCGGCGGTTGCGCGAGCGGCTCGGCATCCAGCTGCAGGAAACGAAGCTTCCCGAAAAGCTCTCTGTCGAAGAAACGATCCGCTTGTTCGCGAGCTTCTACCGGCAGGCCCAAGACGTCGAAGACGTCATGGCGCTGGTGGAGCTGGGCGAGAAGCGCCGGGCGTGGTACAGCAAGTTGTCGGGTGGGCAGAAGCAGCGGCTCGCCGTCGCCTGCGCGCTGGTCAACCGACCCGAGCTCCTGTTCCTCGACGAGCCGACGACGGGCCTCGATCCACAGTCGCGCCGGCAGTTGTGGGACGTGATCGAGACGTTCCGCGCGCGCGGCAACACGGTGTTGCTCACCACCCATTACATGGAAGAGGCGGAGCGGTTGTGCGACCGGGTCGCGATTCTCGATCATGGCAAGGTGATCGCGCTCGGCTCCCCGCGTGAGCTGATCGCGAGCCTCGGCGCGGAGCACGTCGTCGAGTTCACGCTGGCTGAGCCCGGAGAGGGCCTCGATGCCGATCTCGGCGCCCTGACCGGGGTCCAGGCCCTGCGACAGCAAGACGGGCTCTTCTCCCTCACCGTCACCGAGCTGCATCAGGCCCTGCCTGCCGTGATGGGTCTGCTCGAGCGGCGCGGACACCACCTCGCTTCGCTCACGACGCATCACGCGTCGCTGGAGGACGTATTTGTGTCCCTCACCGGGCGCCACATCCGCGATGACTGAGCGCTCGCTCGTCCAGCTGACACTCGCCTGGGTGCGCGGATTCTACCGGGAGCCCGAGGCGATCTTCTGGGTGTTCGGCTTCCCGATCGTCCTCGCCTTCGCCCTGGGCATCGCGTTCAAGAATCGCGGACCGGGCGAGCTACGGGTGGGTGTGGAGCGCGGGCCTGGGGACAGCGTCGCCGCGCGTGTGCTCGATTCCGCTCCGGGCCTTTCGGCCGCTGTGCTCGACAGCCCCGAGGCGCGGGCCGAGCTGCGCACGGGGCGGATCGCCCTGCTCGTCGTTCCGGGTGAGCCGCTCACCTATCGCTACGATTCGACCCGCACGGAGAGTCGCCTCGCTCGACTCGAGGTCGATGAGGCGCTGCAGCGTGCCCGGGGGCGGGCCGATCCGGTGGTGGTACGCGACGATCGCGTGGTCGAGCAGGGGTCGCGCTACATCGACTTCCTGATTCCCGGGCTCCTCGGGATGAATCTGATGGGCAGCGGCCTGTGGGGCGTGGGGTTTTCGGTCGTGCAGGCGAGGACCAAGGGCCTGCTGAAGCGGTTTCTCGCGACACCGATGAAGAAGAGCGAATACCTCCTCAGCTACGTTCTGTCGCGCCTCGTGTTCCTCGTCGTCGAGGTCGGCGCGCTGATCGGGTTCGGGTGGTGGGTGTTCCGCGTCGGCGTCCATGGCACGCTGGCGGGTCTCACGACCGTCGTGCTGCTCGGCGCGTTCTCGTTCTCGGGATTGGGGCTGCTTGTCGCGAGCCGGGCAAGGACGGTGGAGGCAGTCTCGGGGCTCATGAACCTCGTGATGCTGCCGATGTGGATTCTGTCGGGGACATTCTTCTCGTATGCCCGGTTTCCCGACGCCATGCAGCCGTTCGTCAGGGCGCTGCCGCTGACGGCGTTGAACGACGCGCTACGCGCGGTGATGATCGACGGCGCGGCGCTGACGCGCGTGAGCCCCTCGATCGCGATCGTCTGCGTCTGGGGGCTCGTGAGCTTCGGCGTGGCGGTGAAGGTCTTCCGCTGGCGGTAATTACTGTACCGTGATCGTCCCGTGCATCGACGCGTGGAACATGCAGTGATACTTGTAGGTGCCCGGCGTCGTGAACTTCATCTGGAACAGCCCGCCGCTCGTCATCCCGCCGTAGCCGTTGCCCATGGGCGCCGCCAGCGCGCCACTGTCGAACTGGCCCGTCGTATCACTCGTCACGCTGTGAGAAGAGGGCCCGTTGTTCACCCAGTTGATGGTCGTGCCCGTCTGGATCGTGATGGTGGAGGGGGTGAACGCGTAGTCCTGGATGGTGACCGACGCGGTAGGACCCGAGCCAGTCCCGCCACCGTTCCCCGTCGCGGACGTCATCGACAGACCGCCGCAACCGGCGAGCGTGAGCGCGAGGCAGCCGACCATGGTGAGTCGCATTGTGGTGACCTCCCAGCGTGAGAGACGCCCTACAATACTACCTTGGATTTCACGCCAGGGACGTTCTGCTCAGACCCTGAGCCACCCCAAGACCCGCTTTACGATCCCTCCGGTCGCATGCTCCAGCGCCTGTCGTAGCGCGGCCGCGGTCGGGTAGCGCTGCGACGGGTCGCACACCACCGTGTGCCGCAGCACATCCTCGAGCTCGCGCGACACGTCGGGGCGCGACTCCCGCAATGAAGGCAGGGCGTCCACGGTCTGCTTCGCGAGAATCGCCTCGGGGGTCAACCCCTCGAAGGGCGGCCGGCCGAGCAGCGTGAAGTAGGCGACCGCACCGAGCGAGTACAGGTCGGCGCGCTGCTCGACGCGCTCGCCGAGCAGCTGCTCCGGGGCGGCGAATTGCGGCGTGCCGCTGCGCGAAGTCGCCCCCGCGAACCGCTCACCGCGCAGCGCCAGCGCCAGGCCGAAATCGGTGATCCGCAGCCGGCCGTCCGGCTCGATCAGCATGTTCTCCGGCTTGATATCGCGGTGCACGAGGCCCAGGCTGTGAGCGTGCTCGAGCGCCGACAGAGCCTCGAACAGCATGCGCTCGGTCTTCTGGGTTGGAAACGGTCCTTCCCGATTCACGAGCTGCGCGACGTTCGCCCCCGGTACGAGCTCCATGACGTACCACTGCAGCCCGGCGCGGCTCTGAATGTCGTACACGCTCACGATGTTGGGGTGGCGCAGCCGCGCGGCGAGCTGCGCCTCGCGACGAAACCGCTCCATCACCCCCGGGTCCGCGGTGAGCTGCGGATGCAAGACCTTGATCGCGACTTCACGCTCCAGCCCCAGGTCCCGCGCCCGATAGACCCGGCCGAATCCCCCCGACCCGATCTCGTTCAACAGCTCGTAGTCGTCGCCCAGGGCGCGCCGCAGCCGGCGCTCGAAGTCCTTCTCCATCGTCGCCGGGGCGACGGCCGGTTCGTGGAACATGCCGGCGTCGCTGACGAAGTCCTCGAGCATCTCGGTCGCCGTGAAGTAGCGCTCCCGCGGCTCGCGCCGCAGGCCGCGCATGATCACCCGCTCGACGGCCTGCGGGATCGCCGGGCGCAGCGATCGCGGTGGGACCGGGGACTCCGCCGCCGGCTCGGTCCCCGTGAGGGCATAGTAGACGATGGCGGCGACGGCGTACACGTCGGTCGCCGGCTCTCCCGGTTCTCCTTTGCGCACTTCGGGCGCGACGAACGGCGTCCGCTGCGCCTCGTCCTCCGGGGGAACGTGATTCAGGCACCAGTTGGAATAGCGCAGATCGGTGATCACGCCCCGTCCCGAGATTTCGAGCAGCAGCGTCGTCGGGACGATGCGGCGGATGATGATCCCGCGTGCGTGGGCGTGCTCGAGGGTGCCCAGCAGGTCGCGCACCAGCGACATGACGCTGGGGATCGGCCGCGGTCCACGGCGCATCGCCTCGGCGAGGCTCTCGCCGTCGATCCAGTTCGTCGTGCGGTAGGCGAAGGGTCCTACCTCACCCGCATGGTAGACGTGCCGCACCGCGGGGTGATTCAACGCCGCGAGCGTCTCATTCTCGCGCAGGAACCACGCCCGCCCGGGCGACTCGGGAATGAGATGGACCCGCACCGCGACGCTGCGCTTCAGGCGGCGGTCCCATGCGCGGTACATCGCGCGCTCCGGTGAAATGGCAACGAGATGGTCGAGCCGGAAGTCGGGCTCGAGGGCCGTCGTGATACCGGCGAGCAGATCGGCGGACGGGGTCTCGAGAGTCACGCGGGGATGAATCTAGCGCGCGCCGGGCGGTTCAGGCGTCGTCGGTAACGGGACGGTCACGACCGCCCACCCGAAGGACGGCGGGCGGGCGAAGCGAATGTCGCGCAGCGTGACGATCGTGCCGTGCGGGCCGGAATCGACCTCGGCCGCGAGAAACCGCGCAAACCCTGCGAGCGAGCGGGCGGGCGGTGAGATGCGCAGCGCCTCGCGGACGGCGGGATCGGCGAGATGACGCGGGATCGCCCACGTCGTGCCCGCGACGGTGTCCCGCGAGGCGACGATCGTCGTCCAGGTGAACGGATGCCCGACATCGGTGAGTGAGGCCGACTGCGCGTCCGCGCCGAAGCGCTGCACGGCCGCCTGGCGCGCCGCGGCCTTCGCCGGCACACTCGCCACCGCCTGCGCGACGGTATAAAGCGCCAGCACGGTGAGCGCCAGTGCCGCAACGAGCCCGCGCCGGCCCCACCCGAACCAATGCTTGATCCATCCGACCGCGCCGATTCCGGCCAGGACGACGCAGGTGCAACGTAGCCACGCGGCCACGCCGGCATGGGTGAGGACCAGCCAGAGGATGATCCCGGCCATCAGCACGAACGGCGTCAGGTCGCGCCAGTGACGCTTCGCACCCCAGGCGAGGGCGGCGAGTGGAACGAGCCAGTAGACCGGATCGACGATCGCGACCCAGTCACCGTAGTACCAGCGCCCACTCCACGGAAGAAACGGCCGCAGCCCGTACGAGCCCTGCCAGTCCATGTAGAGGTGGCTGGCGATGGCGAGGAAGACGAGCAGGAACAGGGTGGCCGGGTCGATCGTGCGCTGCGGCGCGCGGCGACGGACCAGCGCGAAGATTCCCCACATGGCGAGCGTGATCGCCACCGTCTCGACCGCGGCCCCGAAGAACGAATGCGTGATGCCGCGATGCGACGTGTAATAGCCGCCGTCGGCGCGATCCGAACGAAGCCCGATCAGCAGCTCGGTCCAGTCCGGTGCGTTGGCCACGACGGCACCGATCCACCCGGCCGCGGGGATCTTGTCCCGGCCGGCGGCACGCCCGATGGCGGCGCCGACGAGGGTGTGGGCCAGATTGTCCACTGCGCGCAAGATAAGACAGCGGACGAGTGCCGTTCTGGTGGATCCGTCATGCACACACAGGCTGGGGGATGCGGTCGGAAACGGCACTAGCCAGGTCGGGCGGGCGGTGTAGGTTTGGCGACGTGCCAACCTCGGTCCGGCAGGCCCGTGAGCGGCGGCGCACCACGGAACGGCGTACCCTCATGGATCGTCGGTCCGGTGTCGATCGGCGCGGGCGAACAGAGCGACGCAGGACTGTGATGGAGGTGGCCGTGGATCACCGCAACGGCTTCGACCGTCGCTCGGGCGTCGATCGGCGTGACGATCCGCGCCGGGTGCCGGGAGATCGCCGGGAAGAGCCGCCCGAAGACCACTTGTCCTGAAGGTCCGTCGTTCCTCGGATGACGTCGTAGCGATGCCTTATCTGAAGCTTCAGCTGCTCACCAGCGGGAAGATTCTCGAGGTGCGCGACCCGGTCGCGAGTCTGGGGCGCGATCCCGCCTCGACCGTGGCGTTCTCGGGGGACGATGCCCGCGTCGTTTCCACCCGTCACGCCGAGCTCCGTCATCAGGATGGCGGCTGGGTGCTGGTCGACCTCGGGAGCCGCAACGGGAGTTACCTGAACGGGCAGCGGGTGCAGGACCAGTCGAACCTCGCAGCGGGGGACGAGATCCGCCTCGGTGAAACGGGCCCGCGGCTCGCCGTCGTCGCCACGAGCGAGATCGTCGGGGCCACCCTCGCCGAACATCCCGCGTACGATCTGTCCTCCGCGCCATCGCCGCGGCCTCCCGAAGCCCGCCCCTACGGGATCACCCTGATCGCGACCGCCACCGGCAAGCGGTTCGAGGCCAAGGGAACGCGCATCCGGTTGGGGCGGGGGAAGGAGTGCGAGGTTCGTCCGGTCGAGGGCGGCGAAGGCATCGTCTCCCGGGTTCACGCCGAACTGAGCGTCGGTCCGTCCGGGGGACTGTCGCTGCGCGACGTCGGGAGCAAGAACGGAACGTTTCTGAACGGCGACCGCATCCAGGATCCGATGCCCGTACGGCTCGGCGACCGCATCACGCTCGGACCCGGCGGGCCGGTGCTCGTGGTGGAGGGAATCGGGACCGGCCCGATGAAGGCGGCGGTGCGGCCGCCCGCGCCTGCGGAAGCGATGGGGCAGAAGACGGTGATGGGATTGATCAATTCGGCGCTCGAGCAGGCGCGCGAGGAACGGCGCCGCGGCGGCCGAGGCTCGACGGCGTTTCTCAAGGCGGTGGCGGCCGAGGTGGGGAAGGATTCGCGCCGCAAGTTTCGCTGGATCACGGCGACGGTCATCGTGCTCGTCCTCGTGCTCGGCGCCGGCGTGTTCGGCGTCTACCGGCTGCTCTCCCAACAGGTCGCCCAAACGGAGGTGGCCCGGCGCAGCGCGGAGGACTCCTCCCGCGCCGAGGCCGAACGGTTGCGCCAGGCGCTCGACTCGGCCCGGTCGCAGGCCGCTCCGGCGTCGACGGTGGACAGCCTGCGCGTGCAGCTCGAATCGGCCCAGGCGCGCACCAATGAATTGAGCGAGGCGCTGTCCCGTGCCCAGAGCGCCCTGGGGCAGCAGCTCGCGGCGGGAGAGACGCAGCGTCAGGCCTCGGAGCGCGAGCTGCAGCGCCTGCGGGACCAGCTCACCGAGGCGCAGAAGAGCGCGCCGTCATCGAGCGCGATCGACAGCCTGCGGAAGCAGGTGAGCGTCGCCGAGGCCCAGACCGCGAGCCTCGACGCGCGGATGCGCGCGGTGCGCGGCACCGACTTCGCCACGATCGCGCAGCAGAATCAGGGGGCGGTCGGGTTGATCACCACGAGCTTCGGGAAGAACTACTACAACGGGTCTGGATTCGTGATCTCGGCGGACGGATACATGCTCACGAATTGGCATGTGGTGACCGACAGCGGATATCCGAAACCGGACACGACGTGGGTGACCATGGCAGACCAGTCCGCCTCCCGGTACGCCGATGTCGTCATCACCTCGCAGGACCGCGACATCGCCCTGATCAAGATTCGAGGGTATCAGGGACCCTATCTCACGGCCATCGACTGGGGTGGGACGAAAGTCCGACAGGGCGAGCCGGCGGCGTTGATCGGGTATCCCGCCGGCGCGGGATTCGCGCGCTACCGCTCCACGGTGGTCCGGACGTCGATGACAGCGGGGATCATCTCGCGCGTCACCGACGACGTCATCCAGTTCGACGGCATGACCGTCGGTGGGTCGTCGGGGAGCCCGGTCTTCAACGCCAACGGAGAAGTGATTTCCATCCATCGGGCAGGCTTGCCGCAGGCACCGGGGTTTGCGCTGTCGGTGCCGATCCGGCATGCGGTGCCGCTCCTGCCGCCGGAGCTCAAGCAGAAGCTCGGGATTCAGTAAGAGTCAGCTCGATGCTCTGCCTTTGCGGCAACGTCGCGGACCAGCCGCTCCAGCGCGTCGAAATCGAAGGGCTTCACGAGCGACGGCGCCCCGGCGTCGGCGAGTAGCGCCGCGGTGTCGGCGTCGAGGGTGTCGCCGGTCGCGAAGATCAGGGTCGAGACGAGCATCGGGGCGTGCTCGCGCAGCCGGATCAGGAAGTCACGGCCGTTCATGCCGGGCATCCGGACGTCGCACAGGATGACGTCGAACGCCTGCCCCCGCAGCGCGCGCAGCGCTTCCGCGCCGTCGCTCACCGCCCGCACCTGCATCCCGCTGCGATTGAGGAACCGTGCCGTCGCTTGGCGGATCCCCGGTTCGTCGTCGACCACCAGCACGCTCAGCGGTTCCGTCGCCGCGACGCCCACCGCCGGCGCGGCACTGGGGCGTGGCATCGTGCGGAGGTCGAGCGGCAACACCACGTGGAAGGCGGCTCCGTTTCCTGGCTCCGAGTCGACCCAGATGCGCCCGCCGTGGCTGCGCACGATCCCGTAACAGATCGACAACCCGAGTCCCGTGCCGACCCCTTCGGGTTTGGTGGTGAAGAACGGGTCGAAGATGCGGCTCTTGATGTCCGCCGGGATGCCCGGCCCCGAATCACGACACTCGATGCTGACCTCGCTCGCGTCGGCGCGCGTGCGCAGGGTGATGCTCCGCATCCCCTGATGCGCCTCGAGCGCCTGCTCGGCGTTGATCAGGAAGTTCAGGAGCATCTGCTGCAGCTCCGACACGTTCGCCCACACGCGCGGATCGCCGGGATCGAGATCGATCTGCACGTTGACGTTCAGCGTATTGAGGTGGTAGGCGCGCAACGCGTAGGTCCGACGCACCAGCTCATTCACGTCCACGAGTGAGCGCTCGGGGCCGCTCATACGCGCAAAGGCCAGGAGGTTGGTGGTGATCTGGCCGATACGCATCGCTTCGTCCCGCACCATCTCGACGATTTCCCGCTGATCGGGACGCAAGTCGTCCAGCATCAGTGTCTGCGCGAAGCCGGAGATGATCGCGGCGGGGTTGTTGATCTCGTGCGCGACGCCGCTCACCAGCTGGCCCATCGCCGCGAGCTTGTCGGCTTGCTGCAGCTGGCTCTGCGCGCGGCGCAGCTCGGTCACGTCGCGGGAGATGGCCAGTACCTTGGTGATCTCGCCGTGCTCGCGGATCGGGGCGTAAACGACCGAGCTGACGTTGCGCCCACCGTCGGAGTGGCGCTGCGGGATCTCGAAGCGCCGCACCTCGCCCGAGAACGCCGCGTCGAGGTGCTGGCGCAGGAGTCCCGTCGCTTCGGGGTCGACGCTGTCGAATACCGTGCGCGAGCTCTGCGCCGAGCCGCCGGTGGGAGCGAACTCGAGCACGCGGCCGTCCCGGTTCACCAGCACGATAGGGTCGGGCGAGGCCTCGACGATCTGGCGCAGGTTGCGCTCGGCAGACGCGGCGGCGGTCAGCGAGCCCATCAGCGTATGGGTCTGGCGCTCCACCTCGCGCTCCAGCGCCGTCTCGTAGCGGCGATCGGCGAGCAGCGAATAGGCCACCCGCGCGGTGATCACGACGCCGCCGGCGAGCGGCAGCAAGACGTCTTCGAGCCCGCGCTCGCCGGTGAGAAGATTGCGGACGAACAGTGCGAGCAGGCCCGCGAACCCCGCGAGGACGGCGAGCAGGCGCGGTAGAATGGTCGTGGCCGGAGTCGTGGTGGGTCGCGTCGCGACCGGCCGGGCAGCGGCTAGCGCCCCAGCCAGGCCGAGCACGAGGTTGGCGACGTTCCACCCGAAATCGAGCAGGACCCCGGGCTGCTTCGCGTGAGGAAGGGCGATGATCCCCAGCAGGATGTCCGACACGCCGTACAGCACGAGACCGCCGATCACCAGGCGGTAGCCGCCGACCGGGAGCGAGCTGGGTTGCAGCAGCAGCATGCCAATCAGCCAGAGGAGCGCCGTTCCTCCGGTGGCATAGGCCACACTGGCGAGCACCGAGACGTTGCCCGTCGCCGACAGGATCGGCTCGACGAACAGCTCGTACGCCCAGGCGACCACCGTGAGCGTGAGCAAGGTCGAGTCGAACAGGATTTCTACGGTCGGGCGGCGCCGCTCCGGCGTCGCCAGGAAGTCCCACGCCGCGAGAAACAGGAAGGGATACACCGCGAGATACCCGACGTCCGCCAGCGAAGTGGCAGTCAGCCGGCCACCCTGCCGGAGCACGGCGTCGGCATAGAGCTGGGCCGCGAGGTCGATCGCACTCGCGATGGCGAGCCATCCCCAGGCCCGTTTCCACTGTGCGTCGAGCGTGGCGCGCCACGCCAGCCAGATGCCGGCCGTGCGGAAGGCGGCGGTCAGCGTCCATCCGGTCGCCTCGAGCACCGCCCCCCGCAGCGGGTGCACCAGGTAGCCCAGCATCAGCACGGCGAGCAGCGCGACGGCTGTCGTGAGGAACGAGCGAGTGAGCCGCGGGCCCGAGATCACGTTGGGGGCAAAGGTAGTAAGCGTTAGCTTAGCGGGCCATATGGAAGACCGACTTGGCTGGACCCGGACCGTTCCGGCGTCGCTCGATCTCTGGCCGGCGTGGACCCATTTTGCCGCCGCCGCGCGCCGCGACGGGCTCGATCGCGTCCTCGTCTGCGGCATGGGCGGCTCGGGGCTCGCCCCCGCGGTCCTCGCCCGGAGCTTCATGCGACAGAATCTGGATGTGCTGGACAGTACCGACCCCGCCGCCGTGCTCGACGCCGAGCGCCGCCATCCGATCGATCGCACACTCTTTCTGATTGTCAGCAAGTCGGGCTCGACCGTCGAGACGCTCGCCGCCTATCGCTACTTCTCCGCGCGGGCTCGGCCGGACCAATTCGCCGCCGTCACCGATCCTGGCTCCCCGCTGGAACAGCTCGCGCGTGACCGGAAGTTTCGCGAGGTATTTGCGCATCCTGCGGATGTCGGAGGACGCTACGCGGCGTTGACCGTCGTCGGGATGCTTCCCGCGGCCCTCGCTGGAATAGACGGCGCCACGCTGCTCGAGCGCGCCCGCACCGCCGATCTGCCGGCGGCGCGCGCGCTGGGAGCAGCGATCGCCTCGGCGGCAGCGACCGGCATCGACAAGCTCGCGCTGCGTCCGCCGGAGCCGGTGGTGAGTCTCGCCGCCTGGATCGAGCAGCTGATCGCGGAGAGCTCGGGCAAGAATGGCCGGGGCATCGTGCCGGTGGTGGGCGATCCCGGGAGGGCCGGGCTCGATCTCCAGACGGTGAGCGAGTTCTCGTCCGATCCGCTCGACCTGGGGAAGGAGTTCCTGCGCTGGGAATACGCCACTTGGGAGCTGTGCGACCGGATCGGCGTGAACCCCTTCGACCAGCCGGACGTCGAAGAGGCGAAAGCCCTGGCCCGCCGCGAGCTGGCTGCCGGCGGCAAGGGCGAGGATGCGCCGCGCACGCTCACCCCATCCGAGCTCAAAGCCGCGGCGCGGGCGGGCGACTACCTGGCGGTACTCGCCTATCTCCCTCCGAGGCCTGAGCTCGACACTGCCCTGCAGCATGTGCGCCGGGCATGGGGACAGGCGCTCGGCGTCGTCACGACCGCGGCGTTCGGGCCGCGGTACCTCCATTCAACGGGGCAGCTGCACAAGGGGGGGCCCAACACGGGCCTGTTCCTCGTCGTGACGGCCGACCCCGTCACCGATATCGACATCCCCACGATGCAGACGACGTTCGGTCGCCTCGAGCGGGCGCAGGCGATCGGAGACGTGCGGGCGCTCCTCGGGCGTCAACGGCGCGTCTGCCATGTGCACCTGTCGCGTCCCGAGGAGGTGGAGCAGCTGGCCACGGTCCCGCACTGATGGCCCCCCTCACCTTTCATTTGATATTCCACACTCACTGGGACCGGGAGTGGCACCTGCCGCGGGCCGCGTTGCACGCCCGGCTCGTGGGCATGCTGGACGACCTGCTCGAGCGGCTCGGTGACGATCCGGGATTCAAGAGCTTTCTGCTCGACGGCCAAACCGTCCTGCTCGAGGACTACGCCCGGGCTCGGCCCGAGCGTGCGGAGGAGGTCCGGGCTCTGGTCCGGGCGGGGCGTTTGCAGGTCGGTCCCTGGTACGTCCTGGCCGATGAGCAGATCTCCTCCGGGGAGTCGTTGGTGCGTAACCTGCTCATCGGCGCCATGGATGCGACGGGGTGGGGAGGACGGCTCGGCGTCCTGTATTCGCCCGATGCGTTCGGCCACCCGGAGTGCTTGCCCGAGCTGGCGCGCGGCACGGGGATCGACGCCGTCGTGCTATGGCGCGGACTGGGCGGTGCGCCCGGTCAGCAGGGTGACCGGTTTCGCTGGCGCGGCCCGAGTGGCGCCGAAGTGCGGCTGTGGCACCTCCCTCCGTCGGGATACGAGATCGGCGTGGATCTGGCGAGCGAATCGGGTTCGATCGAAGAGGCATGGGCGTGGGTGCGTGGCCAGCTGATCGCCCGCGCTGCGGGGCGCGAGATTCCGGTGTTCATCGGGGCCGACCATCACGCCGCTCCCCTCGATGTATCGCGGCTGCAGGAGCAGTTGAGCGAGATCGAGCGGCCCAACACCGTGCGGGTCTCCCGGCTCGACGAATTCTTCGCCGCCGCGGCGAGCGAATTCCGCGAAGCGCCGGTCCTGACCGGTCCGCTGCGCTCCGCGCCCGGATACACATGGTCCCTGCAGGGCGTGCATGGGACGCGGGCCCCCCTCAAGCGCCGCATGTCGCTCGTCGAGCTGTGGCTCACGCGCGCCGCCGAGCCCCTCGCCGCGCTCGCGCGGCAGCGGGGATGCGATTACCGGCCGGCGCTCGCGCAGGCGTGGCGCACCCTCCTGCAGTGCCAGTTTCACGACACGATCTGCGGGACGACGAGCGACGTCGTGGCCCGCGAGGCGGCGGTGCGACTCGACGATGCGCAGACGTACGCGGACGAGGTCGTCCGCGGCGCCGCATTCGATCTCGTCGGGCACGATCCCGATCGCGCGCGCGAGCAGGGGGTGACACAGTCTCCCGCCCTCGTGCTCTGGAACCCGGCTCCCCGCGCGCGCGATGGCGTCGTCATCGCGGACTGCACCTTCTTCCGGCGCGATGTGCTCGTCGGGCCGCCGGGCGGGCGCGCGCCGCGCGAGGGTCGCGGTGCCCAGCCGTTCTCGCTGCACGGACCCGATGGCGTTCCGATCCCGCTCCAGGTGCTCGACCGGCGCACCGGTCAGGAGCGGCTCGATGCTCGGCGACACTATCCCGATCAGGACGAAGTGGACCGGGTGCGGATCGCCTTGCGCGCGCCTCCGATCCCCGGATTCGGCACCGCGATCCTCACCCCCGGAGCGCCACAGGCGGCGCGCGCCGAGGATGCCGCGCTAGTACAGGCTCGCTCGCTCGTGAACCGCCATGTGGTGGTGACGCTCGATCGCACCGGGGCACTGCTCCTGTACGACCGCGCGAGTGGCGCGCGGTGGCTCGATGTGCTGCGGCTCGAGAGCGAGGGAGACGCCGGCGATACGTATACCTTCTGGCCGGTGGCGCGCGATCGGATGGTGCGCAGTCCCGGCCCGATCCGCGTACGGCGCGTGGCCGCCGGTCCCCTCGTCGCCGGGCTCGAGACGCGCTGGAGGTTCAGCGGTGGGAGGGGGATCGGCAGGAAGCAGGGCCGGGTCGCAGTGCGGATGACGGTCATGCTGCATGCGGACAGTCCGGTCGTACGGTGCATCCTCGACATCGACAACCAGGCGACCGATCACCGGCTACGGGCACGCATCCCGACCGGGTCACAACGTCCCGCCATCGTGGGCACGCAATTCGGTCACAGTCTGCAATCGCTCGCCGCGGTCTCCGATGCCGGTCTCCCGCTCGAAGCGACCCCGCGCACCGCACCGGCGCATCGTTACGTCGCCGTGCCGGGGGAGTCTGGTGGAGTGGCGGTCTTCTCGCCCGGATTCTTCGAATACGAGCGGACCGGCGCAGGGGACCTTCTCGTCACGCTGCTCCGCGCCGTCGGGACGCTGTCGCGCAGTGATCTCCCGGGCCGCCCCGGGCACGCGGCGTGGCCGACCGACACACCGGGGGCGCAGTGCCTGGGGCCGACGCGGGTCGAGCTGGCCGTGGCGTCCGTCCCGGATGGCGACGCGCTCCCAGGGCTCTGGGAGTCGGTGTTCGTTCCCGTGCGGGGGTTGTGGATTCGCGATGCGATCGGCCTCACTGCACCAACGGGCGGGGTGACGCTGGAGGGCTCGGGACTCGTCTTCTCGGCGCTCAAGCCGGTCGCCGGCGGGGGAGACGGGACCGTGCTGCGCTGTTTCAATCCGGGAGACTCACGGGCGGCGGGTGCATGGCGGTTCGCCGATCCGGTCCGGAGTGCGCACCGCGCCCGGCTGGACGAAGGGGATCCCGTGCCCCTCGTGTTGGAGGACCACGGACGCGTCGTGCGATTCACCGTCGAGCCGCGCGAAACGTTCACCACCGTCGTGCGCTGGTAGTGGACGAGCACCACCTCAGCGTCCCACGGTCGGCCCGGTACTACACCATCGGGGCCGACGCGAAGATCGCCCGCCAGATCTGGTTCGTGCTCCACGGCTACGGTCAGCTCGCCGGACGCTTCCTCCGGCATTTCACTGCATTGGCCGACGACCTCCGGATGGTCGTGGCCCCCGAGGGTCTGTCACGCTTCTATCTCGGGGGGGATGCGCGTGACAAGGTCGGCGCGAGTTGGATGACCCGGGAAGATCGGCTCACCGAAATCGACGACTACGTGCATTACTTGGACGCCGTGTACGCTGAGGTGACACGCGAGCGTCGGCCTACAGGCGCGATCCACGTGCTGGGATTTTCTCAGGGCACGGCCACCGCCTGCCGCTGGCTGGCGCTCGGCCGGGCTCACGCCGACCGTCTCATTCTCTGGGGCGGGGAAGTACCCCCCGATCTTGATCTGGCGCTGGTGCGCGAGCGGTGGGAACACACTGCTGTCCTGCTGGTCGCCGGAAGTACCGATCAGTTCATCACGCCCAAAGTGCTGGCGCGAGACGAGCAGCGGCTGACGGAGCAGGGGATCGGGTACCGGATCGAGCGGTTTGAAGGGGGACACGAGATTCGCGGGGACGTGTTGGAAAGAGTGAAGTCGGTCACCGGTGAGTTACCGATTATCGACGACCGATAACGCCTTTGGGTTCACCGATGCCCGACGACCAACCACATCTCTCAACCCATCCCCTACCAGCGTGCAGCTCACTACAACGACCGCCAAGACCACCCCCGGCGCCGCCGCCACCCATGGCGCATTGACCAGGGTATCGCGTCCCGACGCGATCATGTTGCCCCATGAGGGGGTGGGCGGTTGGACGCCCAGGCCGAAATAGGACAACCCCGCTTCTACGAGAATGGCGTTTCCCACGCCGAGTGCCGCCGTGACGAACACCGGCGTGAGGGCGCTCGGGAGGACGTGCCGCCAGAACACCCGGAACGGCCGGGCCCCGCTGGCCTTCGCACCCTCGACGAACGGGTGCGTGCTGAGCGTCCGCACCTCGCCCTGGACGAGTCGGGCGACCGGCATCCATCCGGTCATTCCGAGAAACAGGATGACGAGCGACGTGCTCGGTCGCCACAGCGCCGTGAGCAGCAGCAGCACGACGACCCGGGGCAGGGCGAGGGCGAAATCGGTCAGGGCGGTGAGTGCTGCCGAGGCCCAGCCGTGCCACCAGCCTGCCAGGCCACCGATGAACACGCCGAGCGCCACGGAGATGATGACCGACAGAAATCCGATGGCGAGGGAGATCCGGCCTCCGTAGACGAGCCGGGTCCACACGTCACGGCCGATGCGGTCGGTGCCAAGAAGATGGAACGCGCCGTGGACGTCCTGCGACAACGGTGCGAGGAAGCGCGTGGCGACGATCTCGGATGGGACATTCGTATCTCCAGCAGTCACGAGTGGCGCCGCCAGTGCCGTCGCGATCACGATGGAGAGCAGCGCGATCCCGAAGGCGCTGCGCCGGTCCCGCCACAGGCCGCTCATGCGATGGTGCGATCCCGCGTGCGCAGTCTCGGATCGACCGCGACGGCGCCGACGTCGGCGAGCACGTTTCCCAGCACGACGAGGAGCGCGCTGATCGCCGTTCCCGCCATCACGACCGGATAGTCCCGGGCCTGCACCGCTTCCACGAGCACCCGGCCTACCCCCGGCCAGGCGAACACCCCTTCCACGAACACGGCGCCCGAGAAGAGCGCCGGCAGCGAAAGGCCGAGCAGTGTGATCACGGGTGTGGCCGCGTTGCGCAGTGCGTGGCCCAGCAGGACCCGGGTGCCGGAGAGACCCTTGGCACGGGCGGTGACCACGAACGGCTGGTCGAGCACGTCGAGCAGTGATCCGCGGACGAAGCGCGCAGCAGCGCCGATGCCGATCAGCGTGAGCGTAGCCAGCGGCAACACCAGGTGACGGAAGGCGTCGACGACGCGCGCCCACGGCCCGAGAAAGTCGGCGTCGAATCCCGCTGCGCCGAATGCCGGGAGCACGCGCAACAGATAGGTGAATACCGCCACCAGCATCAGCCCGAGCCAGAATCCCGGGAGCGCGACGAGCGAAACGCTGACGACCGAGAGACCCGTGTCGAGCCGACTGCCGGCGCGCGCCGCCTGCCACGCCCCCAAGAGCAGGCCAAGGCCGTAGCTCAGAAGCAGGGAGAGGAGCACGAGCCGCACCGTCGCCGGCCATGCGGCGCCGAGCATCTCGCGCACCGGCCGGCCAGTGACGATGCTCGTGCCCCACTGGCCGCGCACGAAGCGGTCGAGCCACTCCGCGTACTGGATCGCCAGCGGCCGATCGAGCCCGAGGCTGTGTCGGCCGGCGGCGATCTGCGCCGGCGTCGCCGATGGGCCGAGCAGCAGGCCGGCGGGGTCCCCGGGGGCGGCGTGGAGCAGCAGGAAGGTCAGCGTGAGGACACCGGCCACCACGGCGAGGGCGCTGAGAGCCCGGTGGACGAGCGTCCGCATCCCGCAATCTCGCGCCCTCCCCCGGGGCCCGCTAGAATCCACGCGGATGCGGCGTGCGATTCTGGCCGTCGGGTGCGCCGCGCTCGCGGCGGCGGGGTGCGGGTGCGCAGATGCCGCCACGCGCCGTGGCGCGACGGTGCTCTACGCGTCCGGCGCGGATCTCGTGAGCATCAATCCGCTGCTCACCGAGCATCCGCTGGCCAAGCAGGTGCAGCGCTACGTGCTGCTCACGACCCTGGTACGCTACGATTCGGCGCTCGACATCGAGCCCTACCTCGCCCGGAGCTGGCGCTGGTCCGAGGATCGGTCTACGCTCACCCTCTCGCTCTATCGCGGGCTCACATGGGACGATGGACGCCCCACGGTCGCCCGGGATGTCGCCTGGACGCTCGATGCGGCCCGCGATCCCGTGGTCGGATATCCGCGTCTCGCCGACCTGGCGACGGTCTCCCGGGTGGAGGTGCCGGATGATTCGACCATCGTCATCCGGTTTCGCGAGGCTCAGGGCCGAGTCCCGGACGTCCTCGCGGACCTCGCCATTCTACCGGCCCATCTCCTCGACACGGTGCCGCGGGAACGGCTGCGATTGGCTGCGTGGAATGACCATCCCGTCGGCAACGGCCCGTTCCGCTTCGTGGCACACGAGCCGCACCGCCGCTGGGTCTTTGTCCGGAACCCCGCCTTCCCCGAGGCCCTGGGGGGGCCGCCCCGCCTCGAGCGGTTTATCGTGGTCGTGGTCGACGAGCCGATGACCAAGTTGGCGGCGCTCACGTCGGGAGAGCTGGACATCGCGGGGATCAATGCGGCACACGCCGAGTTCGTGCGCCGCGATCCGGCGCTCACGGTCGTGAGCTACCCGCTCATCTTCGTGTACGGCCTGGTGTTCAACACACGACACGCGCCGTTCGATGATCCGACGGTGCGGCACGCCGCCGATCTCGCGATTAACCGGGACGAGATCATCCGTGGCTTTCTCTTCGGGTTCGGGACACGAGCGGTCGGTCCCGTCCCCGCGTTCCTGCCGGGGTATGTCCCTACCGTTCCCACGCCGTTTGCGCCGGATTCCGCGAGACGATTGCTGGCGGGTCGACGGCCGCGGTTCGAGCTGTTGACCGTGGGCAGTGGAGAGGCGGCCGTGGAGCAGCTGGTGCAGGCGCGATTGGCTGCGGCGGGGTTCGACGTGGCGATCCGACAGCTCGAGCTGTCGGCGTACCTGGCCCGGGTGAACGGCCCGCGGCACGAGTTCGATGCGGCGATGATGGGCATTCCGGGCGACGTGGGCCTCGGATATCTCACGCACATCGCCCAGGTCGCCGGCGTTGCGGCGCCGGCCGACCCCGCCCTGGCCCAGCGCTATTTCGCGACGCAAACGCCCGTGGCCTGGCTGTATGACGCGCGCGGCGTGCAGGGCATGAACCGGCGCCTGCGGGGAGTGACGATGGACATGCGCGGCGAGCTGGTGAGTGTCGACCGATGGTGGACGGCCCGATGACCCGACGCACCGATCTTCCGACGAGCTACCGGTCGAGTGCCCCGGTGCGGCTCGACTTCGCGGGCGGGTGGACCGATGTCCCGCCATTCTCGGCCCGCGCGGGCGGCGTCGTCGTGAACGCCGCGATCTCCCTGCAGGTGGACGCGGAGCTGGAGCTCGGAGGCACGCTGGTCCGTCTCGTCTCCGAGGATCTGGGCGAGACCGTCGAGTGCGCGAATTCCCATGGGCTGGTCCTCGACGGCAGGCTCAACCTCCTGAAGGCAGGGCTGCGCATGTTCCCGGTGCAGGGCGCGCTCACCTTGCGCACCCGGGCGCAGGTGCCGCCGGGCTCGGGGTTGGGGAGCTCGGGGGCACTGGACGTCGCGCTCGTCGCGTGTCTCGCCGCAGCGCGGCAGGAGCGGCTCGATGCCCGCGAGCTGGCCGAGCAGGCGTGGTTGCTCGAGACGCGCGAAGCCCGGATTCCGGGGGGCCGGCAGGATCAACTGGCGGCGGCGCTGGGCGGATTCAACCGGTTGACGTTTCGCGATCCGGACGTCGGGATCGAGCCGATCACCATCGATCCTGCGTTCGCCACCGTCCTCGAGCGGCAGATCGTGTTGTGCTACACCGGCCGCTCGCGGGTATCGGGGGACACGATTGCCCGGGTCATGGGCGCGTACGAGCGCGGCGATCGAACGGTGACGGGGGCGCTCGACGAAATGAAGGATGTCGCGGAGGCAATGGCGGAGGCCCTCCGGGCGGCGAATGTCGCGCAAATTGGTGTGCTCTTGACCCGGAACTGGAAGTGCCAGCAGGCGCTCGACGCCGGGATGCAGACCGCTGAGATGGCTCGCCTCGAGCAGGCGATGCGGGGAGCGGGAGTGCTCGGCGGCAAGGCGGCGGGCGCCGGTGCGGGGGGCTCGATGTTCTTTCTCGCGAAGTCGCCGGGAACGGCGGCGCCGGATGCCGCCCGTGCCGCGGGTGCCACGGTACTGCCGTTTGGATTCGCGTGGGAGGGTGGGCGGGCATGGTGAGCGCCGAGGTGCTGACGGGGCGCCGCGAGGTGATCGCGCAGTCGGCCGATCTGCAGGCCCTGGCCGAGCACATCGCTCGACGCAACGCGCGCGTACTGCAGCAGCTCCCGTCCATTCCGGAGGTCAAGGCGCTGTTGAGCGTCGACGGGGGACGCTGTCCTGCGGACGGCGCCACGTTGCGCTTCGATCCGTGGAGTCCCGATGCGCACACCTGTCCGACCTGCCACACGCGTCACTCCGGCGCCCGGCATCACCGAGCCTGGGCCCGGCTCCAGCATCTCTGGGTCATGGAGCGTGCCGTCGAGCTGGCGGCGCTCAGCGCGCTGGCCGATGGCGGCGAGCCCGCCGCGAGGCGCTCGGCCGAGATTTTGCGCGCGTATGGCGATCGCTACTTCCTGTACCCGAACCGGGATAACGTCCTCGGCCCCAGCCGACTCTTCTTCTCGACCTATCTCGAATCGATCTGGATCCTGAACTACCTCTCCGCGGCGACCCTGCTCCGGGAAGCCGGGTGGTTCGATGACGCGACCCGCCGGGCGGTCACCACCGTCGCGGACGAAGCGGCGAACCTGATCGGGGATTTCGATGAGGGGTTCTCCAATCGCCAGACGTGGAACAACGCGGCGCTGTGCGCGATCGCGGTGTGGTTCGAGGACGAGGACCTCGCGACTCGCGCGATCCAGGGACAGACGGGTTTGATCGCCCACCTGCGGGGATATCAGGAGGACGGTCTCTGGTACGAGGGCGAGAACTATCATCTCTTCGCGCTGCGCGGCATGCTCACCGGCACCATCTGGGCGGCCGAGGCCGGCGTCGATTTCTACGCGGAGCCCGCGCTGGTCAATGCCCTCGCCAAAGCGCTGCGCGCCCCCGGGCTGACGGCGCTGCCCGATTTCACCTTTCCGGCTCGCAAGGATTCCCGTTTCGGCATTTCCCTCGCCCAACCGATGTACCTCGAGATGTGGGAAGTGGGCCTCGGGCGGTTGGGGGGAGCGGAGCGGGAGGCGGCGCAGACGGCGTCGGATCTGGGCGCATGGCTCGGGGCCCTCTACGCGACCGGACCGGTTCACGAAGAAGTGTTCGAGTCGTACCTGCACGACGCACCCGTGGACCCGGCACCCACCTCCCATTCCCGCCGGCAGCTCTCCTGGTGGTCGCTGCTCGAGATGCTCCCCGAGCTCCCGGCATCCGGATCGCCGACCGCTCTGCCGAGCGTGTTTCTCGAAGGGCAGGGGCTCGCGGTGCTGCGAATCGGAGGGCGCTACGCGAGTCTAGAATGCGGGGCGACGGGCGGCGGGCACGGTCATCCCGATCGGCTGAATCTCACGTTGCACGGCGACGGCGTGTACTGGCTCCCCGATCTCGGGACGGGATCTTACGTCACCCGGGAGTTGTTCTGGTACCGCTCCACGCTGGCGCATAACGCGCCCCGCCTCGACGGGAAGTCACAGCCGCTCGCAGAGGCGGCGATCGAAGGGTTTGATGCCGTACGGGACTGGGGGTGGGCGCGAGGCCGATTCGGGCCACTGACGCGAACCGTCGTCATGGGCGAGCGCTACACGCTCGATGTGATCGAGCTCGCGGGTCGCGAGGAGCGTTTGCTCGAACTGGCGTGGCACTTCGCCGGTCGCGGCGAGGTCGAGGGCGGGCGGTGGAGGGATGCGGAGCTCCTGGACGAGTTTGTGAGTCGCGTCGAGCGCGTCGAAACGGAGGCCGCTCCGGTAGTGCTGGAGCTGACAGCCGGCAGCCGATCACTGACGGCGCATTTCCTGTTTGCCGGCGAGCTCTTGAGGGCCGAGCGTCCGGGAAGGCCGGATCGCGCCGCGCGCGAGACGTTCTACCTCCAGCGGGTGCGCGCCCGCAACGCCCGATTCGTGACGGTGCTGGAATATGGAAAGCGCGGTACCGCGGTGCTTGGGATGCGGTTGAGCGGCGATCTCGTGGAGATCAAGACCCCGAGCGGCACCGAGCGCCATCGGTTCGCGGGCAACGAGTGGACGATCGAGCAGGGCGGGAGCCGGATCGGTCTCGCCACGGTGCGAGCACCGCAACAGCCCGGTGCCATGCTCGACCTCGAGCCCGCGGTTCGCCCCACGGCCGCCGCGCTGCGCGTACCGGCGCCTCCCGCTCTCGACGGGTCACTCGAGGGGTTCGATCCGGCGGAGCCGTTGCTCCTGGAGCTCGAAGACCAGTATCGTCGCAGCGAGGAGCCGTATTCCGGCCCCGAGGATTTTGCCGCGCGCGTGTTCGCGAATTGGGACGACGATGCGCTCTACCTGGCGATCGTCGTGCACAAGCAGGAGCTCGAGTTCCGTTCAGCCGAAGCGCCACCGTTGCGGCTCGACAACGAGCCGGACGACATCCATTCGGATGGCGTGCAGGTCTATCTCTCGGAAGCGTCCGAGGTCGGGGACGGAGGGACGTCCTGGGGGTATCTCGTGGTGCCCGATCCGGGCGGATCGGCGATCCGTACGCGTGTCGTCTCCGATGCCGCGGGCGACGCACACAGCGTACGGGGAGCGTGGCGCAGGACGAGCGAGGGCTATTGCGTGACACTGGCGATCGCGTGGCCCGAGGGGCTGCTGACGCACGTCGGGGGACGCGTGGGGTTCGATGTGATCGTCAACGAGATGGCTCCGGGGCGCGAGCGCCGGGTCGGACAGCTGGCCTGGAGCGGCGGGGGCGGGTGGGTGTGGCTGCGCGGTGACCGGCAGGACCCGCGGCGGCACGGCATCCTGGAGCTGGTGGGATGAGCATCATCGTCGTGTTGCATGAGCCCCAGGATCTGGTCAACATCGCCCATGTCGTGCGCGCGATGAAGAACTTCGGATTTCAGGACCTGCGGCTCGTGAATCCGCGCGCGTACGACGGCTATCGCATCGAAGGGATCGCGCACCAGTCGCACGACGTGGTTTCTCGCATCGCGCTGTTCGATTCGCTCGAGACTGCTCTCGGCGATTGCACGCACGTCACGGGTTGCACCGCCCGGCCACGCTCGGCGAAGCGCAATCTGCAGCGACCCCGGGTCGCCGCGGCGGAGATCCTCGCCACGGCCGCGAGCACTCCCGCGGCGCTGGTGTTCGGGCGTGAAGACAAAGGGCTGTCCAATGAGGATCTCGATCGCTGCCACCGGATCGTGACGATCCCGTCGTCCCCATCGTATCCGTCGTTGAATCTGGGGCACGCCGTCGTCGTGATGCTGTACGAGCTGGCCGTCGCCCGCGGCGATGAGGCACGGCCGTTCAAGGCGCCGCGACGGCCTGCCGAGCCGGCGACGGTCGCGGAGATCGAGCGCTTCTTCACCGATGCCGAGCAGGCGCTTGCGGCGATCGCATTCTTCAAGGTGCGCGACCGCGAGCATGTGATGCGGACGGTGCGCGAGGTCGTGCACCGCGTCCCGCTCGACCAGCGCGAGGCGAAGCTGCTGCGCGCCATGGCGATCGAGGTGGTGAAGTACCGTGACCGATTGGCGCGTTCCGGGATTCACGTCGACCGGGAGTAAGCGTCCCGAGGCGCTGTTCGGGGCTGCAGCGGACGAGGGGCTGCCGTCGCGCCTCAGCCGCGCGGCCGGCGCCCGCGTCTGGGACGAGGCGGGTCGCGAGTACCTCGACTTCGTGATGGCGCTCGGCGCCGTGGGTCTCGGCTACGGCCATCCCGCGGTGAGCAGGGCGGCGACGGCTGCCATCGCCGCTGGCACGGTGGGTCCGCTGCCGCCGGTCGAGGAAGAGCACCTCGCCGAAGCGCTCGCGCGGCGGATGCCGTGGATGGAGCGTATCCGGTTCCTCAAGACCGGAGCCGAAGCCGTCGCCGCCGCGGTGCGCATCGCCCGCGTCTTTACGGGACGCGAGGAGATCCTGGCCTGCGGGTACCACGGCTGGCTCGACTGGTGCCAGGGACGGACCGAAGGGGTGCCGCAGGGCACGCGCGCCGTCTTCGCCGAGCTGCCGTTCAACGACGCCGCGCGGGCGCGCGAAATGATCCGCTACCGCGGCAACCGGCTCGCCGCGGTAGTGATCGAGCCGCTGGTGGTGACCGAGCCGTCGCGCGAGTGGCTCGAGACGCTGCGGGCCGAAACCCGGGATGCTGGGGCGGTGCTCGTCTTCGACGAGATCAAGACCGCGTTCCGGCTGGCGATCGGCGGCGCCGCGGAGCGCTACGGCGTGGTGCCGGACATCGCTGTGATCGGCAAGGCCTTCGCCAACGGGTTTCCGCTGGCGGCAGTGGGCGGCGGGGCGGAAGTCATGGCGGCGGTCAACCGTACATGGATCTCGTCGACGCTGGCGACGGAATCGGTGGCACTCGCCGCGGCGCTCGCGACGCTCGAGGTGTACGAGTCGGAACCGGTCTGCGCGCACCTGCATCGCGTCGGCACGCGGCTGCTGCACGGGCTGCATCGCCTGCAGCACGAGCACCGCCACGTCGCGACGAGCGTCGAGGGCATCGCGGAGATGTGCTTCCTGCACTTCGCCAACGAGGACCTCTCGAGCCGGGTCGCGGTCGAGTGTGCCCGGCGCGGGCTGCTGTTCAAGCGGACGGCGTATAACTTCGTTTCGTATGCGCATTCCGAAGCCGATGTTGACCAGGCCCTGGCGACGCTGGGGGAGGCGCTGAGAGCGGTCGCTTAACGGAGAACCTGCCTCATGCTCATAGACGTCCACGCGCACTTCTTTCCCGAGCGGAGCCTCAGGCCCGACTGGCGGGCGTACAACGCCAGCCGGCTGCGCGCCGGCGAGCGCATCGGGATCGCCGTGCACGTCACATCGACCCTCGGCACCTTCGGGCTCACCTCACCAACCTACTTTCCTTCTCCCGATGATGTCGTGTACGGCAACGATTTCACGATGGCGCTGCAGCGGGAGCATGGAGCCCGCATCCGCGGCTACGCCTGCGTCAACCCGAATTATCAGGAGCATGCCCGGGCCGAGATCGCACGCTGCCGGTCGGCCGGGTTGATCGGCGTGAAGCTCGCCGCCAGCCGGCGCGCCGACGATCCGCTCCTCGACGCGATCTGCGAGACGGCGCGCGCTCACGGCCTCCCCATTCTGCAGCACATCTGGCAGGGGCGCCGGCGCGACTGGCCGGGGCAGGAGGCGTCCGACGGGGCCGAGCTGTGCCGCCTCGCGGCGCGGCATCCCGAGGTCCGATTCATCCTCGCGCACGTCGCCGGTGGTGGTGATTGGCGGCATACCCTCGCCGTCGCCCCGGCGCAGCCGAACGTCTACCTCGATCTTTCGGGAAGCGGCGTGGACGGCGGCATGCTCGAGGCGTGTGTTGCGGCGGTCGGCGCCGGGCGGTTGCTCTGGGGGTCCGACATCACGATGGACACCGGGTGGGCAAAACTGAGGTACCTGAAACACCTGCTGTCTCCGGCGGACTTCGAGCTCGTGGCGTGGAAGAACGCCGCCCGCATCTTCCCCCCCCGCAGTTTTCCCGGCGACTGATGCGCATCGACGTCAACGCCTTCCTCGGCGGCTACCCGTTTGCCAAGGTGCCGGGCACCTCCCCCCAGGACGTGCTCGCGGCGATGGATCGCGTGGCGGTCGACGAAGCATGGGTGACGCACCTCCCCGGCCTGTTCTGGCGCGATCCGACCGCGGGCAACGCGTGGCTCTACGACACCTGCCGCGAGTTTCCACGGCTACACCCGGTGCCGGCGGTACACCCGGGACTCGCCGACTGGCCCGACGTGCTGCGCGAGGCGGTGGCCCGGGGCGCGCCGGCGATCCGCTGCGATCCCTGCTATTTCGCGCTCGCGCCATCCGGCGCCGAGATGGTTGCGCTGGCGGCGGCAGCCGGCGCGGCCGGGCGCCCACTACTGCTCGCCGTGCGGCTCGAAGATGCCCGGCAACGCCATCCCAACGACGTCACGCCGGAGCTGCCCGCCGCCGCGGTTCGGGCGTTGATCCGCAGCGCTCCCGCGGTGCGACTCGTCGTAACCCACGCCGATCGCGGCTTCATCGAGGAGGTGCATTTCGGCTCAACGCCCGACGACGCGCGCCGCGTCTGGTGGGACATCAGCTGGATCTGGGGGCCGCCGGAGGAGCACCTCGCGACGCTGGTGCGCACGATCGGGTCCGATCGATTCGTGTTCGGCACGGGGCAGCCGCTGCGCCTGCCGGAAGCTGCGGTCGCGAAGCTCGACCTGCTCGACGTCACTCCCGACGAGCGCGCGGCGATCGAATTCGGAAACGCCGGAGCGGCGCGAGGCCGGAAGCGATGACGATCGCGCGGCGACTCGAGGGCGGGCTCGTGCCGGCGGTGCCGGTCCCGTTCCGGGGAAAGACGCTCGCCGCCGACGCACAGCACGTGTATGCCCGCTGGATGGCGACGCAGGATATTGCCGGCGTCGCTGTGTGGGCGCATACCGGCCGCGGTACCCACCTCTCCGTGGACGAGCGCCGCATCGTGCTGCAGACGTGGCGCGCCGCGTTGCCCAACCGCCTGGTGATCGCGGGGGCCTCGAGCCTCGAGATGGCCAAGCAGGCGAAGGCGGGCGGTGCCGATGCGCTCCTCGCCTTTCCACAGGCCAAGGATCCGGCCGGGTGGCACACGGCGCTCGGGGCGGAGCTCCCGGTGATCGCGTTCTATCTCTATGAGGCCGCCGGCGGGGTGCCGTACGGCGATGCCGCACTGCACGCGATTCTCGCGCTGCCGGAGGTGATCGGCATCAAGGTGGCAACCCTCGATTCCGTCATGACGTTTCAGCGCATCGTCGCCCTGGTGCGGGAGCATCCGGGCAAACTGGTGATCACCGGCGAGGATCGGTTCCTCGGCTACTCGCTGATGCTCGGGGGCCAGTGCGCGCTCGTCGGGATGGGGGCGGCCCTGACCGACCTGCAGTGTGCGTTACTGCGCGCACATGCCGCCGGGGCCGGCGGCGACTTCCTGCAGCTTTCGAACGTCCTCGATCGGTTCTCCCAGCAGACGTTCATTCCCCCGATGGACGGGTACATCCAGCGAATGCTGTGGGCGATGGTCGCCGAAGGCGTGCTGTCGCCGGACGCCAGCGATGACCCCTGGGGTCCTTCGCTGCCGCAATCCCAGCGCGACGCGGTGTTCCAGGCGGTGCACGATGCGCGCGCGGCTCGTCGCTGACTTCGAGCGGTTCAAAGACGATCTGCCGCGGGACTTTGCCGCCTACGTGCGGGAGACCTACCGCATCGATCTGACGGCCCGGTATCTCGGACAAACGCTGCCCCACCCGATCGGCAAGGGGTCGGGTCAGCTCTCTCTCAATGAGCGCCAGCTCGAGGAAGACCGCGCTGCAGGCCTCGCGTTCGTCGTGCTCAAGACGCTGATTGCGCAGGACGAGGCCGGCGTCCAGTCGATGGCGGCATGGGCGATCCACGAAACGAAAATGAAAGTGGAGCGACGCCGCGTGTCGGGCGTGGACCGCGGGTGGACGGTCACGTGGAAGGGGCGGGGGTGGGACCGCTCGTTCGACGACTATCTCGATCTCGTGCGCGCGGGCCGGGACCTCACCCGCTCGGGCGAGCTCCTCGTGATCCCGTCGGTCAAGTATCACCTTCCGCGGCTCGGTGTGCCGTTCGTCGAGTCCGAGTATCGCTATACGACGTCGCGCCTGGCGGAGGCCTGGGACGAGCCGCCGCTGCTCCTGGAGAAGGACTTCTCGCCGACGCTCGCCGGTGATTCGCTCGCCGAGGACCGCGCGCAAATTCTGCGCTGGCTGCGAGAGGTGCCTGATCTCATCCGCCGGACATCACCGATCGAGACGCGCGTCTCCGTGAAGCTCATGAACGCCCGCTTCGAGGAAGGCTTCCAGCATGAGATGATGCTGGCCGCCGCCGACGCTGATGCCCAAGTGGTCTTCAACCGGCTGTTCGACCCGGTGCAGGGGGTCGCCTACGGCGGACGCGATCTCTTCGATCGCAACGTGCGTGTGCTCGAGAGCTTCGTCTGGCTCGGCCGGGACCCCGGGGCGCAGCTCCTTCCCGGCCTGTGCGGCACCGGCGGGATCAATTCGGGTCGCGATATCCTCGCCTACGCACACGCGGGATGCGAAGCGGTGCAGCTGCACACCATGTTCCAGCTGCCGCTCGATGAGTATGCCGCGCGCAGCGGCTCGCGCACCCAGCGCGTGCTCCATCAGCTGCTGTTTCATCCCGAGGACGGAGTGCTCGCCGAGCTCGACCGGTTCGAGCGGCGCGGGTTGGTGCACCGCCGCAACGGCGAGCTGCATTTCCTCGACATTCCAGATGCGCATTTCCGGCGCTGAGCTGTTCGAGCTCGTCCTGCCGCTGGCGGAGCCGTTCATCATCTCGGGCGGCATCATGCGAGAACGGCGCTCCCTCATCGTCCTGCTGCACGACGACGCGGGACACACCGGGTTCGGCGAGTCGCCCCCCTTCGAGCTGCCGTTCTATTCCGAGGAGACCCTGACGAGCGCGCGTGATCTGGTCGAGCGCGTGTTGTTGCCGCGGATCGTGGGTCGGGAGTTCCAGGATCCCGAGGGCGTCGATGCCGCCCTGCGCGAGGGCGTCCGCGGGAACCCGTTCGCCCGCGCCGGAATCGAGACGGCCGCGTGGGATCTGGAAGCGCACCGACGAAACACCGGTGTCGCGGCGGTGCTCGCGGCGCGGCTCGATGTGACCGCGGCGACGAACGTGGCCTGCGGAGTCGCGCTGGGAATTCCGGAAGATCGCAATCCTCGAACGCTGGCGCGGTGGGTGGAGGAGGCGGTGGCGCGCGGCTACCGTCGCGTCAAGATCAAAGTCATGCCGGGCTGGGATGCGGAGGCCGTGCGTGCCGCTCGCCTTGGCATGGCGGGCGCCGAGCTTCCCCTCACCGTCGACGCCAATGGTGCCTACGAATGGCCGGCCCACGAGCGCGAGCTGAAGCAGCTCGATGTGGCTGGGCTCCTCTACATCGAGCAGCCGCTCGCCCCCGACGAGCTGATCGGCCATGCGCGTCTCGGTCGCGTGCTTCAGACGCCGATCTGTCTCGATGAAACGCTCAAGAGTGCGAGCCACGCGCGGCAGATGGTCGAGCTCGAAGGGCCGAGCGTCTGGAATATCAAGGTGCACCGCGTCGGCGGGCTCGCGGAGATGTGCCGGATCTACCGCATCGCGCTCGGCTTCGGTGCCAGACTGTGGGCCGGGACGATGCCCGAATCCGGTATCGGCTCCCAGGCGCCGCTCGCGGTCGCGGCGCTGCCGCTGTGTGTCTACCCATCCGACCTGGAGCCCAGCGCGCGCTGGTTCGGCCGGGATCGCGATGTCATCGAGTTGAGGATGGGAAAGGACGGCCGCATGGCGGTGCCGCAGCAATCGATCGCCCGGCTGCTGGACCCGGCCCGGTTTCGGGATACCGCACGCTCGCTCCGAGTGCTCAAGGCATAACTGACTACGTGGCATGATGATGCGCTGCCGGTTGACGACGCGGATAAGTTCTGTGGCGCAAATTCAGCCGTCTCAGATCACATCACCGCAGCCGACAGCCGAGGCACGACATGTCCCGACAGCCGACTGAGTATTGGGCGACCAATCTCTACAAGAGTCCCCGCGCCAGGCCGAAATCGGATTCCCCCAGCCGCGATCTTCCCAAACTCGCGGCCGGACGGTTCAAACGGGCGCGCGAAGGGATCCGCTCGCTGCGCCACGTTACCGAGCAGGTCGTGTTCATGGGGATCGCCTGGAAGTGGGTGTGGATGTACGAAGTGGGCGGCCGCAAACTCGGCTTTCTGCATCCGATGGAATCGGGGGTGAGCGGGACGTTCGTGCTGACCGACAGCGAAGAGCAGGAGCTCGTGCTCGCCGACGGCGTGGGGCGCGCGGTGAAACACGCCGTGCGCGACGGTGAGGTGGTAGACGGCGTGCGCTGGTGCTGGATGGAGTTTCCCGATCTCGAGTCGGTCGACGGTTTCGTCGACGTCATCCGCCTGAAGCATCACCTGCTGTCGCGCTCCGACTGATCCGGGACTTGTGCGGCATTCGGCGGGCGCGCTACATTCCTCGCGCCCGCAAGCTGTTGCCGTGCAGTTGCCGTTTGCCCCACCATACCCGGGTTCGAGATCGAGGCCACCGCCTTGGCGACGACGAGAGGGCGCAGGACCACAAGCGGAATACTCTTGATGATCGCCGTGGCTGGCGGCTCCCTCGCCGCTCAAGCCGCCCAGCCCGCGCCGGGCACGCCGGGCTACCGGGCCCCAATCATCACCGACACCTCGCGACTCCCCGGCCCCCGTCAGCCGATCTTCTTCCGTCACGATATCCACGCCGGCCAGGATCGGATCCCCTGCATGTACTGCCACAACACCGTGGCGGTCTCGAGCGAGCCGGGGATGCCCGCGCTGCGCACCTGCTTCGGCTGCCATCAGATCATCGGGGGAACGACGCCGGCGCATCAGGCGGAGATCGCCAAAGTGCGCAAGGCGTGGAGCGACCGCACAGCGCCGCAGTGGATCCGCGTGTATTGGCTGCCCGGCTTTGTGCACTTCCCGCACATGCGGCACATCAAGGTGCTCGGCACGGGGCCGGAGTCCTGCGCCAACTGTCATGGTGCCGTGAACGGGATGACGCAGATCTCCCAGGTGTCGACGCTGAAAATGGGCTGGTGCATCAGCTGTCACATGGCGCGCAACGTGAGCCGTGACTGCTCGCTGTGTCACTACTAGGCACGACCAGGCGAGACGATATGAGCGACGGGATGGATCGGAGGCGGTTCCTCAAGGTGCTGGGCGTGGCGGGGGGCGGTGCCGCCGCGCTGACGGGATGCGGAATCGGTCCGGAGCCTACCGAGAAGCTCATTCCCTACGTCATTCCTCCCGAAGACCAGACGCCCGGTCTCGCGACGTGGTACGCCAGCACGTGCCGTGAGTGCGGCGCGGGGTGCGGCCTGCACGTCAAGGTCCGCGAAGGGCGCGCCATCAAGCTCGAAGGAAACCCCGACTCACCGGTGAATCACGGCCACCTGTGCGCGCGTGGCCAGGCGGGGCTGCAGGGACTCTACAACCCCGATCGCATCACTGGCCCGCTGCAGCGCAACGCCGCCGGTATCCTCGAGCCGACCACCTGGGACAAGGCGATCGCCGCGCTGCAGCAGCAGGTCGCGGCGGCGCGCGGCAAGGGCATCGTGTTCGTCACCGGCGTCGAGACCGGCAGCTTCGGCGAGCTGGTGGACGAATGGATGCAGCAGGTGGGTGGCCGGCACGTCACCTACGAGCCGTTCGCCTTCGAGGCGCTGCGGGAGGGGAACCGCCTCGCCTTCGGCGACGCGACGATCCCCACCTACGACTTCGCCGCCGCCGGCTACATCATGTCGTTCGGCGCCGACTTCATGGAGACGTGGCTCTCGCCCGTCGGATTTCAGAACGCTTTCACCCGGTCTCACAGCTTCGAGTCGGGCCAGAATGCGTCGATGGCCAAGTTCGTGTTCGTCGGCCCACGCCTGCCGCAGACGGGGCTGATCGCCGACGAATGGATCGCGATCAATCCCGGGACCGAAGGGATGCTCGCGCTTGCGATGGCGCAGGTCATCGTGTCGAAGCGCCTGGGGAACGTCCCCCCCGATGCGGCGCGCCTCGGGCTGCCGGCCGCGGCCGACGTGGCCAAAGCGATCGGTGTGGACCTGCCCGTCATCGAACGTCTCGCAACGGAGTTCACCAGGACGTCCGCACCGCTCGCCGTCACGGGCGGGATGGCGACACACTACCCGAACGGCCGGGAGATCGTCGCCGCGGTCAACGTTCTGAACTACGTCGCCGGTGCCGTCGGAAAGACCGTGAAGTTCGGGGCCGATCTGGCGCAGGGATTGGCGGGCCAGCACGCCGACATGGCCACTCTGACGACCGACCTGGCGGGCGGCCGCGTCGCCCTCCTGCTGGTGCACGGCGCGAACCCCATGCACACACTCGGCGGGTCGTTCGCGCAGGCGTGGGGGAAGGCGGGCTTCCGGGTCAGCTTCTCGTCGTACCTCGACGAGACCGCCGCGGGCTCCGACCTCGTGCTCCCCGACCTCCATCCCCTCGAGCAATGGAACGACAGCCGGCCGCGCGCCGGCGTGTACGCGCTGCAACAGCCGGCGATGATGCCGGTCTTCGACGGGACGAAGCACACCGGAGATGTGCTGCTGCAGGTTTCGGGCAAGGGCGGAACGTTCAAGAGTTACCTGCAGGGCACCTGGTCCGCTCTGCAGAAGCGCCTCGGCGGCAAGGGCGCGTTCGAAGATTGGTGGGATGCGGCGCTGCAGCATGGCGGCATCTACGGTGACGCGCCGAGCCGGACGGTGCGGCTGGCGGCTAACGCCCTCGCAGGACAATCGACGACCGGAATGGCAGCGGGGGGCGAGGTCGCGGTGGTGTTCCCGCACGCCGCGCTGCACGACGGTCGTGGCGCCAACAAGCCGTGGCTGCAGGAGCTCCCCGACCCGGTCTCCAAGATCACCTGGCACGGGTGGGTCGAAGTGCATCCCGAGACCGCCGATACGTGGCAGGTCGCGAGCGGTGACTATCTGCTCGTGAAGTCGCGCTTCGGGGCGGTGAGCGCGCCCGTCTGGATCACGCCGTCGATTCGCCCCGGTGTGGTGGCCCTCCCGACGGGACAGGGGCACAAGGCGTACGGCCGCTACGCGAAGGATCGCTCGTTCAACGGCTTCGATCTCCTGCCGGGCGAGCCGAACGCTTACGGCGGCCGGACCCACGTCGTGTCGGTGACGCTCACCAAGACAGGCGAGCACCGCAAGCTCGCGACGAGCGAGGGCAGTACACGCGAGCACGGCGCCCAGGTGGTGACGGTGCTGCCGCTCAACGAGGCGCGCGGTCTGAAGGTCGGCGAGCTCGACGAGGAGGAGATTCCGGAATACGCGCGGGAGGCGGAGCGGGGATGGGCCGACGCTCAGCACGAGAGCGCGTCGCTCGGCAACTACGCGGGTGAGCATCCGCGCTGGGCGATGGCGATCGACCTCACCAAGTGCACCGGCTGTTCCGCCTGCGTGACGGCGTGCTACGCCGAGAACAACCTCGCGACGGTGGGCGAGGAGCTGGTGGTGCGGCGGCGCGAAATGAGCTGGATGCGAATCGAACGCTACTGGCGCGGCGATCCCGCGGCGCCTTCGGGGGCGGCGGTGACGCCGATGCTGTGCCAGCAGTGCGGCTCGGCGCCGTGCGAGCCGGTGTGCCCGGTGTTCGCCGCGTATCACACCGTCGACGGGCTGAACGGTCAGGTCTACAACCGCTGCGTCGGCACGCGCTACTGCTCCAACAACTGTCCGTACAAGGTCCGCTACTTCAACTGGTTCAACTATGCCGAGCGGGGCGGGGAATTCGAGGCGTGGCCCGAGCCTTTGAGCTGGCTCTTGAACCCGGATGTCACCGTGCGCGAGAAGGGCGTAATGGAGAAGTGCACCTTCTGCGTGCAGCGCATCCGGGCGACGCAACACAAGGCCCGCCTCGAGGATCGCCAGGTCCGGGACGGGGAGATCGTTCCGGCGTGTGCCCAGACCTGTCCCTCGGAAGCGATCGTCTTCGGCGACCTCAATAGCCCCACGTCGCGGGTGCACGCGCTGTCGAACGACCCGCGCGGCTATCACGTGCTGGCCCGGCTGAACACGAAACCCGGCATCACCTACCTCGCCCGCGTCGTAGCGGGTGGAGAGGCCTGAGCATGGCGCAGAGCGGATCCCCCCCGACGCGCGTCACCTACGATTTCGTCACGCGGGCGATCGCGAATACCCTCGGGAATCCGACCCGCGGCTACTACGTGCTGCTCGGCGCGGCGGTCACGCTGTTGGCGATCGGCATCACCTGCCTCCTGTTCATCCTGCGGTACGGGCTCGGGCTCGCCGGGTACTCGCATCCGGTCTACTGGGCGGTGTTCATCACCTGCTTCGTGTTCTGGGTGGGTATCGCGCACTCGGGAACGCTGATTTCGGCGATTCTCTACCTGTTCCGCTCGGGCTGGCGCACCGCGGTGTATCGCACGGCGGAAGCGATGACGGTGTTCGCCGTGATGACCGCCGGGCTCTTCCCGCTGATTCACATCGGCCGGCAGTGGTACTTCTATTGGCTGATCCCCTATCCCAACGAACGCGGGCTGTGGCCGAACTTCAAGTCGCCGCTGATCTGGGACGAGTTCGCGATCGGGACGTACTTCACCGTGTCGACGGTGTTTCTCATCATGGGACTCATCCCCGACATCGCGGCGGTGCGCGACGTGGCGACCGGGTGGCGTAAGAAGCTGTACGCGATTACCGCGATCGGCTGGCGCGGCACGAACGAGCAGTGGCGCCACTACACACGCGGCTACCTCTATCTTGCCGCGCTGGCGACGCCGCTCGTGCTCTCGGTGCACAGCGTGGTGTCATGGGATTTCGCCATGTCGATCGTGCCCGGGTGGCACGCGACGTTGTTCGCGCCCTACTTCGTGGCCGGGGCGATCTACTCCGGCGTCGCGATGGTCATCACGCTGCTCGTGCCGATCCGGAAGCTGTTCCACCTGGAAGACATCATCACCGTGCACCACTTCGAGAACCTCGCGAAGCTGTGCCTCTTCACGGGGCTGATCGTGAGCTTCTCGTACTGCACCGAGAACTTCGTCGCCTGGTTCGGCGGCAATCCCGACGAGCGTGCCGGTTTCTGGTTCCGTGCCTTCGGCTCGTTCTGGTGGGCCAGCTGGACGATGAACATTTGCAACGGCCTGCTGCCTTGGCTGCTGTGGTTCCGGAAAGTGCGCACCAGCATCACCGGTCTCTTTGTCATCTCGATCTTCGTCAACATCGGGATGTGGTTCGAGCGCTTCGTGATCATCGTCGTGTCGCTCGCCGGCGAGCCGTACACCCACTGGACCAACGCCAATTACAACGCGACGTGGGCCGACTGGGGCATCATGGCCGGCAGCTTCGGGTGGTTCTTCATGTGGTTCCTGCTGTTCGTGAAGAACTTCCCGGCGGTCTCGATTTCCGAAGTGAAGGAAGTGCTGCCGCCGCCGATGCGGGCGAAGGCGAGGGCCGGCGCATGATGCCCAAGGCTCTGGCCGACATCTTTCTGCCGCCCGCGACGCCGGGAGTGCTCGGCGTGTTCGGTCACCTCGATGCGACCGTCGACGCGATCCAGAAGCTGAAGGCGGGCGGCCACGGCGACGAGCTGACGGTGTACTCGCCGATCCCGCGGCACGAGCTGGAGGCGGCGATCGCCCAGCCCACGAGCCCGGTCCGCATGTGGACCCTCATCGGCGGCATGACGGGGTGCGGCATCGGCGCGTGGCTGACGCTGTACATGTCCTACGACTGGCCGGTGATGGTCGGTGGGAAGCCGATCGGATCGATTCTCCCCTACGTCATCATCATGTTCGAGATGACCGTGCTGTTCGGCGCCCTGACCACAATCCTCGGGCTGGTGTTCAACGCGCTCTTGGCATCGCGTCACCAGGGGACGATCGCGTACGATCCCCGGTTCTCAAACGACAAGTTCGGGGTGTTCGTGCGCTGCGACGCCGATCAGGCGGGCGCGATGGAGAGCCTGTTGCGAGGAGCCGGGGCGGAAGAGGTGCGGCGTGCGTAAGCCCATCGTGGCGGCACTCGCCTTGCTCGTGCTGGCGGCGTGCGATCCCGACAACGTCGTGCACCACGTCGGCTGGTTTGCGACGATGCGCCACCAGCGCAGCATCCGACCGTACACCATGCCCCGGCCGACCGTGCCCGGCACGATCCCGGTGACCGGCAGCGAGATCGATTCGGTGGGACCCGTGCTGGCCGAGAAGCTCACCAACCCGCGGACGCGGACGTCCGAATCCCTCAACCGCGGCAAGTGGGAATACGAGACGTATTGCCTGGTGTGCCATGGCTCCGGCGGGCGTGGCGACGGCCCTATTTCGTCGATGTCGGGCGGTCCCTTCGTCGGCGTCCGGTCGCTCGTGACGGACACGATGGCGCGCCGCAGCGACGGCTACATCTACGGCGTGCTGGTCCACGCCCCCAGCATGGGACGAGGGCTGATGCCGATCTATGGAGACAAGGTCCATGGGACGGACCGCTGGGATCTCGTGAACTACGTCCGGTCGCTGCAGCTCGCTGCCCGCGCGGGAGGCCGCCCATGAGCACGACGACCGCGGTGAATCGGACGGAGCTCGCCCAGAAAGCCAAGGCCTTTCCCGTCGCCTCGTTCCGGGTCGTCGGGCTCGCGGCGACGGCCATCGGACTCGTGCTGCTGCTCCTGAATCTGCGCTCGCATCCCGATCGCGTCTGGTCGGCGTACCAGTTCAACCTGTTCGACTGGCTCGGGCTGGCGATGGGCTCCGTCGTGGTCGCCGCGTCGCAGAAGCTCGCCAAGGGCCATTGGTCGGGGGTCATCATCCGGCTGGCGGAAGCGGCCGTGGCGTTCCTGCCGGTGGCGGTGGTGCTGTTCTTCGTGTCGTTTTTCGGCCGCAGCTACATCTATCCCTGGGTCAAAACGCCTCGGACCGATCTGGGTTGGTGGCTCACGCCGGTCGGGTTCTACGTGCGCGATGGACTCGTGCTGGCGCTGCTCGCCTGGTTGTCGTGGCGGTTCGTGCGCGCCGACATGGCCCCGGACATTCGCGAGATCACGACGGGGAAGCCGGTCGAGACCGATCCGAACGAGAAAGGGCGGATCGCGCGCGAGGCGGCGTTCGTCACACTGGGATTTGCGTTTGGGCTCAGTCTGTTCGCCTTCGATGCCGTCATGTCGCTCGCGTTTCGTTGGGTAAGCAACCTGTTCGGCGCGTTCTATTTCATGGGCAGCTTTCTGGCAGGGTGGATGTGGCTCGCGGTGCTGAGCATCCGCATGCGCTCGAGCATGGGTCTCGGCGGGCTGTATTCGTCGAAGCAACAGCACGATCTCGGAAAGCTGGGCTTCGGGTTTACGGTGTTCTGGGGATACCTCATGTTCGCCCAGTTCCTCGTGATCTGGTACGGCAACCTTCCCGACGAGACGTATTACATCTTTTACCGGCTGTGGGGTGGCTGGCGCCCGGTGGGGATCGCCGTCTTCCTGTTGGTGTTTCTCATTCCGTTCATCGGAATCCTGGGGGAGAAGCCGAAGCGGTCGCCGCCGTTTCTGATGGCCATCGCGCTCATCAGTCTGACGGGAATCTGGCTGGAGCGGTATTTCGAAGTTGTGCCGTCGATCAGCGCCGGCGCGCCACCCGCCATCGGCATCCCGGAGATCGGGGCGACGTTGTTCTTCGGCGGGCTCTTCGCGCTCTCCTACAGCTGGTTTGCGGGTCGGTTCCCGATGCTGTCGCCGCGCCTCGCGGCCGATACCCTGGAGCGCGAGCACGGTCACTGACCACTGCGCCGCATCGAGGTCATCAACGGCCGGGCACCAGCCCGGCCGTTTTCGTTGACGAGAACTTGACGAAACCTCGTGCGCGGCCGTCGGGTATGAGACGGGTCCGTCGAAATCCGTTCTCTCCGGTGGGAGGCGTCGATGCGGAGGTCAATCGCGCAGATTACTGGTGCCCTGGCCGTGTTGCTCGGCTGCAGTAGCGGCTCAACGACCAGCAGCTACGGAGGGGGCGGGGGAGGCAACGCCTGTACGCCAACCGCCACCCAGGTGTGTATGATGAATGTGGCGTTCAATCCGTCGAATCTGACGATCACGCACGGGACGACGGTCACGTGGATGAACGGCGACGCCATCAACCACACCGTGACGAGCGCCACCGGCTCCGCCGACACCTACAACAGCGGCTTCATCGGCGCAGGCGGGACGTTCAGTCACACCTTCGCAACGGCGGGAACCTACAATTACTACTGCACGATCCATGGGGTCGACGGCAGCCCGCCTACCGGGATGCACGGGACCATTACCGTGAACTGATCGTCGTGCGGGTCTGGCGGCACGCCCCCGGGGCGGATTCCACTCCGGGAGCTTATTTTTGGGGCATGAGCGACTCCGCGCAGACGCTGCAAGCCTTCCGGCATTTTCGCGAGAAGATGAATTCCGCCATCCTCGCGGCTGGCAATCTCAATATCAACCGGTTCTTCGCCCTCGACACCCGGACCTATGAATCGGGTGCTCTGCCCGTCAAGACCAAGGAATTGCTCGGTCTCGTCGCGTCGCTGGTGCTGCGCTGCGACGACTGCATCACCTACCATCTCGTGCGGTGTCGCGAGGAAGGCGTGAACGATGCTGAGCTGTATGACGCGTTTGCCGTGGCCCTGGTCGTGGGGGGATCGATCGTGATTCCGCATCTGCGGCGCGCGGTGGCGCGACTCGAGGAGCTGCCGGCGCCGTGACCATCTGGCGGGCGGCGGCGCGGCTGGCCCGCGCGGGTAGTGGCGGCGCGCTAGCGACGGTCGCGCGCACGCTCGGGTCGACACCGGTGCCGGTGGGAACAAAGATGCTGATCGGTCCATCCGGACGGCTCGAGGGGTCGGTGGGCGGCGGTTGCGTGGAGGCGGATGTGCTCGAGGCGGCGCAGGCCGCACTCGGCCAGGGGCCGGTGATCCGCACCCATCACCTGAACGCCGATATCGCCGGGGACCTCGGCCTGTCTTGCGGAGGGACGGTCGACATCGTCGTCGAGCCGCTGGTCCAGCATGACGCGTACGTTGCGGCACTCGAGGCGGCAGCCACGGCGGCGCAGGGGATGCTGACGACCGCGCTCGACTGGTCGCGCGGCCCCGTGAAGCAATTCTCGCCCGCTCTCGTCGACGGGACCAGTCCGGCAGCGATGCTCTCCGATGACCGCCGCACGATGGTCGAACACCTGCTCCTCCCGCCCAGGGTCGTCGTGTTCGGTGCCGGACACGTGGGCAGCGCCATCGCCAACGCCGCGGCGGTCGCGGGATTTCGCGTCGTGGTGGTGGATGACCGGCCGGAGTTCGCCGACCCCGGGCGCTTCCCGAGTACGACCCGCGTGATCGCCGCTCCCGCCGCTGTCGCGCTGGCTCAGGTGTCGATCGCCGCACAGGACGCCGTCGTCATCGCGACACGGGGACACCGCCACGACGCGACGATTCTCGAGCGCGTGGCGTCCCTCGGCGCCGGCTATGTGGGGCTGCTCGGGAGCCGGCGCAAGCAGGCGGTCGTGACGAAAGCGCTGCGGGAGGCCGGAGTGTCGGCCGCGGCGCTGGAGCGCGTGCGGGTACCAGTCGGATTGTCGATCGGCGCTGAAACCCCGGAAGAGATCGCCGTGAGTGTCGTGGCGGAGCTGATCGCCTGGCGACGCGGCCCGCGCTAGCGGGCCAGCTCGAGCAGGCTGCTCAGCGAGTCGGGCGTCAGGGGTCCTTCGATCTCGACCCGCAGCGGTCCCACGAACCGCGCCAACCGTTCGTTCACCGACTTCGCCATCGGCTGCGGCGCGTTCGCCGCGACGTCGGCTACGCGACCCTTGGCGGAGGCGGAAGAGGAATCCGCCCGCCGTTCGATCAGCATGATCGCCGTTCCCGCATCCGTGACCTGTTCCACGACGATCTCCGGCGCGGCGGGATTGCGCCGATAGGCGCGGACCGCGAACCCCGGAATGACGACTGGCTCAACGCCTAGAATGGCGCGGGCCGGCTCGCGGGCGATGAGCGGCCATGCCGCCGCGGCCTGGTCGCCGCGGACCGAGACGACCGGGGCAGTGCGGGAAGCTTGCGCCGCCGCGTCCACCTTGCGTTGCGTCGGTGCTCCCGCCATGACGGTGGTGGTCTCTCGCGCGGCGACCGCATTGGCCGCGGCAAGCTGGCGTTGGACGTCTCGATCTTTCCTGATCGAGTCCATCAGGCGCGGCTCGGAACGCGTTGCCAACTCGCCCCGAGGACGCAGCGCAGCCGCCACGCTGTCCACCTTTGGCACCGCCGGCAGCGCTGGGGTGGCCTTGGACGCCGTGGCGACCGCCCTGTCCAGCTCCGCCGCCCGCTGCGGCGCAGCTCGCTTCTGAACCATGGCGTTGGCAAACCAGCCGACACCGACGGCCAGAATCACCGTAGCGGCCCAAGCCAGCGGGCGCCGCAGGCGCCAGTCGAACCGCGGCGGCCGCAGCTGGTGGAGCGGAGGCTGCGCCCGCTCGGGAGGAGCCGCCATGCCGAGCAATCGGCTCGCGCGCTCGATCAGCGCCCGCTCCTCCGCCAGGCGTGCCTGACACGCCGGGCACCCCTTCAGGTGCGTGTCGACGCGCTCCCGCTCGACGGGTGTCAGCTCCCCGTCGAGATACGCGTGCAGTGTGCCCTCATCCACGTGCGACATGCTCAGCCTCATTTCCCTTCTCGTACGCCTCGACCAGCCGGCGCCGCGCGCGCGCCAGCGTCGTCCCGACGGCTCCCTTGGCCAGTCCGGTCTGGGCGGCGATTTCATCATACGATTGTCCCGCGTCCCACAGGAGCAGCACCTCCCGGTCGCGCGGCGTCAACTGGTCGAGCGCGCGGCGTACGCGCTCGCGGTCGAGCTGCGCGCCGACGGCGTCATCGAGCGACGGCGTCTGATCGGATTCGCTCTTGAGCAGCGTGAGGTGACGTCGTTCGCGGGCCGCCCGCCGCGCTTCGTCGCGGGCCATGTTCGCCGCTACCACAAAGAGCCACCCCCGTGGATTGTCGGGCCGGTGTGCCAGCGCTCTGGCAAACGCTTCCTGCGCCAGGTCCTCGGCACGGTCGGCGTCCCACACCTTGCGATAGAGGAATCGCACCAACGCCGGGTACGTCGTCCGATAGACGTCAGCGAGATCGTCGGGCATCGTCAGGAACAACGCCTTTGACGTTGTCTCATCTGAAGTCCACCACAATGCGCTCCAGCTCCCCCCCGTTCCAGCTCTCGGTTCCCCCCGCCGCAATCTTGATGTTGACGCGCCGCCCCGCCACCACCACGGCGGGCGTGAGTCCGACCGCGGGGGTCAGCTCGGGCAGCGACCGGAGCAGGGCAAAGTACGCGTCACTGAACGGCGCGACGGTAATCGTGCGCAGGGAATCGAGTGCCGCGAGATCGGTCCACACGCCGTCGCGCAGGATGTAGAGCCGGCCGCCGGCCCGCTGGGTGGGATTGATGCCGCTGCGGCCGCGCAAGCGGGCGATCAGCTCATCGCGATTTTCGCGGTCGACCGATTTCATCGCGAGACTCGCTTCCGCCTGGGATTGCATCACGGCAGCGGCCCCGTTTTGGGCGGCCGGTGCGGGGGCCGCCCGGTTCGCGACGCCGTCGATCACCACCGGTTGACCCGTGGCCACCGCGGGCTCCTGAACCAGGTACGACGTGTACTCGGTGAGGATTCCGTAGCGCAACGCCAGCTCCTTCAGGGCGGCAAGCGTCTCCGGCGTCGAGCCATGAAGCCGGATCTCCCGCGCCAGCGCGCCCGCCTTGCGCGACGCCCACAGTCTCGGGATGTAGGCGTTGGCCGAAACGTCACCAACTGGTGCCGAGCGGAATTGCTCTTCCTGGGAGCCCCGACGTCCGCGTACCGCGACCGACCACCCGGTCGTCGCACGGGCATGATAACGGCCAAACGCGACCAGCTCATCCCCCGCGAACAGGTCCGGGAGTGCCTGGGGTTGCACGTCGTACAGCTCTGCGCCGTCGCCGTTGAGCGTCACGTCGGTGAGGACGGGGCTCGCGATCTTGGCGGCGAGCGTGCCGACGGCGCGCTCGATGTCGGCGCCCGGAGCGATGTACTCGGTGACCCCTCGGGCTCCTTCCGTCAACCGGTCGAGGAGGTAGGTGTTGACGTCGTAGCCGATGCCGAATGAAAACATCCGAAAGGCGCCGCGACGCTCAACGGCCCGGGCCGCGATCTTCTCCGGATCCTGCTCTCCCACCGTGGGCAGTCCGTCGGTGAGAAAGATGATGACGCCGAGCGAGCCTTCGGCGGGCGGCTGGCTCGACGCTTCGTCGAGCGCGGCCGCGATGTTCGTTCCGCCCCCGGTCTCGAGGGCGTTGACCCACTCGAGGGCGCGCCGGCGTCCCTCGGCGGTCGCGGAGGTCCAGCCGGGGTCGAACCGTCGCACGCCGCTCTCGAATGCGATCAGGCGAAACCGGTCTCCGTCGTGCAACGAGCCGAGCAGCTGTCCGACCGCGGACTTTGCCTGGGAGAGCTTCTCACCCGACATCGAGCCGGAGACGTCGATGGCCACGACGATGTCGCGCCGCAGGGCGATCGCGGGACGCGGGGATCCCGGGGCGAGGAGCAGCATGAAGTAGCCGTCTTCACCGGGCAGTTGATGGGTGATGAGCGAGACGCCGACGAGCCGCTGCCGCAGCGGCAGGAAGAGGTCCAGGTTACCGGTCGTCGCCGTGTCCGACAGTGTCACTTCGAGCCGCCCGTCGCTGCGGCGCGCACTGATCTGATGGGTGGGAGAGTAGGGATCCCCGAAGCGGTCGGCGCTGTCGGCGCTGAGGCGAAAGCTGCGCGTGGCTCCCACGGCACCCGGGCCCGTGCCCGCGACGTAGCGAAACCGCCAGGCATCGCCTTCGCGGTCGAGAATCTGCGTATATCGGAGGGTGATCTTTCTCGTCTCGCCGGGGCTGATCGGGAAGATGCGGGCACGGATCAATCCGTGCCCCGCCAGCTCGATCAGTGCCGGATCCCGCCTGCGCCGCACGATCTCCTCGTAGATCGATCGCGCCTGTGTCGCGTCCATCGTCTCGCCGCGCAGCTCGGCGTCGCCCTGCCAGAGGGAGAAGCTGCTGAACGCGGCCTCTCCCGGCAGCGGGTAGTGATAGATCCCCTCGCCCAGCGTGGCTCCTCGGTTCTGGAACCATTCCTCGACCGTCACCTCGGCGACGCGGTCCTTGACAGCGACGGAAACCGCGCTGCGCAACTTCTCGACCCCCCAGCCGGGGGCGGGACGCACCGGCTCGACCCACCCCTGGGCGGCGAGGTGACAGGGTACTCCGGCGGCAGCGGCGACCAATACGGCAATGCGCAGGCGCGGCAACATCGTTGCAGTCCTCGAGCGAGAGTCCCACAGGAGACGTCGGCGCCGGAAGAACCCACACACGCGCTCCAACGGATGTTCCGGCCTCGATGAGCGCCGTGCGGGTAACCCCTTGTAGGACCGCCGGTTGAGTCGAGTAGTGTGGCGTCATGCCAGCCGCGGAGAGTTCCATTATGAAGATCGCGGTCGCAATCCGAGGCTCTCCCGTTTGGCGACCTCCCGGTGTATTGTGATCGCGTTCACAAGCAACCCGTACGAGTGCAATTCGGAGGAATACAATGCGGTTGACTGGAGTCGCGGCGGTGCTGGCGCTCGGGGCGCTGGCGTGTGGCAAGAAGTCCGATCAGGGGCAGGCGAATGCTGCGGCGGCGACGCCGGCCGCGGCGCCAGCCGCAGCACCGGCCACGGCGGCGGCCGCGGCGCCGACAGGGCCGGTCGTTGAAGTGAAAATGATGGGCAGCGGGAACGTCTACAAGTTCGATCCCAGCACGATCACCGTGCCGGCCGGCGGCACCGTGCGGTTCATCAACGTCGAGGGCGGACCGCACAACGTGTCGTTCTACGCCGATTCGATTCCCGCCGGCGCCGCCGAGAAGTTGAATGCGGCGATGCTGAATCGCATGGACAACCTCGCCGGGCCGTTCCTCATCAACGCCAACGATCACTACGACATCTCGTTCGCCGGCCTCCCGACGGGCACCTACAAGGGGTTCTGCACGCCCCACCAGGCGCTGGGGATGCACTTCGTGCTCACCGTGAAGTAACCGCCGACTGATTCTGACGGCCCCGGAGCGATCCGGGGCCGCTATATTTTGTGCTCATGCTCTGGCTCCTGTTGCCGCTGCAACTGATCCTCGGCGCGCCGGCGCGCCGCGCCGTGACCCCTCTCGAGTGGGTGCAGGCATTGCCCGCGGCGACGGTCGAGGTGCACGCCGATCGTCACGAGGTGGTGATCGAGCTCGCTCCGGTCGACCTTCCCGCCATGCAGCACATGGACATGCCTTCGATGACCGGCATGGCGGGGATGACGATGGACGAGCACTCGGCGCACAATCCGGTCTATCCGCCGGTGATGGGCGTGGACCTGCCCCTCACGGGGTGGATGTCGGGGTTCCGCATCGAGCTGATCGACTCCGCCGGAAGACCGGTTCCCAGCGAGCTGCTGCATCATTACAACCTGATCGACCCCAACCACCGCGAGCTGTTTCTGCCGATTTCCCGGCGCGTGCTCGCGGCGGGGAGCGAGACCGGGCCGGTGCGGATGAGCCGCTGGCTGATGGGGGCCCCGTTCGTGAAGGGTGATCGCCTGGTCGCGAGCGCCATGCTCCACAATCCGACGACCCAGGCGTACGGCGGCGTGCGCACGCGCCTGATCCTGACCTACAGCGCCGACGGGCACTGGTATCCGCTGCTCCGAGCCTACCCGTGGCAGTTCGACGTCGCGTTCCCGGTAGGTGACAAGTCGTTCGATCTGCCGCCGGGACATTCCGAGAAGTCGTACGAAGGCAGCCCCGCGGTGGCGGGAAAGATCGTCGGTATCGGCGGGCACGTGCACGATCACGCCGACTCGCTCGTGCTGCGTGACGTTTCGAGCGGCGCCGACATCTGGCGGGCCACCCCGGTCACCGATTCGACGGGCCACGTGGTCGCCATGCCGATCAAGAAGTTCATCGGGCTCACCGGCATCGGCGTCCGGATCGTGCCCGATCATCGCTACCGCGTGACGGTCTACTACGACAACGAGACGGGACACACGTTGCCCGACGGGGGGATGGGGGTCGTGGCGGGGCTGTTCGCGCCGGCGCCGGACGTGACGTGGCCGGCGGCGGACCAGACCGACTCTCTTTATATCCGGGATCTGCGGCACGCCCTGCGGATGGGCGAGGCGCCGCAGCTCTCCGTCTCATCCGCTGGCGCTGGCGTCGAGCACACCCACCACTGATTCCGGCGCCGGGACCGTCGCCTCCGCGGTCCGGCCCCGCTGCATCAACGCCAGCATGATTCCCGCCAGCACGAGCCCGGTGAGGGCGTCTACGCCGTAGTGGAACTGCCCGTAGACGACGGCGAGCACCAGCCCGGCGGTGGGCAGCAGCAACGTCAATCCGAGTGGTCGCCAATAGCGCAGCGCGAACCCCGTCGCGACCACGGATGCCGCCACGTGCGACGACGGGAACGCGGCGCCCCAGGAATCACCCCGATCGAGCAGCCATTGCGCGAACCGTGCCGGCCACACTTCCGTGGCGGCGTTGTGCGGCAGGTCGAAGGCGTAGCGTGGGCCAGCCACCGGATAGAACAGGAACACCATGTAGCAGAGATAAAACGTGATCATCACGCCGAGGATCGTGTGCCGTGCGGCATCGCGACGTCCCGAGAACCACAACCCGGCGGGGGCGGCGTAGAGGATCGCGTAGTAGGCGAGGTAGCACGTGTGCAGCACGGCGGAGAACCAGGGCACGGGCATCTCGCGAATCCACCGATACGAAATCTGTGATCCGAAAACCCATGCCTCGAGGCGCTGGATAGCCCAGTCATTCTGGAATCCGGCGTCGAGCGTCAACACGCCGATCTCGCCATAGAGCCCCGCGAGGAGCAACATGGGATACCAATCGCCCAAAAAGCGCCCGAGGGGGCCGGAGGCGCGGGCAGCGGGCGCGAGCAGCACGAGACCCACGAGCAGTGCGTGGGCCGCGGCCAGGTACTCCCAATGGGGGATGATGTCGTCCTGAAACGAGAGGGCGAGGGCCACAGACGCCAGCAGGACGTAGCTCAGGGTCCACCGGTCCAGCGCCGTCAGGCGCGACCACTCCCACTTCCGCACCGCCGTCACAACCATCCCTCCGCTCGATACCAAGCGGTCGTGCGCGACAGCCCCGTCGGAAGATCCGTCGCCGCGCGCCATCCGCTGTCGCGCGTGAGGGCGTCGGATCGGCACGTCCAAGCGGGGGCGAGGAATTCGTTCGCCTTGTCCGCCGACAGCAGCGTCTCGCGTCCCGCCAGGGACGCCAGCGAACCTACGGTCCAGAGGGCGATTCGCGCCAGCGCCCCCGGGAGCCGTACGATTCGAGGGTTCCGCCCGACAGCCGTGCCGACCGCCCGGACGAGCGCCGCACTCGTCGTCACGTCGGGGTGCGTCGCATAGTAGACCCGTCCCACCGTCCCCGCGGCGGTGGCCGCCGCAATCAACGCCGCGGCCAGATCACCCGCGTAAATGACCGATAACTCCTGGGTTCCGTCCCCGATGACCGGTCCCCATCCCGCCCGCGCCAGACGGAAGATGCGCAGCGTTTCACGATCCCGCTCGCCGTACACCACCGGGGGACGCACGATGGTCCAGGGGACCCCCGATTCCCGCACCAGTGTCTCAGCCGCCAGTTTGCTCCGTCCGTAATCGGTCACGGGGTGGGGTGGCGCGGTCTCGTCGATCGGCCGCCCGGAAACCGTCGGCCCGCCCACGGCGAGAGTCGACACATGGACGTATCGGCCGTTGCGGGCGGCGTTCGCTGCCTCCAGCACTCGGGCGGTCCCGTCACGATTGACGGCGAGGTACTCCCGCAGGTTTCGCGCACTGATTTTCCCGGCGACGTGGTACACGACGTCCGCTCCGGCGCAGCCCTGGGAGAGCGCGGACCGGGAGGTGAGGTCGCCCGGGATCAGGCGCACCCCTTCCCGCCCGAGTGGGCGGGCGCGGTCGGGGGAGCGAACGAGGCAGGTGACCTCGTCGCCCCGGGCCCGGAGTGCGCCGACGAGATGGGTGCCCACGAACCCCGTCGCGCCGGTGACGAACGCCTTCACAACGTCTTATCGAAGATGCGATACGTCTTGTAGGGGCGGAATCCCAATTGCTGCAGGGCGTTGATCATCGGGGCGTTGTCCTCGAGGATCCACCCCGCTTCGCCATACGGCATGCCGCGAGCCTTCGAGTGGGTCCAGATCCAGTGGTACAGGAGGGCGTCGATGCCCTTGCCGCGGTACTCCTTGAGGGTCCCGAGAAGCGGGACACGGGCGCGGTCGATCTTCCGCGAATACCACAGGATCTTCAACAAACCGGGGAAGAGCCGGCCCGAGGGGTTGTGCTTCAACGCGACGTTGAAGTCGGGGATGGCGACGCCGAACCCGACAACCCGCCCCCGGATCTCGGCGAAGACGATGAGGTCTGCGACGATGATCGGCTTGAGTTGTTTGGCGAGATGCTCGAGCTCCGCGTCGGTCATCGGGACGTAGCCCCAGTTCTGCTCCCACGCCTCGTTGAACAGTGACTTCACGAGCTCGACTTCCTCGTGGAACCGCTTCATGTCGAGCGGACGCAGGGTCACGCCGAGGCGATCGCCGAGCACCTTGCTCGCGCGGATGAAGCGCTCCGGCGGCGCCTCGCCGCCACCCCAGAAGGCGATCAAGTCCTTTGCCTTCCGGAACCCGTAGCGCTCGTGGAGCGGGACATAGTAGGCGGGGTTATGTGGCATCAGGACGACGGGAGGCGTCTCGAATCCCTCGACCAGGAGGCCGCATTCGTCGTTGATCGAGGGGTTCATCGGGCCACGCATCGTGTCGAGACCGCGCCCACGCAGCCAGTCGGCGGCCTGGTCGAACAGGGCGGTCGCCACGTCCTGATCGTCCACGCTCTCGTAGAAGCCGTAGAAGCCGACTTGGTCCCTGTGGAGCGCGTTGTGGCTGTCGTTCTTGATCGCTGCGATTCGCCCCACGATGTCACCATTGCGCCGCGCCACAAAATACGAGGCGCTGGCGTGCTCGAAGAACGGATTCTTCCTGGGGGACAGGATGGTGCGGACGTCCATGCGCAACGGCGGGACCCACAGGGGGTCCCGCCGGTGCAGCGTGTACGGAAAGGCGATGAATCGTTCGAGGTCCCGTCCGGAACGGACGGGCTCGACCGCGACGGTCAAATGACCCCCAGCTCCTTGCCGAGCCGACCGAACGTATCCAGCGCGCGATCGATCTGCTCGTCCGTATGGGTGGCCATCAGACTGGTGCGCAGCCGGCACTGCGACGGCGGCACGGCCGGCGGGACGACCGGGTTCGTGAAGACCCCCGCATCGAACAGCTTGCGCCAGAAGAGGAACGTCTTCTCGAGCGGGCCGATCAACACCGGGACGATCGGCGTCTCGGTCGGGCCGATATCGAAGCCGAGCGAGCGCAGGCCTTCCTGGAGCCGGCGCGTGTTCGACCACAGCGCGTCGCGGCGCTCCGGCTCACGTTGCATCACGTGTAGCGCGGCGAGCACGCCGGCGGTGTTCGAAGGCGGCAGGGCGGCCGTAAAGATCAGCGGGCGGCTGTGATGCTTGAGATAATGAATGATGCCGTCGGCGCCCGCGGCGAAGCCGCCGATCGAGGCGAGTGACTTGGAGAAGGTGCCGACGATGAGATCCACTTCGTCGATGACGCCGAAGTGCGCGGCCGTGCCGTCGCCCTTGGGGCCGAGCACGCCGATCGAGTGGGCGTCGTCGACCGCGAGTGCCGCGCCGTACCGTTGCGTGACCCGCAGCAGGGCGGGGAGGTCGGCGACGTCGCCTTCCATCGAGTAGACACCGTCCACGATCACCATCGTCCCGGTGCCTTCGGGAACGCGCTGCAGCTTGCGCTCGAGCCCGCCGAGGTCGCCGTGGTTGAAGCGCGCGGTCTCGCCGTGCGACATCTTGGCGCCATCGACGATCGAGGCGTGATCGAGCTTGTCGAGGAACACCACGTCGCCCCGGCCGACCAACCCGGAGATGACACCCAGGTTCGCCTGGTAGCCGGTGGAAAAGACGAGGCACGATTCCTTTCCGAGAAACTCGGCCAACTCGCCCTCGAGCCGCTCGTGGAGATCCAGCGTCCCGTTGAGGAACCGGCTGCCGGTGCATCCCGACCCGTACCGCTCCAGCGCGGCGCGCGCCGCCGCCAGTACTTCCGGATGATGAGTGAGTCCCAGGTAATTATTGGACCCCATCATGATGCGCTCTTTGCCCTCGATGACGACGACGGTGTCCTCGGAGCGCGAGATCGCCTTGAAGTACGGATACAGCCCGGCCGCCTGGACTTCCTTTGCCCTGGTGAAGTTGCGGCACTTGTCGAACAGCGCGATGTGCTGCAGCGTTTCGGTGCGCACGAACCCTCTAATGTGTGGAAATCGTGCTACAGCTTAGCCGCGCCTCACGCAAACCGCAAGGTGATGCGTGATCGTGTGTTAGCGGTGTGTTTGCGGGTCGCGTAAGTTGTACACCCTCGCGCTTTCCGCTGGTTCCGCCGCGGCGCAGAACGTAACGCCGAGCTCGATGCGCGCGGGACCGGATGACACCAGGAGCGGATCACGATGAGCGAACGGGCCGAGCGCCACGAGCTGCCCCGTGTGATGGGGCTGCGCGACGTGGTGTTGTTCAACATCACGGCAATCGTCGGGTTGCGCTGGCTCACGACGGCGGCGAGCCAGTTCGGGCTCGCCTCGCTCACCGTGTGGGTCGTGGCGATGCTGGTGTTCTTCATTCCGTCGGCGATCGCTGTACGTGAGCTGGCCGATATCGATCCCGGCTCGGGCGGGATATACCGCTGGGTCGACCGCGCCTTCGGCCCGCGCCAGGCGTTCGTGGCGGGATGGCTCTACTGGGTGAACAACCTGTTGTACTTCCCGTCGCTGCTCGTGACGACGGCAGCGATCGCGGCGTACACCGGCGGTCCGCGCACCGCCCCGCTCGGCAACGACCCGATGTTCATCCGCATCGTCTCGCTGGTGGGGTTGTGGATCGCGGTGTGGCTGAACGTGGTCGGGCTGCGGGTCGGGAAGTGGCTGCAGAATCTCGGTGGCGTCGGGACGTGGATTCCCGCGCTGCTGTTCGTGCTGCTCGCGGTGTGGGGGTTCGCGGTGCGCGGGAGTGCCACGCCGCTGCACGTCGCCGGGCTCGTCCCCGCCCGGTTCGACCTTCCCTCGATCAATCTCTTCGCGACGATGACGTTCGCGTTCTCCGGTCTCGAGCTGGCACCGACGCTCGGGGGGGAGATCCACGATGCGGCCGCTACGTTGCGGCGTGGGGTCGCGCTCTCCGCGGTCGCGATCGTCGCGGTCTACATCGTGGGTACCGCCGCGATGTTCGTGGCCCTGCCGCAGGAGACGGTGAGCGTGACGAACGGCATGCCGCAGGCCGCCCAGGCGCTCGTCGAGCGCATCGCGGCGCCCGGCATTGCGTGGCTCCCACCCGTGATCGCGCTGTTGCTGACCGTCGGGAACCTAGGAGGGGTAGGTGCCTGGCTCGCCGGGTCGGCGCGGCTCCCGTTCGCCGCCGGCGTGAACGACGCCTTGCCGCCCGCATTCGCCCGACTGCATCCCCGCTGGCACACGCCGTATCTCTCGCTGATCCTGATGGGGGTTGTCGCCACGGTGTTCATCGTGGCGAGCCTGGCGAACGCCAGCGTGAAGTCGGCCTACCTGTTGCTGACTCAGACGACTCTGATTCTGTTCTTCATTCCGTATCTGTACATCTTCGTGGTTTACTTGCGGCTGCGGCGCCAGCGGACGACCGGCACGCTGCTGCTCGGCGGGTTCGGCTTCGTGGCTGTCGTTTTCTCGATCGTCCTCGGGTTCGTGCCCCCGTCAGACGAGACCCGTCCTTTCCTCTATGAGTGCAAGGTCGTCGGCGGAGTCGTGGGCTTTACGGCCCTCGGCTTGTGGCTGGCACGCCGCACGAAAGGTGCCGTGCCCCGGGCGTGATGGGGCCCACCGCTCCGTCTCACGACCGCCGCTAAGGTAGATTGCGGTGTGGTGTCCCTTGCGCAGTGAGGAGTCACCGATGCGACGTAGCTGGTCGATCGGCGTAGGGCTCGCGGTGCTGCTGTCGAGCCCAGGGTCGGCGGCCGCGCAACAGCAGCTCTCGCCCCGGTGGGAAATTCCCGGATTCGACTTCCATCCGAATGGTGTGTGGCGCGGGCGCGCGCGGGCCGTGGCCCGGATGCGGGCAGCGCTCGTGGGCCGGCGCGATTTCGCGAGCCTGAATGCTCCCCTCACAGGCGCTGCGCTCGTGGGCGGGACGCCGGCGGTATCGGGCACGCTGTTCGTACCCGCGATCCTGCTCCGCTACAAGGACACAAACCTCGGGACGTTGCGCGATACGGCGCAGTACAGCGCCGTGCTGTTCGGCACCACCCCGTCCGCGCTCTCTCCGCCGCGACCGTACACCATCCGGACCTATTATGAGGAGTTGTCCCGGGGGCTCTTCAGCATGCAGGGGCTCGTCCTCGGGTGGGTGGCGCTCGACAGCAACGAAGTGACCTACGCGGGTGTCCCCGGCACGTGTACCGGCAATCCCTTCGGCACGACGAACTGCAACGGTATCTTCAGCGGGAACGCCATCGGGCGTATGCAAAACGGGATGCTGCAGGCGCTCGCCAAGATCGACTCGCTCGGGATCGTCGATTGGGGGCAGTTCGACAACGATGGACCGGACGGCATCCCCAACTCGGGGGATGACGACGGCTACGTCGACATGGCGATCTTCGTGCACCCGGCGCAGGATGGCGCGTGTGGAGGCACGACCAACAACCACATCTGGTCGCACCGCTATCAGCTCTTGTTCCCCGGGCCCTACGTCACCCGGACTCCCTGGACCGGCCATCCTGGCGAGTTCATCAAAGTCCGCGACTACACCTTCCAGAGCGGGGTCGGAGGATCGTCGGCGTGCGATACGACCCAAATCATGCCGGTGGGGACGGCGGCGCACGAGTCGGGTCACGGGCTTGGCCTGCCGGATCTCTACGATCTGACGTTCGTGACGGAAGGGATCGGAGAATGGGGGATCATGGGGAGCGGCAACTACGCGTCGCCGCTCTCGCCCGCGCGTATGGAGGCCTGGTCGCTCGGTGAGCTGGGATGGGTCAACCTCGCGCCGCTCGCGAACAATGGGACGTACAGCATCGGTCCCTCGCCGGTGTCCGACAGCGCCTACGTAATCCGCCCCACGGGATCCAACCCGCGGGGAGAGTACTTCCTCGTCGAGAATCGCCAGCGCCTCGCGTCGGACAGCGCGATGATCCGGATTCACTGTCAAAGGAGCTATGGGCTGAATCCGCCCGCGAGCTGCGATGGCGGGCTCATGATATGGCACGTCGATTCGGCGACCGCGGCGGACAACGGCTTCCGGCAGAGCAACCAGATGAATTCGCTCGCCATCCATGGTCTCGTGCTGGAGGAGGCCGATGGGCTGCGGCAGCTGTGGTGCGGAACCAGTGGGTGCAATCGCGGGGATGCCGGTGATCCCTATCCTGGCACGAGCGGGAATACCGCATTCTCGGCGATGACGGCTCCGCCCGCCGTCTTGAATGCCGATGGGAGCTTCGTCGGCTTCGCGATCGATTCGATCCGCCAGGTGGTGCCGAACGGCGCCACGGCGTTTCGGCTGCGGTTTGGGCAGGCGACGGTCGTGGCCGCCAGCGACACGACCGCGCAGGTTCAAGTGGACGGGGTTTCCTACGCCGTGTATCGGAATCTCCTGGACGACGGGTCGACTCACACGATTGCGGTGGCCGACACGCAGCTCGCTCTCAACGGACGGGCCCGTTTCGTGTTCCAGTCGTGGTCCGACGCGCAGCCGATCTCCCACACCATCACGGGATCTCTCGCAGGCGCGAGCTACACGGCCAACGTCGCTCGGGGGAACCGCCTGGACGTCGCGACGCGCGGGGCCGGCGCCGTCGCGTTCAGTCCGAGTGCGGACACGAGCGGGGTGTTCGTCCCGCAGGGGACGCCCGTGTCGCTCACGGCGACGGCCACGCCGCCGGCACTGTTTCTGCGGTGGGAGGGCGATACCTCCGCGTCCGGCAACGTACTCGTCCTGCCCATGGGCCGGCCGTACACCGTGACCGCCGCGTTTCTCGCCGCTTCGGATGTCCTCGCCCGGTTGCTCAACGGCTCGGGCGCGCTCACGCCCAACGACACCATGTATCTCGATTCCATCGGCAACAACAATCAGCAGTACGACGTCGGCGACTTCCTCGCCTGGGTGAAGCGCACCGGAGCCACGCCGTCGTCTCCTGCCACACAACGCGCGATCGCGGCGGCGCGCCGGAGAATCCGTCCATGAGCCTCATGCGCCGAGTGACGCTCGCCACGAGCATCGGGCTGCTGCTGGCGTGCAGTGGGACGACGGGTCCCGTGGCGGGGACGCTGAAGGTGAATCTCGCGAGCCCCAACAACGGGCAGGATGGCGCCGTCCTGCTGGCCATCTCCACGCCCGTTCCGCCGGTATCGGTCAGCGCGGGGGCGGGTCTGACGCTGTGGGGTGGCCCAGTGACCACCACGAATGCCAAACTCGTCCTGACCGGAAACGTGACCTCGGGGACGATCCTCACCTTGCAGGTCGACGACATCAACAAGGTGCGCGAGTACGGCGTTACGCTGCAGCAGGTGGCGCGCTCGTCTGATTTTCAGCTGGAACCGCTCGCATTCTATTCCGTCACCGTCACGAGATAGGCAGCGCGTATGTCGTTACGGGCCCGCTGCGTGTTCGTGTTGCCCATCGCCGTCTGCGGCTGCCAGGGGAGCGAGGCGTCCTGGTCGCTGCCACGGTGCTGGATCAGCGGGGCGATCCGATTTCGGCTCGAATCCGCTGTCGCTCGAGACAGTCGCATCAATGGGTGACCTCGGCTATCTGGTGACGTACTCGGCGGCGGATCCTTACTTCTTCTCGTTCCCGCTGCAGGCGGCGCCGAGTCAAGTCGTCATGATGGGGAATGACATCATGTCGCGGCCAATCCACGTGCTCGATGCAACGGGGAGGGTGGTCGGCACGATGCTGAGACGCTGAGATGTGGAGCCACCGTTCCCTACCCGTCTACGAACTCCATCCCTAGTATTAGGGACAGGGGGCGGTAGCTCAGCTGGGAGAGCACCTGGTTTGCAAGCAACGGCAGCACTGCCGAGTTTCGCTAACATAGAGCAATCTGAGCACGAAAGAGTGAAGGGTCGCGCACTCGAAGCCGGGGTGAGCGACCCTTTTCGCTGCCATTCTTACACACATCTTTGCACAGTGGGACCGCACCCAGATTGTTGTGTTCTTACAGCGCCACCTGGTTGCCTATTCGCAAGTCTGATCGGTGGCCGCGAGATGCGAAGCTGATGCTGAGAGTGGGCTTGCTTCATTCCCGCGGGCGTCGGACTCGCGCTGATAGACAGATCACAGCGGAAATGGCAAGTTCAGTCCAATACTAGTTAGGCCGCGGCGTTGCTGACCGATGGCATGTTGGGAGTTCATCGATGGACACCATCTGGCAGGACATGCTCATCCGCCTCGCTCAACACGTCCAGGTGATCCTACCTCTGCTCATCGGCGTTGGGGTGTTGGGATTGGGGCCCATCGGGCGGGCCATCGCTCGTCGCATCATTGGGGCCGATGCGGAGCGTGCCGAGCTGGAGAGCCTGCGCCAACAGGTCGCGGAACTACAAGAACGGGCTGACTACACCGAACGCCTACTCGGGACACTACGGAGCCAATTGCCACCGGCGTCGGGAGGGGCGACCCGGGCCCCCGACACCCGTCCGGTCACCCCACTGTGATTGGTGGGCTGCGGCCTAACATGCGCATGAAGCT
>JAWOLH010000022.1:0-89157 GCA_033853695.1 Gemmatimonadales bacterium | reverse complement strand
ACTGCCAGTCATACGGGTACTACTCCTTCCGTTTCAGCGATACTGCGGTGACCTCCTTGCCGCCCGCGTGGCGGCGCGCGCATGTTCTTTCTAGAAGCCCGATCGTTCAGGAGTGGCTATCGGGCGTTAGAATCAAATCGGCTTTCGAGGACTGATACGCAGCAAGCTCGCTACATGCGCTGCCCCTTTCTCCGCGCACGATTGCGTCGCGTAGGCGGGAGTTTGGCGACGAGCTGCACGACTTCGACGTTCGCACTAGCACCAGCTCCGTAATCCGCGCTGGGTGGTGGAGCGGGTCCGGGACGCGGGCGGGATCGTCTATCATGACGTTACGGAGCGCAAATGGGCCGAGAAAGGCCTCGCCGGGGGAGTGCATGGCCTCGTCGCCGTCAACAATCGCGCCGGTGGACACGCTGGCGCGCGAAGCGCGGAGCAGCTCCTGGAAGACCTGTCCGGATACGGCGTCCCGCTCGTGTGCGCCGGCGGTGTGGGCGACGCGCGCGGATTCGTCGCGGCCCTGCGGATGGGTTACGCCGGCGTGCAGCTCGGCACCCGTTTCATCGCGACCGACGAATGCCGGGCCGCGCCGGAGTACAAGCAGGCGATCGTAGCGGCCGAAGAGAAGGACATCGTGCTGACCGAGCGTGTGACCGGGGTGCCGTTGTCGGTCATCCGGACGGCGTACGTGGACCGCGTTGGAACGCGGGCGGGACCCGTCGCGCGCTGGATGCTGCGGCACCGCCGCACCAAGCACTTCATGCGTACCTTGTACGCCCTTCGCTCGGCGTGGGCGCTGAAGCGCTCCCTGATGAATGGCGGCGGGTCGAACGAGTACTGGCAGGCGGGCAAGAGCGTCGCCGGGATCGACGCCGTGGTTCCCGCCGGGAGGATCGTGCGAGACTTCGCGGCGGCCGCCCGAGGCTGATATCTTGGCTGAACCCATAACGTCCGAGAGAGCGATGCCGAATCCGGTTTCCGTCGAGCGGTTTGTAAAGACCCTGGAGAAGCTGAAGGTGGAGATGGATGCGGGCACGCTGCGTCACTCGGAGTACGACCAGCGACTGGCCCGGGCGATCCAGGAGCTGCGCGAGCGGGGACTCGATGCCGACCGCTCCGGCATCAAGACCACGATCGACGGGCTGCTCCAGCGCGGCATCATCACGGCCGGTGTGAAAGAGCACCTCGAAAAGCGGCTCGGCCTTTCCTGACGGAATCGCCGGCCGGATGTTGATGCGGGCCTACTGGCAGGACACTCGCAAGCCGCGCTACAGCCTGCTTCTCGCCCTTCCCCTCTTCATCATCTATCAGGTGCTGGAGGCGCTCGAGCCGGCCGGTTCTGGCGGCGTGCTGCGTAACGGCGCCGACGTCATCCTCACCACGCTGTTCGCACGCCTCGCGGGGCCACGCGGCCCGATGCTGTTCATGGTCTGCCTCATCGCGGTCGGGCTCTGGCTCGTGATCCGGGACTACAACAAGAGCGGGCGCTCGCTGCACTTCTCCGTGCTGCTCCTGATGCTCGCCGAAGCCACGGTGCTCGCGCTCTCCTTCGGCATCATCGTCAGCGCGATCACCTCGCAGCTGGTGCGGCCGACGGCGATGTTGCAGCGCGACGTATCGCAGCTGGCCGTGTCGACGCGTCTGATGCTGTCGCTCGGCGCCGGGCTGTACGAGGAGCTGCTGTTCCGGGTCCTGCTGGTCGGCTCGATCGCCTGGCTGGGACGGCGGGTGCTCGGGTGGCGGTCCGTGGTCGCCGGCATCTGGGCGGCGCTCATCGGAGCCCTGATCTTTTCGGGGTTTCACTATATCGGCCCATACGGCGATCGGCTCACGGCCTATTCCTTTGTATTCCGCACGATCGCCGGCCTCGCGTTCAGCGCACTCTTCCTGTTGCGCGGTTTCGGCATCACGGCGTGGACGCACGCGTTGTATGATGCGTTCCTCTTGTTGAGGTAAAGCGCTGTCGCTTATCGGCCTTGAGCCATCAGCCGAGACGGGATTGCCTATAATGCGACTCCGAACAGCAACGATGTGTGCGGCCGTCGTGGTGCTCGTCGCGTGCAAGGGGAAAAAGACCGGCGCGGAGCGGGCGACGGACCTGGAGACGTGCACCGCCCTCTCGACGGCTCCCCTGGAGATCGCGCAATGCCTGCAGGGTCAGGGAGGCTGGTCCGCGGCGGCGGCCGATTCGGCCGCGAATCTCCGGGCCCGCGAGCTGGACAGCGTGAAGAGCCAGATCGGCGCGATCGCCGCACGGGCCGATTCGCAGCACACCAGTGAGATCCGTGCGTGCACCCAGCGGCTCGTGGACATGAAGAGCTGTCTCATCACGCGCTTCGGGTGGGAAGAGGACCTGGCCACGGCGGCCGACGACTCCGTCTGGAACAGCGAGGCCGCTCAGCACCTGCGGGAGATCCGGAACTGCGCCGGCCGTCGCGGCGTGGGGACCGGCGCATGCCTGCAGCTGCACTACAAGTGGCTGCCGCGGCGTGCGCTGGCGCTGGATGATTCGATCAGAAGGGCAAACATCAACTGAAGCGGTTGCTCTCAGCTCTCAGCCATCAGCGATGCCCAGACCCTTTCGAATTCTCTTTGTTTGCACCGGAAACTCGGCCCGTAGTCAGATGGCGGAGGCGATTCTCGCGTCGCGGGGGGCGGGACGGTTCGCGGCGGAAAGCGCCGGGGCGCAGCCGGCGGGACGGGTGAGCCGCCGCGCCGTCGCGGTGCTCGCCGAGCTGGGGATCGATTGGACCGGTAAGACGCCGCGCAAGGTGAACGGCCTCGAAGCGCGCGACTGGGATCTCGTCGTGACGGTGTGCGACGCGGCGCGTCAGGCGTGCCCCGTCTTCACCGCCGCCCGCGCCGTGGCGCACTGGGACCTACCGGACCCGATGGACGCGCTCGGCACGGACGACGAAGTCCTCGCGGTGTTTCGCCGTTCCCGCGACTCGATCGCGGATCTGATCGAGCAGCTCATGGCCCTGCCGGTGGAAGCGATGCCGTCCCGCGCCCTGGCGCAGCAGGTTTCGGCGTTTACTCCTCGTCTTCCTTGACCAGGCCGTCCGCGCGGCGCTCATCGTGCGCGAGGCGCTCGAACGCACGGCTCAACGCCCGCTGCTCGACCGTCCGCTGGGTGAGCGATTCGATCGCGTCGCTGCGCACCCGCACTCGCGCACCGGTGACGTCCACGAACACGATCCATGTTGGAACGGGAGTCGCGTCGAGACAAGCGTCGATGTGACGCGCCATCTCGGTGCTGACGCACCAGGTATCCCCGTCGGTCGACACCACGAAGAAGTCCTCCAGTTTCATCGTCTCCTCCTGTGGTGAAAGGTTTGCCCGCACCGAACTGTTACTCGGCTGGCGCTCCGACCCTGTGATTCATGTCAGATACCCGACTGAAGCGATTTCGCATCATGCGTCCGCCAAACGAAAAAGTCGCCTCCAGCTGTTCTCTCCCCCACCGCGCTACCGGCTCGAGGCATCGACGAACAGCGGGATGCGACTCCCTGTTGCTATCCTAGCGGATCCGGGGAACGAGTTCAAGACCTCTATATTCCTGAGCCGATGACGTCACCGCTGTGGACACCATCGCCCGAACGCGCGGCGGCGACCCGACTCCATGCGTTCGCCCGGACGGTGGGTCACAGTGGCGACTACGCGACGCTGCACCGCTGGTCGATCGAGCGACCGGAGGAGTTCTGGTCCGCGGTGTGGCGGTTCTGCGGGGTGGTGGGAGATTCTGGCGGGCCCGTGGCGGTCGGCCTCGACCAGATGAGACCGCCCCAGGCCGAGGGCCCCCGCTGGTTCCCCAAGGCCCGCCTGAACTTCGCCGAGAATCTGCTCCGCCCCGTCGGCTCCGGACCTGCCGTCGTCGCGCTGCGCGAAGGGGGGGCCCGCCGCGAGCTGTCGCGCCCCGCCCTCGCGGCCCTCGCCGCGCGGGTCGCCTCGGCCCTTTCGGCCGCCGGCGTCAAGCCGGGCGATCGCGTCGCCGCCTATCTCCCCAACATCCCCGAATCGATCGCCGGAATGCTCGGCGCCGCGAGCATCGGGGCGATCTGGTCGAGCTGCTCCCCCGACTTCGGCGTGGCCGGCGTGGTGGATCGGTTCGGCCAGATCGCGCCCCGGGTGCTGCTCGCCGTGGACGGCTATCGCTACGCCGGGAAGGCAATCGATCTGCGCGAGCGGATCGCGGCGGTCATGCGGCAGCTGCCCCCCATCGCCCAGCTCGTCGTGATTCCGTACCTGTCGGAGCACCCCGATGTCCGGGCGATCCCGGGTGCCATGCTCTGGGACGAATGGCTCGGGGCGGAAATGGAGAGCCGCTTCACCCACCTGCCGTTCGACCACCCGTTGTACATCCTGTACTCATCAGGGACGACCGGCCTGCCCAAGTGCATGGTGCACGGCGCCGGCGGGACGCTCCTGCAGCATCAGAAGGAGCACGTGCTGCATTGCGATCTGACGTCGAAGGACACCATCTGCTACTACACGACCACCGGCTGGATGATGTGGAACTGGCTGGCGAGCGCGCTCGCCACCGGCGCCACGATCGTGCTCTACGACGGCGCGCCGCTCGCCCCTGATCCCCAGGTATTGTGGGACCTCGTCGCCCGGGAGCGCGTGACGGTGTTCGGCACCAGCGCCAAGTACCTCGCCCTCGCGGAGAAGTCGGGGCTCGAGCCCGCGCGCACGCACGACCTGACGTCCCTCCGGGCGGTGCTCACGACGGGCAGCCCGCTCGCGGGGCACAGCTACGACTACGTCTACGGATGCATCAATAAGGATCTGCACCTCTGCAACATCAGTGGCGGCACCGAGTTGATCTCCTGCTTCGCGCTCGGTGTGCCGACCGAGCCGGTGTGGCGCGGTGAGCTCCAGGGACCCGGCCTGGGTATGGCGGTGGACACCTTCGACGCCGCCGGGCGGCCGGTGCGCGGCGCCCCCGGCGAGCTCGTTTGCACGCGGCCGTTTCCGTCGATGCCGGTGGCGTTCTGGAACGATCCCGGCGGGGCAAGGTACCGTGCCGCCTATTTCGAGAAATTCCCGGGCGTCTGGCATCACGGCGACTGGGCAGAGATCACCGCGCATGGCGGCCTCGTCATCTACGGGCGCTCCGACGCCACGCTCAATCCGGGTGGCGTACGGATCGGCACCGCGGAGCTGTACCGCGTCGTCGAGCGCCACCCCGAGGTCCTCGAGAGCCTGGCGATCGCCCACGACAGCGGGACCGGGGAGGTGCGCATCGTGCTGTTCGTGAAGCTGCGCGAGGGTCTGCGTCTCGACGACGCCCTGGCCGACCGCATCCGCCGGCGGCTGCGGGAGGACGCGAGCCCGCATCACGTGCCGTGGCGGATCATTCAGGTGGCGGATCTACCGCGCACGATCAGCGGCAAGCTGTCGGAGCTAGCGGTGCGGGCGGCGGTTCGTGGCGAGGCGGTGGCGAACGTCGCGGCGTTGGCGAATCCGGAGGCGCTGGAGTTGTTTCGGAATCTGCCGGAGTTGAAGAGCTGAGGTGTCAGGTGTCAGAGTTACCCGGCACCTGGCACCTGCCTCACCGCATGTTCCCGGTGTGCCCGAGCGAAAACCGTCCCGGCTGTGGCCACACGGCGAGGCCGTGCGGATCGCGCCCGACGTTGATGCGATAGGCCAATCGGCCGGTGTGGGTGTCGAAGACGTAGACCTCGTGATCGTAGCGTCCCGAAAGCCACAGTTCCGACCCGTCGACCGACACGTTGCCCATGTCGGGGCTGCCCCCGCCGGGGATCGGCCAGGTGGCGACGACGGTCCGGGCGATCGGGTCCACCACGGTCACGCTGCCGGGTCCGTGCGGACCCGCGCGCAGCGTATGCCACCCGCGGCTCGAGACATAGAACAGCTTGCCGTCGCGGCTCGGATAGATCCCGTGTGTGCCGGTCCCGGTGTGAATGAACCCGATTTTCACGAGCGAATCGGGGTCGATGATGAACACGCCGTCGGCCGCCATGTCGGCGACGAAAAACGCCCGGCCATCGGGCGACAGCCGCACATCCTGGGGCATCGACGGCTTGCCGGGATCGAGTTTCAGGTATCCCGTGATCTGGTGCGTTTCGACGTCGAGCCGCAGCAGTTTCCCCGAGAACTCGCACGACGCGACGGCGAAGCGCCCATCCGCCGTGAAGTCCATGTGGTCGACGCCGGGGCAATCGACCTTCACGGAATCGTGCAGCGCCATCGTGTGCGGGTCGCGGAAGTCGAGCCGCTGGTCGCGCTCGGCGACGACGACGGCGTATTTCCCGTCGGGGGTGAAGTAGAGGTTGTAGGGATCCTCGACGGAGACGCTCTTCCCTTCCTTCCCCGTCACGGGATCGATCGGGGTCAGGCTGTTCCCGATGTCGTTCGCCACCCACAGCGTCCGCAGATCGTACGACGGCACCACGTGCTGAGGCAGCGTCGCCGTGGCGAACGTGCGCAGCACGCGGTGCGACACCGGATCGATCACGGTAACGCTCGCCGCGCCGCCGAGCGGGACGTAGACGAGCGGCTTGGCGAGCCGGGCGACCGAGTCGACCATCCCGGCGCCGGCAGCCGCGTAGACATTGTTGGGGTCGAGCGGCGGAGGCATGCCGGGAAGCAGCGAATCGTGCCGGACGGCGGCGGACTGCGCCGCGGCCGCCCGGTGGACGGGGTGGCAGGCCATCGCTAGGGCGACGAGGACGAGGTGGGTGCTGGTGAGCTTTGCGCGCATCTGCCCGGTCAAGACTCCGGGAGGCGGGGCGACGTCACGGCCGTCCGGAGACAATGTAGCGGCGGCGGGCTCTTTCGCAGGGTGCCGTCTCCCCCGTTGCCCGTTTAGATTCGAGCGCCCGAGCACCCCACCCCGGGAGTGCCCGCCGACCGTTTACCGTCAGGATAGCAGCAATGCCGATCACCGCGACCAATATCCGCCGGGGCATGGCCATCATGTTCGAGGGTGAGCCCTGTCGCGTCATCGAGTTCCATCATCACACCCCGGGGAACCTCCGCGCGATGGTCCACGCGAAGCTGCGGAAGCTGAAGAGCGGCGTCACCGTCGAGCACCGCTTCCGCGCCTCGGACACCGTCGAGGAAGCGCTGCTCGAAACGCACGAGCTGCAGTACCTGTATCACGACGGGCACTCGTACCATTTCATGAATACGCAGACCTACGAGCAGTACGAGATGGACGAGGAGGCCCTCGGCGACCACGCGCAGTGGATGACCGACGGCATGGAGGTCATCGCGGAGTACTTCGCAGGGCGCCCGATCGGCGTCGAACTGCCGAACGCCCTGGTGTTCGAGATCGTGGAAACGGCGCCGGTGATGAAAAGCGCCACCAAGACCGCCTCGACGAAGCCCGCCAAGCTCTCGAACGGCGTCTCGGTGAACGTCCCCGAGTTCATCCAGACCGGGGAGAAGGTCCGTGTGAACCCCAATACCGGGGAGTATCTCGACCGCGCGAAGTGACCGCTACTCGCGGTGCACGATCTGGGTGCTGCGCTGCGCGGTCGGCATCAAGACCAGATGGAGCACATCGACGTGCTCCGGCAAATTCACGACGAAACTCACCACCTCCGCGATCTCATCGGCGGTCAGCGGTCGCATTCCCTGATAGACGGACTTGGCCCGAGCGGTGTCGCCGTTGAACCGCACCACGGAGAACTCGGTCTCGACGAGACCGGGATCGATGCTCGACACGCGCACCGGCGTCCCCACGAGATCGAGGTGCATCCCCTCGGTCAGCGCGCGCACGGCGTACTTCGTCGCCCCGTAGACATTGCCTCTCGGGTAGGTCTGGTGACCGGCGAGACTTCCCAGATTCACGACGTGCCCGCGCCCGAGGCGCACCATGTGCGGCAGCACCGCCCGCGACACGTAGAGCAGCCCCTTCACGTTGGTATCGATCATCCGGTCCCAGTCGTCGGGGTCGCCTTCCTGCAGCTTGTCGAGTCCCGCGGCGAGACCGGCGTTGTTGAGAAGAATGTCGGGCACGATCCCGTGGGCCACGAGCCCCGCGACAGCGCCTTCCACCGCCGCGCGATCGCGTACGTCCACGACGGCTGTGCGCACCTGAATCCCGCCGCGGTGGCGCTCGTGGATCTCCTTCGCCTCCCGCTCGAGTCGATCCTCACGGCGCGCCCAGAGCACAAGGTGGGCACCGTCGGCGGCGAAGCGCCGCGCGCAGGCGAGCCCGATGCCGGCGCTCGCCCCCGTGACGAGCGCCCACTTCCCCGCGATCCGCGCGCTCACGGCAATGGATCTCCCACGATGCGCTTGGCGAGGGACCCGGCCGCGAGGCGGTCGCCGGGATCCGCGTTGTTGACGAGGGCGACGGTCGCCACGGGCACGGGCCCCGGGTACGCCCTGGCGAACTCCTCCACCGTCATGCTCCGCGGCACGGTGACGACCTGCACGCGCCAGGGCTGCACGGCGAGGACGGCGGGGTCGCTGAGCCGATCGAAGCTCGTCGTCGCACGCCAGGCGGCGTCCCGCAGGCCGGCCCACCGCGCCTGGCCCGTGATGGCGAGGATCTGGTAGACGCGTCCGTCGTAGGCGATGTAGGTCACGCGGCCCGCCACCGCCGATCCCTGATCGGTGGTCGCGGCGAACTCGCCGGACGTCGCGGGAAATCCACGCAGATTCAGGCGCGCCGGCGTTCCCGTGACGCCCTGCTGCGAGAAAAACGCCGTCGCCGCCTGGTCGGGGGTCGGCTGGTTGGGGACGGTGAGCTGCACGACGGCATCCTGCTGCGGGCTCACCGCCTGCACCGCGTCACGTTGATTCTGCACTGTCCATCCGGCCGGAAACGCGATCCGGAACCGCAGATCGGGATGCACGAACTCGCCGTTGCTCCGCACGTACCCGTCGCGCGGATTGTCGCCGTACACGATCCCGTCGATGGCCCGGAGGTAGGCCTCGCGGTTCACGACAGTGCCGAGCGACTCGCGCGGCGTCGCGGCGATGTCCCGCTGGATCGCCTCCAGGCGGTTTCCCGGGTTAGGGTGTGTGGCCATCCAGTCCGGGACGCGGCCACCGCCGCTCGCCCGGGTCACCCGATCGAGCAGCGTGAACACCTGCGGCATCTGCCGGCCGTCGTACTTCTGGCGGCGCATGTAGCGGTAGCCCAGATAGTCCGCCTGGCTTTCGTCGTCGCGGCTGAACTTGAGGAAGAGGAGGCCGAGGCTCTGCGACACCGCCCCGGCGTAGCGTTGCAGTTTCGGCTCGATCACGGTACCGACGACGAGGCCGAGCTGCGCCACCTGCTGGCGGCTGATCTGCTGCACCGAATGACGCGCGGTCACGTGTCCGATTTCGTGACCCATCACACCGGCCAGCTCGGCCTCGCTGTTCAGATCCGCCAGGATGCCGCGCGTGATGTAGACGTGGCCCCCCGGGATGGCGAAGGCGTTGACAGCGGGATCATCGATCACCCGGAACGTCCAGGGGAGGTTGGGGCGCTCGGAGGTGCTGACGAGACGCGTGCCGAGGTCGCGGACGTAGCGCTGCCGGCCACTGTCGGGATCGAGACCCATACTGGTCACGATCGAGGGATCGGCGCTCAGCCCCATCTGGACCTCCTGTGACTCGCTCACGAGGCTGAGCTCTTTCTGCCCGGTCGCCGGATTGACGGCGCAGGAAGCACCGCAGACGAGCCCGGAGAGACACACGAGCAGAGCAGTTGGTCGCATCGGTCGACCTCCGGTTGAGGACAGCGCGCTGGCTCACCGCTTATGTTACGCCATCACCCGCGTCCGGAGGAGTGGTGGATCGGAAGAAATTCCTGTTCGTTTCGCTGGACGGTCTCATCGCCGATATCGCCTGGCAGGTCGTGAAGGAAGGCCATGAAGTTCAACTGTATACCGAGAGCCAGAGCGAGAAGGAAATCGGCAACGGCTTCGTCCCCAAGACCGACGACTGGGAGCGCGAGGTGGACTGGGCCGACGTCATCGTGTTCGACGACGTGCTCGGCCAGGGGGTGAAGGCCCAGAAGCTGCGCCAGGCGGGCAAGCCGGTGGTGGGCGGGACTCCCTACACCGACCGCCTCGAGGACGACCGGGCATTCGGCCAGCAGGAGCTCAAGGCCGCCGGGGTGTCGATCATTCCCCAGGAGAACTTCATCTCGTTCGACGACGCGATCGCATTCGTGCAGGCCAATCCCAACCGCTATGTCATCAAGCCATCAGGCGAAGCACAGAACCTGAAGCAGCTGCTCTTCGTCGGCGAAGACGAGCACGGCGCCGACGTGATCCAGGTGCTGGAGGACTACAAGCGGGCGTGGGCGTCGCGCATCAAGGAGTTCCAGCTCCAGCGGCGCATCGTCGGCGTGGAGGTGGCGATCGGGGCGTTCTTCAACGGCAAGGAGTTCGTCCTCCCCATCAACGTGAACTTCGAGCACAAGAAACTGTTTCCCGGGGATATCGGGCCGTCGACCGGGGAGATGGGGACGGCGATGTTCTGGAGCGAGCCGAACCGCCTCTTCACCGCGACCCTGAAGAAGATGGAAGCAAACCTGAAGGAAGAGGGCTACGTCGGCTATATCGACGTCAACTGTATCGTGAACTCCAACGGCATCTACCCCCTCGAGTTCACGGCGCGGTTCGGGTATCCCACGATCAGTATCCAGCAGGAGGGGATGATCACGCCGATCGGCGAGCTCCTGCACCGGCTCGCCGAGGGGTCGATCGCGCGCTTCAAGGCGCGCAGCGGCTTCCAGGTCGGGGTGCGAATCGTGGTGCCGCCGTTTCCGTTCCGGGACCCGGAGACGTTCGAGACGAGCTCGAAGGACGCGGTGATCATTTTCAAGAAGCCGATGCGCGAGGGAGTGCACATCGAGGACGTGAAGACGGTCGACGGCGAATGGCTGGTGACGGGCACGTCGGGGGTCGTGCTGATCGTGGTGGGGTTGGGACCGACCATGAAGGCAGCCCAGAAACAGGTCTACAACCGGATCGAGAACATCATGATCCCGAACATGTTTTATCGGAAAGACATCGGGGATCGCTGGTTCGAGGATTTCGATCGGCTGCATACGTGGGGGTACTTGAGAGACTGACGGCATCGAGCAGCATCGTCGAGCAGAGGCGTCGAGAGACACCGTAAGCTATCTTCAGCGCCACATGACCGACCTGCGCGACCGACTGCAGGCCGCCCTGGGCTCCGCCTACCGCATCGAGCAGGAGCTGGGCGGCGGCGGGATGAGCCGTGTCTTTCTCGCCGAGGAGACGGCCCTCGGCCGCAAGGTGGTCGTGAAGGTGCTGCCGCCCGAAATGGCGGCAGCCGTAAACATCGAGCGGTTCCGGCGCGAGATCCAGCTCGCCGCCTCCCTGCAGCATCCCCACATCGTGCCGCTGCACGCCGCCGGCCAGGCGGGCGATCTCTTCTACTACACGATGCCACTCGTCGAGGGGGAATCGCTGCGCGCCAAGCTGGCGCGCGAAGGGGAGCTGCCCGTCGGGGACACCGTCCGGATCCTGCGCGACGTCGTCGATGCGTTGGCCTACGCTCACGCGCACGGTGTCGTGCATCGCGACATCAAGCCGGACAACGTGCTGATCTCGGGCCAGCACGCCGTGGTGACCGACTTCGGTGTGGCGAAAGCCGTGAGCGCCGCCAGCGGTTCATCGACGCTTACCTCACTCGGCGTGGCGCTCGGCACCCCCGCCTACATGGCCCCCGAGCAGGCCGCCGCCGATCCTCACGTCGATCACCGGGCCGACCTGTACGCCGTTGGAGCCATGGCGTATGAAATGCTGTGTGGACGGCCGCCGTTCAGCGGCATGACGCCACAGGCGACGCTCGCGGCCCACGTCACCCAGGTGCCCGATCCGCCGACGGTGCACCGTCCGGCGGTACCAGCCCCGCTGAGCGCGCTGATCATGCGCTGCCTCGAGAAGAAGCCGGCCGATCGGGTGCAACGCGCCGAGGACCTGCTCGGCCAGCTGCAGGCGATGAGTACGCCGTCGGGCGGCATGGCGCCGACCGGGACAACCCCAGTGATCTCGTCGGGCACGGAAGCGGCGATCCGGCGCGGCCACCCTGCCCGCGTCGCGGCGATGTTCGCGGTGGGCGCAACCGCGTTGCTCACGGTCATCTATGTGTTGATGATCAACGTCGGCCTTCCGGGATGGGTGTTCGCGGCGGCGGTCGTGCTGCTCGCCGCCGGGTTGCCGATCATGCTGATCACGGGAGCGATGGAACGGCGCCGCGCCATCGCGCGGACGACCGGATCGACGCCCCAGGCGCCAAGCGCTGGCCTGCGTGGGCTGCTGACCTGGCGCACGTCGCTCCTGGGCGGGGCGTCAGCGTTTGGCGCGCTCGGAGTCGGCACCGCCGCGTACATGGGGATGCGTGCCCTGGGCATCGGACCCGTCGGCACGCTCGTCGCCTCGGGCGCCCTGAAGGATCGCCAGAAGGTGATCCTCGCGGAATTCGTCAATCGCGCTGCGGACACGACGCTCGGGCCTACGCTGACCGAGGCCTTTCGAGTGGACCTCGCCCAGTCGCCCACGGTGAAGCTGCTGGATGCCGGGATGGTCAGCGCAGCGCTGGCGCGGATGCAGCGTGACCCGACCTCGCGCCTCACCTCCGATCTCGCTCGTGAAGTGGCGGAGCGGGAAGGAGTGACGGCGGTGGTGACCGGCGAAATCGACCCGGTGGACAAGGGTTACGTTCTATCGGCCAGTGTCGTGACGGCATCCGATGGCCAGGTGCTCACTGCCGTGCGCGCGACAGCGGCGGACGGCGGGCATCTCATCGACGCACTCGACCAGCTGTCCAAAGGCCTGCGCGAGCGGATCGGCGACTCCTTCAAGGCGCTGCGAGCCACCGCTCCGCTCGCGCAGGTCACGACCGGGTCGCTCGACGCGTTGCGCCGCTATTCCCAGGCGGTTCGCCTCTTCAATCAGGGGGATCAGGAGGCGGCGATCCCGTTGCTCCAGGAGGCGACGAGGCTGGATACCGGGTTTGCGATGGCCTATCGCAAACTCTCCGCCATCCTCAACAACACCGGCGGCTCCTACGAGCAGCTCGTGAGCGCAGCGACCATGGCCTACCGCCATGGCGATCGGCTCTCTGATCTGGAGCGTGATTTGACGGCCGCCTGGTACCATGAGATAGTCGACTGGAATCCCACACAGATCACCGCTGCCTACCGAGCTGCCCTCGACGTCGACCCCAACAGCGACGTCGCGCTCAACAATCTCTCGAACGAGCTGACCCGGGAAGGTCAGTGGGCGGCTGCGGAGAGTCTGCTGCAACGAGGGATCGCGTTGGGCTACGGCGGGACGTTCTACCAGAACGCGTACCAGGTCCAGGTGCTGCAGGGGCATTTCGATGCGGCAAAGGCAACGACCGAGCGCTATGCACAGACCTATCCGAGCGACCTGGGTGTGCAGAATCAGCGGGCGTCCCTGGCTGCCGCGCAACACGACTACCCGACGGCGGAGCGAATATTGACGGAGCTACGCGCCGGGACTCAGGCCGGCTCCGGTTGGCACGAAAACACCAGCCGGACGCTGAGCTTTGTGGCCGAGGTCCAGGGTCAGCTGGAGCGGTCAGCGGCCTACCTGCGGGACGTTCAGAGTGACGCGAAGAACCGCGGCCTCCCCGACCACCAGCTGACGGCGGCGATCTCGCTCGCGTGGCTGGAGCTGCGCTATCGCGATCACGCGGCCCAGGGGCTCGCTCTGGTCACTGCCGCACTGGGCCAGGTTCCGCTCACCGGCATGCCACCCGAGACCCGTCCCTACGCCGAACTGGCCCGTTTCTATGCGGCCGCGGGGAAAACGGCCGAGGCACAGGCGATGATGGCGGAGTACGAGCGTGTGGTGCCCGAAGGACTGCGCCGCGGGGATGCCGGGCGCCTGTGGGCCGCAGGACAGATCGCCGAAGCCCAGGGGCGCTACGCCGACGCGGTGACCCAGTACAAGGCGGGGAGACTGGAAACCGGTTGCGCGGTTTGCGCGCTGTTCGAGATGGCCCGGGCCTATGAGAAGCTCGGTCAACCGGACTCGGCGCTCGCCACCTACGAGCAGCTCGTGAATCGTCCCGGCCCCTACCGGCTCGGCACCGACGCATACGCGCTCGCCCCGACCTACAAGCGATTGGGCGAGTTGTACGAGGCGCGGGGGAACCGAGTCAAGGCTCGGGACTATTACGGCCGCTTCGTCGACCTCTGGAAGAACGCCGATCCCGAGTTGATGCCGGTCGTGCGCGACGTCCAGCAGCGCATCGGCCGGCTGGCAGCCGAACACTAGTGACGATCGATCTGCGCGACCGTCTCCAGACCGCCTTGGGCACGAGCTACCGCATCGAGCGGGAGCTTGGCGGCGGCGGGATGAGCCGTGTGTTCCTCGCCGAGGAGACCACGCTCGGGCGGAAGGTCGTGGTGAAGGTGCTTCCCCCCGATATGGCCGCCGGCGTCAACGTCGAGCGGTTCCGGCGCGAGATCCAGCTCGCCGCCTCGTTGCAGCACCCGCACATCGTGCCACTGTACGCCGCCGGCCAGGCGGGCGACCTCTTCTACTACACGATGCCGCTCGTCGAGGGCGAATCGCTGCGGGCCAAGCTGGCGCGCGAAGGTCAGCTCCCCATCGAGCAGGTGGTGCGCATCCTGCGCGACGTAGCGGATGCCCTGGCGTACGCACACGCGCACGGCGTGGTGCACCGCGACATCAAACCCGACAATGTGCTCGTCTCGCACGATCACGCCGTGGTCACCGACTTCGGCGTCGCCAAGGCGGTGAGCGCCGCGAGCGGGAGCTCGACACTCACCTCGCTGGGCGTGGCGCTCGGGACCCCGGCGTATATGGCCCCGGAGCAGGCGGCGGCCGATCCCCACGTCGATCACCGCGCCGATTTGTACGCCACGGGCGTCATGGGCTACGAGATGCTCACGGGGCGGCTGCCGTTCAACGCCCCGACGCCGCAGGCGATGCTCGCGGCCCACGTCACGCAGTCGATCGAGCCGCCGGTGAAGTACCGGCCCGCTATTCCCGCGGCGCTCAACGCCTTGTTGATGCGCTGTCTCGAGAAGATGCCCGCCGATCGTGCGCAGCGCGCTGACGAGCTGCGGACCCAGCTCCAGGCGATGGCGACTCCTTCCGGCGGGATGCCTCCGACGGGTACGACACCGGTGATATCCTCCGGGACCGAAGCGGCAATCCGCCGCGGCAGCCCGCTGCGCGTCGCCGCGCTGTTCGGTGTCGCTGCGATCGCGGTCCTGGTGGTCGTCTACGTCCTGATGCAACGCCTCGGGCTCCCCACCTGGGTATTCGTGGGCGCGGTCGTGCTGCTCGGGATCGGTTTGCCGATCATGCTGGCGACGGGGGTGTTCGAGCGGCGCCGGGCGCTGGCGCGCACGACGGGCATGGTGGCCACGTCGCAGGGGATCGGTCGCTGGTTCACCTGGCGCACGGCGCTCTGGGGCGGCGGGCTCGCGTTCGCCGGGCTCGCGGCGGTGGCGGCGATCTACATGGCAATGCGCCTGCTCGGGATCGGTTCCGTCGGAACGCTGGTGGCGAAGGGGGCGCTCAAGGAGCGCGATCCCATTCTCCTCTCCGACTTCGAAAATCGCGCCAGCGACACGACGCTCGGCACCACACTGACCGAGGCGTTCCGGGTCGATCTTTCCCAGTCCCGGACGGTGAACCTGCTCGATGCGACGCAGGTGGCGGCCGGGCTGGCGCGTATGCAGCGCCCGGCGGGGACGCCGGTGAGCGGGACCGTGGCGCGCGAGCTGGCGCAGCGCCTCGGGGTCAAGGCGATCGTCACCGGGCAGATCGACCCGGTCGGCAAGAGCTATGTCGTCACCGCAAGCGTCATCTCGGCGACGGATGGCACCGTGTTGACGGCCGTGCGTGAGAACGCAGAGAATGACGCGGCGCTGCTTGGCGCCCTCGACAAGCTCTCGCGCAGTCTGCGCGAGCGCATCGGCGAGTCACTCACCGCCGTGCGGGACGCCCAGCCCCTGGAACAGGTGACGACGGGCTCGCTCGAGGCGCTGCGGCGGTATACCGAAGCCAACCGCAGCTTCGACCGCGGGGACTTCGAGGGTGCGCTCGCATTGTTTCAACAGGCCGTGGCGATCGATACCGGCTTCGCCATGGCCTATCGCAAGATCGCCGCCGTCCTCGGGAACGAGCGGGGGTCGACCGATCAGATCGCGGCCGCCGCAACGAAGGCATACACGCATCGAGACCGGCTCCCCGAGCTGGAGCGCGACCTCGCGACGGCGTACTACTACAACGTCGTCGATTGGAACCCTCCAGCGCAGGTGGCCGCCTATCGAGCCGCCCTCGACCTCGACGCGAACAACGACGTCGCCCTCAACAATCTCGGGCTCGAGCTGATGCGGGAGCGCCGGTTCGCCGCCGCGGAGAGCCTGCACGCCCGAGGCGTCGAGCTCGGTCAGGGCCAGAGCGCGTGGGTCAATCTCATCTGGGACCAGGCGGGACAGGGTCATTATGCCGAGGCGCACGCGACCGCGCAGCGCTTTGCCGCGGCGATGCCGACGAGCTCCTCCATCGCGCTTGGACCGATCTGGATCGCCTTTGCTGAACGTGACTTCGCCTCGGTCACGCGATTGTCGCAGGCGTTTCTCGCCCAGTCGCACAGCCCGTCGTTGAATGACGCGGTGACCGCTATCGATGCCGCTGCCGCCGCGGCGCAGGGGAAACTCGCACAGTTCGAGCGTGGGGTGCAGGCGGCCGACGCGATCGGCGAATCGCGCGGCCTTCCGGGGGAAGTCATCCAGAACGCCGCCTGGCTCGGATTGGCCGACCTGCGCTATCGCAACCGGCCGGCGGACGGGTTGACGCGCGTTGCACGGGCACTGCAACAACATCCCCTCGCATCGGTCGCTGCGGCGGATCGACCGTATTCGGCGCTCGCCTGGTTTTACGCAGCCGCGGGCCAACCGGCGGAAGCGGAACGCCTGCTCGCCGAATACGGCCGTGTGGTCCCACCGGGTCTGCGCCGCGGCGACAACCTGCAATACGGGGCTCGCGGCGCGATCGCCGTGGCGCAGAATAGGCTGCAGGAAGCCGTGCCGCTGTTTCGCGCGGCCTGGGATTCCTCGAACTGCACCACCTGCGGCTTGTTCGAGCTGGCGAGTACCTATGATCAGCTGAGGCAACCCGACTCGGCGCTGGCCACGTACCGGCGTTACATCGACACGCCCGGTCTCGACCGCTTCCCGGACGACGCCGTCAACCTCGCGCCGACCTACCGGCGCCTCGGCGATCTCTACGCCGAGCGCGGCGACCGCGCCAACGCCGCCCTGTACTACAACAAGCTCCTCGATCTCTGGAAGAACGCCGACGCCGAGCTCCAACCGATCGTCGCCGACGTGAAGCAGCGCCTCGCCCGCGTCGCGGGGGAGCATTAACACCGCCATCCGCCGGATTACGTGGCGGCTGTTGCCGCTCATGTTCCTGGCGTTCGCCGTCAACTTCATCGATCGCGTGAACGTGAGCGTGGCCGCGCTCCAGATGAACCGCGATCTGGGCCTCACGGCGACCACGTACGGCCTCGGCGCCGGGATGCTGTCGATCGGCTACACGCTGTTCCAGGTACCGAGCAACCTCATGCTGGCGCGGGTCGGCGCGCGGCGCTGGATCGCGGCGCTGATGATCGTGTGGGGTGGCATCGCCTCGTCGATGATGTTTGTCCGCGACGCGGCCGGCTTCTGCACCGTGCGCTTCCTGCTTGGCGCCGCCGAAGCGGGGTTCTTCCCGGGGATGATGCTCTATCTCACCTATTGGTTCCCGGGTGCCGTGCGGGCACGCGCCGTCGCGGCGTTCATGAGTGCGATTCCGATCGCCCAGGCGATCGGCACGCTGGGGTCGGGCCTGCTCCTCGGACTGGGGGGCCGCGGCGGCCTTACGGGCTGGCAATGGCTGTTTCTGCTCGAGGGCCTGCCGGCTATGGTGCTCGGGGTCGCGGTCTTCGCGCTGCTGACCGACCGTCCCGAACTGGCGCCGTGGCTCCCAGCCGACGAGCGCGCTTGGCTCGAGGACAGCTTGCGGCGAGAAGGGGCCCCGGCGGCTTCGACCGGACGCCCGGCCGCCGGACAGGCCCTTCGCGACCCGACCGTCTGGGGGCTGGGCGCCATTTGGGCGGCCATCAATCTGGTGGGTTTCGGACAACTGTATTTCCTCCCGCAGATCATCAAGGGCGCTTCGCACCTGAGCGATGTCACGGTAGCATCGCTGTCGACTGTACCGCCGCTCGCGGCGGCTGTGGCGATGCTGCTGATCGCCGCCCATTCTGATCGCACGGGCGAGCGCCGCCGCCACTTGGCGGCCACCATGTTGACTTCGGCCATCGGGTTTGCCGCGACGGCCGCCGTGCTGCGATCTCCGGTGCTGGCCGCCGTCGCATTGTCCCTCGTCGCCATCGGCATCGCCGGCGCATTCGGGCCATTCTGGGGGCTCGCGACAGCGTCGTTCACCAGTGCTCGGGCGGCGGGTAGCATTGCCCTGATCAGCTCGATCGGTCAGGTCGGCGCGCTGGTCGGCTCGTGGCTCGTCGGCTACGTGCGCGACGTCACCGGCAGCTTCACGGCCGCGCTGCTCGGTCTTGCGGCCCTGGCGACGATCGGCGCACTCCTCGCGCGCCTCACGCGGGCGGGGTCGCCCGGCGGCCCCGTAACCGCCCAATGACCACCGTGACGTTGTCTGTCCCGCCGCGCTCCAGCGCCGTGGCCACGAGCCGGCGGCACGACTGTTCCGCCGACTGGATCTGCCGCAGTTCGGATTCGATCTCCTGCTCGTTCACGTGACGGGTCAACCCGTCGGTGCAGAGCAACATGACGTCATCCCAGCGAACGTCGGCGGTGCGCGTGATCGGCGTCGCTTCCTGCCCTCCCAGGGCACTCGACAACACCCCCTGCAACGGAGAGCGGTGCGCTTCGGTTTCGGTGAGCGCGCCCGAATCGATGAGCGATTGCACGACGGTCTGGTCGGTGGACATCCGCTCCAGCCGCGCGTCGCGGAGCCGATAGCAGCGGCTGTCGCCGACCTGGACGAGGTACGCCCGCGGCCAGAGCACGGCGACCATCGTCAACGTCGTCGCGCCACCGCGGCCGCCGTACTCCCGCTCGCTTTCCGCCCGCAGCACCTCGTGGGTTCGGCGCACCGACGCTTCCAGCTCCGTCAGAAAGATGGTCTCCTTCTCCGGATCGAGCCGGCGGTATAGATCCGTGAGGTGGGTGACGTAGTGCGCGATCGTCTTGACGGCCGTGCCGCTGGCAGCCTGGCCGTCGGGACGTCCCCCCACGCCGTCGGCCACGAGGAAGAGCCAGCCGCGCGTGTCGCTGATCAAGGGACTGACGTCATCGGCGGCGAGGCTCGACTGATGCACGCGCAGCAGCTTGTGGAGGCTGGCGATCAGGAATTGATCCTGATTGTCCCGGCGTACCTGCCCGCGGTCAGTGAGCCCGAAGACGTCGACGTCGGCAGAGACCGGCCGACGGTCTTCGATCGTGAGAGCCGGATCGGTCATGGACTCGAACCTCGCCACGTGAGGAAGCCGGAAAATGTAGATTCCCCGGGTCCGTGTCCACGTCCTCGCAACACCCCATTCTCATCGTCGGCGCGGGGCCGATCGGCCTCGCCTGCGCCATATCGGCGCGGCGTCGCAACCTCGACCCGCTCGTGATCGATGCCGGGGCGATCGCCAACTCGATCGTCCACTACCCCATCGGCATGTCGTTCTTCACCACCCCGGAGCGGCTCGAGATCGGCGGCCACCCCTTGGTGTGCGCCGGCGCCAAGCCGACGCGCGAGGAAGCGCTCAAGTACTACCGCGGCGTCGTGCGCGCCGAGGGGCTTCCGGTGCGCACCTACACCAGGCTGGCGGATGCGCGCTCGCGTGATGGGCACGTCGCGTGTGCCCTCGAATCGCGACTCGGCAGCGCGTCCCTGACCTGCGAACGTCTGGTCCTCGCCACCGGCTACTTCGATCACCCGAATCCATTGGGCGTTCCGGGAGAGAACCTCCCGCACGTCAGCCACTACTTCGACGAGGCGCATCGGTCGTACGGGCAGGACGTCGTCGTGATCGGGGGCCGCAATTCGGCCGTCGAAGCGGCGCTGCAGCTGTTCCGCGCCGGAGCCCGGGTGACGCTCGTCTATCGCGGCACCGAGTTCCCACGCAGCGTGAAATACTGGCTCAAGCCCGACCTCGAAAACCGCATCAAGGCGGGCGAAATCGCGGCGCGGCTTGGCGCCACGGTCGAAACGATCACGGACTCGGCGGTCGGGATTCGGAACCACGACGGCGCGGCGGAACGCCTTCCCGCCGACCGGGTGTACGCGCTCACCGGGTTCCATCCCGATCTCTCGCTGTTCGATCGGATCGGCATCGACTACGACCCGGGCACGGGACGGCCGGCGCTCGACCCCGGAACGCTCGCCACCAGTGTGCCGGGCGTGCACCTGGCGGGAAGCGTTACCGCGGGCTTCCAGATCTCGGAGATCTTCATCGAAAACGGCCGGTTCGACGGCGACAAGATCTTCGGGGACGCGGCCGCGCGCGCGGCAGCGGACTCACGCTACGCGCATATCCACCGACCGGCCGGCGAATAGATTTGACAAGTCGGACGGTGCCGCTGAACATGCAACGGCAGCTCCATGCTCTGCTCCCACGAGGTTCCCGATGACGCACACCACGGCCGTCCGTCCCACCCTGCCCCCCTGCCCGCACGTTCCACGGCCCTATACCGGGCCCACGCGGCAGGAGGTGCTCGCGACCCGGCGGCAATTCGCGAATCCGGCGATCTTCACGGTCTACCGTGAGCCGCTGATGCTGGTGGAGGGATACCGCCAGTACCTGTTCGACGAAACGGGACGGCGCTACCTGGACTTCTTCGCCGGCATCGCCACCGTCGCCTGCGGCCACGCGCACCCGCTCGTGGTCCGGCGTATCGAGGCCCAACTCGAGCTGCTGCCGCACACGTCGACGATCTACCTGCATCCATTGATGGCCGAATTCGCCCAGCGCCTCGCCGCCAAGATGCCGCCGGGGCTGGACGTGACGTACTTCGTAAACTCCGGCAGCGAAGCCAACGACCTCGCGATCCTGATGGCGCGACTCGCGACCGGGAACCACGACGTCATCGCGTTGCGCAACGCCTACCACGGCGGCTCGCCCGCCGCGATGGCGCTGACGTCACAACACACCTGGAAGTATCCCGCCCAGCTGAATACCGGCGTGCATCACGCCATGAACCCGGACCCGTATCGCAGCCCGTTCCGCGGCACTCCCGAAGAGATCGCCTCCCAGAGTGCCGCCGACATCCGCGAGCTGGTGCGCTTCTCGACTCCGGGACGCATCGCCGCGTTCATCGCCGAAGCGTACCAGGGGGTGGGCGGGGTGACGCACGGCGCACCCAACTACCTGCGCGAGGCCTACGCGATCGCGCGCGAGTACGGCGGTCTCTGTATCGCCGACGAGGTGCAGCCGGGATTCGGCCGCACCGGCGACCACTATTGGGGGTTCCAGAACTTCGGCGTCGTTCCCGATATCGTCACCATGGCGAAGGGGATCGGCAACGGATTCCCGTTGGCGGCGGTCACGACCCGGCGGGAGATCGCCCAAAAACTCACCGAGCGCTCCCACATCAACACGTTCGGCGGCAACCCCGTCGCGATGGCGGCCGGACTCGCCGTGCTCGACGTGATCGACCAGGAGCAGCTGCAGGAGAACGCGCGGGTCGTCGGCAACCGGCTCCGCGCGGGACTCGAGGAGCTCGCGACGCACCACCGCCTGATCGGCGATGTGCGCGGCCGCGGGTTGATGCTGGGGGTCGAGCTGGTGCGTGACCGGAAGACGAAAGAGCCCGCGCGCGAGGAAACCGCCGAGGTGTTCGAGCAGCTGCGCGAGCTCGGCGTGCTGGTCGGCAAGGGCGGGCTGTTCGGCTCGGTGCTGCGCATCAAGCCGCCACTGTGCATCACCGGAGCGGACGTCGATTTCGGGCTGGCCGCGATGGATCAGGCGCTCGAGCGCGTCGAGCGCTAGAACGAGAAGCCGAGCCCCATCCGATCGAGCAGACGCAGTAACAGGCCCGGCTCGGCGCCGGCGTCGACCCGGCGCAGGGCGCGCAACACCGCCCGGACGGTGAGCGCCCGGAAGGGCTCCGGTGGGAAGCGGGGCGGCGGGCGTTTCACCATCGCCAGATCGAGCAGTTCGTGCGAGCGCTCCAGTGCCAGGAGCGCGATGATCCGGCCCGCCAGGCGCGTCGCGGCGAGTCCCCGTCCCGAGAATCCCAGCCCATAGACGATACGTCCCTCGCTTGCCCGCCCGAAAAACGGCGTCAAGCGCGTCGTCACGGCGATCGGCCCCCCCCACGCATACGCCCACTCGAGTCCCGACATCGAAGGAAAGTGCCGCCGGAAGCTCGCCCGCAGCGCGTCGTAGTGCGGCTCCGAGTGATCGCTCGCGGGGTCGATCAGGGAGCTGGGGTGATAGGCGACGTCGCTCGATCCCCATAACACCCGGTCATCGGGCGTCAGGCGGTAAGAGTTGCCGAAGGTGCGGGCATCGCTCACGGCCTGCCGCCGGCGCCACCCGATCACATCCCGCTGGGCCGGCGTGAGCGGCTCGCTCACGAGGGCGTAGGCGAACATCGGGATGACCCGGGCTGCGAGTCGGGGCAGCAGCTGGTTCGCGTAGGCACTCGTGGCGAGGACGACGGTCCGCGCCTCGACACGCCCCCGCCCCGTCCGCACGCGCACACCGGCCCCCACCGGCTCGATCGCAACGACGTGGCTGCGCTCGAAGACCGTCACGCCCTGCCGCTCGACCTCCTGGCGCAGGCCGTCCACCAGCTTCACCGGATCGAGCACGCCGCCCGTGGCCACCGCCACCCCACCGACGTAAACCGGCGAGCGGACCTCCGCACGCAGCGCATCCTTGTCGAGCAGGTGGGCGGTCGTGATGCCAACGTGCTCGGCCGCGTCCACGATCAGGCGGCAGCGATCCATCTGATGGGGCGTTTGCGCCACGAGCAGCCGCCCCGTCGGCTCGTAGTCACAATCGATCTTGCGCTCGCTGAGGAAGCCGGCGAGCTCAGCGAGATTCGCTTCCCCGAGGCGGGCCAGGCGGTGCGCTTCGGCCTCGCCGAAGTGCGCCACCGCCAGCGCGTGATCGTAGTCGATGCCGTCCCACACGATCCCCGCGCTGCGCCCCGATGCGCCGTACGCCGCGACGCCCTGCTCGACGACCACCACTTCGCTGATCGGATCGAGCTCCTTGATCCACAGCGCGGTCCACAGCCCGGTGAGCCCCGCGCCCACGACGGCGATGTCCGCGACGCGCCCGCCCTCGAGCGACCGGACATCCCGCTCGGGGCGACGGGCGAGCCAGTAGCACGCCTGCTCGATCGCACGACTGGGACGCGCCACGCTCAGGCCGGGGACAAGCGCCGCCGTTGCCACCAGGCGTTCACCCCGAGGACGGCGAGGCTGAGCATGAGGATGGCGGTGGCAAGGACGTTGATCTGCGGCGGGAACGCGGCGCGCCGGGCACCATACACATAGAGGGGATACGTCACGTCGCTTCCCGAGTTGAACAAGGTGATGACGAAATCGTCCAGCGAAAGCGCGAACGCCAGCATCGCCGCCGCGACGACGCCCGGCGTGATGAGGGGCAGCGTGACCGTCCAGAACATCCGCCAGGGTCCCGCGCCGAGATCCATCGCCGCCTCCTCGAGCGACCAATCGAAACCGCGCAGCCGCGCCCGCACCGTGAACGCCACGTAACTGACCGAAAACATGACGTGCGCGATCACGATCGTCGCAAAGCCGGTCGGCACGTTCCACGCCAGGAACAGCGACAGCAGCGAAGATCCCAGGACGACCTCGGGAGTCGCGAGCGGCAACACCAGCAGCAGCCCCACCCCGGCGGCGCCGCGAAACCGGTACCGGGAGAGCGCGAGCGCGAGCATCGTGCCGAGGACTGTCGCGACCAGCGTCGAGAGAGTGGCTACGACGAGGCTCAAGCGCATCGCATCGACCAGCGCCGGATAGCGGAAAGGATTCTGCCACGCCTCGAGCGAGAATCCCTTCCAGACGAAGTTGAACTTCCCCGCCGGCCGGTTGAAGCTGTAGGCGACGATCACGAAGATCGGCAGGAACAGATACCCCAGCACGAGCCCGGCGGCGGCGTCGAGGAGCCGTCTCACGCCAGCTGCTCCTCGCGCAGTAGCCGCGCCGCCACGACGACACCGACGGCGATGAGCGCCATGAGCCCGAACGACAACGCCGCGGCGAGCGGGTAATCACGCACCTGGAGAAACTGTCCCTGAATCACCGACCCGATCATGCGCTGATTGGGACCGCCCAACAGCTCGGCGTTCACGAAGTCCCCCGCCGCCGGAATGAACGTCAAGAGACTCCCGGCGAGCACTCCGGGGAGGGACAGCGGCAGCACGACGAGCCGAAAGGCCCGTGCAGGACCCGAGAAGAGATCCTGGGCGGCCTCGACCAGCCGGCGATCGACCTTCTCGAGGCTCGCGTAGATCGGCAGGATCATGAACGGCAGAAAGTTGTAGGTCAGCCCGCCGACCACCGCCCAGGCCGTGTCGAGCAACCGTCCGCCGGGGGGAAGCAGGTGCACCGCCTGCAGCGCCCGGACCACGAGTCCGTCATCGTTCATGATCGTCTTCCACGCGAAGGTGCGGACCAGAAAGGTCGTGAAGAACGGCAGGATCACGAGTCCGAGCAGCACCCCCCGCCAGCGTCCGGCGCGAAACGCCAGCACGTACGCCAGCGGATAGGCGAGCACCAGGGCGATCACCGTGGCGAGCGCGGCGAATCCGAACGACCGGGCGAAGACGGCCCCGAACCCCGTGACCGCCCGCGCGTAGCCGCCCCACCACGGCGCGCCGAACGACGTCCGGGCGAGGGTGAGAAGCGGCAGGACGAAAAACGCGACGAGCCACGTAACGCCGGGGAGGACGAGCAACGCCGGCGCGAGCGCGCCACGTCGCGCCCCGCTAGCCACCGATGGCGTCGAGGAAGACGCGCGTGAAGCTCGCGTCCTCCTCGTCGGACAACGAGCGGAACGTGCGCAGCTGGGCGAGCAGGCTCGCCGGCGGATTCACGAGGGGGCTCTGCGCGAGCGACGGAGCGATGCGCTCGAGCTCGGGAATCGCCCCCTGCACCGCGCTGATGTACCCCGCGCGGCTCACGATCTGGGCCGAATGAGCCGGCGCGTAGCACCAGTCGATCCACGCCATCGCCAGCGACAGGCGGTCGGAGCTCTTCGGGATCAGCATGTTGTCGGAGAACAGGATCGCGCCTTCCCGCGGCGCCACCCACACGAGGTCGGGATTGTCGGCGTGCAACCCCTGGATGTCTCCCGACCAGGCGATCGCGACGGCGATGTTGCCGTTGGCCAGGTCCTCGGTGTAATCGTTGCCCGTGAACGCCCGGACCTGGCCACTCTCCCGCGCCTGCTTCACCCGGGCCGCAGCGACCTGGATGTCGGCGGCGGTGCACCGGGCCGGATCGCGGCCTTCGCCGAGCATCACGAGTCCCAGGGTGTCGCGCATCTCGGTGACCATCGTCACGCGTCCCTTGAAGGCGGGATCGAAGAGATCCCGGACGCTCGTGATCTCCCGACCCGTGACGCGCGGGTTGTATCCGAGTCCCACCATCCCGAACAGCCACGGCACGGTGTAACGCCGGCCGGGATCGAAATCGGCGTTCTGCGCCAGCGCCGACAGATTGGCGCGATTGGGGAACGCCTGGAGATCGAGCGGAGTCGCATACCCCAGGCGGATCATCCGTCCCGCCACCCAGTCCGTGAGGACGATGACGTCCCGGTCGATGCTCTGCCCGCGCCGCAACGGCTCCGCGATCTTCGCGAAGAACTCGTTGTTGTCGTTGATGTCCTCATGGTACTGCACGGTGATGCCCGTGGCGCGTTGGAAGTCAGGGATCGTGCGGTCGTCGATATAGAGGGGCCAGTTCGAGATCCGCAGCACCCGGCTGCCGCCACCCGACGACCGACAACCGACAACATCGCTGCCGCCCACGGCGGCGGCCGCGACACCAAGTGTCGTGCCGAGAAACCGACGCCGGCTCAACCGGCTCACGCCTTCCCGCCTCCGTTCGGGGCAGGCGGCAGGAGGCGCGGGGCATCAGGCTCCCAGTCGACGAACACCGACACTCCGGGCGTCAGTGCGACCGCCTGATCGACGGGACCGAGGTGGGCGATCAGCTCGGTCCCGTCGGCGGCGCGCAGTCCGCAACGCACGACCGGCCCCTGAAAGACGAGGTCGGAGACCATCGCCGGAAGCCCTCCCGCACCGCGCGAGGCGGCGCTCACGCGGACCCGCTCGGGCCGCAGCATCAGGACGGCCGACGCTCCGGCCGCCGGTTTCCATTCAGGAGCCGGCACCTGCACCACGTGTCCTCCCGCGATCGAAACGCTGACCGTCGTGGTGTCCGCGGCCGTAACCCGGGCGGGGAGCAGGTTGGCGCTGCCCAGGAAATCGGCGACGAAGACAGTCGCGGGTGAGTGATAGATCGTCTGGGGCGTATCGATCTGCTCGATCCGCCCCTCGGACATCACCGCGATCCGGTCCGACATCGTGAGCGCTTCCTCCTGGTCGTGCGTGACATAGAGGAACGTGATCCCGACCTCGCGCTGGATCCGCTTCAGCTCGAGCTGCATCGCCTGGCGCAGCTTGAGATCGAGCGCGCCGAGCGGCTCGTCGAGCAGCAGCGCGACGGGGAGGTTGACGAGGGCGCGGGCCAGGGCGACCCGCTGCTGCTGGCCGCCGGACAACTGTCCCGGCCGGCGCCCACCCAGCTCGCTGAGACGCACGACGCCGAGCAGCTCGCCCACCCGGCGCCGGATTTCACCCTCTGGCAGGCCGAGACTGCGCGGGCCGAAGGCGACATTGTCGTAGACCGACAGATGGGGGAAGAGCGCATAGTGCTGAAACACCGTGTTGACCCGGCGGTGGTAGGGTGGCACGGTCGACACGTCCTGGTCCTCGAGCAGCACCCGCCCCGCCGACGGCGTCTCGAATCCGGCGATCAGCCGCAGCGTGGTCGTCTTCCCGCATCCCGAGGGGCCCAGCAAGGAAAAGAACTCGCCGCGTGCGATGCTGAAGTGCGCATCGTACACGGCGGTGACGCTGCCGAACCGTTTGGCGACGTGCTCGAGAGTGACGGCGGGTGCGGCGGCTGGCGCCGGTGACGGCGCGTGCACGCTACCGCGCGGAGGGGGCGGGGCGGCGCGCCACGCGCGCCGGGTCCCCCGCCCGGGCCGACGCAGGAGCGGCGACCGGCGCGGGGTTCGTCGCGACCGCCGTGCCCGGCGACTCGAGTCCGTACCGCTCCGGGTTGCTGCAGATCACGGCCGCGGCCAGGATCTTCGGCACATACTCCATCGTTTCGGTCGGCAGGAGCTTCATGCGGTAGAGGTGCCAGAAATCCCGGTTCTGCTTCTTGAAGCCACCGGGCGTCTGGGCGACCTTGTGCAGCACCCCGCGCACCGCGTTCTCTCCGCGGTTGTAGCTCGCCATGGCGAGCATGAATGCATCCTCGCCGAACTCCGCCAACAGGTTGGCGAGGTGCCGTGCCGCGGCGCGCGTCTGCTTGTCGACGTCGGTGCGCTCATCGACCTTGTCGTCCACGCGCAGCCCCAACTCGCGGGCGCTCACCGCCATCATCTGCCACATCCCCACCGCGCCCGCCCGGCTGCGAGCCTTCGGATCGAAGCGCGACTCCGTCCACGCCACATACCCCATCACGTCGGGAAGCTCGAGCGCCCGAAAGTCCCGCTGGATCACCGGCCAGTACTGCACTTTGCGTTGGTACAACTGGCGCAGCGCCTGCGGATCCTTGAGGAGCTGGTTGATCTGATACTGCAGCCGTTCTTTGAAGATCGGCGGAACGGCGTAGGTCGTCGCGTCGAACTGGGTAAGGATCGTGCGGATCTCCTTGTCCAGCTCGTCGCCGACATTCGCGGCCTCGTTGGCCGTGGCTTGATCGGCACGCGCCAGATCGGCGAGCGTCCGCTCCGCGTTGGAGGTGGCGTCGAGATAGCGCTGCTCGAGCACGGCGAGCTTGGCCGAGTCCTGCTCGGCCTGCATCTGGTCCTGGATCTGGCGGATTTGCTGGTCGAAGCGGCCCTTGGCATCGAGCAAACGGGCAATCTGACGGTGCTGGAAATAGATCACGGTGCCCATCACTGCGATCACCACGGTTGCGGCGGCCGTCACGATCCCGACCACCTTCACCCACCGCTTCTTGGTCTGCGTCTTGACGACCTCGGAGACTTCCTGCACGGCCGCGGCGATGTGGTCCATCGTCTTGCGGGAGCGAACGCCGCCGGCCTTGGCCCGCTCCTCGGCGATGCGCTGCGCGGTGAGCGCGAAGATCTGGCCCGTCGCCGACGGGCGTGTCCCCGATTGCAGCACCTTTTGAATTTCGGCCGCGTCCTGGGCCGGATCATAGGTGGCGTCGATGACGATCTCGACCTGCGCCTCAGGGCCCCCCGTCGCACCGAACCGGATTTTGTCGCCGGTGCGCAGCTCGGCCTTGGAGACCTTCTTGCCGTTGACCCGGACGCCCCCCGGCGCATCGAGATCGATGAGGTGGTACACGCCTTCCTTGAGGACGACGGCAGCGTGGTAGGGAGCGACGCGCGGCTCCTCGACGCTCTCGTAGCGCAGCTCGCAGTCGTGCCCCGTCCCGATGCGGAGCCACCGCTTGTCGCTGCTGGACGTCGTGCCTCGCAACGAGCCCTTCAGATGCGTGAAGCGAATCATGAGGAGTGGTGCGGAAGCTTACGGGTGGAAGGCGCCCTGCGCCAGTCGCACCCCCGCCACACTCAGAAGCGGAGGGTCAACCCCGCGTAGAGAAGATCGTGGGCTTCAATCCCACCCCGTTCACGATATGCCGATACGACGAGCGACCACGCCCGGCCGATGTTCACGTCGAGATCGCTCGAGATCCACTGGATGGCCGATGCCGTGAGCGGAACCGCGCCGTCGCGCTCCTTGCGCCACCCGCCCGTCACCTGCAGCGTGCCGCGCCCCCAGGGCTCGATACCCAAAGATGCAGCCTGCAACCAGCCGGCCCGGGTTCCGCTCGTGTAGCGCGTCACCCGCGAGCGCAGGTTCAGCCCGAAACCGGTGAGCCGGTCTGCCCCGATCGACGCCGTATAGGACGACGCCGGTCCGGCCGGTCCGCCATTCGAGGAGCGACCGTCCAGTGCCGCCTGGAGTCGCCCGGCACGCACCGAAACGCCAACCCACCCGCCGCGCCGGAACGCGTCGTCGAACGCGACCTCCGGATTCACCACATCCTGGTACAGCCGCACGCTGCGGCGGCTGTCGAGCCCCGCCGTCAGCGCCACGGCGTCGGTCAGGCGAAACTGCAGTGTGGCGAACGAGCTGGTGGGCGAAAAGGCGTGCTCGCCGCCGACCCGACGCCAGGGCCGGTAGTAGTCGATTTCCTGCGCGGCGAAAACGGAAAGGCGGCGCGTCCGGTAGTCGCCCTGCAGATAGACGAACTCGCGGTTCGTACCGGCCGATAAGTACGACCCGCTCAGGCCACCGAGGAGCGACCAGCGGTGCAGCGCATCGATCCGGCTGTGTCGCTCCACGTAGACCCCGAGATCGGTGATGTCGCCCGAGAACGCGAGATTGACGGGATCGGGCTGCTTCCCAACGAATCCGCCTCCCCCCCACCCCGGTTCGTCGAGCTGCAGAGACACGCCATCCACCAGCCCCACGGCGCCGATCCCGGGAGCGAACTGGCGTCCCGCGGCCACCTGCAACGGCGATCCCGGCGTCTGCCAGTCGAGCGTTGCCTGAAAGACTCGCGTTTGTGCCCAGGCGGTGGTGCCGAAGCCGTCCGGCCGCGCCTGCGTGACGCGGCGGCTGCGCACATCGAGGTCGATCCCCAATCCCGTCTGCCCGAGCCCGGTGCCGAAGAGCCGCAGATCGCCCGACGGCTCGCTGAATGTGGAACCGCCGTCGAGCTGGCGCACCCCGAAGTAATAGACACCCAGACGGCCCCGCATGATGCCTGCCGGGCTGCCGGTGGTGAGCGGCCGCGTCACCGCCGGAACCTCGGCTTGGCTCGAGTCCGGGGGCGGAGCGACCGGCGTGTAGCGCACCGAGTCGCCTATCGCGAGCGCCACCGAGGCGGACACGATGTCGCACGCGGCCTGATGGGTCGCGAGGTACGCGACCCGCAGCACCGCGACGGCCGTGTCGCCCCGGATCACGTCGAGCCGCGCCCCCTGCGCGACCCCCTCCGCCCGGCCCGCGTCGATGTACGCCGAAGCGGTGGTCAGGTAGGTCACCCTGGCCCAGCGAGCTGTGGACGCCGGCTGCTGAGCGGAGGCCGGCGGGGCGAGCAGCGCCGCGACGAGCAACCACCGGTCGACGCTGCGGGTCATCCATCGCCTCCCGTACCCCGCGGGTGGCAGCTGTAGCACTGCTGGCTCGTGTAATTGCTGCCCGGGTGCGCATTGGCGTGGCACGACAGGCAGTTGAACACCCGGTAGTCGTTGGGATTGGTGTGGCAGTCCGAGCAGGACGACCACCGGCCCTGGTGCGTACCCGAGAAGATCGGGAAGAACGGCCCGTCATGATTGAACGTGGCACCGCGCCAGGTGCTCGTCGTGTGGCACGCGGCGCAATCGGTCGGAAACTGGGCCGCCTGATGATTCGGATCGGTCGTGCGGCTGTAGTCCGCCTGGTGGCAACTCACGCAGGTGGAAGGAAGCGCCTGGTACTGACCGGTGCCGTGGCACTGCGAGCAGTAGATACGGAGATGGGCGCCCGTGAGGGCGAAACCGGTGCTCGCGTGGTCGAATCGTGTCCGTAGCCAGCTGACCGTCGCATGACACTGTACGCAGTCGGTCGAGAAGCCCACCGCGGTGTGATCGGGATCGCGGGCGCCCTGGTAGTCGCGTAGATGACACGACACGCACTCGCCGGAGATAGCGACGAACATGAGCCGGCCCTGCGGAGCGACATGGCACGCCTCGCAGTCGATGCTGAGATGCGTCCCGGACAGCGGAAAGCGCGTCAACTGGTGGGCCCCGGTCATGCCCGCCCGATCGAGAAAGCTCCGCGTCGAGTGGCAGCGCGCGCACTCGTTGCCCACTTCTCCACGGTGCGGGTCGGTGTGGCACGACGCGCAGGCGCGTGACGTACCCTGGAAATCGAGGGAGACGTGACAGGACCGGCACGACGCCGTCGCGTGCGCGCCGATGAGCGGGAACCGCGATGCCTTCCCGTGATCGAACGAACGATCGATCCGGGCCGGCGACCACGCCTCCGGGCTGTGGCAGACGCTGCAGGCCTCGGCGAGCGGCCCGTGCGGGCTCGTCCCGGCGACCTGCTGCGCAGAGAGGGCGAGCGGCGAGCCGAGGGCGAAGCCAGCGGCCAACAACAGGGCGCGGGGCACATTGCACGCGAGGGCAAGAAGCGTACAGCGCGGTTATCACGGACCAACTGCCGAAATGAGAGGGAGTTACGCGCGCCGCGGTGGTTACCCAGCGCGCCAGGCGTAGTCCGAAACGCGCCAAGGTGGTGCGTTCCGGACCAGTCGGCGCAGCGTCGTCTTCATGAAGGCGCCGGATGCGGGATCAGAAGCGGTAGCTGAGCCCCGTGTACACGAGGTCATGGGCCTCGATGCCGCCGCGCTCGCGGTAGGCCGAGAGAATCGCGAACAGGGAGCGTGCCAGGCTGATATCAACGTCGGCCGACAGCCAGGTCACGTTGAGCGTCGGCGCACTGGAAGTGTCATGCTCCGTGCGCCACCCTGACGTGAGCTGAATGCTGCCCCGCCCGAACGGCTCGAGCCCGAGCGAGACGGAGTTGAGCCACCCTTGGCGCGGCCCGGTCGTGTAGCGCGTGCTGCGCGACCGCAGGCTCAGCCCGATCGGCGTGAGACGATCCGCGCCCAGGCCCAGCGTGTAGGTATTCGCATCGCCGTTCGTGTCGTCGTGGTTCGTGCGCGCATCGACGGCGACCAGGAAATGCCCGGCAACACGGGCGGACGCCCCGGCCCACACCCCGCGACGGAACGTGTCGTCGAAGAGGATCGCAGGATTGACCACGTAATAATAGAGACGGACGTTGCGGCGGTTGTCGATGCCGCCGTTCACACTCACCGCGTCGGTAACCTGGTATTGCACATTCGCAAACGTACTCGTCGGAGAGAGCGCCTGTTCGCTCGTCCCGACGCGCCGCCAGGGCCGGTAATAGTCGACCTCCTGAACGGCGTAGAGCGAGAGTCGCCGCGACTGGTAGTTCCCCTGGGCGTAGAAGAACTCGCGATTGGTATGCCAACTGACGTACGAACCGCTGGCACCAGCCGTGACAGACCAGTGGGAGAGGGAGCCGATGGGATTGTGCCGCCGGACGTAACCGCCCAGCTGAGTCAGACTGTCGCCGGAGAATCCCAGGGAGACCGGATCGGGAGACATCCCGCCGAACACCCCGTAGTCCCACGCCTGGTGCGTCAGCTCGAGAGCACCGCCGTCGATCAGGCCCACCGAGGAGATCCCCGGGGCGTACTGGCGCCCGGTGGTGAACCGAAGCGGTGAGCCGGGTGCCTGCCAGTAGAGCAATGCCTGGTAGATGCGGGTCTGATCGGTCGTGCTGTTCGGCCCGCCGGGAAGCGCTTGTACCATGCGCCGGGTGCGAAGGTCGGCCACGAGACCGATCGACGTCCCTCCCAGGCGGGCACCGGTGAGCCGGATGTCCCCCGACGGCTGCGAGAATCGTCCACCGAAGCTGTCCTGCTGCTGCACGGTCAGGTAATAGAGCCCGATGCGGCCGCGCAATCGGCCGTAATCCGGGCGTCGTGTCACTCCGGGGACCTGTGCCGGTCGGGCCACCGCGAGCGCCGTGCTCGAGTCGCGCGCGCCGACGGGAGCCGCCGCCGGAATGAAGCGCACCGAATCCCCCACCGCGAGCGTCGCGCTCTTGGAGACGACCTGACACGAAGCCTGATGCGACGAGACGAACGCCACCTTCAGCTCGGCGACCGAGCTGCCCCCGTGCAACACGTCGACCCGGCTCCCCTCCTCGAGTCCTTCAGCCTTGCCGGCGTCGATGTATACCGACGCGGTCGTGAGAAACGTCACCCGGGCCAGCCGCGGCTGTCCGCCAACGGGCCCTTGCCCCGCCGCCGGAGCGCGGTCTGGCACCGACGTCGTCGACACCGCCCGCGCAGCGGGAGGGGGAGCCGCCTGCGGCGCGACCGGCGCCGCGGCCGCGGCTGGTGCAGATGTCGCGGCGGGCGGAGAAGCTGCGACGGGCGAATTCGTCGCCGCCGGTGGAGTCGCGGCGACGGGCGGAACGGACGTGACGGCCATCGATGCCGCCGGCTTCGCGGCGACATTGGGCGCCGGCGCGGATTGCGTCACCGGCGTCAGCGCAGCGGGCGGCGCTGGCTGAGGCGCGACGACTTTCGGCGCCGCCGCGGTCTGGCTGACGGGCTGGGCCGCCTGAGGCGTGACGCCCTTCGGGGCGGCAACGGTCTGGGTTACCGCCGGGGCTGGTTGCGCCGGGACCGCGGCTGGCCGGGATTTGACGGTATCGGCGACACGGGCCGGCAGTGGCGCAACGGCAACCGGTGCAGCGGTGGGAGGTGCGGCGACGGGCGCGCTCGCGCGTGGTTGCGCTCCCGGTACCCGGACCGCGATGAACCGCACGGAGTCGCCGACCGTCACGGCACCCCCGGACGCGCCGCGCGTCACGAGATTGCAGCGCGTCTGGTGATCCCCCAGAGATGACACCTCGAGCAGGGCCACGGGCACGCCGTGCCGCACAATCTCCAGCCGCGTCCAGCGGCGCACGCCTTCCGCGTTGCCCGCGTCGATCGCCACGACCGCCGCCTGGACGTAGCTCACACGCGCCCAGCGGTAGACCCCACCCTCCTGAGCCCGAGCCGATACTGCGAGGGTTACCAGTCCAGCGACGAAATGCCCGGTCCGTCTCACGGTCATTGCGTTGTTCCCCTCGGGTGACAGCGATAGCAGGAGGGGCTGTCGTACGTGTACCCGGCGACCCCGGTGTGATTCGGATCGGTCTGCGACTTGGTGTGGCACGACAGGCAGTCGAACTGGCTGTAGTCGCTCGGGTTGATGTGACAGGTCGAGCAGCTCTGCCACCGCCCCGCGTGCGTTCCCGAGTAGATCGGGAAGAACTGCGCGTCGTGCGCCGTATACGTCGCGGAGGTCCAGATCGTCGTGTTGTGACACGACGCGCAGTCGGTCGAGAACTGCGCCTGGGTGTGGTTCGGGTCGGTCGTCCCGTTGTAGTCGGTCTGGTGACACGAGACGCAGGCTGTCGACTTCCCCTTGTAGACGCCGTCGCCGTGACACTGCGCGCACGTCGCCTGCAGATGCGCCCCGGTGAGCGGGAACGCCGTCGTGCTGTGATTGAAGGTCGCCCCAGTCCAGGTCGCGGTCGTGTGGCAGGTCGTGCAGTCCGTCGGGAACTGCGCCTGCTGATGGTTCGGCGTCGTCGCGTTGTTGTAATCCGTCTGGTGACACGATACGCAGGTCGTGGGCAGCGCGCCGAACCCACCGGTCCCGTGGCACTGGGCGCAGGCGAGCGGAATATGGGCGCCCGTGAGCGGGAACCCGGTGGCGTTGTGGTCGAAGTGCGCGGTTTGCCAGGCGACGGTACTGTGGCACGCCTCGCAATCGTGCGGGAAGCCTCCCGCCGTGTGGTCCGGATTGCGCGTGGCCTGGAACTCGCGCTGATGGCAATCGTTGCAGGCGATGGTGCGCAAGGCGAACGTCATCTGCCCCGCCGACGTCGGCGTGTGACAGCTCTCGCAATCGGCAGCCACGTGGGCCCCGGTGAGCGGGAATCGCGTCAGCTGGTGGGCGCGCGTCATGCCGCTCCGGTCGACGAACGAGCGCATGGTGTGGCATCGGGCGCACGAGTTTCCGAGCTCCCCGTGGTGCGGGTCCTCGTGACACGACACGCAGTCGTGCGGCGCGCCCTCGAACACGAGATTCGTGTGGCAGGACTTGCACGCGACACTCGCATGCGCGCCGCCGAGCGCGAACCCCGTCTTCGCATGGTCGAATTCCGACGTGATCCGCGCCGGCGTCCAGGCTTCAGGGCTGTGGCACACGGCGCAGGGCTGGCTGAGGGTCCCGTGCGGGTTCTTGGCCGTGGCGACCTGCTGGGCGGCCAACGACGTCGATCCGCCGAGGACCAGCATGCTAGAGATCACCGGCAGTGCGAGTTTCATTGACGCACTCCATCCCCATGACAGTTCTCGCAACGTCCGGACACGGGGCGATAGCGGATGATACGGGTATTCCCCGGACCGGGCTCCGCGGGGTGGCACTTGGCGCACGGAACGCTCGCGTGCCCTCCGCGCAGCGGAAACTTCGTATCGCGATCGTGGTCGAACCGGGCCGCCGGCTTGAAGGATTCCACGCCGTGACAGCTCTCGCACTTCCCGCCGTCAGGCCGGGTCGCGAATTGCTGACCGTGCGGGCTCTCATGGCACGCGGCGCACGCTTGCGACTTGGTCGTGAACAGGAGCGGCGCGCCCGTCCAGCTGGCCGCCCGCACCAGCGAAGACTTTACCTCCGGATGCTTCAGCTCGGCGTGACACCCGACACACGGTACGGCGCGGTGCGCCCCATCGAGCGCGAACCCATAGCGAGCGTGGGCCGCTACGTCGATCGTGGACGGCCGGTACCCGCTCGTGGTGTGACAGCCGAGACACCCCTGCGCAACGGGATGCGCACCGCCCGCCGCGAACCGCCCCTGGTGCGGATCGATGTGGCAGGCCACGCAGTCGAGTTCCGTCAGGTGGAACGCGACCCCCGCCTTGCCGAGCGTCGCTGCCGCCGGGAGCGGCGCCAATCCGGTCCGGTTTGGCCCATGGCAGGCGGCGCAGGGAACCTCGGCGTGGCGGCCGTCGAGGCGGAGCCGCAGCGCCGCGTGGGCCGCCGTAGTGAACGTGCTGGGCTTCCAGCCGGCTACGGTGTGGCACGCGGTGCAGTCGCCCCGGTCGGGCCGGGTCGCGAACTGACCGCCGTGGTCGTCGCCGTGACAATCGAGGCAGCGGGCGAAGGACGGGTGCATCACAACGCCGGCGCTCCCCAGCATCGTGGCGGGCACGCCCGGTGGGTTCTTGCGGTGGCAGTCTTCGCAGGGCACCTGTTGGTGCTTGCCCTCGAGCGGGTACTTCGTCTTGCCGTGCTGCACCACGGTGAACGACGCCGTCTTGAAGCCCGCCTCGGTGTGACAGGCGTCGCAATCCACCCGCGCGCCCGCGAGCGTCGCGGTTCCGGCGTGCGGGTCGGCGTGGCAGCCCGTGCAGGTCGCGAACGGGGGATTGCGGCTCTTCTGCCCGGGGACGTCGTGGCACTTGGCGCAGGCGACCTCGGCGTGCATCCCCCGCAGCGGGAACCGCGTACGCGAGTGGTCGAAGTGACCGCGGTCGATGACGGCGAAGCCGGTCGTCACGTGACAGTCACGGCAAGCGCCCGCGAAGCGTCCCTGATGCGGATCGGCGTGACAGGCCGCGCAGTCGGCGTGGGCCACCGGCTTGAACACACGCGGAGCGCTCGCCGTGTCGCGCGCGACGGCCGTTACGGCCGGCTTGTGGCAGGCACCGCACCGCACATCGCGGTGCTTTCCGGTGAGCGGATAGTCGGTCCGGTCGTGGTCGAAGCGCGGCGCGGGCTTCCAGTGCGCCTCGTCGTGGCACGTCAGGCAGTCGTGATTGAGCGCGCCGCGGTGCACGTCCTGATGACACGAGGTGCACGACCGCTCCAGCCCGACCCACCCGGGTGAATTGCCGCCGGGCGGGGACAGCCGCGCCGCCTGGCTCACCCGGAATGCCGGCTTGTGGCAGTCGGTACACTCGGTGGTCTGGTGCTTCCCGTCGAGGGGCCACCCGGCCTTGGCGTGATCGAACTGGCGCTCGCCCCCGCCCGGCCAGCTGATCAGGGAGAAGTTCCGGCCGGCGTGCTCGGGATGGCAGCTCTCGCAGCGCTGCTCGCGCACTTGCGCGTGAAACCCGCGCCCCTGCTGGACGAGCCAGGCGATTTCCTTGTGACACTGGAGACAGAGCGCCGTCGTCTGCTCCTTTCGGCCGCCGTGACAGTTCCCGCACTTCAGGGTGCCCTCGAGCGCCGCGTGGGGCGCGGCGAGCGGTCCGGGCGAGATCTGAGCGGCGGCGTTCGTCCCGGCCAGCGCCGCCCCCGTCCACACGACTCCGATGAACGCCCGTGCCCACCTCACCACAGCCACGTCGCGCCCAGCGCGACCACAACCGCCACGTGCACCAGCACGGCCACCAGGGCGGCGATCGCCACCGGCCGGTGCAGCACGTGCCAGAACCGGAAGACCGCGTGCGTCGCGTCGAGCATGCGCGCCTGCTGCGTCAGCGCCATCTCGCGACGCGCCAGCCGCAGCGTGATGGTGAGCGCCAGGCGATCCTCTCGCCGCCGGTGCGGCCCGCTCCGCTCATACAGGCGGCGCAACCGCCGGGCGGCGCGCCGGCGCGCCAGATCGTCACCGATGAACCGGAAGAACGTGCCGAGAATACCGAGGCGTCCGGTCCTTGGCCGGTCGACCGCCAGCGTACGCTCGACCATATCCACCGCGAGCCCAGTGTTGGCAGCGATCTGCTCGAGGAGCTGCTTTCGGCGGCCCGCAATTTCATCCAGCGTCAATTCGATCCCGGCCTTGCCCCGCGGAATCCGGGCGTACACGTACCGCCCCACCACGCCGCTCGCCCAGACCACCATCATGGACCAGAACCCGAGGCCGATCAGCCCCTCGAAGCGCCACGCCGAATGGACGGCGACGAGCAGCGGCAACACGAGCGCCGCCAAGACGTGCACGTCCAGCCACCGCGCCACCGAGCCGGTCCACGCGAGCCAGCGCGCCCGCTTGCGCACCGGGTAGAGCCAGAGGAAAACGAAGATCGTGACCGCCAGGAGACCGGCGCTCTGCCCGATGTAGCCCGCCGGCTTGAGCCAGGGATGGAAGGGACTCCGGACTCGCTCGCTCAAGGGGGCGAGGTAATAGGGCAGCCCGGCGATTGAGATCGCGACGAGGAGCAGCGCGAAGGCAACGACGAGGACCACGCCCGGGCGGCGGCGACCGGCAAGGTCCCTGCCCAGCGAACGACGGGGTGGCCGGGGACGCCCGGCAGGAGCAGCCTGGGCCTTCGGCGGCTCCGGACGCGGGCGCGGCGCGGGGGCGACGTTGATCACGCGCATGGCGCTCTCGATCTTCTTTAGTTACAGGGCGGCCGGCTGGGGCCGCGCGGACCAGATCACAATCGCAACGCCGGGATTGCTTGGGACCGGCATGGGGCGTGCGGGTGCAAATTACGTACGTAGTCTGGCTACGTCAGCACAGAGACTTCAACTTACGTGATCCCAACCAGTTGCCACTTGACCCGGTTATCCGGTCATCCGACGCGCTGCGGTGAAATGCTGCACCTGCTTCGTTTTGCCGCACTAGCGGACAGCGAGAGAACCTGAGCGTGGACAACACCGCGACCTACCTCGCCTTCTTCATACTCGTGGCCCTCTTGGTCGGATCCGCAGTCCTGCGGACCCGGCGCAAGGAAAGGGCAGCGCTGGCCGCCGCCCGCAGGGCCGGGCTCTCGACAGAAGGCCCCCGGGCTCAACACCCCCGCATCGACATCTCGCACTGCATCGGCTGCGGGGCCTGCGTGGACGTGTGTCCGGAGGACGTGCTCGCGGTGATCGCAGGCAAGGCCGCGATCGTGAGTCCCGGGAAGTGCATCGGACACGGGCTCTGTGCCGAGGCGTGCCCCGTGGGGGCGATCGAGATCGTCATGGCGAAGCCCAGCATCGGGGCCGACCTCCCTGCCCTGACCCCGGAGCTGGAGACGAACGTTCCGAACCTGTTCGTCGTGGGAGAACTGGGCGGCCTCGCACTGATCAAGAATGCGGTCAACCAGGGACGGGACGTGATCGACACGATTGCCGGGCGCGTCGCCCGGCAGGGCCGTCCCGCGGGGATTCAGGGCGTCATGGATGTCTGCATCGTCGGCGCCGGTCCGGGCGGGATCAGCGCGGCGCTCCGCGCCACCGAGCGGAAGCTGAGCTACGTGATCGTCGAACAGGAGGATTTCGGAGGGACGGTGGCGCGCTATCCGCGCCAGAAGCTCGTCCTCACGAGCCCGGTCGAGTTTCCCGGGTATGGAAAATTCAAGAAGCTGCAGCTCTCCAAAGAAGACCTGCTCAAGTTCTGGGATCAGATCCGCCGCGAGGCGAAGCTGACGATCCGAACGCGGGAGCGGGTCGAGCGCGTCGAGCTACTGGCCGGCGGCGGCTTCGTGGTTCGGAGCACGCGGGGGGAGTACCGCGCCCGGAGCGTCGTCCTCGCCCTGGGGCGCCGGGGCAGTCCCCGCAAGCTCGAGATACCCGGGGAAGAGCTCACCAAGGTGATGTACAGCCTGCTCGACGCGGAGGCGTATACCGGCGCCCGGGTGCTGGTGGTGGGCGGCGGCGACAGCGCCGTGGAGACGGCGATGGGGCTGGCGCACCAGCGCGGCAACGATGTCACCGTGTCCTACCGCAAGGAGTCCTTCATGCGCATCAAGGAACGCAACGCGCAGCGCGTGCGGGAGCTCACCCGATCGGGAAAACTGAAGGTGCTGTTCAACTCGCAGCCGGTCGAAATCGGCCCGCAGGCGGTGGTACTCGACGTCGCCGGCCAGCGCCGCGAGCTCCTCAACGACTACGTATGGGTGCTGGCAGGCAGCCTGCCGCCGAACGAGTTCCTGCGCGCCGCGGGCGTGCAACTCGGGGCGCGCGATCTCACCGCGGCAGCCCGCGCCGAGGCCTCCCTGGGAGCCTGAGGCGCTGGAGTTTGCTCAGGCGGTGAGGCCGTACTGCAGGACGTAGCGGATCAGCTCGGCGCTCGTCTTGAGTCGCATCTTCCGCAATAGGCGCGCGCGGTGCGTGCTCACCGTTTTCGGCGACACACCGAGCTCGGTGGCGATCTGCTTCACACTCTTGCCGAGCCCGATCATGCAGAGCACCTCGTATTCGCGGCGCGAGACCTGCTCGTGGGGGAGACGCGGCGCGTTGCCGTTGAGCGCGGCCGCCGCTCGCTCGGCCACCGCTGCCGTCAGGTACCGCCCGCCGCCGGCGATCTGCTTGATCGCATTGATGACCTCTTGCGGCGGCTGCTGCTTCGTGAGGTAGCCAGCGGCGCCTTCCTTCAGCGCGCGCACGGCGAACTGGTCTTCGCCGTGCATCGTCACGATCAGGACCGCGACACGTGGAAACGCGCTGCGCAGCATGCGCAGCAGGCCGGGAAACGGCGCCCCCGGCATGGTGATGTCGAGCAGGACCACGTCGGGCTCCGTAGACCGCAACACCGCCACCGTCTCATCGCCGTCGGCCGCCTCGCCCACGACCTCGATCTCCGGCTCGTCGGCGAGCACCTGCCGCAACCCCGCGCGCACGAGTGGATGATCGTCGGCGATGACGACGCGGATCATGACTTCGGGCTCGCGTTCGCCAGCGGCAGCCGCAGGTCGACGACGGTGCCCCCGCCGTCACGCGCCCGCCATTCGATCGCCCCGTCCCACAACAACGCTCGCTCGCGCATGCCCACGAGGCCGAGCGCCTGGGGGCTCGCGATTTCCGCCGTGGTGATGCCGCGACCGTCGTCCTGGACTCGCAGCCGGAGCGCGCCACGCGACAACTCCAAGCTCACGGTGACGTGGCGGGCCCGGGCGTGCCGCGCGACGTTGGTCAGCGCCTCCTGCAGGATGCGGAACACGTCCGTCGACCGTTCGGTGTCTACCGCCGGGAGATCGGACGGCAGCTCGAGCGTGCAGGGAATTTCGGTGCGCCGGGTGAACTGTTGCGTCTCCCATTCGATGGCCGCGAGGAGCCCGAGGCTGTCGAGCACGGCGGGCCGCAGCTCCGTCGACAGGGTCCGCACTCGTCCGATGGATACTTCGATGAGCGCGGCCATGGACCGTGCCTTCTCCTGGAGGACCACATCCCCCTCGGTCAATCGTGCCCGGAGCCAGGCCACGTCGAGATGCAGCGCGCTGAGTGCCTGCCCCAGCTCATCGTGAATCTGGCGTGCCATGACGGCACGCTCCTGCTCGCGGACATTGCGCAGGCGGCGCGCCAGCTCGCGCAGCTGTTCGTGCGACGCGCGGAGCTCCTCGGACACACGTTTGCGCTCGTTGATATCGCGCGCCACCGCCAGCACTCCGATCGCCGTCCCATCCGCGCCGCGCAGCACGACGCGCTTGGAATCGATCCACACCACCGATCCATCCCTGCGACGGCGCCTCCATTCACCGCTCGCATCCTCGCCCTCGAGGGCGCGCCGCACGTCGGCCGTCACTTGCTCCTGGGCGTGCTCCTCGTCGCAGTACAGGATCCCGATCGACTGGCCCACCATCTCATCGGCCGTGTAGCCGAACACCCCCTCGGCGCCCTTACTCCAGAACCGCACTCGTCCGGCGAGATCCGTGACGATGATCGAATCGCGTACGTTCTCGAGGATGATCGACTGGAGCAGCGCAGCCTCAGCCTCCCCCAGCGCGGTGGGGAGATCGGGAGGCGTCAGACGGTGCGGGGCAGCGGACATGTGGGCGGCACCCCCACAATAGGGCCGTTGGGAGACCTCGCAAGGGGCTAGCCCCAGGCGATCAGCAGTTTCCCGACGTTCCTGTTGTCGTGCATTCGCTGGAACGCGGCGCCCGCGCGATCGGGGGTGTAGACGGCGTCGACGGCGACGTGCAGCCGGCCGTCGTCGAATCCGGGCAGGACCTCCGTGCGAAAGCGCGCAATGAGTCGCGCCTTTTCGGCCCGGCTGCGGGCTCGCAGCGTCGAGCCGAGGAGCTGGGCCCGTTTCCGCATCAGCAGGCGGAGATCGACCTCGGGCCGGGCGCCACCCATCGTGGCGATCACGACGATCCGGCCCCCGGTCGCCAGGACGCGAAGATCCTGCTCGATCATGGAGCCGCCGACGGGATCGAGCACGGCGTCCACCGCGTCTCGCCCCCACGCGCCCTCGATCGCCGCGGCGACATCGTCGCGGGGGACGACGAGCGCCGGCGCCGCGCCCGCCTGCTCGAGCGCCGCCACTTTTTCGGGGCTGCGCGTGGTCGCCGCGACGTCCGCGCCGAGGTAGCGAGCCAGCTCGATGGCGGCGAGGCCGACCCCGGACGCTCCAGCGTGAACCAGGACCCGCATCCCCGGCTCGAGCGGGACCGTCGCCGCGAGATTCACGAACGCCGTGAGATACGCCTCTGGAATGCCGGCGGTCGTCACGAGATCGAGGGACCGGGGCGCGGGAAACAGCTGTCCTTCCGGTACGGCGGCGAACTCGGCGTGTGCACCCCCGGCGACGAGCGCGCACACCGTCGCCCCCGTGTCGACCACGTGCCCTGACAGCTCGAGACCGAGACCTTCGGGCTCCCCGGGCGGCGGCGGATAGCGACCGGCGATCTGAGAGAGGTCGGCGCGGTTGACTCCCGACGCGGCGACGCGCACCAATACCTCGCCCGCGGCGGGGCGCGGAGCCTCGCGCTCGGCGAGGTGGACGTCGTAGCGACCGTCCCGCTCGACGACGTCGAGACAGCGCACCCTAGGTCCGGAGGGCGACGAGGACGTCGACGACGCCGATGACGAGCCCCAGGGCGATCTTCGCTCCCGCGGCCGCCGCCCGCCCCAGCATCGCTCCCCACCCGGCCCGGACGGCGACACCCGCGTGCTGCTCGCGTGTGTACTCGAACAGCGCGGCACCGGCGAACGAGCCGATGAACGCACCGAAGACGCTTCCCAGAACGGGGACCGGGACCCCGACGATCGCCCCGACGATGCCGCCGATCAGCGCCCCCCATCCCGCCCGCCGCGAGCCCCCGTACTTCATCGCGAAGCGAAATCCGAGCCACCAATCGACAACCTCGCCGATGAACGCGAGGCCGACGACGAGGGCGACGATTCCGGCGCCGACGTGAAAGCCGGTGAGCCAATCGTACCCGATCACGCCGAGCACCATGACCCAGAGCCCGGGCAGACCGAAGGGGACGAGCACGAGGCCCGCCACGCTGCACACGATCAAGAGGGCCGTTGCCACCTAGTGCGTCGCCTCCTTGGGAACCGCGAGATCGTGCTGCGTGAGGACATAGTAGTTGGGATCGACGCGAAACGTCGCGGGATCCTCGAGCCGCACGCCGACACGCTGCCATGCTTCGGTCGGTCGGATCACGCGGAACCCCGAATCGCTCAGCGTGACCTTGAGCGGCATGTCGAAGCCCGCGACGACGTTCGTCCAGCGGAACGTCAGCGTGGAGTCGGCGAGCGAGTATTCGAACACCGGCACGTCGGTGGTCATGAGGTACTGTCGGAACACCTTCCCCAGATCGATGCCCGCCGCGCGGCTGATGTAGTCCTGGACCTGTTTGCCGGTCACCGTCTGGTGCCAAAAGGTGTGATTCAACCCGCGCAGGATTTCCCGCCACTTCGCATCGTCTCCGACGATCTGGCGGATCGTGTGCAGCATGTTCCCGCCCTTGTAGTACATGTCGCCGGAGCCTTCGTCGTTCACCCCATATTGACCCACGATGGGGCGGTCGTTGCGGATGTTTCTTCGCGTCCCGATCACATACTGCGCGCCCGCGTCCTTGCCGGCGAGGCACTCGGTATAGAGGTTCTCGGCGTAGTTCGCGAAACTCTCGTGCACCCACATGTCCGCCTGATCCTGCATCGAAATGTTGTTGCCGAACCATTCGTGCGCGCTCTCGTGCACGATGATGAAGTCCCACAACAATCCCAGACCGGTGTGGGAGAGGTCGCGTCCGAGGTAGCCGTTCTGATAGTGGTTGCCGTAGGCCACGGCGGTCTGGTGCTCCATTCCGAGATGCGGCGACTCGATCAGCTTGTATCCATCCTGATACCACGGATACGGGCCGAACCAGGATTCAAAGCACTTGAGCATCGACGGCACCTGCAGGAACTCGCGCCGGGCCGTCTCGAGGTGATAGGCGAGGGGCCAGAAGTCGAGCGTCAGCGGCCCCGCCTCGCCGTCGTAGAGCACGCTGAAGTGGGCGTAGCGGCCGGCACTGATCGCGACGTCGTAGTTGTTGATCGGCTCCGTCGTGAACCACTCGTAGGTCGCCGTCCCGTCGGCATGGGGCGTCACGGCACGCAACCGCCCGTTTGAGACGTCGAACAGGGAGTCGGGCGTGGTGATGGCGATGCGCTGGCTGTCGGGCTCGTCGGCGAGATAGTCCTTATTGGGCCACCAGACGCTCGCCCCGGTGCCCTCGTTGGCGGTCGCGACCCAGCGATTCCCCAGACTGTCGTGTGCCCAGATGAGCCCGCCGTCCCATGGCGGCCGCTTGGCGACCACCGGCTTGCCGTGGTAAAAGACGGTGACGGTGTTGCGGTCCCCCACCCGCTGGCGGGTGACGAGCGTCACGAAAAATGCGTTGCCGTCGCGCCGCACCGCGAGGCGGCGTCCATCCTGCACCATGCTGTCGACCTCGAGCGGCTCCTGCAGGTCGATCTGCATCACCTGAGATGACTGCAGGACACGATAGGTGATCCCGTTCCACCCGCGGATCGTGCTGTCGGACGGATCGACCGAGACGTGGAGATCGTAGAACGACACGTCCCACCAGGCGCGTTGCGCGGTGTTGGAGCCGCGCAACGTGTCGGCGTGGGTGAACGGATGCGCCTGCGCCGCAGCGCTTGCGAGCGGAGCGATGAGCGAAACGAGGACGGCCGGCCAGCGACGCATGATCGACTCCGGGCAAGAGGTGGGAATTCGACAAGCTAGCACGTTCACGGAGGAGACGAATCGGCGATATTGGAGACGGCCTATGCGGAGACCCCTGCGTACCGTCGTCGCGACCTTGGCGTTCGGCGCCGCCTGCCAGGGCGGATCGGGACCGCCGCCACCGCCGCTGGGCGGACACCTTGTCGCATCGCCTCCGTGGTTGTCCATCGAGGCGGGCGACGCGATCACCGGCGATACCATGCGCTTCGCGCTCGTCACCGACAGCGGCGCGGTCGTGCCTCGCGGCTCCGTCACCTGGTCGAGCAGCGACACGGCGGTGGCGCGCGTCGGGGCGACGGGCCTCGTCCGGGCGCGGCGTGCGGGCTCGATCACGATCCGTGGGGTCGCGCCGAATGCGGACGCCAGTCTGCGCCTGACCGTCACCGATCCAGTGCTGATCGGCGCGGGGGACATCGGAACCTGCATCTCCACCAACGACGAGACTACGGCGCACCTGCTCGACAGCCTGTCGGGGACGGTGTTCACTGCGGGCGACAACGACTACGTCGACGCGACGCCACCGCCGGCGTACGGCGTCTGCTTCGACTCTACCTGGGGCCGGCACAAGTGGCGCGTGCGCCCCGCCGCCGGGGACGACGATTCCCTATCCGGGCTATTACCGCTATTTCGGCTCGGCGGCCCACGGTCCCACGGGCTATTACAGTTACGACCTCGGGACGTGGCACATCATCGTGCTGAACAGCGCCGTGCCGGTGGACTCGACACAGGTGCGCTGGCTGCGGGCCGACCTCGCCGCGCACCCGAACCTCTGCACGCTCGCGATCTCACACCGGCCGCGCTTCAGCTCCGGGAACGCGGGGAGCTCGTCGGGCCAGGCGGCGTATTTCCAGGCGCTGTACGACGCCGGGGCCGAGCTGGTCCTCGACGGGAACGATCACGACTATGAGCGCTTCGCGGCGCAGGCGCCCGACCAGACGCCCGACCCCTCGAGGGGCGTCGTGGAGATCGTAGTGGGGACCGGGGGAAAGAGTCACGGCCGCATCAACCAGCCGCTCGCAGCGAACAGTGTGGTCCAGAACGCCGATACGTACGGCGTGCTGCGCCTCGAGCTTCACGCCACGGGGTACGACTGGCGGTTCATTCCGGTGGCGGGGCGGACGTTCACGGATGCGGGGAGTGGCTCCTGCCACTAGCCGGCGGACCGGGTGGGTTACCGGATCAACGAGCTTTCCCAGATGCGCAACAGCAGCGCTTTGAGCGCGGCGAACCGTTTGGCCCCGAGCTCCGCGCTCCACTCGCGCTCGATGGCGCGCAGGATCTCGTGGATTTTTGCGTAGGCGGCCCGTCCGCGTTTCGTGAAGCGGATGATGCGCGCCCGGCCTTCGTCGGGTGCATCCGACCGGACGAGATAGCCGAGCTCTTCCAGACTTCGCAGTAACTGGTTCATCGCCTGCTTGCTCATCCCCGCGCGCTCGGCGAGCGCGCTGGGGCGGACCCCGTCGGGACCCGGATACTGCAGCACCGCCATGTGCGGCAGGCGGAGCTCGTCGAACCCGGCGGCGTTGAGCGCCCGGATGATGCGGCGCTGCACCGCCTGCGCCGGAACGCGGAGCAGCGCGCCGATGAGCATCTCTCTGGTCGGGACCGGTGGGCTTGACATTGTTAGTAAATGGCGTTTACTTATTCTAGCATAGTAAACGCCCTTTATCAAGAGGAGACACGCATATGAAGCCGCAGGCTCAGAGCCTCCAGGTCAATCCCTCGGACGAGACCATCCGACTTGGGCCACTCGCGGTCCGTTTCCTGGTCGCCGGCGACCGCTCCGAAGGAAGCGTCGCCGCCTTCGAGCTCACCGTCCCGGCCGCCCAGCGTCTGGCCGCTCCAGCGCACAGCCACGACCATTACGAGGAAACGATCTACGGCATCGAGGGGGTGTTGAGCTGGACGGTGGACGGAACGCGGATCGACGTCGGGCCCGGTCAGGCGCTCTGCATTCCCCGCGGGGCCGTGCACCGGTTCGACAACAACGGGAACCAGAACGTGAAGGCGCTGTGCGTGATCACGCCGGCGGCTATCGGCCCGCAGTATTTCCGCGAATCCGCCGATGTGCTCAACGCCGCCACCGGGGGTCCGCCGGACCGGGCGAAGATGGCGGAGATCATGCGCCGCCATGGCCTCACCCCGGCTCCGGCCCCGACGCCCTAACGCGCAGGGAAGCGTCACGGCCCACGCAAAGCGGCACCACACATGTGCAGGTGTGGTGCCGCTCCTTACTCCGGCCCGGGAATGGGCCTGGGTAGAGTTGAACTACCGACCTCACGCTTATCAGGCGTGCGCTCTAACCACCTGAGCTACAGGCCCCGGCGCCTCAATGTAGCGACCTCGTCATCGCCTGTCAGCCGTCGACGGCCCCGGCAGTGGTCGCGCTAGCGTATCGCGATCCGCCAGCCGACCACCGGACCGCTGCTGCCCAGCAGTACGCTGGGCGGTCGCACGTGGAAGATTCGCCATCTGGCGTCGACGAGTTGCGCCGACGAGATCCCGATCGCGGCCCCGGCGACCACGTCGCTGAGCCAGTGCTGGTTGTCGTTCAACCGCGACCATCCCGTCCCCGCTGCCACTGTGAGCAATCCGACGGTCGCCCACGGCCGGTGGATCTCGTTGGCCAGCGAGGTCGCGAGCGCGAACGCCATTGTGGTGTGACCGGACGGGAAAGACGCCTGCCCGGAGAACGGTTTGAAATCGTCGGCATCCCGCTCGGCGCTCGGCCGCAGCCGACCAAGCGTCTCCTTCCCCGCGGTCGCGACTGTCGCGGCCAGCGCGAGCGATGTCGCCACGCGGAGCGAGCCGCGGAGCAACGTCGGCCGCTGCGTCACCAACCCGACGAGCGCCATCCCCGCGGGGACCGATCCAAAAACCTCCACCTGCCCCATGTGGCGGACATCGGCCGCCACCGCGTCCGCCTCCGGCGAACGGTGCGCCAGGATGTAGCGGTGCAGCGGTTGATCGAGGAGCGAAACAGCCGCAATCCCGCCGACGACGGCCGCGCCTTCCCACCACCGCACTGCGGGAGCCTCGGGCGGCGGCTCCTGTGCGGCGAGTCGCGGGATGCCGATAACGACGATAATTCCTGAAACCAGCAGGCGACGGCTCATCGACTTCCTCCCCGGCCTTCGTGTCGCTCCGCTCGGCGGACAGCCCCGGTACAGGTACCGCCGCCAAAGCGGAGCCGCATCACCGCATCCATGTGATGGAACTATGGTGGAGCATACCCAACCCCGGTGCCTGAACGAAGGCTGACCTCGCAACGGTCAGATCGACAAGGGATTGACAGCCGTTCGTCAGCCCTTGCACGTTACTGTAGGTGCCGCTCTCGCGACGGAGTCGGCCTCGTCGCGCGGTGCGCTGGGTATGGGCGTGTTGGCATGGGCCGGGCGAACGAGTACACAGGCATGTGTGGTATCACCGGGTTCTGGAATCCCGCCGGACTGAACGAGTACGATGCCCGTGGCATCGTCATACGGATGGCCGAGGCCATCCATCACCGCGGACCTGATGACGGCGGCGATTGGATCGACCCCAGCGCGGGCGTCGCGCTCGGCTCGCGCCGTCTCTCGATCATCGATCTCACCCCGTTGGGTCATCAGCCGATGCAGTCCGCCGATGGCCGCTACGTGATCGCCTTCAACGGCGAGATCTACAACTTCCATGACCTGCGCTCGGAACTCGAAGCAGGCGGCGCGACCTTCCGCGGTCGATCGGACACCGAGGTCCTGCTTGCCGCCGTCGCCAGGTGGGGAGTGCGGCGCGCCCTCGAGCGCAGCAACGGCATGTTTGCGTTGGCGGTGTGGGACCGGGAAGCCCGCGCCCTGCATCTGGCACGCGATCGCGCCGGTGAGAAACCGCTCTACTATGGATGGGCGGGGCAGACCCTGTTGTTCGGGTCGGAGCTCAAGGCGCTACGGGCGCATCCGGCGTTTCGCGGAGACATCAATCGCACGGCGCTCGCCGCGTTCTTTCAACGAGGCTATGTCCCGGGACCGCTGAGTATCTACCGCGGCATCTACAAGCTCCCGCCCGGCTCGCTGTTGACCTTGCGCGCCGAGCAGGGATTCCGGGGAGCACCGATTCCCTACTGGTCCATGGACGAGGTCGCCGAGTCCGGCGTGGCGCACCCATTCCGCGGCTCGACGAGTGAAGCGATGGATGCGCTCGACGGCCTGCTCCGCGACGCGGTGCGCATCCGCATGGAATCCGACGTCCCGCTCGGGGCGTTTCTGTCGGGCGGCATCGATTCGTCGCTGGTCGTCGCGCTGATGCAGGCGCAGGCGGGCAATCCGGTGCGGACGTTTACGATCGGATTTCACGAGAGCAAGTACAACGAGGCCGAGTACGCGAAGGCGGTAGCCCAGCATCTGGGCACCGAGCACACCGAGCTGTACGTCACCGCGGAGGAGGCTCGCGCCGTCATCCCGCGACTGCCGACGCTCTACGATGAACCGTTCGCCGATACATCACAAATCCCGACGTTTCTCGTGTGCGAAATGGCGCGGCGGTCGGTGACGGTCAGCCTCTCGGGCGACGCCGGGGATGAGCTGTTCGGAGGGTATCGCCGCCACCAACTCGGCCCGGCCATCTGGCGCAGCCTCCGCTGGATCCCGTTCGGCGTGCGGAGGAGTGCGGCGCACGTCCTGGGGCTCTCCCAGGGTCCGGCCGGCCTGGTGGGGCGCTCGGTCAACCGCATGGCGCGCCGCTGGACCGGGAAGCGCAGTCTGACCGAACGGATTCGACAGACCGCCGACATACTCTCGGCACGCTCCCCGGCCGATCTGTACTACAGCCTGATGACGTTCTGGAAGACGTCCCCCAGCCCGCAGGGACGCCTGGTGACCACGGGAGAGCTGGCGGCCGGTCCCAACCTGGGCGGCAAGGCCGCACAGGTCATGATGTCCCTCGACGCCACCGGATATCTGCCGGACGACATCCTCGCGAAGGTGGATCGTGCCAGCATGGGTGTGAGTCTCGAAACGCGTATCCCGTTGCTCGACCCGCGCGTGATCGAATTCGCGTGGCGGTTACCGCTCAAGATGAAAATCCGCGGCGGTGAGGGGAAATGGCTGCTGCGGCAACTCCTGTATCGATACGTCCCGCGCACGCTGGTCAGCCGGCCGAAGCAGGGCTTCGGAATGCCCATTGCCGAATGGCTGCGGCGGCCGCTCCGCGACTGGGCCGAGGCGCTGCTCGACGAGCGCCGGCTACGGCGGGAGGGCTTGCTGGATCCCGCCCCGATCCGGAGGAAGTGGGCGGAGCATGTGTCGGGGGAGACGCGCTGGGATTATCAGTTATGGACGGTACTGATGTTCCAGGCCTGGAGCGAAGCGCAGCAGCAGTCGATGCCCCTCGCGCGCTCGGCCTAACGACACTCGAGTAGAAAACGGCAGGCTGTCAACGCTACGGCAGGCAGGGTCTCCCGGCCCTGGCCAGTACGGTAGCGTCGCAGCCTGCCGGTTGTCTTCAGTCCCACTCCCGCTTCGGTCCCTTGCGGGGGCGAAACCCATCCTCGTCTTCGTCGTCGAATTCGTCGTCGAGGTCGTCGTAGTCGTCGAGGTCCTCGAGATCCTCTTCCTCGAGCTCCTCCTCATCCAGCTCGTCGTCGAAATCTTCGTCCAGGTCCTTGTCCTCTTCGAAGTCCTCGAACTCCTCGTCGATGTCGTCGCCGCGACGCTTGAGCGACCACCCCATCGACGTCTCCGCGGCCAGCATTGTCACCTCCAGCTGAGGTTGCGGTTCTCGCGTCTCGCGTTGATCTACTCGTCCATCGCCCGCAGGTTGCGGGCCAGCTTGCGCCGCGCCGTGGCGCCGAGCTCGCGCTTGCGCAGCCGGACCGAGGCCGGCGTCACCTCGATCAACTCGTCGTCCTCAATGTACTCCAGCGCCAATTCCAGCGTGATCTGCCGCGGCGGCTCGAGAATCACCATCTCGTCGGACGCCGTGGTCCGCATGTTCGTCAGCTTCTTCTCCTTCGACGCGTTTACGTCGAGGTCGCCGGGGCGGACGTGCTCGCCGACGATCATCCCTTCGTACACGGGATCGTTCGGCTTCACAAACATGGTGCCCCGTTCCTGCAAATTGAAGAGCGCGTACGCCACCGCCACGCCCTCCCGGTCCGCGACCATCACGCCGCGGCTGCGCCCCGTCAGCGGCCCCGCCCACGGCCCGTACGCGAAGAACCGGTGATGCATAGTCCCGGTCCCCCGGGTATCCGTCAAGAACTCCGACCGATACCCGAGGAGCCCCCGGGCCGGAATGCGAAACCGCAGCCGGATCGTCCCCACGCCGGCGTTTTTCATGTCGATCAGCGTCGCTCGCCGCGGCCCCGACTTCTCCATCACCACGCCGAGGTAGCCTTCGGGGCAGTCGATCATCAGCTCTTCGTACGGCTCGAGCTGCTCCCCATCCTTTCCTTCCCGCGGAATGATGCGCGGGCGGCTCACCTGGAACTCGTACCCCTCACGCCGCATCGTCTCCATCAGGATGCCGAGGTGCAGCTCGCCTCGTCCCGACACGGTGAACGTCTGCGGATCGTCGGTGTCCTCGACCCGCAGGGCGACGTTGCGCTCCAGCTCCTTGTACAGACGGTCGCGCAGCTGCCGTCCCGTGACGAACCTCCCCTCGCGGCCGGCGAACGGCGAATCGTTCACCCGGAAATCGACGGAGATCGTCGGCTCTTCCACGGCGATGCCCGCGAGCCGCTCCAGGTGGTCCGGGGCGGTGACCGTCTTGCCGATCTCCACCCCCGCGAGCCCGGCGAGCGCCACAATCTCCCCCGCCGCCGCCGCCTCGAGCTCGACGCGCTCCAGTCCCTCGAAGCCGAACAGCTTCACCACCCGCGCCTGCTCGAACGTTCCGTCACCCACCGGACCGGCTTCACCGAGCGGCAGCAGCGCCACGGTATCGCCGACGCGGACGCGGCCGCGCTCGATCCGGCCGATCCCGATGCGTCCCAGGTACGACGAGTAGTCGAGCGTCGAGATCAGCATCTGGAACGGCCCCGTGGGGTCCCCCGCGGGCGCGGGGACCGTCGACAAGATCGTCTCGAACAGCGGCACGAGATCGGTGCCGGGCTTCGCCAGATCGGTCGTCGCGATCCCCTGCCGGCTCGACGCATACAGGAATGGGCAGTTGAATTGCTCGGCCGTCGCCTCGAGATCGAGGAACAGCTCGAGCACTTCGTCGTGCACCCGCAGCGGCTCCGCGTCCTGCCGGTCGATCTTGTTGATGACGACGATCGGCCTCAGCCCGAGGGCCAGCGCCTTCCCCGCCACGAAGCGGGTCTGCGGCATGGGCCCCTCGGCGGCGTCGACGAGCAGCAGGAAGCCGTCGACCATCCGGAGGATCCGCTCCACCTCACCGCCGAAGTCCGCGTGCCCCGGGGTGTCCACGATGTTGATCTTCGTGTCGCCCCAGCGCACCGCGGTATTCTTGGCGAGAATCGTGATCCCCCGCTCGGCCTCGATGCCGGTGTCGAGAAAGCCGGTGGCGCCGTGGCGCAGTGCCCGGGCCTGCTGGAGCAGCTGGGACACCAGCGTGGTCTTCCCATGATCAACGTGGGCGATGATGGCGATGTTGCGAATCTGCAAGGGATTGCGTCCAGAGGGCGGTACGAGTGAGCGGGCAGTATAGGGAGTGCCCTAGTCGCAGGTCAAGTCCTTCTCCATCTGGACCGTGACATGATGAATCCCGAGCGACCGCAGCCGTTCCTGCGCGTCCTCGAGGATGCGCTGGTTGTCGCCGGGATTCCGCACCACCAGGTGCCCGCTCATGGCGACGACGCCGCTCGTGAGGGTCCAGACGTGCAGGTCGTGCACCGAGCTGACCCCGGGTAACCCGGCGAGCGCGTCGTGCACCGTGCCGAGGGCGATGTGCGCCGGCGTGGACTCGAGCAGGATGTCAGCGCTCTCCCGCACCAGGCGCCAGGCCCCATTGAGGATCAGGAGACCGATCGCCAGCGAGATGATGGGATCGGCGAGGTGCCAACCAGTGGTCAGCACGATGAGACCTGCGAGCACCGCGCCGACCGACCCCAGCAGGTCGCTCAGCATGTGCAGGTAGGCGCCGCGCTGATTGAGCGAATGGTCGTGGCCGTGGTGCAGGATCAGGACCCCGACCACGTTCGCCGCGAGACCGACGACCGCGACGCCGAGCAGCAGGCCACCATGCACATCGATCGGCGACTCCAACCGGCGCAACGCCTCGAATCCAATCCCGACCGCGATGGCGACGAGCGCCGCGCCGTTCACCAGCGCCGCCAGGATCTCGAGCCGCAGCAGCCCGTAGCTGCGCTCCGGCGTCGCGGGCCGCTGCGCCACGCGCGCCACGAATACCGCGAGACCCAGCGCCCCCACATCGGCGAGCATGTGACCCGCGTCCGCGAGCAGCGCCAGCGAGTGCGAAAACCAGCCCCCCACCCCCTCGGCGATGGTCACGAAGGCGGCGAGCAGCAACGCGGCGCGCATCCGCTGGACGCTCTCGTGCCGTGCCGGAGCCCGGTGGGCGCACTGGACTTCGAGCGGCAGGACCTGTGTCATCCGGGAAGCATATGGGGGGGGAGGGCGAGCGAGCAACCATGCCGCTACTTTCCCTGTCCGATGCCTGTCACCGCGGAGAACTCCCTGGGACTCCGTCTGGCGGCCGTCGCCATCCTCGTCGCGGCAAACGCGTTCTTCGTGGCTGCCGAATTCTCGCTCGTGGCGGCCCGGCGCACGCGGATCGAGGCCATGATCCGGCGCGGCGACCACCGGGCACAGGCGGCCCTGGCCGTGATGCAGAACATCACCCGCTACATCTCCGGAACGCAGCTCGGCATCACCCTCACGAGCCTGGGGTTAGGCTGGATCGGTGAGCCGGCGCTGGCGGAGCCGCTCGCGAGAGCGTTCGCCGGGCTGCCCCCCGCCATCGCCACGGCGGCCGCCCACGGGGCCGCCGTCACTCTCGCCTTCATTTTAATCACGTTCATGCACGTCGTCCTCGGGGAGCTCGTGCCCAAGGGACTGGCGCTGCTCTACCCGGAGACGCTGGGGCGCTGGCTCGCGCGGCCGCTCACCCTGTTCACCGTCGTCACTAATCCGTTCATCTGGCTGCTGAACAGCTCCGCCACCGGGCTGCTGCGCGCGTTCGGCGCGCGCCCGATGAGCGAGCGCGAGCGCGTGCACTCTCCCGAGGAGATTCTCATGCTCGTCGAGCAGAGCCGGCGTACCGGCCACCTCGGCACTCAAGACGCGCGCATGATCGAAGGCGTGTTCGAGTTCAGCGAGAAAAACGCGCGCGACGTCATGACGCCGCGCACCCAGATGGTCGCCCTGCCCCTCTCGCTAACGCTCTCCGAGGCGGCCGACCGGGTCGGTGCCGCGGGACGCTCGCGCTATCCGGTGTACCGGGAATCGCTCGACGACATCGTCGGCACCGTCCACGCCAAGGACATCCTGCGCGCGCTGCGATCGGGCGGCGACGGCCAGACGCTGCAATCGATCATGCGCCCGCCGCTGCTCGTCCCCGGCACGCGCGAAGTGGAGGACGTGCTCGCCGACATGAAGCGGCAGAAGGTCCACCTGGCGATCGTGCTCGACGAGTACGGCGGAACGGCGGGACTCGTTACGATGGAAGACCTGCTGGAAGAAATCGTGGGACAGATCTACGACGAGTACGACCGGCCCCCCGAGCCCGGGGCTCGGGCCTCGACCATGGGCCCGGTCCCGATCATCTCCGGTGCGATGGAGATCGCCGACGTGAACCGGGTGTATGGATTGAAGATCGACGACACCGACTACACGACGATCGGCGGTGTGGTGTTCGGGACGCTGGGCCGGCTGCCGAAGCCCGGGGACCGGGTCGAGCTCTCCGGCGCGACGTTCGAAGTCGTCGAGATGGAAGGCCGCCGCGTGGGCAAGGTTCGGGTGACGCGTCCCACCGCGGCAGCGGGGCCCGTGAACCCTTAGAGGAGCTCAGCACCCGTGGTGACGCCGGCCCTGCTCCGATCCGCCAGCGTCGCGCCGAGCTCCAGCGCCGCGCGCATGCTGCCGGGATCCGCCCGTCCCGTTCCCGCGATATCGAACGCCGTCCCGTGGTCGGGCGCCGTGCGGGGGAACGGCAGCCCGAGCGTCACGTTCACTCCCCGGCCGAACCCCGCGACCTTCACCGCCGTCATCCCGACGTCGTGATACGGCGCCAGCACGGCGTCGAACTCTCCCTTGAGCGCACGCACGAAGACGGTGTCGGCCGGAAGTGGGCCCGCGGCGCCGAGCTGCCGGGCCGCCGGTCCCAGGATGCGGTCGTCCTCGTCGCCGAACAGTCCCCCCTCGCCCGCGTGCGGATTCAAGGCGCAGAGCGCGAGCCGCGGCGCGGCGATCGCCCACCAGCGCACGAGCGCGGCCGCCGCCATGCGGCCCACGGCCACGACGCCGTCGGTGGTGAGGCGTCCCGGCACCTCGCGCAACGGCAGGTGCGTCGTGACGAGGACCACGCGCAATGTTCCCGTCACGAGCATCATGGCGGTCGGCGTGTTGCCCGTGAGATTGGACAGAAATTCGGTCACGCCGGGGAAGGGGTAGCCGGCGAGATGCAGGGCGCGCTTTTCGACCGGGCCGGTGACGACGCCGTCGACCTCGCGCGCGCGGGCCAGCCATACTGCGCGCTCGATCGAGCGCGCGGCGAGCAACCCCGCCGCCCGCGCCTCATCCGGGCCCTTCGTCCCCCACGCCCCGACGCCGATGCGACTGCGGGCCGGGATTCCTTCGAGCTGATCGTCCGGTCCCACGAGCACGATGTCGGCGCCAAGCGGGGCCTGCCCGAGGGCGCGCGCCACGACCTCGGGACCGATGCCGCGCGGGTCGCCCAGCGTCACGGCGAGTCGCGGGCGTCTGGCGGTGGGGCCGGCCACGACTAGAGCCGGATATCGATGTACGTGAGACGCCGCAGCTCATCGAGATAGTGCTCCACGCCGAGCTGCTGCGACAGATCGCCGCGGATCCGTTCGCGCACGTCGTCGTACGACAGCGGACCTTCGGCCTGGCGGGCCGTCACCTCGAGGACGGCGAACTGCGGTCGCGCGCTCGTGGCGTTCATCTCGACCACCGGCTTCAAGCCCACGGTCGAGTCCTTTGCCAGCAGCTGCTGGTACTCGGGAGCGAGCTGCGTGAGGGGCACCGCTTCGGCCAGCTTGGGAGCGTTCTCGTCGCCGTACTGCCGGGCCAGCGAGTCGAACGACACGTGCCGGGCGAGCGCGTCATGTACTGTGTCGGCCCGGGCCCGGGCGACTGCGATCTGGGCGGTGGAGATCTTCGGCGCGATCAGGATGTGCCGGGCCAGCACCTCGGCCGGCTGCACGCGCTGAACCTGAATGATGTGAAAGCCGAAGACCGTTTCCACCGGAAAGGACAGCTCCCCGGGCCGGAGCCGGAACGCCACCGCTTCGAACGGCTTCACCATCGTGCCGCGACGGAACCAGCCGAGCGAGCCGCCCGAGTCGCGGCTCGCCGAGTCGTCCGAGAACTTGCGGGCCAGCTCGGCGAAGTCCGCGCCGTTGTGCAGCGCGCGGAGCAGCGAGTCCGCCTTGTTGAGCGCCTGCGCGCGTGCCGCCGAGTCCGGCTGCGGCAGGATGATGATCTGCCGGAACGAGGCCGTGGCGGGGCGGCGCTGGTCCGGGGAGCGATTCTCCTCCCAGTACGCTCGCATCTGCCCGTCGGTCGGCGGGATCGGCTTGATCTTGCCCTTCTGACGCAGGTTGTCGATCAGCCGCTGCTGCAGGATCTGCCGCCGTTGCTGTTCGGTGAGCCAGCGGCGCCATTCCTCGACGCCACCGAACGCCGCCAGCTTGAGCTGGCTCTGAAACTCCTGCTCCGACGCGAAGCGGTTGCGCACGTTCTTGACGGTCTGCTCGACCGCCTCCTGCACTTCCTGCTCGGTCACCTTGACACTGGTGTCGCGCTCCGCCTGCTGCACCAGGAGCTCGGTCTCGACGAGACTGTTGAGGATCCGCCGCCGCGTCGCCGCCCGGCCGGCGGAGTCGGTCGGCAGCTGCTGACCCTGGGCCTGCGCGGAGGCGATCTCTTCATCGAGCTGCGAGGAGAGAATCGGCTGTTGGCCGACGACCGCCACGATCCGGTCGACCAGGATCGGCGCCTGGGCCACGGCCGCTCGAGGGGCGGCGGCCACGGCCACGAGCAGCGTGACGCCCAGCGCCCGGCGGGTCATGGCACCGGCCGGGCGGGTCGCTGTCCGGTGTCGGGCAGCGTCACCGGTGGTGGGCCGGCGGCGGGCTGCATCTGCGCACCGGTTCCCGACGGCCGCAGCGAATCCGCGCTCGCCCGCAGCGCGGTGGCACGCTCCACCGAGCGCTGCACGGCGGCGGCGTCGATCGACCAGTCCCCCCGCTCGCGCAACACCTGCGTCAAGAGCGGTGGGATCGGCAGGAACTGCGCCTGCCCGGCGACGATACGGTCGAAGTAGTCGTTCACCCGGGCCATCGCGAGCCGCGTGCGGCCCTCGTCGGTGGTCGCGGAATCGTGCAACATCGTGGCGTTGAGGCTCAGCTCCTGCTGCAGCGCCGTCAGCATGGTGTCGTACTGTGCGCGGATCCGGGCCCACTCCGAATCGGTTGGCTGGATGCCGCTCGAATCGGCTTCGCGTAACACCAGCGCCTGCTCGACCAGCTGCCGGAGCAGGACGTTGACCTGCGAATCGCTCGCCGCGGCCAGCATCTGGCCGTACCGTGGGTCGATGGAGAACAGCCAGCGCACGAAATCCTTGATCTCGAACGTCCCGCCGGAATAGGTGGCCAGGTTCTTGGTGCTGCGTCCGGCAGCGTCGAGGTCATCGAGCGCGCCGCGGATCGCCTGTCCCGCACCCCGCACGATTTCGATCTTGTGCGTCTGGGAGAGGCTCGCGAAGTACGCCGAGTCGCTCCGGCTGGCACGGATCTGCTCGAGGCCGGCCGCGAACGTGTCGCGGATCTCGGCGAGGGGTGGGCGGCGGATGATGTGGAACCCGAAGCTCGACCGCACCACGCCCGACATCGAGCCGGGCGTCAGCTGCCAGGCGGCATCCTCGAACTGCGGGACGAACCGTCCCCGCCCTCCCACATCGAGGTACCCGCCGCTCGACTTGGACGCCGGATCCTCGGAGGCGCGTCGCGCCACGGCGGCGAAGTTGGCGCCACCGCTGAGGACGAGAGACCGCCACAGCGTATTGGCCTGATTCCGTTTTTGCAGGACGACGGGGGGAGCCGTCCGTGGCGACACCGTGATCAGGATGTGTTGGAACGCCCGCAGTTCTCCCGCGTTGTACGCCGAGTCGACCTGCTGGGCGGACATCGGTGGGTGGAGATTCCGCCTGTCGAGGTAGCGCCCGATCTTGAGCTGTGAGACGGTCGGCCACATCACGCGCGCCACCGTGCTCGAGTCATTGAGCGCCCGTCCTTTCGCGAGCGACATCGCGAGCGACGTGTAGCCCAGATACGCGTTCGCGACCGTGGTCAGATTCGGGGTCTCGAGCGGCATGCCTTTCAGCCGGGACGCGATATCGGCGAGTCGCTCCACCGTGAGCGACTGCCCGTCGGCCTGCGCCGCAGAGCCGGGATGCGCGGAAAACGCGTCCTGCAGCACCTTGCACCCCGACACCAACAGTCCCAACGCGAGCAGCCCGGCACGACGCATACGTTCGACTCCTGTTCCTTCAGAGGTCTCGAGCTACAGCCGTGAGTGCCCGCACCAGCCCGGGGCCGATCGCTTCTCCCCCCAGGCGGCGGAGCCGCAATGAGAGCGGAATGGACCGGCGCACGTCGGCGGCGAACTGCACCGCGTCGAGCGCCGCGGCAAGCCCCGTCATCCGGGGGTGGGCGTCCCGCCGAAACGTGAGCCGCGCTTCGTCGCCGCGTACCAGGATCGTCTCCAACCCCGCCTGGGCGCCGAGGGCGCGGAGCTCCGTGACGAGGAGCAGCCGCTCCGCCTCCGGCGGCAGCGGCCCAAAACGATCGCGCAACTCCTCGCGAATCGCCGGAATCTCGCCAGGCCGCTCCACCCGCGCCAGTCGCCGGTACACCTCGAGCTTCGACGTGTGATCGACGACGTATGCATCGGGGAGGTGTGCGGGAGCATCCAGCACGACCTCCGGCGCCGGAAGCGGTCCCGCAGGCCCCTCGCCTTTCAGCCCGCTCACCTCTTCCGCCAACCACCGCAGATAGGTGTCGAAGCCGACCGCTTGCGCGTGTCCCGATTGCTCGGCGCCGAGCAGGTTTCCCGCGCCGCGCAGCTCGAGGTCGCGGAGCGCGATCCGGTATCCCGCCCCGAGATCGGTATGATGCTCGAGCACCTGCAGCCGTTCTTCCGCGGCGCGCTCCGGCTCGTCGGGGACCAGGAGATAGCAGGCGGCGCGCCGGTGGCTGCGCCCCACCCGTCCGCGCAGCTGATACAGTTGCGCCAACCCGAACCGGTCGGCGCGGTCGACGATCATCGTGTTCGCGTTGGGGACGTCCAGTCCCGACTCGACGATCATCGTCGACACCAGCACGTCGACCTCCCCCGCGACAAACCGCGACATCACCCGGTCGAGATCAATCTCGCGCATCTTTCCATGCGCCACCGCGACCACGGCGCGCGGCGCCAGCGCCTGGACGCGCGCCGCGATCGTGTCGATCGTCTCGATCCGGTTGTGGACGAAGTACACCTGCCCGCCGCGATCCAGCTCGCGCGCCATCGCCTCCTCCAGCAGCCCATCGTCCCACGGCTCGACGAAGGTGAGCACCGGGGAGCGGTCCTTGGGCGGCGTCTCGAGCAACGTCATGTCGCGCAGCCCGGCGAGCGACAGATGAAGAGTGCGGGGAATTGGCGTCGCGGTCAGCGTCAGCACGTCCACCGAAAGCTTCAATGCCTTGAGCCGCTCCTTGTGCCGCACCCCGAAGCGGTGCTCTTCGTCGACGATCAGGAGTCCCAGGTCCTTGAACACCACGTCGCGCGACAGCAGGCGGTGCGTGCCGATCACGATGTCGAGCGATCCTTCGGCCAGCCGCAACAGTGCCGCAGCGGTCTCCTTCGGCGTGCGGAAGCGCGACAGCACCTCAAGGCGCACCGGGTAGTCGGCGAGCCGCTCGCGGAACGTCCGGCCGTGCTGCTCCGCCAGAATCGTGGTCGGCACGAGGACCGCGACCTGTTTGCCCGCCTGCGCCGCCTTGAACGCGGCGCGCAACGCGACCTCGGTCTTGCCGTAGCCGACGTCGCCCACGAGCAGCCGGTCCATCGGGCGAGGTCGCTCCATGTCACGCTTGACCTCGAGGGTCGCACGCACCTGGTCAGGCGTGTCCTCGTACAGGAAGGCCGATTCGAGCTCACGCTGCCACGGGGTATCGGGAGGGAATGCGAAGCCGTGCGCCAGCTGGCGCCGCGCATACAGCGCCAGGAGCTCCTGCGCCATCGCCCGGATCGCCGAGCGCGTCTTGTCGCGCTGCCGCTGCCACGTGCTCGCGCCGAGCCGGTGCAGGCGGGGCGGCGGGGCGTCGCCATCCCCCGGAGCGCGATATGGCTCGAGCTGATCGAGCCGGTACAACGGCACGTTGAGACGGTCGCCGCCCTCGTATTCGACGACGGCCACCTCGAGCGTGGCCTCGCCCACCGGCACCGTCTGCAACCCGCGGAAGATCCCGATGCCATGATCCAGATGGACGACGTATTCGCCCGGGGAGAGCGGGCGCGCCGCCGCACCGGCTGCCGCCGAGCGGTAGCGCCGCGCGCGCCGCAGCCGGCGCGCACGCCGGAAGATCTCGTGATCGGTGAGCACCCGGAGGGTCGGGTGCAAAAACCCCGCGTCGAGCGCTCCCACGACCAGCGTGGCGTTGCTCCCTTCCCCCAACAGCTCGTCCAGCCGCTCGAGCTGCCCTTCGTTGTCGCACAGGATCACCGTGGCCGGAGGATCGCGAACCACCTGACGCAGCCGCTTCAGGTCCCGGTCGATCGCCTCTGGCGGCAGGAGCGGGAATCGCTCGTCCGGCCCGACCTCCGTGGGAACGAGCCGGGCATAGCGATGCAACGCGGCGCGCCACGCATCCGGCGCGACCAGCAACTCCTCGCGCGCCGGGGTATCCTCGCCCATGCGCCTTGCGACCTCCACATGATGCGCCGCATCGCTCCATCCCCGTTCGACCTCGCGCTCGACCGCCGCCTCCTGATCGAGCACCACGAGCGCGTCCGCGGGCAGGAGGTCGAGCAGCGATGAGCGCATTAGCGGGGCGGCGGGCTCGTCGCGGCTCTCCGATTTCATCGGCAGAATCGTCACCCGCTCGAGCGGCTCCCCGGAGCGCTGCGTGTCAAGGTCGAACGTGCGCAACGAGGCGATCTCGTCGCCCCACCATTCGGCGCGAGTGGGAGCCGCCATCCCGTAGCCGTACACATCGAGGATCCCGCCGCGCACGCTGTACTGCCCGACTTCAACGACGGTCGGCACGCGCTCGAATCCCATCGCGGCGAGTCGCGTCACCGCCTCGGTCAGGCTTTCGCGGGAGTGGGCGCCGGCGGCGAGATCGAGTCGCGCAAGCGCCAGCGCGGCGGGAACGCCGGTCCGTTCCGCCATGGCGCGGGCCGTCGTCACGAGGAGGCGGACCTGGCCGCTGAGGAGCGCCGCCACTGTCTCGAGCCGCTCACCGGCGATTTCGACGTGGGGCTCCTCCGCTCCCAGACTCTCGCGCTGGGGGTACAGTGCGACGCCGTCCTCACGCAGCATGCGCAGGTCGGCGAGCCAGCGCTCCGCGTCGGCCGGGGTGACGGCGACCACGACGAAGAGACGCTGCGGCAGGCGGCGCGCCAGCGTGGCGGTGAGCACGGCGGCGCTCGACCCGGGGAGGCCGCCCACGGCCCGGCGCACACCGGCCGCCGGGAGCTGCTCGGCCAGCGATCGCGTGGCGGGCAACTCATCGAATCGATCCAGCAGGAATGCGAGCGACATCAGCGCGCCAGTGTGGCCGCGGCCAGCTCCACCAAGGCGAGGAGGAGCGCCAGGAGGAGCAGCTCGCCGCTCAGGTCGGCGCGCCGCAACCCGGCGAAGGCCGCGGCGCCGAACTCCCTATCGCTCACCACTTCGGCGCCGAGCGCCGAGCGAACCAACGCGGGATCGGCCGGCGTCAGATCAGATTCCCGGGGGTCGGGCCCATAGACGGTGGCGCCCACGGTGTCGGGGCCGACGCGAGCGAACGTGACGCGCGTCCCGCCCTCCCGCTCCGTGACGGGGGACTCACCGCGAGAAAAACGATTCACCAGCGCATCGATGAACGGCACGAACGCCGGCCCGGTGGGAAGCGTCGTCCAAGTCGTGTCGAACCGGCTGCCGACCAGGACGACCCCACTCGCCGCAACGGCCCAGGGCTCGCCGTTGACGGTCGCGAGGACCGCTCCGGAGTCGGCGCCCTCGAGGCGCTGCCGCCGAGCCACGCGTGCGCCATCCAGACCGGGGAACGCCGTGCTGGCGATCGGGCCCGGTGAGCCGGCACTCCCGAACCGCCACCCCACGCCGCGCGCCTGCAACGTCCGGTTTACCTGTCCCTGCAGTGCCGGGTCGGCGGGCGGCATGACGACGGACGCACCCGGGCCCGGGCGATCGGCAAGCAGCACTTCGGCGCCATCGCGCACCCGATGGGCCGCTCGCAGAACGGCGATGGCCGCGGAAGCGAATGGGCCTGCACTTGGATCGGCGCGCACCTCCGCCGGCGGCACGCCGTGCCACACGACGAGCCGGCGATCATCGGAACGCAGTTCGTCCGGCTCGAGCGATACCTCTCCGACCCACCATCCCGGACCAGGGTCGGCGAGCGGCAGCGTCACGGTGGCCCCCGGGGCGGCGAGTCCGCGGGCGATATCACGCCCGCGCAGTCGCAGCGTCACGGGCACGGGACTCGCCCCCGGCGTTCCGCCGACGGTCACCGACACCGCCCCGCCGGCGACGCGCACCGCCGCGATCCCGCGATTGACCGGGCCGGGCCCGGGGAGGGGCGCCAGCGCGAGGACCCGCACCCCCGCGGGAACGGCGACACGGCCGGACGCGAGCGCCGTGCGCTGCAGGTCGCTGATCACGTGGACCTCGCGCACGGCGGCGGGCGCGCTCCCGGCGACTTGCACGGCACGCGTCACGGCGCTCACCAGATCGAGGCGGCGCGGATCGGGCGGCGCGCTGTCGACCGCCGCCGCCAGCTCGACACGCGCCCCGCCGCGCACGATGCCGTCCGCCAGGACGAGCCAGAGACGGTCCTGCGGCGCCGCGCGACCGAGCACGTCGCGCGCCGCGGTCTTCAGCCGGTCGAGCGCCACCTGCCCGCCCACCACCGCTCCCGACGACAACGAATTATCGAGGACGATGACGAGCGCGGTCGGCGGATGCGTCGCGCCGGTCGCATGCGAGGGAACGAGGGGGCGCGCCGCGGCGAGGACGACGGTGACGATGAGCGCCGTACGCAACACGAGCAACAGCACGTGCCGCAATCGCAGCCGGCGGGCGCTGCGCCGCTCGGCCTCCGCCAGGTAGCGCAGCGCGGGAAAGTCCGCCTCCGGCGGTTGGCGACGCTGAAACAGGTGCAGCACCGCCGGGATCGCGGCGGCCGCGAGCCCGATCAACGCCAGCGGATGGAGGAAGATCACGCCAACCGGCGCAGCACGTGGCCGAACGGTTGATCGGTGGTGACGTCGTAATAGGCGACGCCATGCCGTCGGCACGCGGCGCGCCACGCGGCGATCTCCCGTTCGACCGTGAGGCGATAGGCGCGGGCGAGCTCCCGCGGCCGGACCACCATCCGCTCGTCGGTTTCCGGATCGCGGAACCGGACTTCCGGTGGCCCGGCCAGCTCGCGCTCGCCGCGGTCCATCAGGTGCAGGACGACGACCTGATGACCGCGATGACGCAGGTAGCGCAGGGCCGTCAGGGCGAGCTCCCGGTCGAGCAGGAGATCGGAGAGCAGCACGACGAGCCCGCGCCGGGTGAGGAGCGAAGTGACCTGCCGCAGGGCCGCTTCCGCGGCGGTGCCGTGTCCTTCGCTGGTGCCCACGATACCGTGCAACAGCCGCCGCCACTGACCCGATTTGACGCGCGCCGGCACGACGTCCCGCACCGTCTCGTCGAAGGTGATCAGTCCCGTGGCATCGCGCTGTCGCAGCAGGATCAGGGCGAGCGCCGCCGCGAGGCGCTGGGCGTACTCGTGTTTGGTCAGCCGTTCCGGAGATCCGCGCCACGCCATGGAGCGGCTGGCGTCGAGCAAGACCATCGCCCGCAGGTTGGTCTCCTCTTCGAATTGCTTCACGAACAGGCGGTCGGACCGGGCCAGCATGCGCCAATCGAGGTAGCGCAGCTCGTCTCCCGGCTGATACGCACGATGCTCGGTGAACTCCACCGAAAAGCCGCGGAACGGCGAGCGGTGCAGTCCCGCGAGGTAGCCTTCGACCACTCCCTGGGCCACGATTTCGATGCCCCCCAACCGCGCTACATCGGCGGGATCGAGCAGGTCGAGGCGATTAGTGGGGGGCATGGCGTGCGGAAGCTACGGAAGCACATATGTCCATGGTAGAGGACAGGACAAGTCTGAATGCGCGGGTAGGACGGCACTCAACTCGTTGCAGGACAGTCGATTAGCCAGCATCCGGCACTGGCATATGGCGTGCGATTACTCCCCTTTTGGAGGCCATATGCTGACCACACTCGCGTTGTTCGCATCTCTTTCTGGTCCGCCCGCGGAGCCCCTCCGAGCCGCGCGCTTCGACTCGGATCGTTCCCGGGTTTCGGTCTGGACCGATCACGGCGACGACCCCTATCAGTCGGGCCTGAGCGCCCGCGTGTACGTGCGCGCCGACCGCGATGCCTACGTCACGATCTTCCGGGTCGACACCGATGGACGCGTGCGCGTCCTGTTTCCGCGCGACCCTTGGGAAGACAACTTCGTGCGCGGCGGGCGGGAGTTCGAGATTCAAGCCACCCGCGACGACGACGCGTTCTACGTGGATGATTACCCCGGTGTCGGCTACATCTTCGCGGTCGCCTCGCCCGACCCCTTCGACTACGACCCGATCACCACTGGGGATCATTGGGACTACCGCGTGATCGCCGACGGGCGTGTCCGCGGGGACCCGTACGTAGCCCTCACCGACCTGGCCCAGCGCATCGTCCCCGAGAACGAGAACGACTGGGACTATGACCTCGTTCCTTATTATGTCGAGCGGCACTACGACTATCCGCGGTTCCTCTGCTACGACTGCCACAGCTATGCCAGCTACACGGCGTGGGACCCGTACGCGTATTCCTGCGTCCGCTTCCGCATCGTGGTGTTCGATGATCCTTACTACTACCCCTACCGGTACTACGGGGGCACGCGGGTCGTTTTCACCCGGCCGCTGCGCCCCGAGCCCCGATTCATCTTCAAGGATCGAGACGGTGTCGGCGACGACCGGTTCGTGACGCATGCACGCGAGCGCGACAGGCCGGTCAATGATGATACCCGCCGGGGCGTCCGCAGCGTCGACATTGGTGGGCGCGGCTCGGTCCCGGTGCCGGAGACGCGTCGTCGCAATCCGGACGACGGGTGGACGCGGCGGTTCCCACCCCCGACCGACCGCCCCGGCACGCGGGATCGCCATAGCGATCGCTCGAATCCTCCCCCCGGGGACCAGCCCGACTGGCGTGGTCGCAATCCCGATGGAAGGCGCGATAATGGCTCGTCCGCGCAACCCGACGATCGAGGCGGCGGCCGCCGCACCCCCCCGGGCGACGACCCGTCGCGGCGCCAGCCGCCGGACGATTGGCGCAGCCGCCGGCCGTCGAGCGACGATCAGCCCCGACGCCAGCCGACGCAGGAGCCGGCGCCGGATCGCCGAACTGACCAGTGGCAGGGTCGTGGCCAGAACAACAGCCCGCCACGGGTGGACGATTCGCGACGCGCCGAGACCAGCCGGGGCCGCGACGCGCCGCCGCCCAAGAAGGACGATGCGAACAAGCCGGAAGTTCGGCGTCGCAAGCCCTGATTCCCCGCAACACCTTGACGCGCCTGTCCGTGGCCTCATACGGACGGGCGCGCTAGCTTTTCGACTCGAGTTCCCCACACACCCTACTCGATCACATTCGGAGATTTCCATGCGGAGCTGGATCGCGTTCCCGGTTGCGGGCGCCGTCGCTTGCGGTGGCGGGATGCACACGCAGGCCCCCGCGCCGACACCCGCTCCACCCCCCACCGCCCCGACGGTGACCACGGGCCGGGCCATGGGACCGGCATCCATCACCGCGGAAGATGTCCGCCGAAGGATTTTTCTCGTCGCCGATGACTCGATGCGCGGCCGCGCTACGCCGTCCGCCGGCCTCGAAACGATGGCCGGTTACGTGGCCTCGGAGTTCCGGCGCTTCGGGCTGCGCCCGATGGGGGACAGCGGTGGCTACATCCAGCGGTACCCGCTCGAGATCTATCAGGCCCGCGGCGACAGCGCCGCCGTTTGGGCCACCGGCTCGGCGCCGATGCGGTGGACGCTGGGACAGAACATGAAGTTCCTGCAGGGTCGTCCCGTCGCCGACCACGTGGCGGCGACGGCGGTCCTGATCACCGGCACGCCGCAGGCGGGCGGCGGCCTGGATTCGGCGACGGTCACCGGAACCGTCGCCATCGTCCCGATCGGGGCCACCGGCTTCGCCGGCGCGACCGCGCTGTTGCAGCGCCATCCGATCGCGATCATCGCGGTGCTCGCCCTGCCCGATTCGACCTGGGCGCAGTTCCCCAGTCGCGAATCCGGGATCGAGGTGCGCAATCCCGCGGAAGGAGGCGGGCTCACCGTTCCACCCGTCCTCGTGATCCGCGACAGCGTCGCCCGGCCCTGGCTGACCCAGGCGGGGGTCGATCTCGACTCGGCGCGCGCCGCGGCGACGGGCGCCCTCACCGCTCGAGCTCTTACGGCCCTCACGGTGCACGTCATGCTCCCCACCCGGCTGCTGCGCCGCACCAGCGCGCCCAACGTCGTCGGCATGCTCGAGGGGTCGGACCCGGTGCTCCAACACCAGTACGTCCTGTTCACCGGCCACATGGATCACATCGGGCAGCCGGGGGACGGCGAAGGCTGCACGGCACGGGGCGCGGACTCGATCTGCAACGGAGCGGATGACGACGGCTCGGGATCGGTGGCGGTGCTCGAGCTGGCGCAGGCGTTTGCCAGCACCGCCGAGCGCCCGAAGCGATCGCTCGTGTTCATGACCGTGAGCGGCGAAGAGCGTGGCCTGTGGGGGAGCGCGTACTTCGCGGATCATCCCACCGTTCCCATCGACAGCATCGTCGCCGATCTGAACAGCGACATGGTGGGCCGGTCGGACACGCTGAAAGATTCGATGGCCGTGATCGGCCGCGAGCATTCGGATCTCGGGACGACGCTCGATGTCGTCGCCGCGGCGCATCCCGAGCTCCACATGACGCCGGTGGGCGACCGCTGGCCCCAGGAGAACCTCTACTTCCGCTCGGATCACTACAATTTTGCGCGCAAGGGAATTCCGATCCTCTTCTTCACGAGTGGCCTGCACGTCGACTACCACCAGGTGAGCGACTCACCCGACAAGATCGACGTCGACAAGGAAGCCCGGTTCGTCAAGCTGGCCTACTACCTCGGGCTGACGGTCGCGAATACACCAGAGAGGCCGAAGTGGAATCCGGAGAGCTATCGGAGGATCGTGCAGGGGGGGAACTAGGCGGGTTCTGTTCCCAGCAGCGCGGCGTTGGTTTTCGACCGCCGGAACAATCCTAGGAGCGTCTCCATCGCCTGCGACGCCGGCAGCCCCACGAGGCGGCGCCGCAGCTCCTGTCGCGCCGTCACGACCGCGGCGGGCGCGAGCAGCTCTTCGCGCCGGGTCCCGCTCGCCGCGATGTCGACGGCCGGATAGATCCGGCGGTCCGCCAGCTCGCGCACGAGCCGCAGCTCGGCGTTGCCCGTTCCCTTGAACTCCTCGAAGATCACGTCGTCCATGCGGCTCTCGGTTTCGACGAGGGCGGTGGCGATGACGCTGAGGGAGCCACCCTCGGGGACCGCCCGGGCAGCGCCGAACAGCGCCTTGGGTTTGGCCAGAGCGTTGGCGTCGATGCCTCCCGACATCGTCCGCCCGCTCGAGCGACCGGCGGTATTGTGCGAGCGCGCGAGCCGAGTCAGGGAATCGAGCACGATGACGACGTCGCGGCCGATCTCCACCTGCCGCCGCGCGTGCTCGAACACCATGTCCGCGACCGCCACGTGGCGCTCGTGCGGCAGATCGAAACTCGAGGCGATCACCTCGCCTCGCCCCCAATCCACCATCTCGCTCACTTCCTCGGGACGCTCGTCGACGAGCAGGATGAGGAGCTCGGCGCTTGGGTGATTGACCGCGACGCCCTCGGCGACGGCCTGCAGCACGGTCGTTTTCCCCGCTTTGGGCGGCGAAACGATCAGCGCGCGTTGTCCGAACCCGAGCGGGCAGACGAGATCGACGGTGCGCTGGATGTCGGCGACGCGCGCGCTCGACGGACTCGCCGTCTCGAGCAGCAGCGGCCGTGATGGGTGGACCGCGCCGAGCTTCGCGAACTCCGGGCGCTGCGCGAGGCCGTCGGGCGGCGCGCCGTTGACCGATGTGACCCGCGATCCGTCCCACGCGACGAGATCGCCGCGCCGCAACCCCGGCAACCGCACACCCGGATCGCCGCGAGCCGGGAGGTAGCTCTCGGCCGCTCGGCGCAGCGCGCCGCCGCCTTTCGGAGCGGGATCGAACCAGCCGGTGATGGGTGGCAGGGGAAGTCCTCGAAAAGAAAGATACGTTGGCGGTTGTCGGACGTCAGTCATCGGTCAGGCAGGATGCGGCCCTCGTCGCGACCAACAACCGATAACCGAAGACCGATGACCTATATTTCTGCCTCTCATGCGCCAATCCCTCATCCGCAACTTCTGCATCGTCGCCCACATCGACCACGGCAAGTCGACCCTGGCCGACCGGCTGATCGAGCTGACCGGGACGCTCGACAAGCGACTGATGCGTGAGCAGGTGCTCGATACGATGGACCTCGAGCGCGAGCGCGGCATCACGATCAAGCTGAACGCCGTGCGCATGAATTACCACGCCCGGGGCGGCCAAATCTACGAGCTGAACCTCATCGACACTCCGGGGCACGTCGACTTCACCTACGAGGTGTCGCGCTCGCTCGCCGCATGCGAGGGAGCGATCCTCGTCGTCGATGCCTCCCAGGGAATCCAGGCGCAGACCCTGTCGAATCTGTTCCTGGCCCTCGACGCCGGGCTCGAGATCATCCCGGTGCTCAACAAGATCGATCTCCCGGGGGCCGAGCCGGACCGACGGGCGGCCGAGCTGCACGACCTGATCGGCGCGAGCGCCGCGGAGATCCTGCGCATCTCCGCCAAAGAGGGGACGGGCGTCCCCGATGTCCTCGAGGCGATCGTGCAGCGGATTCATCCCCCCAAGGGAGTGCCCGACGCTCCGCTACGCGCGCTGATCTTCGACTCCTATTACGACCGCTACCGCGGCGCTATCCCGAGCATCCGGCTGGTCGACGGCACGCTCGCGCCCGGGATGAAAATCGCCTTCGGGGCGCACAAGGACGACGTCTACGAGGTGGATGAGGTCGGGTACCTGCAGCTGGGGCACAAGCCCACCGAGCGGTTGGAGGCGGGAGAGGTCGGCTACTTCATCGCCAACGTGCGGGGAGTCCGCGACACACGCGCCGGCGACACGGTGCTGGACGCTGAGCATCGCGACGTGCCGCTCCTGCCCGGCTACCGCGACATCCAGTCGATGGTGTTCGCCGGTCTCTACCCCACCAATGCGGAGCAGTACGAGGAGCTGCGCGACGCGCTCGCCAAGCTGCAGCTCAACGACGCCTCGCTGCACTACGAGCCCGAAACGTCGGTGGCGCTCGGCTTCGGGTTCCGCTGCGGCTTCCTCGGCCTGCTGCACATGGAAATCGTACGCGAACGACTCGAGCGCGAGTTCGACCTCGATCTGATCTCCACCGTCCCGAACGTGGAGTACCACGTATACAAGACCGACGGCTCGATGGAAGTCGTGGAAAACCCGAGCTCCATGCCGCACGGCTCCGGGGTGGACCGCATCGAGGAGCCGTACGTAAAGGCGCGCATTCTGGTACCCGCCGACTACATCGGCGCCATCATGAAGCTCGGGCAGGAGCGCCGCGGCGTGTACCAGGAGATGCACTACGTCGATCCGACGCGCGTCGAGTTCACCTTCGAGTTCCCGCTCGCCGAGATCATTCTCGACTTCTACGACAAGCTCAAGACGATCAGTCGGGGCTACGCATCGCTCGATTACGAGTTCCAGGGCTACCGCACGAGCGACCTCGTCAAGCTCGACATCCTGCTGAACACCGAGCCCGTGGACGCATTCAGCGTGATCATCCACAAGGAGAAGGCCTACGAGTGGGGTCGCAAGATGGCGGAGAAGCTCAGGGAGCTGATCCCCCGCCAGCTGTTCGAGGTGATCATCCAGGCGGCGATCGGCACCAAGGTGATCGCCCGGGAATCGATCCGGCCGCTGCGCAAGAACGTGCTCGCCAAGTGCTACGGCGGCGACGTCACCCGCAAGCGCAAGCTCCTCGAAAAGCAAAGAGAAGGAAAGAAGCGGATGAAGCAGGTCGGCACCGTCGAGATCCCGCAGGAAGCGTTCCTGGCGGTGCTGCAGGTTGACTAGTACCGGCCTCGTCATCCAAACCGCGTTCCTGGGCGACGTGGTTCTGACCACCCCGCTGCTCGGCGTGCTCGCCGAGCGGCACGGGCCGCTGGACGTCGTGACGACGCCGGCGGCCGCACCGTTGCTCGAGACGCATCCCGCCGTGCGGCGGGTGATTCCGTACGCGAAACGCGGCGTCGACCGCGGCCTCTTCGGCCTCCTGCGCCTCGGCCGGGCGCTCCGTGCGGAGCGCTACGCCATCGCGTACCTTCCCCACCGCTCGCTCCGCAGCGCCGCACTGGCGCTCATCGCGCGCATTCCGCGGCGCATCGGCTTTCGGGACGGGTGGCGGCTGCTGTACACCGGAACGCGCCAGCGTCCCCCTACCGGGCACGAGATCGACCGGCTGCTGGCGCTCGCGGACGTGGCACCGCGCCGCCAGACGGCGCCGACGCTCGGTCTCACCGCGTCCGACGTGGCGGCAGCCGAGGCAGCGCTGCGGGACGGCAACATCACGGCCCAGTTCGCCACGCTCGCGCCTGGATCGATCTGGGGGAGCAAACGCTGGCCGCACTACGCCGAGCTGGCGGAGCGGCTGGCCGGTCGCATGGACGTCGTGGTCGTCGGTGGTGCGGAGGACGCCGAGCTGGGCGAGGAGATCCGGACGGCGGTGAGCTGGGGGGGCGGGCGGAGCGTGAATCTTTGCGGCCGGCTGACGCTGCGGCAGTCGGCCGCCACGATACGCAAGGCGGGCGTGCTCGTGACGAACGACAGCGCACCGCTGCACTTCGCCCAGGCGGTGGAAACGCCGACCGTGGCGATCTTCGGCCCGACGCTGCCGGCATTCGGCTTCGGGCCGCGAGGGAGCCGGGATCAGGCGCTGGGAGTCGGCGGCCTCCCCTGTCGGCCGTGCTCGGCGCACGGCCCCGCGCGCTGCCCGCTGGGCCATCACCTGTGCATGCAGTCGCTCCGAGTGGAGGACGTGCTGCGCGCAATCGAGGAGACCGGTGCGCTACATCGTCGGGATTGACGTCGGCGGAACGAATATCGTCGCCGGGACCGTGGCGGAGGACGGCAGCGAAATCCACGGCGTGCTGTCGGAGCCGACCGGCGCCGAGGGCGGACCCGATGCCGTCGTCGATCGCATCGTCCGCCTGGCGAAGGCCTCGATGGCGGCGGCGCCGGGGAAGACCATCGCCGGGGTCGGCATCGGCTCTCCCGGGCCGCTCGACACCAAAACCGGGATCGTCCTGCTCACGCCCAACCTCGGCTGGGTGAACATGCCGTTGCGCGACCGGGTCGCCGCCGGGTTGGGACTGCCGGCGGTCCTCGACAACGACGCCAATTGCGCGATATACGGCGAATGGTGGCGCGGGGCGGCGCGCGGCGTCGATTACGTCGTGGGTCTCACGATCGGCACGGGGATCGGCGGCGGCATCATTCTCAACGGCGATATCTACCGCGGCGTGTCGGACATCGCGGGCGAGGTCGGCCACATGACGATCGACTCGACCGGACGACGCTGCAAATGCGGCAATTACGGCTGCCTCGAAGCCTACGCCTCCGGTCCCGCCATCGCGGCGCGAGCGGCGGAGGGCATCGAAGCGGGCGCCGACAGCACCCTGCCCACGTATGTCAACCACGACCTGTCGAAGATCACGGCGCAGGTGGTGTACAAGGCGGCCCACGACGGCGACGAGTTTGCGCTCGAAGTCGTCCGCGACACGGCCAAGTTTCTCGGGGCCGGCGTCGCGAACCTCATCAACATCTTCAATCCGCAGGTCGTCGTGATTTGCGGCGGCGTCACCCTCGCGGGCGACAAGCTCTTCGTGCCGCTGCGCGCCGAAGTCAAACGGCGCGCCTTCAAGCCCGCGGTCGACGTCTGCCGCATCCTACCCGGCGAGCTCCCGGGCACGGCCGGTGTCTGGGGAGCCGCCGCCGTGTTCGCCAAGCGCACCTGGGGACACGTGTGAAGCTGCTCGGGGTCGTGGGAACGATGGTGTGGGACACCATTCATGACCGAGACCCCGCGCAACGCGCCGTCGAGGAGTGGGGCGGGATCGCCTACGCCCTCGAGGCGCTCGATGCGACGCTCCCGGATGACTGGGCCATCGTCCCGCTCATCAAGGTGGGGCGCGACCTGGCGCCGCAGGCCGCCCGGTTTCTGCGGGACATCCATCATGTCGTGCCCGGAGCACGATTCATCGAAGTGCCCGAGCCCAACAACCGCGTCACGCTGCGCTACGAGTCGTCCGACCGGCGCTGCGAGCAGGTTTCGGGCGGCGTCCCTGCCTGGACATGGCCCGAGCTCGGTCCCCTGGTACGCGACCTTGACGCGCTGTACGTGAACTTCATCGCGGGCTGGGAGATGTCGCTCGAGACGGCGCAGCTGTTACGCCGTGGCTTCGCGCGGACGATCTATGCCGATCTGCACAGCCTCTTCCTCGGCCGACTCGACGACGGCACGCGTGTGCTGCAGCCGCTTCCGGACGTAGCGGGATGGTTTTCCTGCTTCGATACCGTCCAGCTGAACGAAGACGAGTTCTCCCAGGTGTCGGCCGATCCCCTCGCCGCGGCCGCCCTGGCGCTCAGCACTCCATGCCGCGCGCTCATCGTCACGCTGGGGCCCCGCGGAGCGGTGTACTTCGTCGGCGCCGACCGCGCCCGCGGCGCGGGCGGTCCGATCCGGACAGCCCGGATCGCGCTCGATCCCAGCGATGCCGCTCCGCCTTCGGGCGGGGATCCCACCGGCTGCGGCGACGTGTTCGGCGCCGTGGCGTGCGCGCGGCTGCTCACGGGTGCCGCGCTGGAGGACGCCGTCCACTCGGCGTGTCACCTCGCCGCGCGCAACGTCACGCACCGGGGGGCCACGGGGTTGCGCGATCATCTGCTGGGGCGCCTCGCCTCGGTATGACCCGACTGGTTGACGTCCCGGGCCAATTCGACGACCGCTCCTTCGACCAGTTTGCCGCGGCGTACAGCCGGGCCCGCGCCGAAGGGGGCCGACTGCTGTTCGACGCCCACGCGGTGGAATGGGCCTCGCCCTACGGGCTCGTGGGTCTGCTCGCCGCCGGACACGCGGCCCGGGCGGCCGGCGGCGAGCCACCGCTCCTCACGGCGCCGACGGCTCCCGAGGTCCTGAGCTACTGGGCGCGCGCCGGATTCTTTCTGGCCGCCCGCGATCTGTTCGAGATTCACGGCAAGGTACCGCGCGCGAAACCCGCCGCCGACTCCGACGTGCTGTTGCCGGTCACGGCGGTGCGCGCCGCCGAAGACGTGCACGAGGTGGTCGGTCACATTCAGCAACGGGCCACCGCCATTCTGTCAAGCGAGCTCGGCATTGATCCGAAAGCGACGATGGGCTTCGCTATGGCGCTTTCCGAGGCGTGTCAGAATATTGTAGAGCACGCCGGCACCGGCGGCTGGGTCGCCGTGCAGAGCTATCAGTGGCGACGACGGCTGGCGCGGCGGGTGGTGGTGATCGCCGTGGCCGACTCGGGCGTGGGATTCGAGGCCTCACTCGCGCCGACACACGGGCGGCGGTTCGGCGATCGCTGGAACGACGCCACCGCGCTGGAAGCGGCGCTGATCCAGGGCGTGAGCCGGTTCCGGGATCCCGGTCGCGGGCAGGGGTTGAAGGGAATTCGCAATTACGTTTCGCGGTGGGATGGGAAGCTCACCATCCGCAGCGGGACGGCCCGCATCGCGATCGTCCCGACCTGGGACGACGACGTGCCGCTCACGGAGGGGCTGCCTCCGTTCCCGGGGTCGCAGGTCCTGTTGATCGTTCCCGAGCAAAAGGCCAGACATTAGGTGATCCGCTCGATCGACGTTTCCGCCGTGCTGCATCAGGCCGTGCGCGCCACCTACGCGGACCTCGTCACGCGCGCGACAGGACGGGCCGTTCGCGAGCACATCGAGCAGGCGTACGGTACCGACCCCGCGACGGTGACACGGATGGATTTCGGCGGCGTCCGCTGCATCGACTATTCCTGCGCCGACGAAATTGTGGCGAAGCTGTTGCGCGAGCGAATCCACGTGCTCCTGCTGCGCGGCTGCTCCGAAGCGCATCTCGAGGCCCTGACGCCGGTGCTGGAGGGTCACGGGCTGGCGGTGATCCTGGAGCGGGCCGACGGCACGCTGGACGGCCTGGGCCGCCCCGAATCCGCCATGGCGCTGCTCGACGAGCTGGTGCAGGCCCAGCTCGCAGCCCGCACCGCCGAGGGGGCCGTGGCGCTGGTCGAGGCGTGACGCGCCGCCGGCTGGGACTGTCCACCCGGGCGATTCACGGCGATCCGGAGCAGCGCGCCGATTGGACGCCGATCTCCCGCCCCATCCATCAGAGCGCCACCTTCACGAACCCGGTCGGCTCATCGGCCGAAGTCCTCTACACCCGCTACGGCAACAACCCCAACCAGGTCGCGATCGCCCAGCGTCTGGCCCAGCTCGAGGGCGCCGAAGCGGCGCTATTCGTGGCGAGCGGCATGGGCGCCACGGCGCTGGCGCATCTCGCCGTGCTGCGCCCCGGCGATCACCTCATCGCCAGCGACTGGATCTATGGTGGCGTGCACCGCCTGTTCGCGGAAGAGTTCGGGCGTTTCGGGATCGAGGTGACCTTCGTCGATCCGTTGCGCTCGCGCGCCTGGAAGGAAGCGCTGCGCAAGAACACGCGCGCCATGTTCGTCGAGACGCCCACCAACCCGCTCTTGCGGGTGATCGATCTCGAGCCGATCGCGACGCTCGCGAAGGCGGAGGGGCTGGCGCTGCTCGTCGACTCGACGTTCGCGTCGCCGATCCTGTTCCGCCCGCTCGAGTACGGCGCCGATATCGTCATTCACAGCGCCACCAAGTACCTGAACGGCCACTCCGACGTCATCGCCGGGGCGATCGCCGGCTCGGAAGCGGTAATCGAAGAAGTGCGGCGCCTGATGCAGTTGTGGGGACAAGCGCTCGATCCGCATGCCGCCTGGCTCGTGGAGCGCGGGATGCGTACCCTCGCGATCCGTATGGCGCGGCACTGTGCGACCGGGCTCGCCGTGGCCGAATGGTGCGGCCGCCAGCAGCAGATCGCCGCGGTCCATTACCCCGGTCTCCCCACGCACCGGGACCACGAGACCGCCAAGCGGGTGCTCGAGGGGTACGGAGGCATGCTGGGCCTGGAGCTGAAGGGCGGCGCCCGGGCAGCGGAGCGGTTTCTCCGTGCTTTGACGATCGCGGCGCACGCCCCGTCGCTCGGCGGGGTAGAAACGCTCGTGTCGGAGCCCCGGCTCACCTCGCACCGCGGTCTGTCGGCCGAAGATCGGGCGCGGGCTGGAATTCCCGACGGATTCTTAAGAATTTCTCTCGGACTCGAGGATGCCGACGACCTCATTGCCGATTTCGCCCAGTCGCTGGCACAGCTCTGAGTGATCAGGCTCACGAACGTCTTCAAGACGTACGCCAAGGGCGGGCTCGCCCTCAAGGACGTCACCTTCCACATCGCCAAGGGTGAGTTCGCGTTTCTCACCGGCCACTCGGGCGCGGGAAAATCCACCGTCCTGAAGCTGGTCTACGCCGATGAGCAGCCGACCAGCGGGGAAGTGCGTGTCTCCGGCTATGTCGTGACCGATCTCTCCCCGCGTGAGGTGCCCCACCTGCGCCGCCGCCTTGGCATCGTCTTTCAGGACTTCCGGCTGCTGGAAGACCGCACCGCCGAGGAGAACGTCGCGTTCGCCCTCGAAGTGACCGGGGCGCGCCGCTCCACGATCCCCGCGCGCGTGATGCGCGTCCTCACGCAGGTCGGACTGGCCGCCAAGGCCGGGGCGTACCCGCGAGAGCTCTCGGGCGGGGAGCAGCAGCGGGTCGCGATCGCCCGTGCCCTCGTGAACGAGCCGCAGGTGCTCCTCGCCGACGAGCCCACGGGCAACCTCGACGAGCGCGCCACGCGCGGCGTCTTCCAGCTGCTGCGCGATATCAACGCCTCGGGCACCGCCGTCGTCATGGCGACGCACGACCTCGAGCTGGTCCGCACGGCGCCCTACCGCGTCATCGAGCTGCAGGAGGGTGCCGTCGTGTACGACTCCGACGTGGACGAGCCAGCCGCGGGGGGGAGCACGGCGTGACCCTCACGGTGCGGGAAGCCCTGCTCGCCTTCCGGCGCGCGCCGCTGTTGTCGGCCCTTTCCGTGACCACGATCGCCTTCTCGCTCTTCGTCCTCGGCCTGTTCGGCCTGGTCGCCGTGAACCTCCGCGACGCGCTGCGCGGCGTGGCGGAGCGCGTGGAGATCGTCGCCTATCTGCTGCCGGGCACACCGATCGAGACGATCACCACCGCCGAGCAGGATATCGAAGCCTTCCCCGAAGTGGCGTCCGCCGATTACGTCTCCGAGGACAGCGCCCTGGCCCGGGCCCGTCGCGAACTGGTGGAGTTTCGCGACCTCCTCCGGGAGCTCGAGAGCAACCCCCTCCCCGGCTCGATCGAGGTCAAGTTGAAGCCCGGCTATCAGGACGCCGCGCACGTGAACGCCGTGGCTGACCGGCTGCGCGGATTCACGTTCGTGGACGACGTGCGGTATGGCCGCGACTGGGTGGAGAAGCTCGATCGGCTGCGCGGGCTCGCCGCGGCGGTCGGGCTCGTGGTGGGCGCCGCGTTCGCGGTCGTGGCCGTGATCATCATCGGGACGACGATCCGGATGGCGGTACTGCAGCGCAGCCGGGAGATCGCGATCATGCGACTCGTCGGCGCGACGGACGGATTCATCCGCCGGCCGTTCCTGCTCCAGGGCGCCCTCAAAGGCCTCCTGGGCGGTCTCGTCGCCGTCGGTCTGTCATACGCGGCGTACGTCCTGATCAACCGATTCCTCATCGCCGCGAGTTTCTTCAACGGACTCCAGGCACTGGCCATTGTCGGATTCGGGACGGTGATCGGGCTCATGGGATCGCTGCTGAGTGTGGGAAGGCACCTCAGGAGAGTATGAATCGTCAAGGGAAGACGTCGAGCAGGAACGTCGAGAAGCACCGTCACTCCTGCGGTTACACTCGACGACTTCTGTCGACGATTCTTCTCGACCTGGTTGTCTTCGTGTCGCCGTTGTTGGCGCAACGCCCGAACCTCGAGCAGCAGATGCGGGACAACCAGCAGCGGCTCGAGAACATCCGGCGGGAGCGCAACGAGACGCAGGCCGACCTCGAGCGGCTGCGGGCCCAGGTGCACAGCCTCGCCGACGAGCTGGCCAACATCGAGCACCAGCGCGAGACGACGAACCGCATCGTAAACGAGCTGGACCGCCAAATCCTGCAGCTGTCCGGCGGCATCGACAACATCACCGTGGACCTGGTGATGGCGCAGGATGCGCTGGACGAGAAGCGCGCGGTGCTGCAGCGGCGCCTGGTGGACATCTATAAGCGCGGCCCGCTCTACAGCTACCAGGTGCTGCTCGCGGCCGAGAGCTTCGGGGACTTGTTGTCGCGCTACAAGTACCTCTATCTGGTCAGCCGTCAGGATCGCCAGCTCACCAACGACATGCACCGGCTGCGCGACCGGATCGCTCAGGAGCGCCGCGGGCTGGTGGAGGCACGCGACGCCCTGGAGCAGCGCCGCACCGAGCGGGCCGACGAGCTGGCGCATTATGTCGATCTCGCCCGGACCCGCGCCGGTACCTTGCGGGAGACCCAGCGCAGCGTCGAGCGCGCCCAGCAAAAGCTCACCGCCGCCGACGCCGAGGAGCGCCGCGTGTCGACGGCGATCGCCGCGCTCGAGGCAGCGCGACGCGCTGCCGAAGCCCGCGGCGCCGTTCCCCTCACCGGCGCGATCACGAGCGGCAGCCTCGGCTCGCTCGACTGGCCGGTGGACGGCCGCGTGCTGTACGAGTTCGGCCCCACCGCCGGGCCCGACAATACCCGCATCACCTGGCATGGGATCGGGATCGCCGCCCCGCGGGGGACCCCCGTCAAGGCGGTCGCGCAGGGCACCGTGGCCCTCGTCGGGCCGCTCGGCACGTATCTCACGACGGTGATTCTCGATCACGGGGGCGGGTTCTACACGGTGTACGCCACCCTCGACGACGCCACCGTCACAAAGGGGCAGCGCGTCGCCCGGGGTGAAGTGATCGGCCACGTGGGCGGCGAATCGCTGGACCAGGGTTCGCACCTGCACTTCGAGATTCGGGGGCCCGGACAGATCGCGCTCGACCCGCTGAACTGGCTCAAAGCCAAACCGTGAGGCGTCAGGGCGCTGACGCTGCTACTCGACGTCTTCTCTCAACGCTCTTCCTCGACGTCGTTGTCGTGTCATGCGTCTCTTCCTCCAATACCCGTTCCGTTCCCGGGACCGTCGAAATCCGCGACGTTCGCGTGGCGTCCCTCGCGACAGGACGCCTGGCCCACCTCTACAAGGATGAGGGCGACTCGGTCCACCGCGGCGATACCATCGCTGTCCTGGAGCAGCCGGGACTCGACGCGCTGATCGGACAGCGGCGCGCCCAGGCGGATGCCGCGCGGCATCGCACCGCCGAGGTGGCGGCCGCCGTCGCCGACAGCGCGCGCGCCGCCAACGACCTCACGCGGGCGACTCCGCTGCGCGCCCAGGGAATCATGTCCCCACAGCAGTTCGACAACATCGCCAGTGCGGCGGCGGCCGCCACGGCGCGCCTCCGGGCGGCGCGGGCCGCCCAGAGCGAGTCGCAGGCCGCGGCCCAGGGCCTCGCCTCGACCGAGGCGATCCGGAACGACCTCGTACTGACGGCACCGGTGGCGGGCGTCATTCTCACACGCTACCTCGAGCCGGGCGAAGTGGCGGGCGTCGGCACGCCCGTCGTGTCGATCGGCGTGGTCTCCGATCCGTGGGTACGCGCCTACGTCGGCGAGCGAGATCTCACCCGCATCCGCTTGGGGATGGCGGTGCAGATCCGCGCCGACGGCATCGCGGGCACGATACCCGGTCATGTCGTCGAGATCGCGCCCCGGGCCGAGTTCACTCCGCGGGCCGCACTCACGGATCGCGAGCGCGCCGATCTCGTCTTTGGAATCAAGGTGAAATTCGACGATCCGGCGGGGCGACTGAAGGCCGGACTCCCGGTGACGGTGGACGTCCCGCTCACGCCGTGACCGACGTCGCGGTCGACATCAAGGAGATCACGCGCCGCTTCGGCGCTCTCACCGCCGTCTCCCACCTCTCGCTGCAGGTCCTGCGCGGTGAAGTCTTCGGCCTGCTCGGGCCGAACGGCTCGGGCAAGACCACCACCATCCGGATGTTATGCGGCCTGCTCGAGCCCTCCGAGGGAACCGCGACCATCGCGGGGGTCGACGTGCGACAGGCCCCGGAGCGCGTGAAGATGCAAATCGGCTACATGTCGCAGCGCTTCGGCCTGTACGAGGACCTGACGGTCGCCGAGAACCTGGATTTCTACGGCGGGATATACGGTCTCTCCGGCGCCGCCCGGCGCGACCGCATCGCCCAGGTCGTCGGCTTCCTCGGCGTGGGTGCCCGGCTCGGCCAGCTCGCGGCGCAGCTGTCGGGAGGGTGGAAGCAGCGCCTGGCGCTGGGGTGCGCCCTGCTGCACCAGCCTCCCGTCCTGTTCCTCGACGAGCCCACCGCCGGCGTCGATCCCGCGGCGCGGCGCAACTTCTGGCGCGCCATCCACGACCTCGCCCGGAACGGCACCACGGTGCTCGTCACGACGCATTACATGGACGAGGCGGAGCGTTGTGATCGCCTCGGCATGATGAGCCTGGGGCGCCTGATCGCCCTGGGGACGCCGATGGAGGTGGCGCAGCAGGTCGGGGGCAAGACGCTCGAGGACGCGTACATCATCCTTCAGGAGCGCGACGAACGATGATGTCCCGCTTCTGGCCGATGTTCCGCAAGGAATTCATCCAGATGAAGCGCGACCGGCTCACGCTCGCCATCATGATCGGCATCCCCATCGTGCAACTGCTGATGTTCGGCTACGCCATTCAAACCGATGTGCGGCACATTCCCACGGTCGTGCTCGACCGGTCGCGCACTCCGGAGAGCCGTGATCTGATCGCCGCGTTCCAGAACACCGGCAGCTTTCGCATCGTGCAGTACGTCGATGGCCTGCCGGCGCTCGATGCGGCGATCGCCCGCGGGCGGGCACAAGCCGGCATCATCGTCCCGACCCAGTTCGCCCGGGACCTGGGGAGCGGCCGGACCGCGACGGTGCAGGTGTTGATAGACGCCTCCGATCCCCTCTCCTCGCAATCCGCCCTGGCCGCGGCCGCCGGCGTGGGACAGGTCCGCAACCTCAGCTCGCTCGAAGCCGGATCGGGCCGCACCGCCCTCCCGCTCGAGGTGCTGGTACGACCGCGCTACAACCCCGGACTGCGCAGCCCGAACTACATCGTGCCGGGCCTGGTCGGAGTCATCCTTACGCTCACTCTCGTCCTCGTCACCGCAATGGCCATCGTCCGGGAGCGCGAGCGCGGCACCCTCGAGCAGCTCATCGTCACGCCGGTCACCAAGACCGAGCTGATGCTGGGCAAGATCGCTCCGTACATCGGAGTGGGCATCGTGCAGATGACGGCGGTGCTCACGCTGGGCCGCTTCGTCTTCGACGTGCCGCTGTCAGGGAGCCTCGCCTTGCTGTACGGGGTATCGCTGATTTTCGTGATCGCCAGCCTGTCCTTCGGCCTGTTCATCTCCACCGTAGTGGAGAACCAGCAGCAGGCCATACAGGTCAGCTTCTTTTTCGTCATGCCGAACATCCTGCTTTCCGGCTTCATGTTCCCCCGCGCCGCCATGCCGGCGGTATTTCGCTGGTTCAGCCTGCTTCTGCCTCTCACCCACTACCTGCAGGTTCTGCGCGGCATCCTGCTCAAAGGGGTGGGGTTGGAGGCCGTGTGGCCGCAGGTGCTGATCCTGTGCGGCTTCGCGGTGGGGTTGATCGCGCTCGCCGTGAGGCGGTTCCACAAGACGCTCGACTAACCCCTAGGTTTCAGTCATGCATCCGGCCCCGGAAACACTCTCCCAGCGCAAGCGCATGGTCCGCACCCAGATCGCACGGCGCGGCATCCGGAGCCCGCGGGTGCTGGCCGCGCTGGCGTGGGTGCCGCGCGAGTGGTTCCTGTCACGCGGCCTGGAGCGCGACGCCTATCGCGACGGCCCGCTCCCCATCGGCAACGCCCAGACGATTTCGCAACCCTTCATCGTCGCGTTCATGACGGATGCCCTGGCAGTGGACAGGCGCCACCGCGTCCTCGAGATCGGCACCGGATCAGGATATCAGACGGCGGTGCTGGCGCATCTGGCGCACCAGGTGTACACCGTCGAACGACTGCCCGACCTGCTGGTCGAAGCGGAAGCGCGCTTCGAGCGGCTCGGGCTCACAAACATCACCACGCGGCTGGGTGACGGCGCGGCGGGCTGGCCGGACGAGGCCCCGTTCGACGGCATCATCGTCACCGCAGCCGCCCCGCGCGTTCCCGAGCCGTTACGCACCCAGGTGGCGACGGGCGGACGGATCGTCGCGCCGATCGGCGATCAGGCGGAGCAGGAGCTCGTGATCCTGCAGCGCAACGCCGACGGATGGCAGGAGCGCTCGGGGGGCGGCGTGCGCTTCGTCCCGCTCGTCTCACGGCTCGCCTTCCCCGCCGAGTCGCCTCCGTCGTGACGATTCGCCATCCCGTGCCCCTGCTCGGGGCGCATGTCTCGACGCAGGGGGGAGTGGCCGCCGCGCCGGACCGCGGCCGGGCGATCGGCGCCACGGCGATTCAGGTCTTCACCAAGACCCCCAACCAATGGCGCGAGCCGATGATCGATGCCAAAACGGTGGACGCGTTTCGCGCGCGGCTCGCTCGGTCCAGGATTCAGGCAGTCGTCGCGCACGACAGCTATCTGATCAACCTCGCCTCCCCGGACCCTGCGCTCTGGACGCGGAGCGTGGAGAGCTTCACGCGCGAGCTGGAGCGCTGTCGCGCGCTCGGTATCCCGTGGGTGGTGAGCCACCCGGGCAATTACATGGATGAGCGCGACCGTGGCCTGGTCCGCAACGCTCGCGGTTACGCCGCATGCCTCGCCCGGGTCCATGGTCCGGGGGTCCTGGTCGAGGGAACGGCGGGCGCCGGAACAGCCCTGGGAGCGAGTTTCGAGGAGCTGGCGGCGCTGCGAGCCGCCCTTCCCATGGACCTGCAGCACCGTGTGGGATTCTGCCTCGACACGGCTCATCTGCACGCTGCGGGGTACAACGTGGCCGGCGATCCCGATGGGGTGTGGCGGGAATTCGATCGCCGGATCGGCCTCGAGCACCTGCGCTGCCTGCATTTGAACGATTCCCGGGCGAAGGCGGGATCGCGCCTCGATCGGCACGCCTGGATCGGCGAAGGAACGATCGGGCCTGAGGCGTTCCGGCGCATCATGCGCGATCCGGTGCTCGCGAAAGTGATTAAGATTATCGAGACTCCCAAGGGGGACGATGCGATGCGACATGATCGACGCATGCTGCGACGGCTGCGGGCGTATGCGCGCGTTCCACGTCCCGTCCCCGCTCCCGGGCGGTGATGCTGCCGCCAGGAGGAGTGTTGACCGCGCGGTCGTGGTGGCGCGCCTGCGCCGCCGCGCTGCTGTGCGTGCAGCTTTCGGCCGACGGGGCGGCCGCCCTCCCCCACCCCGGTGACCTCTGGGTCGCTCCCGCGACGCTCGAATCGCACCACGGCGCGCAGTGCGTCTGGATGCACGACGCCGCGCAGTGCGCCCAGTGCCAGTATCATGCGACGCGCCCGTTGCCGGCGGCGCAGCGTCGCATCCGGCCGGTCGCCCGTATCGGGCTCCGCATCGGGACCCTCGATCATCCGCGGACGATCGTCGCCGGCTCGCTCGTCAGCACCGCCCCACCCAGAGCACCTCCTCCGAGCCACCTCAGCTGACCCCGCCGCGTCGCCTCGGCCGACGCGCGGTCGCAGAACGTCGCGTGCGCGGGAGGACCGCGGGCGCGCATCCGTGAGGTCATCCGCTCGGAGGAGTGAGATGTCGTACCAATGGGAGCTGGCCCTGGTGCTGGCGGGGACGGCCGTAGCGGCCGCACCCGGCCGGGCCGTGTGTCAGGCCGATTCGACCGGTCGCGTGGCGCTCATCCTGACGCGCCGCGAGGCGATCGACAGCGCACTGGCGCACAACCCCCAGATCCGCATCGCGCGCGAGCAGGTCGCCCAGGCTCGGGCGCTCGGCGTCGAGAACACCGCCTTTCCCGACCCGACGCTGAGCGCGGACCTGACCGGGCAGTCGGGCCCGACCAACTTTCGCTCCAACACCGGCAGCGACGTCGGCATCGGGCTCTCACTCCCCTTCCCCGCGAAGTTCCTGCTGCGTCACCGGGTGAGCGGCGCGGACGTCGCGGCCGCCGAATTCAGCCTGGTCCAGCTGCAACAGCAGACGGCGTCGCAGACGGCGCAGGCCTATGACGCGCTGATCGTGGCGCTGCGCCATCGCGCCGACCTGCTCGAAGGCGACTCGCTCGCGAAGGACTTCGCCAAGAAGACCGAGGTCCGGTTCAACGCCGGCTCGGTACCGCGGCTCGATGTCCTGAAGGCGCGCGTCGACCTTGCCCAGGCCGAGAACGACCTGCTCTCCAACCAGCGGGACATCGCGAATGCGCGCGCCGCGCTGAACCGCTTCCTCGGCCGCCCGCTTGGGCTAGGCATCGAGGCAGCGGACACGCTCGCCGTGCCAGGCGATCTCCCCGCGTCCGATTCGCTGGTCGCGATCGCCCTCGCACACCGTCCCGAGCTGCTCGGCCTCGCGCGGCAGCGCTCCGGCGCGAGCGCCGCGACCGCGCTGGCGCAGATGTATCTGCTGCCCGACGTCGACCTCGGCGTTTCCAAGAACATGGCCCAGGGAGCGGCGAGCACCTACACGACGAGCATCGGATTCTCGGTGCCGCTGTTCTTCTGGAACCATCAACGCGGCGAGGTCTCCGAGGCGCGCCATCGCGAGCGCGAGCTCGAGGCGACCTACGCCGACCTGCGGGCGCAGGTCGATCTCGACGTGCGCACGACGCACGCGACGGCCGCCACGGCGTTGCAGCAAGCGGTCTACCTGCGCGACGCCCTGCTCCCGGAAGCCCGCCGGGCCTACGAGATCGCGCTCACGAGCTACGGCCTGGGCGGATCGTCGGCGCTCGACGTGCTCGATGCGCGCCGCACGCTGCTCGACGCCGAAAGCCAGTACGCCGACGCCCTGGGCGCCGCCAACGACGCCCGCGCCGATCTGGAGCGTGCCGTCGGCGCTCCCCTCGAGTCTTCAGGAGTCCGCCATGACCGCTGACCGCCGCCTGCTGCTTCTCGCCGTCGTGGTGTGCGCCGCCTGCGGGCGGACCGCCGCCCGGTCCGAAGGCTCGTCGGCAGCGGCCTTCGGGCTCACCGAGAACCAGCGCGCCCGCATCCACGTCGCGCCGGTGGAGGTGGCGATGTTCCGCCCCACCGTCGAAGTCAGCGGGACCGTCGCCTTCGACGGCGACCACAGCACCCAGGTGCTCGCCCCGATCTCGGGTCCGGTGACCCGCATCCTGGTGGAGCCCGGGGCCCGCGTGGTGGCCGCGCAACCCCTCGCCTATGTGTCATCGCCGGACTTTGCCGCGGCGGTCGGCGCCTATCGCAAAGCGCAGGCCGCGGCGAGCAACGCCCTGCGCGTCGCGGCACGGGACTCCGCGCTGTTCGCCAACGACGCGCTCGCGCGGCAGGATCTCGAGCAGGCGCAGACCGATGCCGCGGCGGCGGTCGCCGACCGTGACGCCGCGCTCGATCAGCTCCATGCCATCGGGGTCGACTCGGCGACGATCGCGGCGATCCGTCAGAATCAGGCGATCCAGGTCCCGCAGGGCGTCATCCGGTCGCCGCTGCCGGGAACGGTCGTGGAGCGGCTGATCACGCCGGGGCAACTGCTCCAGGCCGGACAGACGCCGACGTTCACCGTCGCGCGGCTCAGCACGGTGTGGGTCATGGGGAACGTGTTCGAGCACGACTTGCCCGACGTGGCGGTCGGCGATCCCGTGGACGTGCAGCTCACCGATAGCTCGCGGACCTATCACGGACGGGTGGACTACGTGGGCGCGCTCGTCGCGGCGGACACGCGGGCGACGACGGTGCGGATCATCACCGAGAACCCCGGTGAGGGACTGAAGAAGGACATGTACGTGCGGGTCGCCATCCACTCCCTGCATCCGCGGCGCGGTGTGCTCGTCCCCACCTCGGCGGTGCTGCGCGACGCGCAGAATCTCCCGTTCGTGTTTCTCGTGAAGGCGGACAGCTCGTTCGAGCGGCGTACCGTCGTCGTCGGATCGCGGGTCGATGACCGCTTTGAAATCGCTTCGGGGCTCGCCGGCGGGGATCACGTCATCACGGAGGGCGGGCTGTTCCTGCAGTTCGCCGAGTCGCAATGACCGGTCACCCCTCCCCCGCGGAACACCCCGACCTCGTCGCCGCGTCGGCGATCAACCGACTCGTCGCCTGGTCGCTGCAGCACCGCTTTCTCGTCGGGCTGTTCACCATCCTGCTGATCGGGGTGGGAAGCTGGTCCTTTTCGCGGCTTCCCGTCGACGCCTACCCCGATCTCTCCCCAACGATGGTGGAGGTGATTACCCAGTGGCCCGGGCACGCCGCGGAGGAGACCGAGCGGCTGATCACTGTCCCGCTGGAGGTCGAAATGAACGGCCTCCCCAACATGCAGATCATCCGCTCCATCTCACTGTACGGTCTGTCCGATGTGGTCATGACGTTCGCCGACGGCACGGACGACTATTTCGCCCGCCAGCAGGTGTTCGAACGCCTCCCCAACGTCGATCTCCCACAAGGCGTGTCGCCGTCGGTCTCCCCGCTCTTTTCGCCATCAGGACTCGTGTATCGCTACGTGGTCCAGAGCCCCGATCGCCCACCGCAGGAGCTGAAGATCATTAATGACTGGGTGATCTCGCGGCAGTATAAGGCCGTCGCGGGGGTCGCCGACGAGTCGGCACTGGGGGGAGAAACCTTCCAGTACCAGGTTCTCCTCGACCCGACCCGCCTCGCCGGCGCCGGTCTCTCCGCATCCGACGTCTCGACCGCGCTCGCGCAGAACAACGGCAACGCCGGTGGCGGATTCTACTCCGAAGGGGGGCAGTTCTACTACATCCGGGGCCTGGGGCGGGTCGAGAGCCTGGAGGACATCGGGAACGTCGTCGTCGCCAATCGCAACGGTGTCCCGATCCTGGTGAAGGACCTCGGGGAGGTCACGGTGGGCGCGGCACCACGGCTCGGCCAGTTCGGCTTCAATGCCACGGACGACGCCGTCGAAGGCGTGATCCTGATGCGCAAGGGGGAGCAGGCGCAGACCGTGTTGCGGCGGGTGGAAGCCAAGACGCAGGAGCTGAATACGTCCATTCTGCCCAAGGATGTGCAAGTCCATCCGTTTTACGACCGCAGCGATCTGATCATGCTGACGACGCGCACCGTGGAAGGCAATCTGGCGCGGGGCATCATCCTCGTCTTCATCGTCCTCATCTTCTTCCTGTATGACGTGCGCTCAGCGGTGATCGTCGGCGTCACGATTCCGCTGTCTCTGCTCTTCGCCTTTCTCTTCCTCGATTTGCGTCATATCCCGGCGAATCTGCTGTCCATTGGGGCAATCGACTTCGGGATTCTGGTCGATTCGGCGGTCATTATGGTGGAAAACATCCACCGCCAGCTGGCGCTGCGACACGGCACGTCCTACCGGATCGCCGCGGTCATCGTGGATGCCGCCGCCGAGGTCGATCGCCCCATCTTCTACTCGGTGGCCGTCATCGTCGCCGGTTTCCTGCCGATTTACGTGTTGTCGGGACCGTCCGGGAAGCTGTTCAAACCCACGGCCGATACGATGATCTTCGCGCTGGTGGGGTCGCTGCTCGTCACCCTCATCCTGCTGCCGGTGCTGTGCGGCTGGCTGTTGCGCGGCGGAGTGCGGGATCGACGCAATCCCGGCTTCGAATGGGTCAAGGGCCACTACGCCCGCGCCCTCGACTGGTGCCTCGCCCGCCAACGCGTCACGGTGGTGGCGGCCGTGGGCGTGTTCGTCGGCGCTCTCGTCCTCGGCTCGACCATCGGCGCGGAATTCATGCCCCACCTGGATGAAGGCGCGATTTGGGTCCGCGCCACGATGCCGTACACGATCTCGCTGGAGGAGTCGGCGAAGATCGTGCCGCAGATTCGTGCGGTGCTCCGGTCTTTCCCGCAGGTGACGGACGTCTCCGACGAACACGGCCGCCCCGACGACGGCACCGACCCTACGGGCTTCTTCAACGCCGAGTTCTACGTGGGATTGAAGCCGTACGGAGCGTGGACCGGACCGCTCCGCACGAAGGAACAGCTCATCGCCGCCATCGATCGCCGTCTCGAGACGTTTCCCGGGATCATTTTCAATTACACGCAGCCCGCCGAAGACGCGGTGGACGAGGCGGAGACCGGGTTGAAGAGCGCCCTCGACGTCAAGGTGTTCGGCGCGGACCTGGACACGCTGCAAACGCTGGGCACCGCGATCAAGCGGTCGCTGGAAGGGGTGCCCGGCGTCACGCAATTGACGTTGGTCGAGGAGCTCGGACAACCGAGCCTCGCGGTCGTCCCCGACCGGCAAAAGATCGCGCGCTACGGGCTGAACGTCGCCGACATCAACAATCTGATCGAGGCCGCCGTGGGTGGAACGGCGGCGACGCAGGTCGTGCAGGGGGAGCGGCTGTTCGACCTGGTGGTCCGCCTGCAGCCGCAGTTTCGTGAGACTCCCGAGGCGATCGGCAACATCCCCGTGGCGACGCCCGGTGGCCAGCACATCCCGCTCAAGGAGCTCGCGACCCTCCGGGTGGCGAACGGCGCGTCGTTCATCTACCGGCAGGACAACTCGCGGTTCATCGGCGTGCAGTATTCGGTGCAAGGGAGGGACCTGGCGAGCGCGGTGCGCGACGCCCAGCGCGTGGTCGCCGCCCGGGTCCGCGTACCCACCGGCTATCGCGTGGTGTGGGGGGGGGAGTATCAGGAATACACAGCCTCGCGCAGCCAGCTGCGCCTGATCGTGCCCCTGACCCTGCTCTTGATCTTTCTGATCCTGTTCGGGCTCTACAGCAACATCAAGTTCCCCCTGATCGCCGTGCTCGGCGTGCTGTTGTCGGCCCCGTTGGGCGGGATTCTCGCCTTGTGGCTCACCGGCACCCCGTTCTCGGTGTCATCGGGAATCGGGTTCCTGGCGCTCTTCGGCGTCTCCGTGCAGACCGCGGTGGTGTATGTCTCCTACGCCAACGAGCTGCGCAAGGACGGCAAGGGCATCACCGAGGCGACTCGAGAAGCGGCGATCCTGCGACTGCGCCCCATCATGATGACCGCGATCGTGGCGGCACTGGGCCTCCTCCCCGCCGCCATGGCGCACGGGGTCGGCACGGACTCGCAGCGCCCGTTCGCGATGGTGATCGTCGGCGGCATGCTGTCGCAGCTCGTCATCAGCATCCTGTTGATGCCGGTGCTGTACGCGCTCGTGGCGCGGGAAGGCGACCGCCTCGAGGTGTGACCGCCGCCCCCTCCGCGATCAGCGAATCCGGATGATGTCGAGCCGTGGCACGAGCGCGGACGGCAGTGCCGTCGAGCCGTCCCGCGTGAAGTGCAGCGAGAACCCCGCGCCCGACGGGGCCTGGAAGACGCGCACGTAGGCCCCGGATCCCGACGTCACCGTTCCACTCACGT
>JAWOLH010000021.1:0-135786 GCA_033853695.1 Gemmatimonadales bacterium | reverse complement strand
TTTCGTTTGCCATTGTTTGTCCGGTTCCCTGCCGGGCGCATCGGCGACCCGGGCCGGTGTTCTGAAGCCGAGCCGATGCTCTGATGTCGTCCCCAATTCCGACGCGATTTCCGTTTGCCATTGTTTGCCACAGACATGCGGAATGGTGAGGGATAGGGGGTGCATTTGAGCACAAAAGCCACCGGTGGGGTCCGGTGGCTTTGTGATTGAGGTTCCTTAGAAGGCCGATGCTCTGTCCAACTGAGCTACGGGCGCCGACTACCGATCGAAATCAAGACGACGCGAAGGCGAGTCGTCGACTGGTATTGTAGCGGATAGGGATTCGAGAAGCCAATCGCCTTCCGCATCCGCACTCAGCACTCAGCGGGAATCCGGTTTCGCGCCCGTGAGCAGAGCGAGCGCGTTCATCGCCGCGCCGCGCGACGGATCGTCACGCGCCGAGCGGGCCAGGAACAGCCGATACTGCTCGATCGCCGCGTCCCTCATCCCTCGCTGATGGTAGGCGTAGGCGAGCTGGAAATGGGGCGCGGCATACCATGGATCCAGCGCGATCGCCTGCTTCAGCTGCTGCTCGGCTTCGACAAACTGCCCTGCCGTCCGCAGCACGGCGCCATAGAACATGCGCAGGACGGGATCTCCTCCCTCGATTTCGACCGCCACCGCCAGCTCCGAGATCGCCTCTGCCGTGTCGTGCAACGCGACCGCCGCGCCGGCCAACCGCACGTGAGCCCAGTAGAACCCGAGATTCTCGATCAACGCCCGCTCGAACGCCGCTTTGGCCGCGGGAAAATCGTCCTGCTGGACCCGAGTGATCCCGATGGCGAACTCGTACATCTCGACCGAAAACAGCATCGGCAAGCGATGCTCGATCTCGCGGCGACGGATCGTGTCGCGCGCGGCCTCGAGCTCGACGACCGCGTCGTCGTAGCGGCCGAGGTAAAACAGCGCGCGCGCCCGGTAGGTCCGGACCGGGAAGTCCTCCGGGTGCTTCTTGAGGCGGACGGCGAAGAGACTCTCCGCCGCCGCGAACCGCCGCATGGAAAACATGTAGTAGCCGTCCTGCGCCGCATCGCGTCGCCGGCCCGGGAAGAAACTTCGGAACTCGAGCTCGCTGTACAGGAAGGGATTGCGATCCCAGGCGATGCGTTGCAGCGAGTCGATGACGCGAATCTGCTGGTCGCTGAGAGCGAGCTTCTTCACCGCCTGCGTCGACCGCGTCTGCTGCCACGTTTGGAACGCGTCCCGGCGGATGGCATCGAGCGGAATCAGGGACCGGGCGTAGATCGGGTCCGGCCACTCCGGCGCGAGCCGCGACGCCCAATAGAGGGCCATCTCGGCCGTGTCGAGCTTGAGACCGTAGCGGACGAGCGGCTCTGCCACCTCATAGTAGGCTTGCGCGGAGTTCGTGTCGGCGCCGCCTGACAGCCTGGGCCGGGGCAGCTCTTTGCCGGAATCGGTCAGCGCCTGGAGTTTTGCGAGCGCGGATAACGTGGGCGTCACGGGTGGCGGGACGCTGCACCGCGTGACGGCAACGGCTGCCGCGAGAACGAGTGCCGGCGCCCCCCGGTTCAGCACGCTCCCCCCCGCGCCTCGCCCCGCCGCACCACCGCGGCGATGTGGTCAGCGATGTGTTCCCACAGACCGGGCGGGATGTTGTGCCCCATCCCCTCGATGAGCACGAGCTCGGCACCGGAAATGGCGGCCGCCGTGGCGCGAGCGCCGCTCGGGTCGCACAACGTATCGGCCAGCCCGTGCAGCACGAGCGTCGGGACGTCGAGACCTCGCAGCAGCGCGGTACGGTCGCCGGACGCGACCGACGCAACGGCCTGGCGTGCGATTGCCGCCGGGTCGTGGTCGCGGTCGTATGCCAATGCTGCGACCTCGGCCACAGCGGCCGGGTCGACCGGGTACGCCGGCGAGCCAACGATCGAAAACGCACGCACGGCGCGTGCGACCACCTCTTCACGCGTATGGGCCGGTGGGCCTCCGAACAGCGCCTGCATCGTTTCGGGGTGGGCCTGCCCGACCCTCATGTCGCCGGTCGTGGACATCATCGAGGTGAGCGATCGCACCCGCTTCGGGTGTTCGATCGCCATCGTCTGCGCGATCGCACCGCCCAACGAGGCTCCCACCACGTGCGCGGCACCGACCTGCAGGGCGTCGAGGAGACCGACCGCGTCGGCGGCCATGTCGGAGAGCGTGTACGACGCCGAAGACAGATCGCCCCTCAAGGCCGCCGGCAGGTCGGCCGGTGGTGCATCGCGCACATGAGTGGAGTGCCCGGCATCGCGGTTGTCGAAGCGCACGGCGTGGAGGCCGCGATTGACGAGGGTATCGACAAACCCCGACGGCCAGTTCACCATCTGAGCCGAAAGACCCATGACGAGCAGCACCGTTGGGCGCGCCGGGTCGCCGCGCCGCTCGTAGGCGATGTCGATGTGCGAGGGACCGACATCGCGCGCCATCACCTCGTTCAGCATGGCGCCTGCTCCGTCATATCTTTACTCCTCAGATGAGTGCTCGACGGCACGTCTTTCTCACCGGTGGCACCGGCTACCTGGGGAGCGCGCTCGCCACCCAGCTCGTCCGACGCGGGCATCACGTGACGGCCCTCGTGCGCCGCGCCTCGGCCGCGAAACTGCCCCGCGACGTCACGCCCATCATCGGCGACGCGCTCGATGAGAAGACGTACACCGAGCACGTCGCCCCGGCGGACACGTTCGTCCACCTGGTGGGCGTCTCCCACCCGGGCCCGGCCAAGGCCGGGCAATTCCGCACCATCGACCTCACGTCGGTTCGCGCCGCCCTGGCCGCGGCGAGCGCGGCCCATGTCCGCCACTTCGTCTACGTCTCCGTCGCCCACCCGGCGCCCGTGATGAAGGCGTACTGGCGGACACGGCAGGAAGCCGAGAAGCTGATCGCGCAGTCCGGCCTCAACGCGACCATGCTCCGCCCCTGGTACGTGCTCGGCCCCGGTCACCGCTGGCCGGTCGTGCTGCTACCGCTCTATTGGCTGGCGTCGTTGATTCCCTGGACGCGTCACCGCGCCGAGCGCCTCGGCTTGGTCACGCTGGAACAGATGGTGACGGCGCTGACCTATGTCGTGGAACATCCAATCGAGGGAGTGCGGTTGGTCGGCGTGCGAAAGATCCGCGCCGGGGGTGTCATCGCGGCGACTCATCGCTCGCAGTAGTCTTTCACGGCGTCCATGTCCTTCTCGAGCGCCTTCTGCACCATGGGGGCGATGAGCCGGGTCGTAAGGCGTGCCAGCCAGCGATCGGCCTGCGAGTCCATGGTCAAGGTAAGCAGCGACTGGCCGTTCTTCTCTGCGACATCGAACCTCCCGGCCCACAAGGTGCCGTGCGTCGTGTTGTCCATGCGGATATGCCGTCCGGGATCGTACTCGATGACTTCCTGATCGAACGTCGCCGGCTTTCCCCGGTTCATCCGGGTGGCGCGGAATTTCGTGCCGACGCCGCTACGCTGCGTCGTGAGATACTCGACCTTCACCCCATCGGGGATTGCGCGATGGAACTCTTCCGGATCGGCCACGGTCCGGAAGACGCGGTCGGGCGATGCATCGATCGTGCGGACGGCGACCCAACGCACGGTCTTAACGTAGAGCCAGGTCAGCCCCCCATCAACCGCCGACTTCGATGCGTGAATTTGATCCCGGCGGCACGAATTCGATGACGCGCTCGGGGCGGTGATCAGTACCGTGTGGCATGCACCCCTACGAGCAGCTCGACGCCTTTCGCGTTTGCCACGACCTCACGCTGCGCACGCACGCAGTCCTGAAGCGGATCGAGGAGGCAGACCCCGAGCTGTCGGCGCAACTGTGGAGTGCGGCGCTGATCGCGTCGAGCCGCATCGCCCGCGGAGCCGGAATGGGCAGCCGCCGCATGTTCGCGGCGTGTCTCGACCGGACGCTCGGCGCGCTAGCCGAGCTCGGTTATCACCTGAGGATGGCGCGGGCCCTTGATCTCGTGACGGAAAAGGCCGAGGTGGAGCTCGAAGGCCTGAGGGGGCGCGCCGTGTTCTATTCGACCAAGCTGCTGACCAGCCTGACCGATGGCACGGAAATCGAGCCGCCCAGTTAGCAGCTTGCGGTCCCTGCCTTTGTGGCGCTCCGGGTCCGCTTCACGCCACCCACGAAGCCCGTTCGCAGCCGTCGCAATGGGGATGTCGGATTGACGGGCGAGGGTCCTACGAACACTGTCCCAAGCCCCACCGACAACACCCACTGTGGCGATGCGCTCGTGAGGCCCCGCGTCGCATCGAGCGTGACTGCCATATCCCCCGCGATCCGGTAGCTCCCCCCCGCTCCGATCACTCGACTGAGGGCCTGGGTAGAATCCGTCGCTCCGACGTCGGCACCGAACGCAAGTCCCGCGGTCCACCGATCGTTGATGCCGTAGGCGCTCTCCAGGCGGAGTGCGGTGGCGCGGGGCGCGCTCAACACCGACTGCGAGCCCAAGCCGCCGAGATTGCGGCTCGCACTGGCCGACAGCTGCCACTGCTCGGCCGGCGCCACGGTGAGTCCACCGTCGAGACCGACTCCGGTCTCTCCACTTCCCAGTCCGCAGCTCGAGCTCCCCGTCGGCAGTGTCGCGACCAGGGCGGCGCCGATTACCGGAGACCATACGCCTGGGAGGGTGTGATCCGTGGCGACGACGAGCGGCAGGTCTCCGAGACCGCTCTGCGTCACCGTTTGTCCGGCGCTCGAATCCGACACGCGCACCAGCGAGGGAATGGCCGAGAGACTGAGCCAGGAGCGCAGGTGGACCTGCACGATCCCCGTAAACATCTGCTCGGACTGGGCGGCGTTGAAGTGCGCGAAACCGGCGGTCACCCCGGCGCTGACGGATTGCGCTGACATGGGGAAGGCAAGTCCCCCGGTGAGCAACACGAGGAGGCTGGTCTGAACACGCACGGACGGCTCGAATCGAGTTGTGGCGTAGTCCTACCCGCGCTGCCGGGAGCAGATCCGGTGACCCCGGTCACCGTCGTGACGGGTGATGCAGTTCCCCAGTCCTTGTGCCAAGGGGGTCATCAGTCTCACAGGATGGAGGAAGCACGATGCGGTACCTCACACAAGTCGTCCGCGCGACGACCCTTCTGTCGGGTCTCGCCCTGTTCAGCTATGCGACGGCCGCGGCGCAAGCTGCAACGCACACACAATCCGTGGCGACCTCGCACATCCGGAGCACGACGCGGCCATCCACATCGCAGCGGACATCCGCGCCGAAGGTGACAAGCTTTCGGGGAATCGCGGCGAAGCTGAATACGACGCCGGAAGCGCTCGAGAGTGCGTTCAAGGCAGCGGTGGCTGTAAACCCGAAGCTCACGCGCGGCCAGTTCATCGCCGCCAACGTCCTCGCAGAGAACCTGGGGAAAAAGGATCCCAAGATCACCACCCCGGCGATCCTCGACGGATTGAAGTCCGGCATGAGCATCGGGAAGACGCTCCAGAGTCTCGGCCTGACCGCGAAGGATGCGGACAAGGCACAGGACGCGGCCAACAGCGAGATTCGTCGGGCGGAACACGAAGCTGCACACGAGCCCAAGGATTCGACCAGGTAACGGGCCGTTGCGCTGATGAAACAACGGGCCGGCTCTCCTCGAGCGCCGGCCCGTCTTGTTCAGGACTGGTCGCCGGAGCCGCCAGCGCTCACGCGTGGCCGCGGCGACTCGGGCCTGTAGGAATCCGCCACCACCCAGGCGGCGGCCGTCACCGTCACCGAGATGACGAACTCGCTCCATTGGAAAGCGTTGGGGGCTGCCGCCACGATCGGTATCCACACCAGCAGCGTGAACAAGCCCAGTTGCAGCGCCGACAGCATCGCAGCCAGCCGTGCGTACGGACCGATGAGCACTGCCATTCCCGCCGCGATGAAGGCGCAGCCAGTGAAATACACCCAGGCCAGGTGCCATGGCAGCCAGCCAGGCACGAGCGCGGCGGTCTCTTTCAGATAACGGAAATGGGCCAGGCCAAAGGGGATCATGGCCAGGCCATAGAGCACTCTCGCGATGCGCAGACCGTTATCGCCGATGGCGAAACCGAGGCGCTGCTTGTCCCAGTCACCAGCGAACCACGCGTACAGCACCCAGGCCCCCGCAACGACCACCGCGGTCTCACCGCAGCCTGACCACGTATCCTGCGCAGTCGGAGCGACGAGAATGTGGGCCACTCTGAAGAACAGCAGCCATACCAAGAGATAGATGAGCAGCACGCGGGAAGCGGCGGCGGCTGCGCGCGGCCAGAGCAGGCCGATGCCGGCTGCGAGGGAAATGACGGCGCAGAGATAAACCAGCACCTCGCGCGCGGGCAGACCTTGGGGCGTCGGCTGCCATATCGGCGCGAAATCACCCTTGATCAGGCCCAGGATTCCGAGGAAGATCATGGTCGCGGCAAAGACCGCATGACCACCGCGCGGCATCGCCGTGTCAGGCATTTCGTGAAAGGTGGGAGGCTAACACAAAATCAGAACCGGACGACCAGCGATCATCATGGCTTGTTGAATGGTTCCTGGGGCGCTGTCGTGCCGGGCCTCAATGGCGCTTTGCCAGATAGATTCTCGCTGACCAGCAGAGGCGGCTGCCGCGTTTCTCGAGATTGATTCGACCAGCCTGTTGGAGCTCGTCGAGTAGTGCGCCGTGCGCGAGCAGCTCCTCGCTCAACGGATACCACTGCTCCTCGAGCTGGACCACCGTAGCGAAGCGGCTCCTCGCCCGCTCCAGCACCTCACCCTCCCGGGCTAGGGTTCCTCCGGGGAACAGCAGCTGGCCAGCCGGGGTGAGGCGATCCGCCGCTTCGTCGAGAACCTGCAGAATCCAGCGCGTGCCATCGGGGCCGCAACCGCTCGGCACCGCCTCCGGATACCAACCCGAGATTCGGTCGAGCGGCTCGGCCACTCCCGCGACGTCATCCATGATGAGGTCGAACTGCTGTCCGTGCCACGGCTCGAACAGGCTGCCGCAGCGGCAGTCGATCGTGATGCCGTGGCGGCGTGCGTTGTCACGCGTCAGGCGGACCGCCGCGGCACTCAAGTCGGAGGCGCAGATGCTGGTTCCCGGCGGGAGATGATGGGCCAGGACCAGCGCCACGACGCCACAGCCGCACCCGAGGTCGAGCACGGAACGCGGATACGGCACGAGGGTCCGGCGGGCCGCTCGCAGCAACAGCATGGTGGTGGATGTGGGAGCGAAAACGTCGTGTGCCGTGGCGATGGTGATCGCCTGCGTGTCCCCGAGCTTCTTATCTCGGTAGAGGAACTCCCCCGGGCCAATGACTGTCATGTCCCCCAATACTGACACGCGGTGAGCGAATCCGACAGGATGCACATCCACCCGCTCGACCATTCCAACTCTGCGCTTTCGCCCACTGCAAGTCGGAGTGGGCGTTTGGGGCCCAGAGCAGCAGCCAATCCTTGTTGGGCCTAGCGTCACCCCCCACGGTCATGGGCGGGCCTGCTTAGCAGGGTTGCGGGAATCCAAAGTCTGAATCTGTCCGACTATCTGTAACTCATCGGGGCGCCGGGATTCGAACCCGGGACCTTCTGGTCCCAAACCAGACGCGCTACCGGACTGCGCCACGCCCCGTCCAACCTCACGCCAATCTAGCGACCGCTACGGCTTCGGCGGAGACAGCCGCTCCGACTCCCGCTGCTTCGCCAGCATGCGCTCGGCGAAATCCACCCGCTCGGCGAGCTCCGCCATCTCCTGGCGCACCCCGTCCAGCTCGTCGCGCAACCCCGTCACCTCACGCTGCAGCTCCGCCTCCGTCGCGTTGGCACTTTCCGCGGACCGGTGTCGAGTCGCGAGGTACACCACGCAGCAAATCGTCCCCCCGATGATCAGCAGGACGAACATGCGCGCCCTTGGGACAGGGAAAGTGAAAATCTAACCCGTTGCTCAAGCCGCAGGCGCTTCACCCGCACGCCCGGGGTTGTGTGACCTGTGTTCCCGCATACACCCAGCGCACGGTGTCTCCCAACAACGTGTACCCGACGAACTGGAGCGTGTCCGTCGCCAGAACCCCCGGGCCATTGGGCTTCACCGTATTGCCCGCGATGAACATGGAACAGCCGTTGCCCGCGCCGAACCGCACGGCGTACACGACCGAGTCCTGGTGCACCACCGGCCCAAGCCGGTCTCCCTGGTGCACATCGCTCCCGAACACCGATCGCGCGACGGAGTCCACCGTGACGGACAGGCGCCCCCAGCTGCAGACGGTTTGATCGACCGATGCCACGTACTGGCAGGCCTGCCCGGCCGACCAATCACTCTCGCGCACCAGGACGAAGTCACCGGAAAAGATACCTGCCGCCGGCGCATCGGTTGTCCGGCAGGCGGCGCAGCACCATAACCCGAACACAGCGGCAAGCCTCATCCCGACAGCTCCGCCGGCCGCTTCATCTGGAGCTGCCGCCGCAACAGCACCTCGATCAACGCCCGGAACGCCCGGCCTCGATGGCTCACCCGGTGTTTCATCGCGGCCGGCACCTCGCCGAACCCCCGGCCCAGCTCCGTCGAGAAGAACAAGGGATCGTAGCCGAACCCGCCCGACCCGGCGGGGGCCGACAGGATCCGCCCCTCGCACGTCGCCTCGACGACTTCCGGCGGCGTCGCCGCGCTATCGAGGTGTGCCACCACGCAGCGATAACGCGCCGTGCGCGCCGCGTCGGGGATGCCGCGCAGCCGCTCGAGCAGGAGCGCGTTGTTCGCCGCATCGAGGTCCTGACCCGGCGTCACCGCTCCCGCCTCGAGCGCGAATCGCGCCGAATGGACCCCCGGCGCCCCGTGGAGCGCGTCGACCTCGATCCCGGAATCATCGGCGACCGTCGGGAGACCGCTCCGGCCGGCGAAGTAGCGCGCCTTGGCCACTGCGTTGCCGAGGTAGGTGTCCGCCTGCTCGAGATCCTCCTCTTCGGGGAGACGCTTCAGCTCGACTTCTTCGGGAAAGACGATCGGGATCGGCAGGCCGGCGAAGAGATCGCGGATCTCTCTTGCCTTGCCCGGATTTCTGGTGGCGATGAGGAGAGGCAACGGTATCGTCGGTTGATGGGTTATCGGTTGTCCGTCATCGCTGCGTCGAGTTCCGGATCCGATTGACGAGGTCCGTGGTCGAACGCCCCGGCAACAGGGGGACGCGCACGACCCGGCCGCCCCACCCTTCGACGTCTGCCGCGCCGACGATCTGCGCCGGCTCGTAATCGGCGCCTTTCACCAACACGTCGGGGTGCAGGGCGCGGATCAGCTCGAGCGGCGTCTCCTCGGAGAACACGACCACGCAATCGACGGCATCGAGCGCCGCCAGCAGCCGGGCGCGCTCGGCCGCCGGGACGTGCGGCCGGTCGGCCCCCTTTCCCAGGCGCCGCGCCGATGCATCGTCGTTGACACCGACGACCAAGGCCTGGCCCTCGGCGCGCGCCGCCTCCAGCAGCGCGATGTGCCCGACGTGCAACACATCGAACACGCCGTTCGTGAATACGACGGGACCACCCTGGGCCGCACGCCAGGCGGCGGCGGCACCGCGCGTCCTGATCTTGCCCGCGGTGTTCAGAGCGGCTCGGTCGCCTTGGGATGCAGGTGGAAGGTGTGCACGAAGAGCGGCAGGTTCACCGTCTCGGAGTAGTCGGACTCGATCGTGATCTGACGCGGCGCTGCCGAGCGGCTGATCTCGAGGTTGTTGCCGGCATCGTCGGGAAGTCCGATCTCCTGAATCGCGGCCGCGAGGCGCCGCTGGATTGTGCCGTTGTCGAGCGCCGCCGCGACGCGCGCCTGTGACTGCATCTCGTCGAGTAACCGGTAATAGCGGAAGTACACCTCGCCGACGTTCACGCCGTAATACAACACGGCCACGAGCACGAGCAGCGAGAGCAGGCACCCCATGGTGCTCGCGCCACGCCGGTCGCTCCGGAGTCTCACCATTGCGACTGTGCCCCGGTGACGATTTCGGTGACCAGCTTGTCGAGCGCCACCTTGCGCCCATCCGCTTCCGACGGCGGCTGGTAATCGCCCGTGACGGTGAGACCCTGGTGTTGCCACAGCGTCTTGCCGTCGCGCTGATCGACGACGGCGATGTCGACGGTGATCTGGACCTGGCGACGGGTCACGTTGGCCTGGCCGGTGCCCGCCTGAATGGCGAGGGGAAGGTCGGCATCGTAGCGGGAGATGCGGCCGCGCACCACCGCATCGGCGGACTGCTCACCGGCCGGGCGCAGCCCCAGCCGATCTTCGATGGCCTGGTGCACCGCGGTGGCCACCTCGGTCGTCAGCGCGGGCTCCGGGGTCTCGTTGTCGAACGGCAGGATCGCCACCGTCTTGATGTTGGGTAATCCGCCGCCGGCGAACCCGTACAGGCAACCGGCGAGGCACAGCACCAGCATGCTAGCGACGGCTGCGCCACAACGCCGGAGCGAACGTTGCCGTCGAATCCACCGCCACGAACGTGATTTCAAACCGGGCCGACCTCTCCGGCACGTCCACGCGCGTGCCCTGCGGCAGTCCCCCGGCTGCGAGTTGTGTGCGGCTGCGCGCCATCAACTTGCCGTCGCGCCGCCACTCTCCCTGCAACGTCCGTGGCGTCCCCGTCCCCGTGAGGCGGAACGACACCGTGTCGCGATCTCTGGCGTAGCGCCACACCGCACCCGTCGAATCGCGCATCCCCGTCGTCACCGTTGCGGAGTCCGGCGGGCGGACGATCCCCAGCGCGGTCCAGACGAGCTGGATGGCCTGGGACGTCGACGACGGGTAGTCCTCCTTGGGATCCGCCCAGCGCAGCGAATCGCCGATCACGACCGTCGCGCCGCTCTTGATGCTCAATGCCGACGCCCAATCGATCCGCATCGAATCGGGCGGCGCGATGCGCAACGTGCCATGCCCGCCCCCGCTGCGCCGATTGTCGCGATAGGTCCACTTGAACCGGAGCGCGACGGGTCGCGTGGGGCCGTTCGGCGCGGTCCAGACGGCGATGCTGTCGGCCGCCACCGGCGCCAGCGGCTCGGGCACGAGCGGCGCCAGGTGCCCGTGGCAGGCCGTCAGGGCGACACACGCGGCAATGTAGGAACCGGCGCGGAGGCGGTCAAGCAACCGGGGGCGGCTCAAAAGTTGAAGCCGAAGAAGAAATCGACGAAGTGCGGACCCCGGTCGCGCGTCGGCAGGCCGTACGTCGTGATGTCGCCCCGATGATAGCGCCATCCGAGATCGAGCCGCAGCACGAGCACGTCGGCGAACGGCAGCCGCAGCCCGAGCCCCCAGCTGCCGAGCGTCCCCCGATCGAGCGTCGTCGGCGTCCACGCCCGCCCCAAGTCGCTGAACAACGCGCCCTGGACGCCCGGCAGTTGCGCCGTGCCGAACGGGAACCCGAGCGACATGTAGTCGGTGATCGGGAAGCGCCACTCCCCCGACAGGAGCCACGCCCGCGTCCCCGAGACGTATCCGAAGAACGGATAGCCGCGCAGGCCCCACGACCCGCCGATGTTGATCAACCGTGGCCGATCTCCTCCCCCCCAGTAGCCGAGCGCGCGGATGGCGAAGGCGCTGCGGCGCGTCGTACGGTAATAGTGCCGGTAGTCTCCGGACAGGACGTAGGAATCGAAGCGGCCGTGGTTCACGTCGTTGACGAGTCCGGCGGTGGCAGTATAACGCTCGCCGTCGATCGGCCCCGTCGGCAACCACAGGCTGTTGTCCTTGACATAGGTGAGATAGTTGGCGGCGAGCCAGGCGACGCGGCGCGGCTCGCTCACGGCGCTCGACGCGTAGTCGAAGCGATCGGAGTGCTCGAGCCGGAACTCCGCCTCGAGGCGCCGGAACCGGGATAGCGGATAGCGCAGCTGCCCCAACACCCCGTAGGCCGTCTCCTGAAACAGGCTCGTAAAATCGTTTTCGTAGAACAGCCCGCGCAGGCGATACGCACCGACTCCCCAGTTGGTGCGGTGGGTCTGATTCAGGTAGAAGACCGAGCCGGAGATGTTGTCGAGCAGGTTGCCGACGCCGCTGCCCGAGTACGCGAACGACGACACCGTGCCGATGAGCTGATGGTCGTTCAGCAGATCGCTGAACAGCAGCACCGCTCCCTGTTCGGAGCCGAGTCCCGGAGCGACCGCCGCTTCTCCGGCCGCGATGTCGAGCCCGTAGTGCTGCTTGTAGGGCGTCGCCGCGGCCTGCGCGACGGCGGGCTCGCTCAGCTCGGGCCACTGCCATGTCGCCGGCGGGGCCGCGCTGTCGAGTGCGACGCCGGGCGGACCGCTGTCCGGGCGCTCGGATGCGTGGTACAGGTTGAACGAGAGATCGGCGAATCCGCCGAACACGAACCCCGCGGCGCTGTCGACGAATTGCGGATCGAACGCCCCGCCGAGCGCCGCGGTTTCGCGCCGTCCGGTGCCCGCCGAATCGACCGAGTAGATCTGCAGCGAGCCGTCGCGGTCGCTCGTGAACCAGATGCGGCCCGTTGAAGCCCAGCGCGGCGACTCGTCCTGCCAGTTCCCGTAGGTCAGGTAGCGCACCGTCCCCGTCGCGAGGTCGAGCAGGAAGAGATTCTTGGCCCCCTGAGCGCCGAACGGCGTGCGGTCGGACGCGAACACCACCGTACGCCCGTCGGGGCTCACCGAGGGATCGGTGTCCTGATAGCGATCGGACGTGAGCCGCTCCAGCCGGCCGTCCTCGAGCCACAGCCGATACAGGTCCGAGTAGCCGGACACGGCGAGCCCGCTGAACACCACGCTGCGCCCGTCCGGCGCCCAGGTCGGGGACAGGATCGAGACGATGCCCGGAAACTGGTAGCGGCCCACGAGCTTCCCGCTCCGCAGGTCCCAGAACATCAGCGCATCGCGCGACTCGAAGCGGCTGCCGAATACGGCGATCCCCGCCGGGTTCACGCCGATGCGCGACTCGAAGTAATGGAACGACTCGAACTGCGGCGTGCGCTCACCCTGCACCACGACGTGCGTCTCACGCCCGTCGAGGCTCCGGCTGTAGATGCCTGCGTATCCGTCCGCTGGAGAGAAATACACCACCCGTGTCGTCGTGTCGCCCGGGAGGCGGTAGGCGGTCGGCTTGATCGCGAGCCGCGTGATCAGCGATGCCGTCAGCGCCAGCGGCTTGCTCACCGCCACATCGGCGTAATAACGGCGGCGCATCCAGTACTGCCATTCGTCGGAGAGCTGGGCGAGCGAGCGTCCGTACAACTCCTTCAGCGCGTCGTCGAGCGACTGGTACTTCCAGATGTCGTGATACAGCGAGGCGATCCGCCAGTCGCCGTACGTCGTGCCGAGATAGCGCAGGATGCTCCCGCCAATGGGATAGATGATTCCGCCCCCGACCGCGCCGAGCTGCGGCAGCGTGGGCAGCCGCCCGGACACGGTCAGCTCGCGCAGAATCATTTCGTCGCGCGCGTCCTCGCCGGCGGAGAAGTATTCGGCGAGTCCCTCCGTCCACCACAGCGGCAGGCCGACGTGCGTGGTGCGCGGGAAGCGCTGGTACGCCTCGGTCTCGAGCGAGAGCTGGAAGACGTGCACCAGCTCGTGCCGCAGCGTGTGGCGGAAATCGGCGTAGTTTCCGGTGAACGGCAACGTCACGCGCCGCTTCAGGAAATCCGTCACGCCGAGCAGCTCTTCGGGAGGCGCGTACGGCAGGACGTTGGTCTGCTCGAAATCGGTGTGCGATGCGTAGATGATCAGCGGAATCCGGTGCTGTACCGCATGGCTGAAGCGCCGTTCCAGCACGCCGTAGCTCTCCTCGGCATACGCCAGCGCGACGCGGGCCAGCTCCTCTTCCTCGGGATAGAAATAGAGGTCGACGTGTTCGCCGGGGAGGACGCGCCACGCGAAACTCTGGTACTGAATCTTGTTCTGCCCGAAGTAACCGTACTGCGCGGCGAGGATGCCTGGCCCGGCGCCCACGGCGAGCAGCGGCACCACGAGCCTCGCTACGCGCCACGCGCTCACCGGTGGATGCTCCGGATCCGGTCCCCCTGCGCGAGCGCCTGCAGCACGCGCGCGTCGCCGCTCAGGCGCCCGAAGAGGGTGTACGTGCCGTCGAGGTGAGGTTGATCGGAGCAGGTGATGAAGAACTGGCTGCCGCCGGTGTCCGGGCCCGACAGGGCCATCCCGACCGACCCCGTCGTGTAATGCAGCGGATTGACCTCGTCACGCAGCACCGTACCAGGGCCACCCCATCCGTCGCCGCGCGGATCCCCTGCCTGAACGACGAAGTTGGGCACGACGCGATGCCACGTCTCGCCGTCGAAATAGCGGCGATCGACGAGCGCGAGAAACGCCGCCACGGTCAGCGGCGCCTGCGCCGGGAACAGCTCGATCGTCAGGACACCGCGGTCGGTCTCGATGGTGACCCGCGGGTTCGGCTGTCCCGTCGCCGCGGGCAGGAGGTAGCGCCGCACGATATCGCGGTACTCGGCGTCGGTCTTTCCCGTCGCGATCGGCCCGGCGCCCGACCCCCAGGCGTCCGCCGCTTCGGTGAGCCGTGCGGCGGCGAGGCGCCGCACCAGATAGTCGTCGGGACGACGCGTCCCACTCACGAACGCCTGAACCACCCGCACCCGCTGCGCCGCGCCGCGGTCGGCGATCGCCGCGAGCGCCCCCACCGCCGAGAGCCGCGCGTCGCTGAACGGATCGTTCTGGGCTCTGGTGTACGCAGCCATGAGGCGGTCGATATCGTCGACTGACGGGTTGTGCGCGAGGAGGTCGGCCGCAACGCTGCGCACCGCGGGGTCGGGGTGCGTGAGGAAAGCCCGCGCCCGGCCGACCAGCGCCGCGTCGCCGTCGGGAACGGTGTGCGCGAGGCCGCCGAGTGCCGCCGCCACCACGCGGCTATCGGGATCGGCGAGCAGCCCCTCCAGCCGGGGTCGGTTCTTCGTCACCGTGTAGGCCTCCGCCGCAACGCTGCGCCAACGCCATTCCGCGCTGGCGGCCACCGTCGCCGCCGCGGCGTTTCCGGAACCGCTATCGGCCTCGGCGAGACCGAGGATCGCCTGACGGCGGACGCCGAAGACGGTACTCACGAGCTGCCGGCGCAGCGCCTCGATCGCCGCCGATCCACCAAGCGCGCCGAGGGTCGTCTCCGCCTGGACTACGACCCCGAGCGTCGGATCGGTGAGCGCGCCCACGACGGCGGGGGCCAGGCCAGAGTCGCCGCGAAACGAGGCCAGCGCGCGCAACGCGTTGATTCGTACGCCTTCGTTGTCGTCGGCGACGAGGGCTCGCAGCCGGGCTGCGACCGCGGCGCGGCCCAGCCCGCTCGAATCGGCGAGCGTCGCCGTGAGACTGCGCGCCGCGATCGCACGGCATTCGTCCGACGCGTCGCTCAGTGCGCGGAGCAGCTGGGCGCCCGCCGACGCGCTGTGCAACCGCCCCAGCGAGTAGAGGGCTCGAGCCCGCGCCGTCTCATCGGCGTTGTCGGCGAACCCGATGAGCTGCGGGACCGGGGCACTCGCCCCGAGGCGCCAGGCTTCTCGCAACGCGGTGCTCACCACCGGAGAGACGGCCGTCTGGCCGAGGGGGGCGCCCTCCAGGATGGTGCGGATTGCCGCCGCACCTTCCGCCCCGCCGATCTTCGCCAGCGCCGTGACCGCCTCGATCTCCCGCGGCCCCTGCGCCCCCAGCGGAACGCCGCGAACCAGGGTGAGGAGCGGATCGACGGCGCGCGGACTCTTCAACAGTCCGAGGGCGAAGGCGGCACTCGCCTGCACCGCGGCCGCCGTGTCGCTGAGCGCCGGGATCAACAGATCGACCGCCTGAGGATCGCCGATGCGTCCCGCTGCGAGCGCCGCCTGGACGCGCACGGTCAGGTTGTCGGCGTGGAGCGCCTGCGCCAGGGCAGCGCCGTCGTACTGGCGTCCATCGGAGAGGGCCAGGAGATGCGCGATCGTGCCGACGACCGCTTCGTCCACCTGCGCCGGTGCCTGGGCGCCGGCGGTCCCCACGGCCCCGGCGAGCGCGACGGCGAGACTACAGGCGAACCGGATCGGGTATCGCATGCAGGCGTCCCAGGACATCGGCCGGCACGCGGGCGAGCGTGTGGCGGCGATCGAGGGCGATCAACGCGGTTTCCGCGGTGGCGAGGAGCTCAGCGGTGCCGGCGCGCTCCACGGCGTAACCGAAAACGACCCGGCGCGAAGCGATGTCACGCACCCAGCAGCGAACGCGAACGAGATCGTCGTAGCGGGCGGCTTGGCGGTAGCGGATGCGTGCTTCGGTGACTGCCAGAAACACGCCGCGTTGCTCCATGTCCTTGTAGGTCACCCCGGTGCGCCGGAGGTGTTCCGTGCGAGCCATGTCCAACCAGATGAGGTAATTCGCGTGGTAGACGAACCCCATCTGATCGGTCTCGGAGTAGTTGACGCGGTGCTCGATGAAGCTGACGGGATCGACGGATGGGTCCAGACGTCACTCGCCGTAGGGGATCCAGATGTTCTTCACCTGCGTGGCGTGGCGGAGGAATTCGCGCCCTTCCCCGACTCGCGGATCGAGCCAATCGCGAGCGCCGGGGAGCCAGGTACGCTTCATGTTCCCCGCCGAGGCCTCTTCGACCGACTTCGCCCCCGCGGCGCCGCCCGCGTACCACACGGCATCGACGTCGAGGTGCTCGGCGAGGATCCTGACCAGCGGATCGGTTTCGCCCGTCACAATATTGATCACGCCGCCGGGGAGGTCCGACGTCTCAAGCACGCTGTAGAAGTCGGTGGCCGCGAGCGGGTAGGGGAACGAGGGGATCGCGACGACGGTATTGCCCACGGCGATCGCCGGCGCGACGAGGGACACGAAACCGAGGAGCGGCGCCAGTGGCGGCGCGGCGATCCCGATCACCCCTATGGCCTCGTTCATGGCGAGCGTCACCCCGCGGATCGGCACTTGGTGCACGGCGCCGTCGTACTTGTCCGCCCACGCGGCGTAGGTGAAGAGCCGCGCGATGGTGGCCTCGACTTCGCGCAGGGCGTCCTCTGGGCTTCCTCCCGTCATCGCGGCGATCCGGGCGGAGAACTCGTTCGTTCGAGAAGAGAGGTTCTCGGCGATGTAATAGAGGATCTGCGCGCGCACATGTCCCGCCCCACGACCCCACTCCGCCGCGGCATGCGCCGCCTCCACCGCGTCGCGGATGTCCTTGCGGTTCCCTTCCCCGACCTCGCCGATCAGGCGACCGTCGGGCGAGCGAATCTGGCGGCTGTAGCCCTGATCGGGGCGAACCTGCTTGCCGCCGATGTAGAGCTTGGGGGTGCGGTCGACGGGCGGGAGAGACGGTTCACCCCGGGGCGTCGCCCCGGGGTCAGCCGCTCGAAGCAAGTCTGGCTCGGCTGACCCCGGGCCGGCGGCCCGGGGGCTGTTCCCTGCGGGCTTCAAGTACTCCCACATCCCCTCCCTGCCACCCTCCCGCCCGAATCCCGACTCCCGATAGCCGCCGAATCCCGAGGCGGCGTCGAACAGGTTGGTCGAGTTGATCCACACGACGCCCGCCTTGATCTTCGGCGCGACGTCGAGCGCGAGATTGATGTTCTCCGTCCAGACCGAGGCGGCGAGACCGTAGGGGGTGTTGTTCGCCAGGGCCACCGCCTCGGCCGGCGTGCGGAACGTCATCGAGACGAGGACCGGGCCGAAGATCTCGACCTGGGCGATCGTGGCGGCGGGGGCGACGTCGGTGAACAGCGTCGGCGGATAGAAATACCCGTCGGTGGGACACGCCCAGGAGGGCTGCCACATCGTGGCGCCTTCGGCGACGCCCTTGTCGACGAGGCCGCGAATTCGCTCCAGCTGCACGGGCGCGACGATGGCGCCCATGTCCACCGCTTTGTCGAGTGGCGAGCCGAGGCGCAGCTTCTCCATGCGAGCCCGCAGCTTGGTAATCAGCCGCTCGGCGACCCCTTCCTGGACGAGCAGGCGCGATCCGGCGCAACAGACCTGCCCCTGGTTGAACCAGATGGCGTCCACCACGCCCTCGACCACGCTGTCGAGGTCGGCGTCCTCGAAGACGATGAAAGGACTCTTACCGCCGAGCTCGAGGGTGAGCGTTTTCCCCGTCCCCGCCGTCGCCTTGCGGATCAGGCGGCCGACTTCGGTCGAGCCGGTGAAAGCGATCTTGTCGACCCCGGCATGCTCGACGAGCAGCGCGCCGGTGCGGCCATCGCCCGTAATGACGTTGAGCACGCCGGGTGGCAGCCCGGCGTGTGCCGCGATCTCGGCGAAGCAGAGCGCGGTCAGCGGGGTGAACTCGGCCGGCTTCAGCACCACCGTGTTTCCCGCGGCCAGCGCCGGCGCGATCTTCCACGCCAGCATGAGGAGCGGGAAGTTCCAGGGGATGATTTGTCCGACGACGCCGATGGGCCCGTAGCCCGGAAACTCGGTGTCGCGGAGCTGGGCCCAGCCGGCGTGATGGTAGAAGTGTCGAGCGACGAGCGGGATGTCGAGATCGCGCGTCTCGCGGATCGACTTGCCGTTGTCGAGACTCTCGAGCACTGCGAGGAGCCGCGAGTGTTTCTGGACCTCGCGGGCCAGCGCGTAGAGGTAGCGGGCCCGGGCATGTCCCGGGAGCCCGGACCACGCGGGGTGCGCGTCGCGAGCGGCCCGCACCGCGGCAGCGACGTCGGGCGCCCCCGCCTGCGCGACACGCGCCAGCGTGGCGCGCGTCGCCGGGTTGATCGTCTCGAACAGCTCCCCCGCCGCCGGCGCGACCCACTCCCCACCGATGAACAACCCGAACGTGCCGTTCCTGGCGCGGATCCAGTCGAGCGCGGGACCGCTCGCCTCCGGCGCCGGCCCCCACTCCATCGTCTCGAAGATCCGGGCGACGGTCGTGGTCATATCACGTCACACCATCGGGTGCCGGTAGGCGGCGCTGTAGCGGCCGGTGACGAAGTACTCGAGCTGTCGCTCGATGTCGGTGAGCAGGGCCGAGGCGCCGAGCCGGAACCGGTCGGCGTGCAGCCAGGGGAGGCCGAGCTCTTCCTTCATGAGAATGAGCCACTCGAGGGCCGCCTTGGCGCTGCGGATCCCCCCCGCCGGCTTGAACCCCACGGCGTAGCCGGTGCGGTCCAGATACTCGCGAATCATCCGGGTCATGACGAGCCCCACGGGAAGCGTCGCGTTCACCGGCTCCTTGCCCGTCGACGTCTTGATGAAGTCGGCGCCCGCCATCATCGCCCCGAGGCTGGCGCGCGCGACGTTGGTGAGCGTCGCAAGCTCACCCGTGGCGAGGATGACTTTCATATGCGCGGGTCCGCATGCCTCACGGAACGCCAGGATCTCCTCGTACAGGCCCGGCCAGTCGCCCGTCAGCACGTGAGCCCGGGTAATCACGACATCGATTTCGTCGGCGCCCGCCTCCACCGACGCGCGCACCTCGGCAAGTCGCTGCGGGAAGGGATTCAGGCCGGCCGGGAATCCGGTCGACACCGCCGCCACCGGAATGCCGCTCCCCTCGAGCGCCCGGACGGCGGTCGGCACGAGTGCGTGGTAGACGCACACCGCGCCGACGGTGAGCCCCAGCGACTCGACGCCCAACGCCTGGATCAGATCGTGGCGGATCGGGTCCCGCGCCTTGGCGCAGAGTCGGAGCACGTTTCCCGGGGTGTCGTCGCCCTGGAGGGTGGTGAGATCGATGCACGTCACGGCGCGAAGCAGCCACGCCGCCTGCCATTCCTTCTTGACGGTGCGGCGCTTCGGCAATGTGGCGGCACGCCGCTCCACGGCGCTCCTGTTGATGCGGATCGCGCGAATCAAGTCGAGATCGAGCGGGACACCCGGATTCCGCTCGGCCGCGGCCGTCGGGCGCGCGCCGCTCCCGTCGGGCGTCCCGCGGGGCGCGGAAGCGCGCGGGCGCCGGACGCGCGGATCGTCGCGGGTGACGGTCATGCTGACGGGAGAATGCGTGGGACGATGGCAAAAGTCAAAGGCTCGCCGTAGGTTGGGACTGTGACCCGGTGCCTCGTCGTGGCCGATGCCCACCTGGGGCAGGTCCCGGAGTCGGTCGCTCGCGCCTTCCACACGTTCCTGGATACGGTGCCACAAGCGGGCGACGAGCTGGTCCTCAACGGCGATCTCTTCGACTTCTGGTTCGAGTACGGCTCCGTCGTGCCACGCCGCCACCTCCCGACCGTCATGAAGCTCGCCGGTCTCGTGCAGCGCGGCATCCCCGTCACCTTCCTGGGCGGAAATCACGACCGCTGGGGTGGCGATTTCCTGCGGCACGACATGGGGATCCGCTATTACCCGGGCGCCGCGGAGCTCGTCCTCGCGGGACGCCGGGCGCTGGTCGTGCACGGCGACGGGCTCACCGAGCAGCACTGGAGCGGGGAGCTGCTCCACTGGCTGCTCCGCCAACCGGCGACGATCGCGGTGTTTCGCACGCTGCACCCCGCGATCGGGGTCTGGATCGCCGACCGGCTTTCCGGAGCGCTTGCCGACAGCACCAAGGACAAGGCGGTGCTCGATCGGGCCGAGGCGGCGCAGGCGGCGTACGCGAAAGGCGTGCTCGCGCAGCGCCCTGAGCTGTCGCTCATCGTCATGGCGCACACCCACCGCCCCCGACTCGAGCCCGTCGGGAACGGACGCGCGTACGTGAACCCGGGGGCGTTCTTGGACGGTGGACGGTACGCTGTGGTGACGAAGGACGATGTAGAGCTGAAGACATTCACTCCGCAGAAGTGATCAGCCCAGCGGCGCGAGCTCGACTCTCTGCAGTCGTTCGCCCAGGAATCGCGCTCCCACACTCCGGAACCGCGGCTCGTCGTCCGACACGACGAACTCGTGCGTTCCGGGCTTCGGTTGCGTAGCGGTGAGCCCCCCCGCCTGCAGCGCGCGGGCCACCTCCGCCGCGGTCTCCTCGGCGCTGTCGATCAGCCGCACCGCGGGCCCGAGCACTCGTGCGAGCAGTGGCTTCAGGAGCGGATAATGCGTGCAGCCGAGCACCAGGACGTCGACGTCGGCCGTGCGCAGGGGCTCCAGGTATTCGCGCGCCACGAGCTCCGTCGCGGGGTGGTCGAACCACCCTTCCTCGATGAGCGGGACGAAGAGGGGGCACGCCTGCGAGATGACGGTCGCGTCGGGCCGGAGCGCCCTGATGGCGCGCTCATAGGCGCCGCTCGCGATCGTACCCGCCGTGCCGATCACGCCGATGCGGCCGCTCCGGGTCGCGGCCACGGCGGCCTTCGCCCCCGGCTCGATCACCCCGATGACGGGAACCGGCGAGCGCTTGCGCAGATAGTCGAGGGCGTGGGCGGTGCTCGTGTTGCACGCCACCACGACCATCTTCACCCCGCGCTTCAGCAGGAACTGGAGAATCTCGCCGCTGTAGCGGCGCACGGTCTCGGGAGACTTCGGGCCGTACGGCACACGCGCCGTATCACCGAAGTACACGACCGACTCGTGTGGCAGGCGTTCGAAGATCGCGTGGGCGACGGTGAGCCCCCCGATGCCCGAGTCGAAGACGCCGAGCGGAGCGATGCTCACGGATGCGGCAGGGGGAAGCTCACGCCCATGCCTCCCGGCACCGCCTGGACCTTCAGGTCCTTGGGGAAATCCCTGAGATGCGCCGCGACGAAGGCCTCCGCGCCCGCGAAGAGGTGGTTGAACCCCCAGAGCACGAGCCAATCCTGCACCTCCTGGCGTTTGGCGTGCAGGTTCGGAGAGTTCGATTCCTTGAAGTAGTTGGCCTCTTGCTCCGCCTTCAGGGTCATGTATGCCGTCGTTCCTTCCCAGACCACGAAGATCGCGCCGGTGACGTTACGGCCGGTCGCGGCCTGGCCCCAGCCGGGGAGTAGCAGCGAGCGCCACAGCGCGCCGATCGGACCGACGAGGTGCCCCGTGTCAGGAGTGGCGGCGCGCTGCGCCGTATCCGCGCGCTGCGTGGTGTCACCGGGCGCCTGCGCGGTCACGCGCACGGCGGATCCAGCGGCGAGACCGAGCGCGACGATCGCGAGTCGCCTCATCCCGCCACCAACACGTTCAGACATCCCGGCTCGACCGTCACCGTGGCCTCCCGCGCTCCCGACGTGCGCAGCTCTCCATCGAGATGCATCAACAACGGCGCCTCCGGCGAATGGATCGTCAACGAGCGCGACCGGACCAGGGTCACCTCCTTCATTCCGAGGTGCGTCCCCCGCATGACGCGCGGCAGGGCGGCGAGAAACTTCGGCAGGCCGACCTTCCGGATGATGCAGATGTCGAGCAAACCGTCCTGCGGGTCGGCCGCCGGTGCGAAACGATAGCTGCCGCCCGCTGTCGTCCCGTTGCACACCTCGACCATCATCATGTTCCCGCTTTCTTGATGCGCGTCGGCCCGGATGTCGAACCAGGGCGGCCGGAAGCTCGCGAATGTACGCAGCACGGGCACCAGGTACGAGAGAAACCCCTTCAACGCGGGGCTGGCGTTGCGGGTCGCGACGACGGCGGGCCCGAAACCGAAGCCCAGCGTATTCACGAAGTACTCGTCCAGTACTTTTCCCGCATCGAACCGACGCGGCACGGCGGCGACAAGGCGCTGTACCGCGCGGTCGAGACTGTGACGATACACCCCGACCAGTTTGGCGAAATCGTTCCCGGTGCCGATCGGAACGACGCCCAGCGCGGCGCTCGACCGCGCGGCGATCAGCCCGTTCGCCACCTCGTGCACCGCCCCGTCCCCACCCACGGCGATGACCCGCTCGGCCCCGGCCCGGACCGCCGCCATCGCCAATTCGCTGGCGTGGCCGGGGCGCTCCGTAACGAGAATTTCCACCGACCATCCCTCCCGGCGAAACGCCCGCGCGAGCGGATCCCGGGCACGCCGGGCCGAGCCGCCACCGGCGGCCGGGTTGAGGATGACGGTAGCGTTCAGGTCAGGTAAGCTTCGTCCCAGGCGACTTCAAACTCGAACTTGCAGTAGGCGCAACGCAAGCGGCGCATGCGGCTGGGAAGCGAGGCCCGTTCGCCGCAGCTCGGACATACGCCGTAGCGCTCGGAGAGGGTGGGGGCTTTCCTTGCGTCTTCGGGACGCTGCGTCACCACCGTCCAGCGGGGGGGCGGGCGCTTGACGATCTCGAGCAAGGCGGCGGCGACGACCACGTTGCGGCCGTTCACCTCGAGCATCGCCTTGAGGCCTTCGACGCAGACCACCTTGTACCAGGCACCGCGGCGCAAACGGACATTGACGTTCTCTCGGAGCCTGGCGTAGAGGCGTTCGGGCATCGGCGGCACCCTGGTAAAGGGAACCCGGCCAAGCGTACGAACCGACGGGAATGGCGGGAGCGTGTAGGAATCGAACCTACCGAAGCCCTTGCGAACCCCAGCTGGTTTTGAAGACCAGTCAGGCCACCAGGCCCAATCCGCTCCCCACACCACCCGCAAGCGCTCGGAATCTCACCACCTGCCCCGCCGTTTCGCCACCGGGCGAACCGTTCGGGTATCGAAGCGGGAATTCTTCGATATTCGGCCCGCCCATGCTGTGGGCTGCAGCACAGACGCACCGCATGCTGTGGCCCGAGGACCACGCTTCTCGGGCCTCCGAGACTCGATGTAAGAGAGATTTCAGGTCCGCAAGATGGCCTAAATGTTGCGGTTACGCGAGCCGACCCCTAGGAGAATATGAAAGATGCGCCCGGTCCAGCACCGCCTCCTCCGCCAGACGGTTGTCGTGACCCTGGCCCTCGGCTTTGTGGCCTGCACCGACACCGACAATCCGATGCGCCCCGGTGTGCGGGCGCTCTATACGACGCCCACCGGACTCGTGACCGCCAACCCGCCGCAAATCTTCGTCGGCGCCGGCGACATCTCGAGCTGCAGCAACAACAACGACGAGGCTACGGCCAAGCTGCTCGACGCCGTTCCCGATCCGGCGACCGTCTATAACCTCGGCGACGACGCCTATGACAACGGCACGACCGCCGAGTTCGCCAACTGCTACGACCCGACGTGGGGTCGCCACAAGTACCGCACGAAGCCGTCAGCCGGGAATCACGAATACAACACATCCGGCGCCGCACCGTACTTCGCGTACTTCGGGGCCGTCGCCGGGGCGCCGGGGCAAGGCTGGTACAGCTACAACCTGGGCTCCTGGCACATCATCGTCCTGAACAGCAATCTGTCGACCAACGCCGGAGGTACGCAGGATACATGGTTGAAGGCGGATCTCGCCGCTCATCCGAATCAATGCACGCTCGCGTATTACCACCACCCGCTCTACTCCTCCACGGGCGGCAGCGGGAGCGGCGGCATCTCCTACACCACGGTCCGACAGTTCGTCAACGACCTGTATGCCGCGCATGCCGATCTGATCCTCAACGGACACCGCCATTTCTACGAGCGGTTGGCGCCGATGAATCCGAGTGGTGGGTCCGATCCGGTCAACGGCGTGAGGGAAATCATCGCAGGAACTGGCGGGATCGGCGGCGGCAGCGAGACTAATCTCTTCCCCCTCCATCAGGCCGGTGACGGGAGCACATTCGGTGTGCTGAAGCTCTACCTGTACGATGACAGCTACGCCTGGAAGTTCATCCCCGTAGCCGGGAAGACTTACACCGACTCCGGGAGCACGGCGTGCCATTCGTCAGGAGGCGGCGGCGGTGGAGGTGGTGGCGGCGTTTCGGCATCGAACTCGACGGTGTCCGCCAACCCGACGTCGTTCATAGCCGGGAGCGGCTCGTCGGCGATCACCGTGACCGCACTGGACGGCAGCAGTAACCCCATCAGCGGCGCCACCGTCGCCCTCGCCTCGACGGGTTCGGGCAACTCCTTCACCCCGAGTTCGGGGACGACGAACAGCAGCGGCGTCTTCACGAGCACCTTCACCTCGACGACCGCCGAGACCAAGACAATCTCGGCGACGATCAACAGCACGGCGATCGCCCAGACCGCGACGGTGACCGTCAACTCTTCGGGCGGGGGCGGCGGCGGTGGTGGCGGTACGATCGCGCAGACGCTGTTGACCTCCGGCACCAACGCCGCGAATCAAAGCGTCTACACGACCGCCTCGATCGCTCCCGCGGCGAACGCCCTGGTGACGGTAGCGGTGCTCGGCCGGCGCAGCTCCGGCGCGCTCACGCCGACCATCTCCGGCGGTGGCATCGGCACCTGGGTGCAGGTCGCCAGCGTCGACTACGACCCGATCTCCACACCGGCATCGCGGCTCGTCGTGTTCCGCGGCATGAGCGCGTCGCCCGGGAGCGGCGCGATCACGATCACCTTCTCGAGCAGCGTCTCCAATGCGACGTGGATGGTGTCGCAGTGGACCGGCGTCGATCAATCGGGGACGAACGGCTCCGGCGCGATCGGCCAGACGGGGACCACCGCCGGTGACGCGGTGACCGCCCTCTCCAAGGCCCTGGCGGCGTTCGGGAGCGCGAACAACGTCGGCTTCGGCGTGGTCGGCGTGAGCGCCAATGCCCCGTTCGTCATCCCCGGCACCGGATCGAGCGAGATCGGCGAAGTCGGCTCGGGTGAATCGACGGACCTCGAGACCCAGTCGGGCGTCAACGACAACACGATCGCCGCGACCTTCAGCTCGGGCAAGAACGCCGGCCTCCTCGCCGTCGAGATCAAGGCCGGCGGAAGCAGCGGGTCGACGGTGTCGGCCACGAACTCCACGGTGGCCGCTTCCCCGACGTCCGTTACGGCGGGCGGTGCCGGATCGACCATTACGGTCACGGCAAAGGACGGCAGCGGCAACCCGATCAGTGGGGCCACGGTCGTGCTCGCTGCGACGGGCGGCGGCAACACGCTGACACAGCCGGCGTCGACGACCGACGCGAATGGCGCGACAACGGGAACGCTCACCTCGACCGTCGCCGAGTCCAAGACCGTGACCGCCACCATCAACGCCACGGCGATCACCCAACAGGCGACGGTCACCGTCAACCCCGACAATGCCAAGGTCCTCGCCTTCACGACGCAGCCGAGCAACACACAGGCGAACGCGCCGATCACCCCGGCCATTACGGTAGAGGTACGCGATCAATTCGGGAACCACGTGAATTCGTCCGCCAGCGTGGCCATGGCGATCGGAACGAACCCGGGGTCCGGAGCGCTTTCGGGCACCACCCCTCAAGCGGCGGTGAACGGCGTGGCGACGTTCAATGACCTCGCCATCAACAACACGGGCAGCGGCTACACGCTCGTCGCGAGCTCGTCGGGCCTGACGAGCGCAACGTCGAGCCTCTTCAACATTACGGCCCCGGCGCCGTCGGCGACCTTGTCGACGGTCGTGGCAGGGACGCCGAGCTTCACCGCCGGCGGCAGCTCGGGGATTACCGTGACCGTTAAGGACGGGCTCGGAAATCCGTTGAACGGGGTCGCGGTCACCCTGTCGTCATCGGTGGGTGGGGACGTCGTCACACAACCGGCGGCGGCGACCGACGCCAACGGCGCGACCTCGGGCAGCGTGAGCGCGACGAGCGCCGGTTCGAGAACCATCACCGCGGTCGCGGGTGGCATCACGCTCGGCCAAAAGCCGACGCTCACGGTAACCGCGAGCACGGCCGATGCCGGCACCTCGACGGTGGCGGCCAGCCCCACCACCATCGCGGCGGGCAGCGGCAGCTCGGCGATTACCGTGACGGTGCGTGATCAGTATGGCAACCCGGTGAGCGGCTCGACCGTCGTGCTCGCGTCGGCGGGCACCAACGTCTCAGTCACACAGCCGAGCGGCACGTCCGGGAGCAATGGCGTCGCCACGGGGAGCGTGAGCTCCACGGATGCACAAACGCTCACTGTTTCGGCATCGGCGGGTGGCGTGGCAATCACGCAAACCGCGTCGGTGACCGTGTCGAGCCAGCCGCCGCCCGGGATCACGCACACCCTGCTGACGTCGGGTCACGACCCGACCAACACGTCGACCTTCACGACCGCGTCGATCGCGCCGGCGCCGAGCACCCTCGTGACGGTCGCGGTCTTGAGCCACCAGGCGACGGCGGCCGTACCCGACCCGACGCTCACCGGCGCGGGGATGACCTGGCAGGTAGTGGCGAGCGTCGCCTATGACGGCGCCACGCCGCTCGATCGCCTGACGATCTACCGGGCGATGAGCGCGTCGCCGGGGAGCGGGCCGCTGACGATCAAGACGAGCGCGACCGTCTCCAACTGCCAGTGGATCGTGTCCCAGTGGAGCGGCGTGAGTCAATCGGGGACGAACGGCGCCGGGGCCATCGTGCAGACCGGATCGGCGACGGGAGCCGCGGTCACGACGCTCACCGCCTCGCTCGCCGCCTTCGCGAATCCCAACGACGTGGCCTACGGCGTGTTCGGGGTCGCCAGCAACACGGCGGTCGTGACCGCGGGTAGCGGGTTCACGACCATCGACCAGCAGCCGTCGGGTGAAAGCTCGGTCGGGGATCTCTTCGCGGAATGGGCGGTGAACCTGCCGGCCGTGACCGCGACCTGGCCCAGCAAACCCGCCGGCGCGCTGAGCGTGGAAATCAAGGCCGGGCCCTAGCGGATCGCGATCGCGTCGATCTCCACGCGGGCACCCTTCGGCAACCCGGCCGCCTGAACGGTCGAGCGTGCCGGGCGGTGCCCGCCAAAGTGTCTGGCGTAGACTTCGTTCATCGCCGCGAAATCCGCCATGTCGGCGAGGTAGACGGTCGTCTTCACCACCTGGCCGAGCGACGACCCCGACGCGGTGAGGACCGCGGTGATGTTCTTCAGCACCTGTTCCGTCTGGTCTGCGACCGTCGTGCCGACGAGCTCGCCCGACTGCGGGTCGAGCGCCACCTGCCCCGCCGTGAACACCGTGTTGTCGGCGACGATCGCCTGGCTGTAGGGACCGATCGCTTTGGGCGCCTTGTCGGTCGCCACCGTGTTGAGCGTCTTCATCAGAACAGGCCCTCGATCGTGCCGTCGGGATGCAAGCGGATCCGTTCGGCCGCCGGGCTCTTGCCGAGGCCCGGCATCGTCATGATGTCCCCGGCCAGTGCCACGACGAAGCCCGCACCGGCGGAGGGGAGGATGTCCCGCACCTGCAGCGTGAAGCCCGTCGGAGCGCCGAGCTTCGCGGCGTCGTCGCTGAACGAGTACTGCGTCTTCGCCATGCAGACGGGCGTTTCCCCCAGTCCCAGCTTGGGGAGCAACTCGAGCGCCCGCTCGGCGGGGGGCGCGAACGCGACGCCGCCGGCGCCATAGATCTCCTTCGCGATCGTCTCGATCTTTTCGGCTATCGGCCGGCGCTCGTCATAGAGCGGCTGGAAGGCGGCCGTGCCGTCGTCCAGCAGCTTCAGCACCGCCTTCCCCACCTCCAACCCGCCGTCCCCGCCCTTCTCCCACACCTCGCACCGCACCGCTTCGACGCCCTCTACGCGGCAGGCGGCGCGAACGACCTCGAGCTCCTCGTCGGTGTCGGTGATGAAACGGTTCAACGCCACCACGCAGGGGACGCCGAATTTCTTCACGTTGCGCACGTGGCGGGTGAGGTTCGCCGCTCCGCGCTCGACCGCCGCGGCATCCGGCTTCCCCAGATTCTCCTTCCTGACACCACCGTGCATCTTCAGCGCTCGCACCGTCCCGACGACGACCGCCGCCTCCGGCTTCAGCCCAGACATGCGGCACTTGATGTCGAAGAACTTCTCGGCGCCGAGGTCGGCGCCGAATCCCGCTTCCGTCAGGACGACGTCCGCGAGCCGCAGGCCGAGCTGCGTCGCCATCACCGAGTTGCAGCCGTGCGCGATGTTGCCGAACGGCCCGCAGTGCACCAGCGCCGGCCCACCCTCCAGCGTCTGCACGAGGTTGGGCTTCAGGGCGTCCTTGAGGAGCAGCGTCATCGCCCCTTCGGCCTTCAGGTCGCTCGACCGGACGGCGGATCTTGCCGGCGTCAGGCCGACGATGATGCGCGCCAGGCGGGTCTCGAGATCGGCGAGACTCGTGGCCAGCGCCATGATCGCCATGACCTCGGAGCCCGGGATGATGACGAATCGCTCCTCCCGCGTCGGGCCGGCGTTCAAGCCGCCCAGTCCCACGATGATCTGGCGCAGCGCGCGGTCGTTCATGTCGATAGTGCGCGGCCAGGTGATGCGGCGTGTGTCGAGACCGAGCGCGTTGCCGTGATGCAGGTGGGCATCGAGCATCGCGGACAGCAGGTTATGAGCGCTCGCGATGGCGTGGAAGTCGCCCGTGAAATGGAGGTTGATGTCCTCCATCGGCACGACCTGCGCGTACCCGCCGCCAGCGGCGCCCCCTTTCACCCCGAATACGGGTCCGAGCGAGGGCTCGCGAATGCAGAGCAGCGCCTTCCTGCCGAGTTTGCGCAGGGCCTGCGTCACGCCCACGGTGACCGTCGACTTTCCCTCCCCCGCGGGCGTCGGGTTGATGCCGGTCACGAGCACGAGCCGGCCGGTCGGTTTGCGTCGCTCGATCGCCTGCAACGAGATCTTCGCCTTGTAGCGGCCATACAGCTCCACTTCGTCGTCGGCGAGGCCGAGCTCCCGGGCGACGTCGGCGATGGGGCGCAGCTTGGCCGCCTGGGCGATCGCGATATCGGTCGGCACGGTGGTCACGCGGAGTCCTCCCTGGAGGGGAGCGGGGTGGCGATGCGGGGGCCGAAGACGCGGAGCGCGTTGTCCGCGGTCTGCCGGGCGAGCTCGTCGGGCGACGTGCCGCGCTGGCGCGCGAGGACGGTGACGATCTCGGGAACGAAGGCCGGCTCGTTGCGATGCCCGCGGTGCGGAACGGGCGCCAGGTACGGCGCATCGGTCTCAACGAGCAACCGGTCCGAGGGCACCGTCGCCGTCCCGACGTCGGGATTCCAGTTCCTGAACGTGATCATGCCGCTGAAGGAGAAATAGGCGCCGACGTCCATCCCCGCGGTGAAGATGGCCCGGCTGCCCGCGAAGGAGTGGAGCACGAGTGCCGGGACACGGCCGCCCCATTCTCGCAGCAGCGCCGCCATGTCCTCATCGGCGTCGCGCGCGTGGATCACGACCGGCTTCCCCGCGTCCCGGGCGAGCGCAAGCTGCGCTTCGAACGTCGAGCGCTGGGCGGCCCTGGGCGCGTGGTCGTAGTGATAGTCGAGCCCCGTTTCGCCGACGGCGACCAGCTCGGGAGCGCCGAGCAGCTCGTGCAGCCGCGCCGGCGCGGTGGCGTCCCAGCTCGCGGCCTCGTGGGGGTGCACGCCCGCGGTCGCCGACAGTCCGGGGTGCGCCCGCGCGAGGGCGGCGGCACGTTCGCTCCCCGCCAGCGACTCCCCGATCACGACGACGTGTCCCACGCCGGCCGCCGCCGCCCGCGCCAGCACGGCCGGGCGGTCACCGTCGAAAGCCGCGTCCCCCAGGTGGCAGTGAGCGTCCACCAGGGCCGGCACGGTCAGACGGCGGCCTTGGAGCGGCTGCCGCCCTTTCCGCCGCTGGGCGCCGGCGCCGGGACCGCCGGGGTCGTCGCCCCCCGCGGGACGTACGCCCGGGCGCCGCGCGCGTCCTCCCCGGGCCAGCGCTTCTCGATCAGGAGCAGTACGGGAGCGGCGATGTAGATCGAGGAGAAGGTGCCCGTGAAGATCGCGAAGGTCATCACCAAAGCGAACGGACGGATCACTTCGCCGCCGAAGATCACGAGCGCGAGCGTCGCCGCCATCGTCGTTCCGTGCGTCAGGATCGACCGGGGCAGCGTCTCGTTGATCGAGAGGTTGAGGATTTCGTGCAAGTTGATGCGCCGGTACTTCCGCAGGTTCTCGCGCACGCGGTCGAAGATGATGATCGTGTCGTTGAGCGAGTACCCCACCATCGTGAGCACCGCGCCGACCACGACCAGACTCACTTCGAGGTTCAGGTACCGGATGAAGGCGATCGTGGTGAGAATGTCGTGGAACGTCGCCAGCACGGCGGCGAGCCCGAAGCGCCATTCGAATCGGTAGGCGAGGTAGGCGAGCACCACGAAGAACGAGAAGAAGATCGCGAGGAACGCCTTCCCTTGCAGCTCCTTTCCCACCTTGGGCCCGACGGCCTCGTGCTGGGCGATTCTGTAATTGTCGTGACCAATCTTCTGGTCGAGCGCTCGCGCGACCGCAGCGGACGTCGCCTCGGCGTCGCCCCCCGCCGAAGTCACCTGCTCGCCAAGGCGCGCGCGAATGCTGTACGAAGTATCGGATCCGAACGACTGGATTTCCGCTCCGGGGATCCCCGCCGCGTCGAGGTCGGCCCGAAGCGCCGCCGTCTGGATCGGCTGCTTCGTCTCGATCTGGATGAAGGTGCCGCCCGTGAACTCGATGCTGTAGTTGAGGCCCCTGACTGCGAGCAGTATGAGCCCGGGGACGATGATCAGCGCCGTGATCGCGTAGGCGTAACGGCGCCACTTGATGAAGTCGTAATTGGCGTTGGCGAAGAGTCGAAGCATCAGACGCTCAGGGTTTGCATGTCGGGCCGCCGGCGGAGCCAGATCAGGTAGAAGGTGCGCACCACGAAAATCGCGGTGATCATCGACGCCGCGATCCCGATGATCAGCGTGATGGCGAAGCCCTGCACCGGCCCCGTCCCCACGAGATAGAGGATGGTCGCGGTGAGCACGGTCGACACGTTGGAATCGATGATCGCGCTCATGGCGTGTGTGAATCCTTCGTCGATTGCCAACCGCACTGTCTTGCCGTGCTGCAGCTCTTCGCGGATGCGCTCGAAGATCAGCACGTTGGCATCGACCGCGATGCCCACCGACAGCACGAGTCCCGCGAGCCCCGGCAATGTCAGCGTGAAGCCGAAGATCGACAACCCGGCGAGGGTGAGCAGCAGGTACAGGGTGAGCGCCGCGACGGCCAGGGCACCGGAGAGCCGGTAATACCCCACCATGATGACGATCACCAGCGCCACCCCCACGATACCGGCCTTGATGCCGTCGCGGATGGAATCGGCGCCGAGTGACGGCCCGATGGTGCGCTCCTCCACGATCTGCAACGGTGCCGGCAGGGCTCCCGCCTGCAATACCAGTGCGAGGTCCTGTGCCTCCGTGAGCGGCTTGTTCTGCAGATCGATCTGGCCGGTGCCGCAGATCTGGTCGTTGATGATCGGCGGCTGCCCCTGCACGCGGTTGTCGAGGATGATCGCCATGTAGTCATGGACGTGGCGGCCCGTTTCCTCGCAGAACTTGCGCGAGCCGCGGCGCGTGAGATCGAAAACGACGACCGAATGGTTGTTGAGCTGGTCGCGCCGGGCGTTCGCCTTGGTCAGCTCCTCGCCGGTGATGATCGGCTTGTCGTCGACGGCATAGAGCGCGCGATACAGCCGCGCGCCACGCGATTGAGACTCACTCCCCCACCGTAGCTCGAGGCCGCGGGGAATCGCGGCGGTGACTTCGGGCCTGGCCAGCAGGCTCTCGGCGCGCGCCACCTGCTCGACCGGCACGAGGAATTCACCGGGGAGGCTTCCTTCGAAGAGGAGCGAAGTGAGCGCTCCCGGCGCGTTCGACTGCGTCGTGTCGGGTGCGGGCTTGGCCGCCTTTTTCTTGCTCGTGTCGGCGCCCTTCTTGGTCGTGTCGCCGAACAGCTGGGCCACGGCGCTCACCTGGGCGCCGGCGGGCGCTTTCACGCCTGCGACCTGCAGCGCGCGATCGATGGCGGGGAGGGCATCGCGGAACTGGTTCTTCATGTCCGTGATGCGGAACTCGAGGAACGCCGTCCGCTGCACGATCGACACGGCGCGCGCCGGGTCCTTCTCGCCGGCCAGCTCCACCACGAGCCGGCACTGCCCCACGATCTGAACCACGGGCTCCGTCGTGCCAAATTCGTCGACGCGCGTCCGCACCACCCGCTGCGCGCGCTGAATCGCGCCCGCGCAATCGGGAACAGGGCCTTTGGATTGGTCGACCTCCAGGGCGAGATGGATCCCGCCCTGCAGATCGAGGCCAAGATTGATCGGGACCTGCCGGACGGTGGTGTCCTTCATCCGGCCCTGGGCATCGGGCACGCGCTGCGTCACGTGCCGCGGAAGGAGCAGCAGCACCGACCCGATCAGAAGTCCGGCAATGAGGATCAGCCGATTGCGAATCGAAGCGCTCATGCGATCCCTTCTCCGTTGAGACTGCGGCGCGCCGCCGCGCGGTCCAGCGCCAGCTGCTCGATCAGCGCCTCACGCGAGGCAAACGCGCGCACGTCGCGCAAGCGACGCACCCACTCCACCCATACCGTCGCGCCGTAGATCTCGGCGTCGAACTCGAACAGGTGAATCTCGAGTCCCCGCTCCCGGACTCCGAACGTGGGGCGAGACCCCTGGTTCATCATCCCGCCATAGCGCGCCCCGTCGGGCAACGTCACCCACACCGCGTACACGCCATCCGGCGGCAGGAGCTTCCGCGAGTCCGGGACCGGGAGGTTGAGCGTCGGAATCCCGATCGTCCGGCCCCGCCCCGCCCCGTGCTCCACCGTACCCAGCGCGCCATAGGGACGCCCCAGCCAGCGCCGCGCGAGCGCGATATCACCGTGGGCGAGCGCGGTCCGGATCAGCGTGGACGAAATCGGCTGCCCGTCGTCCTTCACGGCATCGACAACGTCCACGACGAATTGGTCGGTCGCCGCGATGCGCCGCACCGTATCGACGTCCCCCGATCGGCCCCGCCCGAAGCCGTGGTCGTGCCCCAGCACCAGCTCGTCCATGTGCCACCGCGCCCGCAGCACGTCGCGCACGAACTGGACCGGCTCGAGACGCGCCAGCTCGGGGGTGAACGGCAGCGTCTCCACGCGGCTCACCCCGGCCGCTTCCAGCAGGCGCCGCTTCTCGGGCGGCAGCGTCAAGAGCGGCGGCGCCGCGCTCGGATTCACGATCGCGAGGGGGTGGGGGTCGAACGTCACCACCACGCTCTCGCCGCCGCGCGCCCGCGCCCGGCGCGTGATCTCGGCGAGCACCGCCTGATGCCCGCGATGCACGCCGTCGAACGTTCCGACCGTGACGACCGCGCCCGCGGCCATCAGTCGGCGAGCACGACCCGCGGCTTCAACACGTCGCCCGCGCGCTCCGCCACTGCGACCAGCGTCTCCCCGGCAAACATCGCCACCGGCGACGCGGTGGCGTCGCGCGTCACCGGGATCCACCGGCCGTGCACGACGGCCTCCCGCTCGGCCGCATCGACGTCGCGCCGCTCGAGATGCCGCACCAGCACCCCGGGCGGCAGCAGCGCCGCGGGGCTCACGGCGTCCGGCGCCACGGCGTCCGCCAGCCGAAACGGACCGACCGCGGTGCGCCACAGCACGGCGAGATGCCCGCCGCATCCGAGTGCGACACCGATGTCCCGGGCGAGCGCGCGCAGATACGTCCCACCGCTGACCGTCGCCTGGAATTCCACGTCGGGCGGCGCGAACCGGGTCACCTCGAGCGCGGTGATCGCGACATCACGTGCGGTCGGCTCCACCGGCTCGCCGCGCCGCGCGCGACGGTATGCCCGCTCCCCGTCGACCTTGATGGCCGAGTACGCGGGCGGCCGCTGCCGGTACGTCCCGCGAAAGCCGTCGAGCACCCGCTCGAGCGCCGCCCGATCCACCGTAACCGGCCGCTCGCTCACCACCTGTCCGGTGGCGTCGTCGGTGTCGGTCGTCTGCCCAAGCCGGATGCGTCCCTCGTACGTCTTCGTCCACGCGGCGGCGTACGGCGCGAGACGCGTCGCCCGCCCCACGACCATCACGAGCAACCCTGCGGCGAACGGATCGAGCGTGCCCGTATGTCCGACGCGTCGCGTACCCAGCGCCCGGCGCACGACGTCCACCATGTCGTGCGAGGTAGGACCGGCCGGCTTCGCCACGAGCAAAATCCCGTCGGTCAGTCGTCCCCCGCCTTCAGATCCTTCAGCACGCGATCGATCCGCTGCGCGTGCTCCAGGCCGCGGTCCAGCCGGAAATGCAGCTCGGGACTGGTGCGCAGCCGCAGCTGGCGCGACAGCTCGGTCCGCAGATAGCGCGCGGCACTCGCCAGGCCCTCCAGGCTGCGCGCCTTCTCCTCCTCCCGGGCCATGACGCTCACGCTGATCGTCGCGTGCGACAGATCGGCCGAGACCTCGACGCCGGTGACCGTCACGAAGCCGATGCGCGGATCCCGTACGTCGCTCGTGAGAAACTCGGCGACGGCCTGGCGGATCAGCTCCGCGACTCGCTCGGGACGGTGGCTCGGGGTGCGCATGTCAGAGGTAGCTCGTGCTCGAATCCACCACGCGCGCGCCGTTCGCTCCCGCCACCAGGCGATCGGCCTGCTGCAGCACCTGCTCGGCGTGCCGTCTGTCGGTCGTGACGACCGCCGCGGACAGCTCCGCCCGCTGCCACAGATCCTGGTGGTCGGTTTCCGAGACGGAGACGTTGAACTGCCGGTGTAGCCGGTCCTTGAGACTCTTCACGATCTGCCGCTTCTCCTTCAGCGACTGGCACGCGCCGAGATGCAGCTCCCAGGTCATCAGACCGATGATCACCGGTCACGACCCCCGGGCCGCGCCTCCGGTCGGGGCGCCCGCGTCGAGCGAGCGGGCCACCTCCTCGATGCGGTACGCCTCGATTAGGTCGCCGACCTTCACGTCGTTGAAATTCTCGATGCCGATACCGCACTCGAACCCTTCGCGAACCTCGCGGGCGTCGTCCTTGAACCGTTTCAACGACGCCAGCGTTCCGTCATACACCTCGACGCCGTTCCGGACGACCCGCACCCGGGCGGTGCGCGGGATAACCCCGCTCCGCACGAAGCAGCCGGCGATGGTGCCCACCTTCGCGATCTTGAAGAGCTGGCGCACCTCCGCCTCGCCCAGCACGACTTCCTTCTTCTCGGGCGCGAGCAGGCCTTCCATCGCCGCCCGCACCTCGTCGACCGCCTCATAGATGATGCGGTAGGTACGGATTTCCACCCGCTCGCGCTCGGCCGACGCGCGGGCGTTCGAGTCGGGCCGCACGTGGAAGCCGATGATGATCGCCCCGGACGCTTTGGCGAGCAGCACGTCGGAATCGGTGATGGCGCCGACACCGCGGTGCACGACGTCGACCTTGACCTCGGCCGTCGAGAGCTGCCCTAACGCGTCTGCCAGCGCTTCCGCCGGGCCGCCCTGATCGGCCTTGATGATGATCCGCAGCACGGCCGCGCCCCCGGCCGCCCGCTCCGCCATGAAGTCTTCGAGCGTCTTCACGCGACTGGTGCGGCGATGCTGTGCTTCGCGCTCGAGGCGCTGGCGCTTCTGCGCGATCTCGCGCGCCTGCGCGGCGTCCTTCACGGCCTGGAAGTTGTCGCCGGCTTCGGGGACTCCCTCGAACCCGAGGATCTGCACGGGGATCGACGGACCGGCGGCCGGGACGTTCTGGCCACGCTCGTCGAACATGGCGCGCACGCGCCCCGAGAACTGTCCGCAAATGAAGTCGTCGCCGACCTTCAGCGTGCCGGTGCGCACCAGGATCGTAGCCACCGGTCCCTTGCCGGGATCGAGCGTCGCCTCGAGCACCGACCCTTCGGCCAGACGATCCGGGTTGGCCTTCAGATCGAGCAGCTCGGCCTGGAGCAGTATCTGATCGAGCAACCCATCCACCCCGGTGCCTTTCTTGGCCGAGATCGGCGTGACGAGCGTCGTGCCGCCGAACTCTTCGAGGACGACGCCGTGCGCCAGCAGATCCTGCTTCACCTTCTGCACATTGGCGGTCGGCAGGTCGATCTTGTTGATGGCGACGACCAACGGCACGCCCGCGTTCTTGGCGTGCGAGATCGCCTCGACCGTCTGCGGCATGATCGCATCATCGGCGGCGACGACGAGGACGACGAGATCGGTGACCTGCGCCCCGCGCGCACGCATGGCGGTGAACGCCTCGTGCCCCGGCGTGTCGAGGAACGTGATCGAGCGCCCATCCTTCAGGGTGACGTGGTAGGCGCCGATATGCTGCGTAATGCCACCCGCCTCCCCCGCGACCACGTTGGTCTTGCGGACATAGTCGAGTAGCGACGTCTTCCCGTGGTCGACGTGTCCCATGACGGTGACGATCGGCGGCCGCGGCTTCAGGGTCTCGGCCTGATCGACCGACTGCTCGGGTGCGGCGACCGCGTATTCCTCTTCGCGCACCGCCTGGAACCCGAACGCCGAGGCGATCAGCTCGATGAGGTCGAAGTCGAGTCGCTGGTTGATCGTGACCATTTGCCCCAGCTCCTTGAAGGCGAAGGTCACGATCTGCGTCGGCGGCACCTTGAGGATGTTCGCGAGCTCGCTGACCGTGATGAACTCGGTCACCCGCACCAGGGTCTTCTCGCGCTCCTTTTCGGCGGCGCGTCGCTCTTCCTGAAGGTCGCGGAAACTCGGCCCTTCGTCGCGCGGCCGGGCGCCCTTCTTGGCCACCGGTCCCTTGATCGACGCCAGCGTGCGCGAGATGTTCTGGGCCACCGCTTCCTGGTCGACGAGCGACTTGCGCCCCTTTTTGCGCTTCTTCCCGGCCTTGTCGCGGCGCCGCTCCTCGAGGGCGCCGGCGCCCGGGGCGGCGGACGCGACGGGCCGCGGCGGCACGGCGCCGCCCGGCATTCCGCTCGCGACCGGCTTGGGCCGGACGGGCGTGGGAATCACGGGCCGCGGCGGCGGCGGAGGGCCCGGCTGCACCGGCGTGGGTGGCGCGGCCGCCGCAGCGGTCATGCCGGACGCGACCGGCGCCGCTGGCTCGGGCGCGGTCTCGGTCGCCGGCAAGTCGCGGAACAGCGCGGCAGCGCGCTCCTCGAGGGAAATGGCGGGTTTCTCTTCTTCCTGGACGCGGACGGCCTCGAGAGCCGCCCGGGCACGCAATTCCTGCTCGGCCGCGACGCGCGCCGCCTCGGCCTGCGCCTCGGCTTCGGCGGCCGCCACTTCCGCGGCCGTGCGGCGGCGGCGCTTGGGCCGTTCTTCTACCGGCTCCGGGACGGCCTCGACGACTTTGGCCACCCGGCGCCGTTTGGTGCTCGCCGCTGGTGGCTCCTTTTGCCGCCGCTTCTCACGCTCCCAGCGGGCACGCATCATCGCCACCTGCTCGTCCTTGAGCGGGGTGAGATGACTACGCACGAAGATGTCCATCTCCTTGAGCATGTTCATCACCTGCTCGCTGGAGATGCCGAACTCCGCTGCCAAATCATGAATCCGTGTCGCCACTCACTCCTCCGAAAGCCGCATCAAGCCGCGCGCCAGCGCGCGGTCGCCCGTCCCCACCGTCTGCACCGGAGGTCGCCCGAGCTGTGCGCCCAGCCGCTCCGCCACCGGTCCGGCGAGCACCGGGACACCGCGCGCGCGCGCCAGCCGTTCGACCTTGTCGCGCGTCCGCGGGCTCGCATCGGCCGCCATCACCACCACCGCAAGCCGCCCCTGCTGCAACCTCGCCCGTACCCCGGTCACGCCAACCACAACCGTTCCCGCTTTGACACCCAGCCCCAGCAAGCCGCCGAGCCGATCGCTCACGCCGCCTGCGGCGGAGGCTCGGGAGCGGGTGCCTCACCACCTTCCTCCGTCAGCTCGTTGAGGAACGCCATGAGCCGGTCGGCCAGCTCCGAAGTCATCCCCTGCAGCTTGTCGACGTCCTCACGCTCCAGATCGATGATATCCTGCAGCGTCTTCTTGCCATTCTGCTCCAGGACCGCGACGAGGTCCGCCGGCAGTCCCTTGAGCTCGACCAGCGGCACCTTCACCGCCTGCTCCTCCTCGGGGGGGAGCGGGGCGAAGAGCGGGCCCTCGCCACCCCGCTCCAACCATTCACGGCTGGAGTAGAGGTCGATCTTCCAACCGGTCAGCTCCGAAGCGAGCCGCACGTTCTGTCCGTTGCGCCCGATGGCGAGCGACAGCTGGTCCTCGTCGACGATCGCCTGGATGGTACGGCTCTCGGGGTCGGAGAAGACCCGGGCCACCCGGGCCGGCGCGAGGGCCAGCTTGGCGAACCGCTCCGGATCGGGCGACCACGGTACGATGTCGATCCGCTCGCCGTTCAGCTCGTTCACCACCGCCTGCACACGCGAGCCCTTGAGGCCGACGCAGGCACCGACCGGGTCGATGGCGTCGTCCCGCGAGATCACCGCGATCTTGGTCCGGCTCCCCGCTTCGCGCGCCGTGGCCCGGATATCCACGATCTGCTGCTGAATTTCGGGGACCTCGATCTTGAACAGCGCCTTGACGAACAGCGGATCCGCGCGCGACAGTATGAGGCGCGGCCCCTTGGGCGTTTCCTCGATGCGCTTCAGCACCGCCCGGATGGAATCGCCCTGGTGGTAGTGCTCGCGATGGTTCTGCTCGCGGTAGGGGATGATCGCCTCCGCCTCGCGAAACTTGTTGAGCATGACGACGATCTTGCCCCGCTCGATCTGCTGCACCTCACCCGGGAGCAGCTCCCCCACCTTCCCGGTGAACTCATCCCGGATGCGACTGCGCTCGCCCTCGCGAACACGCTGGATGATCCGCTGCTTCGCCGCCTGCACGGCCGTGCGGCCGAATTCGGCGAACGGCACCTCTTCCTCGAGCACGTCCCCCGGCTGGAAGTCGGGATCCTCGTACCGGGCCTCCTCGAGGGAGATCTGCGTACCGGGATCCTCCACCGTCTCGACCACGGTCTTCAGCACCACGATCCGGATCGTGCCCTTGAGCTCGTCGATCGAGATCTCGGCGCGCACATTCGGGCCGTACCGCTTCACGAGCGCCGCATGGAGCCCGTCCTTCAACAGCTCGATCATTTCACCGCGCTCGAGCTGCTTGGAGCTCGTCAGCTCGCGAATCGCGGAGACTACGTCGGTTGCATTTGCCATCACGGAATTCCAGTCATCAGTTGTCGGTTACCAATCCACCGCGAGGCGGGCTTCCCGCGCTGCGGCCAGAGGCAGCGTGACGGGCTCCCGGCCCTCGGGCTGCAACATCACCGTATCCTCGTTCGGGACCGCCACGATGCGCGCGCGGACGCGTCCCAGCCCCTCCAGCTTCACCATCACGTCCTTCCCGATGAAGCGCACCCAATGCCGGTGCCACCGCACGGGCCGGTCGAGCCCCGGGCTCGAAACCTCGAGCTGGTAGCGAGGGCCGAGCGGTCCGGCGTCGTCGAGCCACGCCTCCAGTGTCCGACTCGCCAGCGCGCAGTCGTCCACGGTTACGCGCCGCTCCGGGTCGGCCGGGGGCCAATCGATGCGCACTTGAATGAGCGGCCGATTCGGGGTGCCGCCCAGGCGAAGGTCGGCCAGATCCAGCCCCAACGCTTCCAACCGGGACCGAACGGCCTCGACCAGGCTGTCGGTGAGCATAAAAAAAAGCGCGGGCCGAACTTCGCCCGCTTCGAGGGAGAATGTATCCGCACCGGGGGGCCTGTCAAGTCGACGCGAGCGGTACCCCCAAATAGGCCACCATTCTGCCGTCGCGGCCGCGCGATGCGCGGTGCGAGAAGAACTGATCGTTGTGATGCGCGCTGCAATAGGCCGAAATGCTGACCTCCCGGACGCCCAAGGCAGCGCCCCGCCCCGCCAGCAGGCCGCGCAGGTCGACAAAGGTCGGAGTCGACGCTGGGGGACGACCCGTCACCCGCTCGGAGACTTCATAACCTACTTCATAACAGTTACCACAAATCCCTATCCCACAATGCATTACAAAATCCCTGCAATTGACCCCCGCGGCGGCCGTCAGCTCACCCAGCGCGCGCTCGAGAATGCCTCCCGCCACTCCACGCCAGCCCGCGTGGAGCAGCGCCACGACCCCGTGCTCGGGCGCTGCGAGATAGACGGGGATACAGTCGGCGACGGTGATGGCGAGCAGCACCCCTCTATCACGGGTGGCGTGGCCGTCGATGCCGTCGAGGACGAGCCACCCCGGCGGGGGATGGGAGTGCCACTTGATCTCGTTGCCGTGCACCTGGTGGGCCATGACTACGGTGGGAAACCCGGACTCCAACGCTCTGCGGAACGCGCGCCACCGCGTCATCACCTGCCCCGTCGGTTCCTCGCTCCAGAGACCCAGGGAGAACCCGCCGGCCCGCGTGGTGACCCCCGCCACGATGCCGTAGCGGGCGGCCCACTCCGATAACTCGAGGCGCGGCACCGCCGCGTCCCCCTTGGGAACCTCGACGACGATCGTCGCTGGGGGGAGGCCGATGGTCACTAGCAGTCGAACCGCCGGGCGCGCAGCTGATCAGCGCCCGTCCTCGCGGCGCTCGATCTTCGCCCCCAGGGCGCGTAACCGTTCGTCGATCCGTTCGTAGCCACGCTCGATCTGCCCCACGTTGTGAATGACCGAGTCCCCTTCGGCGGCGAGGGCGGCGAGCAGCATCGCCATGCCGGCCCGGATGTCGGGGCTTTCCACCTCGCCGCCCCGCAGTGCCGAGGGACCCGCGATCACCGCGCGATGCGGATCGCAGAGCACGATGCGTGCCCCCATCCCGATCAGCTTGTCCACGAAGAAGAGCCGCGATTCGAACATCTTCTCGAACACCAGCAGCGGTCCCTCGCACTGCGTGGCGACGACGATCGCGATCGACATCAGGTCGGCCGGGAAGGCCGGCCAGGGACCGTCCTCGAGCTTCGGTACATGGCCTCCGAGATCGGGGCGCACGCGGCGCTCCTGATCGCGCTCGACGATGAGCGCCTCGCCATCGATCCGCGGCCGCACCCCCAGCCGGTCGAAGGCGAACAACGTGGCGCGCAGATCCTCCGGGCGGACCCCCTCGATGCGCACCGCACCGTTCGTGACCGCGGCCAGACCGATGAAGGAGCCGACCTCGATATGGTCGGGACCGATGCGAAACGGCTGCGCCGCAGCTCCCAGCGGCCCCCCGCCGTGCACGTGCAGCACGTTCGTTCCGATACCGTCGATTTGGGCCCCCAGCCCGACCAGGAACCGGGCCAGATCCTGCACGTGTGGCTCACTGGCGGCGTTGCGCAGCAGCGTGTCGCCCTTGGCCCGGACCGCGGCCATGAGCGCATTCTCGGTCCCCGTGACGCTCGGTTCGTCCAGAAAAACATCGGCGGCCGTGAGTGATTTCGCCTCGAGCCGATAGCGCTGTCCGACCTCCACTTCGGCGCCGAGCGCCTCGAGCGCCAGAAAATGGGTATCGACGCGACGCCGTCCGATGACGTCACCGCCGGGCGGGGGCAGTGCGACACGGCCGAACCGCGCCACCATCGGTCCGGCAAAGAGAATCGAGGCGCGTACCTTGGCACAGAGCGCCGGGTCCAGGTCCCGCGGCTGCGCGCTCCGCGTGTCGACCTCGAGCGCATTGGGGCCCGTCCAGGAGACGCTCGCCCCGAGGTGGTGCAACAGGGCGAGCATCGTTTCGACGTCGCGGATGTGCGGCACGTTCTCGATGTGACAGGGGCCGTCGGCGAGCAGCGTAGCGGCGAGAATGGGGAGGGCGGCGTTCTTGTTGCCGGCGGGGCGAATCGTGCCCTCGAGCGCGTGGGCGCCGGACACGCAAAACGTCGGGGGCATGGGGGCCAACCTACCGGAACGCTTGCGCGGGCGTCAAGCGAGGGCGAACGTATCGCGCGTGTTTCCGCTGCCGCCGCTGATCGCCGCGGCCCTGGTCGCACTCGCGGCACTGCTCGCTACCTTTCTCCCCCGCCCGCCCTGGCTCGTCGCCGTCCTGGCAGGGGCGCACCGCGCCCCACCAATCGGATGGCTGCTGATCGGGGTCGTGCTCGGACCGCTGCTCGGCGTTCTCGATCCGCCGCTCATCGATGCGCTGACCCCGGTCGTGGCGTGCGCGATCGGATGGTTCGCCGCGGGTGCCGCGGCCCGGCTCGCTGCACCGGCTCACCCCATTCCGGGAGCTCCGCTGCGCGAGTCCTGGTCCGCCGGGGACGTCGTGGGGCTGCTTGCAGCGTTCCTCCTCCCGGCGGCGGTCGTGTACGCCGCGATGCGCGTCCTCCCTCCCAGCATCGCCCCCATGTGGAAACCGACCTGGCCGGTCCTCGCGATCCTGGCCGCGACTGTCGCACTGGCGGCGTCGCCACGCGCCGGCGCGGCCACCGGGATCTCGCTCGTCGTCACCGCCGGAGCGCTGCTGGCCCTGTTCCCGCATGCGCGTCGCAGCGACCTGCCGCCGATCGCCATGTGGATCGGATTCACACTCGGCGGCACGCTCATCTGCATGCTCGTCGCCATGCGGCTCGGCCGGCAGCCGAAGACGAGACCCGCGGCGACGATCACCGCTCTCTGCCTCGGCGCCGGGATCGGCATCGCGTCGGGAACGTCCCCGTATCTCATCTGCGGACTGCTGGGGTTCGCGCTCGCGAGATGGAGACCGGGGTACGAGCAGCTCGCCGACGAGCTGGCGCCGACGCAATCCACGGTCGGCGCGCTGTTGTGGTTCGCCGCGGGCGCGCTCACCGGCGGCCGCTTCCCGGCCGTATACGTGGGCGCGCTCCTGCTCGCGCTCTGGCCCGTGCTGCGACGCCGCTTCGCCGCCGGCGTTCCCGAGTCCCGCCACACCCTGGGACTCGCGCTCGCCCTCTCGTTCGCGTTGACGAGCACCCGCACGCTCGGTGCCGAACGTCCGACGGTCGTGACGGTGGCGGCGCTCGCCCTCCTCCTCACCTCCCTCGTGCCGGCGCGGCGGCCGGCACGGGCCCCGTTGACTTCCCCCACGCCCCCGGCCGAGGTTACAGCATGATTCCGACGTGGGCCGCGGTGATGGGTGCCATCAGCCTCGCCATCATCGCCCTGGCGGCCCTGGTTTCGGCAGCGGGGGTCCTCGCCGCCGCATACGGCGTGCGCAGCTTCCTGCACGCCATCCGCCATTCGGCGGAACCCGTCGTCCAGGACGTGCGCCAGCTGATCGGGACGATCCGCTCCGAAGCGGACGGCCTGGCGGAAACCTCGCGTGACTTGCGCCAGCGCATCGTGCACGCGGCCGACGCCGCCGAGGCACGACTGTCGGATCTGGGCGAAACTCTGGGTGAAGCCGAACGGGAAATCGGGGAGACCGCGCGCGACGTAGCGGCCACCGCGCGGACGGTGCGCCGCGGGGTGTCGGTGTGGCGCCTGGGCCGGTCGCTGCGCAAGCATCAGGACACGGGGGAGGACGACTGAGGCGCGGCCTCGCCATTCTCGGTGTCGCGTTGGCCGCGTTGGTGTTGTTCCCCGCCGCGGCGCACGCCTGGACGCCCGCCACGCACATCTACCTCGGGGAGTCGGTGCTCGCGAATCTCTCCGCTCTCCCCACGACCGTCGCCGATCTGCTGCGCGCCTTCCCCTTCGATTTTCTCTATGGCAACATCGCCGCCGATACTTCGATGGCCAAGAAGTACGCCCCGGTGGGCCGCCATTGCCACGCCTGGCACGTAGGGCGCGAGATCTACGAGCTGGCGCATACCGATGGACTGCGGGCGTTCGGTCTCGGGTACCTGTCGCATCTCGCCGCCGACACCGTGGCCCACAACTACTACGTCCCCCATCAGCTCGTCCTCACCAGCAGCACCGCCGCCCTCGGCCACAGCTATTGGGAGAGCCGGCTCGAAACCCACCTCGGCGAGCGCTACCCGAAGACCGCGAAGTCCGTCATCCTGCAGGATCACGGCGTGAGCGATGCCCACCTCGACGCGATCCTCTCGCCGACGTTGTTCAGCATGCGGACCAACCGCCGATTGTTCCGCGGGATGGTGCACCTCACCGAGAACCAGAGCTGGCAGTGGGTGTTTCAGCTGATCGCGGAGAACAGCCGCTGGGATCTTCCGCCCGGCGACGTCGAGCGCCACATGGCGGTCGCGTTCGAATACGTGATGGAGGGCTTGTCGGAGGACGACGCACCGCCCCACCGTCTCGACCCGGCCGGCGACAAGGCGCTCGGCCTGGCGAAGCAGATGCGGCGGCGCGCCCTTCAGGAGGGCGGGCGCACCGATCCCGCGCGTATCCGGGCAACCGCCGAGGAGCACTTCGGGCTCCCCGATGCGGCGTTGGATTTCTGGCGCGATGCGCGCGCGGCGAAACCGTGGCGCGAAGAGGCGGTCAGCCCCCCAATCGCTCCTTGACGAGCGAGGGGATGCGCGTCGGATCGGCCTTCCCCTTCGACACCTTCATCACCTGCCCCACGAAGAACGGCAGCAGCTTCGTTTCGCCCTTACGGTAGCGCGCGACCTCGGTCGGATGCCCGGTGATGACCTCTTCGACCCACCCGGCCAATGCGCCGGCGTCCGCCACCTGGATCACGCCGAGACGCTCGGCCACGACACGCGGATCGCCGAGGCCGTTGTCGGCCATCGCCGCGAACACCTGCTTGGCGGCGGGATTGGACACGGTTCCGTCTTTCACCAGCTCGATCAATCGGGCGAGACGCTCGGGCGTCACGCGCAACGCCCCGCCGCGCGCTTTCGCGTCGGCGAGGACTTCCCCCATCACCCAGTTGGCGGCGGGCTTGGCGTCGGCGCCCGCCGCGACCGTGGTCTCGAAATAGTCGGCGATCGCGCGGGACTGCACGAGCACCGCGGCGTCCTTCGCCGGAATGCCGTACTGGGTGGTGAACCGCTCACGCCGGGCGGCGGGGAGCTCCGGGAGCGCCGCCCGCCCTTCGTCGAGCCACTGCTCGGGCACGACGAGCGGCGGCAGATCGGGCTCGGGGAAGTAGCGATAGTCCTTGCTCTCCTCCTTGCTGCGCTGCGGTCGCACCGCATTCGCCTTCGCGTCGAACAGCATGGTGTGCTGCTCGACCTTCCCGCCGGCCTCGAGCACGGCGATCTGGCGATCCCGCTCGAGGGTGAGCGCTTTTTCGACGAAGGCGAAGGAATTGATGTTCTTGACCTCGGTCTTCGTCCCGAGCGCCGGGGCCCCGACGCGCCGCACCGAGACGTTCGCGTCCACCCGCAGGCTGCCCTTCTCGAGATCGCAGTCGGAGACATCGGCGTACTCGAGCACCTCCTTGAGCGCGAGGAGATAGGCGCGGGCTTCCTGGGGCGAGCGGAAATCGGGGCCCGTCACGATCTCGGCGAGGGGGACGCCCGAGCGGTTGAGATCGATCGCCGTGCTCTTCGGCACCCGATCGTGGAGTGACTTCCCCGCATCCTCTTCCACGTGCAGCCGGACGATCGTCGCGGTCACGGGTCCCCGGTCGGGACTGGTGTACGCGAGCTGCCCGTCGGTCGCGAGCGGGTCTTCGAATTGCGAGATCTGGTAGCCCTTCGGGAGATCGGGATAGAAATAGTTCTTGCGCGCGAAAATGCTGCGCAGGTGAACCTGGCAGCGCAGCGCAAGCGCCGCCCGGACCGCGAGCTGGATGGCGTATCCGTTCACGGTGGGCAACGCTCCCGGCAACCCGAGGCAGACGGGGCAGACGTTGGTGTTGGGCGGAGCGCCGAAGGCGGTGGAGCAGCCGCAGAACATCTTCGACCGTGTCCGCAGCTGCACGTGCGTCTCGAGGCCGATCACCGTTTCCCAGCTCACACTTCCTCGCTGCCGGGCACGGCCTGCTCCAGCGTGAACGCCGCCTCGAGCATCTCGTCTTCGAGGAACTGCGGGGCGAGCAGCTGCCCGCCGATCGGCAGACCGTCGACCCGGCCGATCGGCAGCGTCAGGCCCGGGATCCCGGCGAGGTTGGCGGTCACGGTGAAGATGTCGGCCAGATACATCGAAACCGGGTCTTCCAGCTTCTCCCCCGCCTTGAAGGCGGGCGTCGGAGTGGCCGGCGTGAAGAGGAGGTCGACACCACGGTCGAAGACGTTGCGGAAGTCCTGGGCGATGAGCGCGCGCATCCGCTGCGCGCGCCGGTAGTAGGCGTCGTAGTACCCTGCCGAAAGGACGTACGTCCCCACAAGAATACGGCGGCGCACTTCGGGTCCGAATCCCCTGCCCCGGGTGCTCTGGTACAACGCGCGCACGTCCGGCACACCGTTGAAGCGCGGCCCGTAGCGCACCCCGTCGTAGCGCGCCAGGTTCGACGACGCCTCGGCGGGCGCGATGATGTAGTAGGTCGGAATCGCGTACGCCGTGTGCGGCAGCGACACATCCCGCACCGCCGCGCCCAGATCCTTCAAGATCCTGATCGCGCGCTCGCAGCCGCGGCGCACACCGGGATCGAGGTCGGGCGGGAAGTATTCCTTGGGGATGCCGACCACGAACCCCTGGAGGTTCTCCGGAGGCGCGGGGAGCTGAAAGGGATCGCGATCCTCACAGGTGGAATCCATCGGGTCGCGCCCGCTGATCGCGGCGAGCACGCGCGCGGCATCGGAGACGGTACGGCCGCAGACGCCGATCTGGTCGAGGGAGCTGCCGAATGCGACGAGTCCGTACCGGGAGACGCGTCCATACGTCGGTTTGATCCCCACGATGCCGCAAAACGACGCGGGTTGGCGCACCGAGCCGCCCGTTTCCGAGCCGAGCGCAGCCGGCACCGCGCCCGCCGCCACGAGCGCCGCGGAGCCGCCGGAGGAGCCGCCCGGGACGCGCGACGGATCGAACGGATGCTGCGTGCGGCCGAACGCCGAATGCTCGGTGGACGACCCCATCGCGAACTCGTCGCAGTTCGTCTTGCCCGCGATCAGCGCGCCCGCCGCCTTGAGCCGCGCGATCGCGGTGGCCTCGAAGGGAGACCGGTATCCCTCGAGGATCTTCGAGCCGCAGCTCGTCGTGTACTCGAGGGTGCAGATGTTGTCTTTCACCGCGACCGGCATCCCGGCGAGGGGACCGGTCGACGCGCGCTCGGCCTGGCGCGTGAGGGAGGCTTCGACTTCCGCAAGCGGGGTGAGGAGCGCGTTGAGCGACGCGGCTCCGGCGAGGCGGCTCGCCGTTTCGGCGATACTCGTCACTCCGTGTCGTCTCCGCCGGCCGCGCCCGCGTCGAACGCGCCGAGCCGTGGCACGAGAAAGAAGCCGTCGCGGAACGCCGGCGCCATTTGGGTGGGCGTCAGGGCGAGGGGAACGGGCCGCACCTCATCGGCGCGATACCGCAGCGCCACCGGGCCGGGCGAGAACGGCTGCACCGTCTCCGTTCCCGGAACAGCCGCGATCTGCGACACGTAATCGAGGATCCGCGACATCTGCTCGGTGAGCCCGGGCAGCGCCGCTTCGTCGACGTGCAGCTCGGCCAGCCGCGCGATGCGCTCGACCTCTTCGCGCGAAACACTCATGGGGTGTCTCCGTCCCAGTCGCGCTCGAGCCCCGCGTAGGCGACCAGCAGATGCTTCGTGCCGACGTCGGCATCGTCGAACTGCACCATGACCTTGAGGTTGCGGCCGATGCCGGACACCTCCTGCACGACCCCGCCGCCGAATTTCCGATGCCGCACCCGTTCTCCTTTTACGTACCGTGGCACGTCCTGGGATTCGTCGACCTCGAACGGCTCCTCGATCAACGGCCGCTCCGGGACGGGGCGCCGAGCCGGCGCGCTCACCCGCGAGCCCCCGCCGCGCGGGTGGCTCCCACCGCGCGCCCATGCGGGAGTGGTGCTGCGCTCGGCGATCCCCTCGGGCGGCAACGCGTCCAGGAACCGCGATGGGTCGGCCATTTCCAACCGCCCGTTGCGGTAGCGCGTGCGCGCCCATGAGAGATACAGTCGCTCGCGCGCGCGCGTGAGACCCACGTAGCACAATCGGCGCTCTTCCTCGAGCCCGCCCGGCTCCCCCGCCGTCCGCGCCAGCGGGAACAAGCCGTCTTCGAGACCCGCCAACGCGACCACCGGCCACTCCAGCCCCTTCGCCATGTGCACGGTGAGCAGGGTGACGCCCGAAGCGCCGGCGCCGCCGTACTCGTCGGTCGGCGTGAGCAGCGCCGATTGGGTGAGGTACCGCTCGATCAGGGACCCGGCGTCCTCCTCCGCATCGATCGTTTCGGCTACCTCGGCCCATGCCGCGGCCCCGGCCGCCAGTTCCCGGACGTTCTCCAGCCGTTCGACCCCTTCCACCCCCTCCTCCGCGAGCCACGCCTCGTACCCGGTGGCGGCGATGATCGTTTCGAGCGCGGTAGCGGGATCGGCCTCTCCGACGGCCTCTCGCAGGCGGTCGATCAGGGAGGCAAACTGCCGCATCGCGTCCTTCAGTCCGGGCCGCACCCCCTCCAGCCGGTCGGCGATGCGGGCGGCTTCCAGCAGCGGCTTCTTCCACTGGCGGGCGGCCTCCGCCAACACCCCGAGCGACGTATCGCCGATCCCCCGGCGGGGGACGTTCGTGACCCGGGCAAATGCCTGGTCGTCGGCGGGGTTGGCGATCAGGCGCAGGTAGGCGAGCAGGTCCTTCACCTCACGCCGCTCGTAGAAGCTCACGGCCCCTACCAGGCGATACGGCAGGCCGCGCATGCGGAACGCCTCTTCCAGCGGCCGGGACTGGGAATTGGTGCGGTACAGCACGGCCATCCCTTCGTAGCCGATATCGTGTTGCTCCGCCTGCTCGGCGAATTGAGCGGCGAGCCACTCCGCTTCGTCACGCTCGTCCGCCGCCGTCAGCAGCACGATCGGCTCCCCGCCCTGAACGGCGGTGAACAGCGTCTTCCCGATCCGGTCCTTGTTCTCGGCGATGACTCCGTTGGCGGCGTCGAGGATCACCTGGGTGGAGCGGTAGTTCTGCTCGAGCTTGACGAGCATCGTCCCGGGAAAGTCCTGCTGGAAGGCGAGCATGTGCCGCACGTCGGCACCCCGCCAGCCGTAGATCGCCTGGTCGTCGTCGCCCACGACGCACAGGTTGCGATGGTGCTCGGCCAGGGCCCGCACCAGCCGATACTGCGCCGCGTTCGTGTCCTGGAACTCGTCCACCAGCACGTGATCGAAGCGGCGCTGCCACCACGCGAGACGCTCCGGATGCTCGCGGAACAGCCGCAGTGGAAAGAGCAGCAGGTCGTCGAAATCCATCGCGTTGGCCCGCTGCAGTTCGCCCGCCAGCTCGCGATAGCAGTCCGCCGCCACGCGGGCGAGCGGCGAATCGGCGGTATGGGAGAACTCATCAGGATCGATGAGGCGGTTCTTCGCGCCAGAGATGAGCGCGTGCAGGGCGCGCGGGGGATACGCCTTCGGTGACAGCTCGCGCTGCTCCAGCATGCGCTTCAGCAGGGCCTGCGAGTCGTCCTCGTCGTAGATCGTGAAGTTCGGTCCGAAACCGAGCAGTGGCGCCTCGCGTCGCAGCAGGCGCGCCGAAAGCGAGTGGAACGTCCCGATCCAGAGGCCGCGCGGATCGGCGCCGAGCAGTGTCGCCACCCGCTCGCGCATCTCTCCCGCGGCCTTGTTGGTGAAGGTGACGGCGAAGATGCGGTCCGCGCGAACGCCGCACGTCTGAATGAGGTGCGCGATGCGCGCCGTGAGCACCCGGGTCTTGCCCGACCCGGCGCCGGCCAGGACGAGCAGCGGCCCCGCGTCGTGCTCCACCGCCCGGCGCTGCGCCGGATTCAGCGGCAGGTTCACGAGACGGGCCCGAGCGGGAATTCCAGCACGAATCGACAGCCGGGTGCTTCCGGGTAGAAGAGCAGGCGGCCGCCGTGCTGCTGCTCCACGATGCGACGCGCCAGCGGCAAGCCGAGCCCCCAGCCGCCCGGCTTTGTCGACACCCCTGCCTCGAACGCACGCGAGACGCGCCCGGACGGGAGCCCCGGACCGTCGTCCCGCACGGTGATGCGGGCGCGTCCCTCGCCACCGTCCACATTCACGTGCACCGTACCGCCCCGGCCGGAGAGGGCATCGATCGCGTTCTTCACGATCGCCTCGAGCGCCCATTCGATCAGCACCGGATCGCCCTGCACCACGGGGCCCGGCCCTGGGGCCGCTAGCGTCATCGTCACCGCGTGCGCGCGCGTCGGGAGCCGAGGCCGGAAGTAGGCCACTACGCGCTCCGCCGCCGCTCCGATGCCGACGGCCTCGCGTCGCGGTGGCCGGCCGATGCGCTCGAAGCGTCGGGCCACCCGCTCAAGGCGCTCGACGTCGGTCTGCAGATGGTCGGCGACCTCGATTGCCGGCCGCTCCGGGTGCTCGCGCAGCTGCGCGATCCACCCCGTGAGGCTCATGATCGGCGTCCCCAGTTGATGCGCCGACTCACGCGCCATCGCGACCCACAGCCGGTCGCGCACCGCGCCGAGCCGGACGCGATACGCCCAGATCGCGAGCCCGACGAGCACGAGCAGCACACCGCCCTGCAGCGCGGCGAGGCGCTCGAGCCGGCGTGTGACCGGGAGGGTGCCGAAATGCACCGTACCGATTCCCGGACCTGAGATCGGCGGATTCACCGCGTCCAGCTCCGCGACCCAGGCGCGCAGATGGGCGCTGTCCCGCGCCAGTCCGTTCGGGGCGTTCTCGAGGGCCGTGACCCGTCCGGCACTGTCGGTGATGGCCAGTGGAATTCCCAACGCCCGCACCTGCGCCGCGAGCTCGAACAGCGTCTCCGTGGCGGCATCGGGACGGGGGTCGTTCAACCCGCCGAACACGTGGCCGAACATGCGGCTCGTCTCGCGGGCGTCCTCACGCAGGTGCCGCGCCACGAGCCACGCCGATCCGACCGACAGCGCGCCGAATGCAAACGCCAGCCCCACCAGTACCGCCGGTCCGGACCGGTACAACGCTCCCTTACGCACCGGTCGGGGCGAGGCGTTCGCTGCCCATGTAGGGAACGAGGGCCGACGGCAGCGTCACGCCGCCGTCCGGATCCTGCCGCGTTTCGAGCAGTGCGGCGATGGTCCGCGGCAGCGCAACACCGGAGGCGTTCAACGTGTGCAGGAACTCGGGCTTCTCGCCCTTGGCCGCGCGGAACCGGATTCCGGCGCGTCGCGCCTGAAAATCGGTGAAGGTCGACGCGCTCGACACCTCGAGCCACGCGCCGACTCCCGGCGCCCACGCCTCGAGATCGTAGGTCTTCGCGGCGGAGAATCCCAGGTCGCCCGTCGCCAGCGCCACGACGCGATACGGCAGCTCGAGCTGCTGCAGCACGGCCTCGGCGTGCCCCGTGAGAAGCTCCAGCTCACGGGGCGAATCGGCCGGCCGCACGAAGCGCACCAGCTCCACTTTGTCGAACTGATGCACGCGCAGGAGACCCCGCGTATCCTTCCCCGCCGCTCCCGCTTCCCGCCGGAAACAGGGTGTGTATGCCGTGTGCGCGATCGGCAGGCGCGCCCCATCCAGGATTTCGTCGCGATACAGGTTCGTGAGCGGCACCTCGGCCGTGGGAACGAGAAACAGGTCGTCCTCGGCCGTGTGGTAGGCGTCCTCCGCGAACTTCGGCAGCTGTCCCGTGCCCTGCATCATGTCGCGCCGCACCACGAACGGGGGCTCGACCTCGACATAGCCGTGCCGGCGCGTGTGCAGATCGAGCATGAATTGCAGCAGCGCGCGCACCAGTCGCGCGCCGGCGCCGACGAACACCGGGAACCCCGAGCCGGCGATCTTGGCGCCGCGCGGCAGGTCGAGCAACCCCAGGCGCTCGCCGATCTCCCAGTGCGGCTTGACGTCCGTCCCCGCGGGGCGCGGCGTCCCCCAACTGCGCAGGACGACGTTGGCGCTCGCCGATCCCTCGGGGACATCGGGGAGCGGGATGTTCGGTACATAGAGCAATCTCTTGTTGAGCAGCTCGTCGATCTTGGAGAGCCTCGTTTCACTGTCGCCAATTTCTTTTCCTACCGTCTGACTCTCTCGGACCAGGCGTTCGCCATCGGAGCCCGGCGGGAATTGCTTCTGCCCGCCGGCCTCGCGAACCAGCGTGCTGATCTCCGCCGTGATCGTGTTCCGCTTCGCCCGCAGCTGGTCGATCGCCGTGACGACCGCGCGTCGTTCTGCATCGAGATTCTCGATCTCACCGAGGAGGGCGTCGACGCTGGCATCGCCGCGACGCGCGAGCGCCGCCCGCACCGCCGCGGGGTCGCCGCGCAACAACCGCAGGTCGATCATACCGCTATTGGGTTGGGTAGCCGGGTGCGAGGCTCTTGTAACCGCAATTCTGGTTGATCAACGTCTGAAGATCGATCCGCCGCGCGAGCGTATCGATCGCCAGGACCTGCAGCTTTCCGTAATAGAAGCTGGCATTGCCGAGAGGACAGGTCGTGAGGCGGGAGTGCAGCGCGACAACGGCACCGCTGTCCACTGGAACGGCGACCGAATCCACATACACGCCACCGGGCGCCAGGGTGATCGCGCCAAACGATGAGTGTTGCGTTTGAAATCCCGTTCCGATACCGAGGTGCATCGCACCCGTCGGCAACAGGACCGCCTGGCCCGCCGGAGTGATGTTGAACGCAAAGTCGAATGCGGCCGTCAGGTCCGTCCGCACGGCGTGGCCCGTCGCCGATCCACCCGTGAACATGATGAACCCCGACGGCAGGTCGAGCGCCGTCCCATCGAGAGCGTAGAGCGACACGGTGTCGACAGTATTCTGGTACACGCCTGTACCCAGGCCAGTGCTGTTGCCACAGGCCGTGATGGTCAGGACCGCGGATACCAAGGTGCCGAGCGATGCGGCGGTGAGACAGCGGGGCATGGCGAGCGTGAAGATACTCCCGCACCGGGAGGCGATCAACCCTTAACCGACTATCACTGCTTGACTTCCCCTTTTGTGCGTCCTAGCTTCGCGCGCGTATGCCGACGATCCGGGAGCTGGTGCAGGCGATCGCCCGTCGCGAAGGAGTCGACGCGGTCGTCGTGGTGGGGCGTGACGGATTGCCCATCGACTCGGCGACCCGGAACGGGATCGATTCCGAAACCGTCGCCGCCGTCGTCCCCGCCGTGCTCCGCGGCATGACCGACCTGGGCGGCGCCGGGGGTCGGGGCGATTTCGCCACCGCGGTACTGGAGTTTGCCAGCGGGATGGCCGTGGTCGCCGTGCTGCACTCCGACGCTCTGCTGGTGATCCTGGTGCGGCCCGAGACCAACGTCGGCACATTGCTGTTCGATATCCGCCGCCATCGCACGGCTATCGCCGGCCTACTGTAATACCTGCAGTAATAGAAGAGGCAGGCATCGTGGCTATCCCCACCGGGACCCGGACCCGTCGATTGCTGGTCGTGGACGACGAGCCGCACATCGGACTGCTGCTGCAGCTCCAACTGGAATCGCGCGGCTACGAGCTGCGGCTGGCCCGCTCCCTGTTCGAGGCGCGGGGCGCCCTCAAGGCCGATTCGGGGCCCCCGGACGGCATCCTGCTCGACATCCACCTCCCCGACGGTTCCGGCGTCGATCTGCTGCGAGAATTGCGCGAGCGACCGGCGACCGCGCAGCTGCCGGTGCTCATCCTGACCGCCGAGGGCGAGGAACGAGTACTCGCCGAGGCGCGCCGGCTCGGCGCGCAAACGATCACGAAACCCTTCAGCCCGTCGAAGCTGGGCGCTCTGGTCGCGACGCTGCTGGGGGACTCGGGCCCCGGGGCCACCGGGTGAATACCTGGGCCGTGATCCTCGCCGGAGGAACCGGAACACGGTTCTGGCCCCTCTCCACGGCCGAGCGGCCCAAGCAGCTCCTGCCCCTCGCTGGCGATCGCCCGTTGCTCGCCCAGGCGGTGCGGCGGCTCGACGGCCTCGTCCCCCCGAGCCGCGTGCTGATCCTCACCGGGCCGTTTCTGATCGAGCGCGTCACCGAGCTCGTTCCCGAAGTGCCGGCCGCGCAGGTGCTCGCCGAGCCGCGTGCGGCGTCGACGGCACCGGCACTCGTCTGGGGCGCCAACTGGATCGCGCGCCGCGAGCCCGGCGCGCAGATGCTGTCGCTGCACGCGGACTGGGCGGTGGGGGACGAAGCCGCCTTTCGCGTCGCCGCCGAACGGGCGCTCGCGACGGCGCGCGAGCACGACGTCCTGGTGACGGTCGGCGTGAAGCCGACGCGCGCCGAAACGGGATACGGCTACATCATTCCGGGGGGCGCGCTCAGCGGCAGCCGCTACGCGCGCCGCGTGCAGCGGTTTGTCGAGAAACCGACCGCCACGCGCGCCGCCGAGCTGCGCCGCCGGCGCGCCCTGTGGAACACGGGACTCTTCGCGTGGGGCGTCGAGCGCTTCCTCGCGGAAGCCGCCGAGCACGCGCGTGAGCTGCGCCCCGGACTGTCGGCGCTCGCCAGCGGCGACGCCGCCGGCTTTTTCGCCGCGGTGACGCCTGCTCCGGTCGACATCGCCGTGCTCGAGCGCACCCGCCGGCTCGCCGTCGTCGAGGGGACATTCAGCTGGGACGACATTGGCTCGTGGGACGCGCTGTTCCGCATCCGCACCCCCGACTCGCACGGCAACGTCGCGGTCGGCAACGTGACGATTGGCGACGACGTGCGCCGCTGCGTGCTGTGGTCGGAAAACGAACACCTGGCGGTCAGCGGCATCACGGATCTCGTCGTGGTGCGTGCCAACGGACACACCCTGGTCATGCCTACCGGTCGCGCCGATCGGCTCAAGGCACTGGTTCAAAAGCTGTGACGTTCTCCCTGTATCTGCTCGATCCGGAACCCGCTCCCGCCTGGGCGCCCTTCGCGGGTGTGCGTCCCCTGTCCGAGCTGCGGGCCGGGGCCCAGCTGATCCGGGAGCGGTGGGAGACGTTCCTCGGCGCCGAAGCGACGGAGATCCTCGCACTGCCGCATCTCGCCGGCTTCGCCGAGCCCGGCACGCCGCCGGTCCAAGCCCGCCACGCCATCGCCGGCCCGGCGGTGATCGGCTCGTCGACCTTCGCGCCGCGCGGGCTCGCCCCCGCCCTGCCCTCGGTGGCGACGCGCCTCGTGGCGCGCGGCATCACCGTCGGCTGGGCCGTCCCCGCCGGCATGACATGGGAGGGCCCCCTGCGTGAGGCGCAGCCGCTCGAGGTTCCGGGGATCGTGCTGCACGGCGTGTTCGACCTCCTCCCCGCGCTCAATCAGCTGCTTGCCGAAGACCTGCAAGCGATGCTGGGGGACTCCGATCCCGTCCCGGCCGGCTCCATCGTGATCGGCGACCCTGCGAGCCTCGCGGTACACGGTGCGGCGGTCGAGCCCGGTGTGGTGTTCGATGTCTCGAACGGTCCGGTGGTGGTGGAGAGCGGAGCCGAGGTGCGCTCCGGCAGCCGGCTCGAAGGACCGATCTGGATCGGCGCCAACACGCGCGTGCTGGGCGGCGACATCCGCGGCTCGGCGATCGGGCCGCGCTGCAACGTGCGCGGCGAGATGTCGGCGTGCGTCTTGCTCGGCTACGCGAACAAGTCGCACGAAGGCTTCGTCGGGACCAGTGTGGTCGGTCGGTGGGTGAACTTCGGCGCGGGGACGACGACTTCGAATCTCAAGAACACGTACGGCCCCGTCCGGCTCGACGTCGCGGGAACGGCGATCGACACCGGGCAGCAGTTCCTCGGCAGTCTGCTCGGCGATCACGCCAAGACGGCCATCGGGACGCTCCTCGGCACGGGCACCATCGTCGGCGCGGGCGCGAACATCTTCGACGGCGTCCGGGCCCCCAAGTACGTGGCGCCGTTCGCCTGGGGCGGTGGCACGAAGGAACGCATGACGCGCGACGGATTTCTGAAAACCGTGGAGCGGGTGCTGCCGCGGCGAGACGAAACGCTCACGCCCGAGATGCGGGAAGTCTTGGGGCGGGTGTATGACTGGTGTCTGAAGTGACCTTCCGACGTCACCAGGCTCGGGCGGTGGCTGGAGGCGGGTCTGGAACGTGCAACGTATCGGGGCGGGCCGTGGGCGGACCCATGCGGCGCAGCGTCACCGGCTTGTCGAGATCGCCCCCCGAAATGGTGAGCTTGTCCCCCTGCACCTTCATGCCGTAGACGTTCCACACGCCGTCGCCCATCGTGAACCAGACGCTGTCCCCCACCACGCGCCAGCGCGCGACCTGATCACCGAACTGCGCCGAGCTGTCGGAGCGCACCATGATCAGGCGGGGTCCGTCGTCAGTGTGGGCTTCCCACTTCCCCTCGAGCTTTGGTGCGGCCCGTCCCTGTGCCGGGAGAGCGGCACCAGGCAGCGCGCACAGCAGGCACATGGCGATGAGACCGCGTGACATGTTCGGGAATCTAATGGAAAAGGCACTCCGGAACCTCCCGGAGCGCCTTTCCCGTACGGCTCGGCGGCTATGCGTCTAGCGGCTAATACATGCCGCCCATGCCACCGCCGCCGCCCGGCATCGGCGGCGCCTTCTCCTTCTCCTTCTTTTCGACCACGACGCACTCGGTCGTGAGCAAGAGGCCGGCGATCGACGCGGCGTTCTGCAGCGCCGTGCGCGTGACCTTGGTCGGGTCGATGACGCCCGCCACGACCAGGTCCTCGTACTCGTCGCCCTGCGCGTTGTAGCCGTAGTTGAGCTTCGCGGCTTCCTTGACCTTGCCGACGACGATCGCCCCTTCGGCACCGGCATTCTGCGCGATCATGCGGATCGGCTCTTCCAGCGAACGGCGCACGATGTCGATGCCGATCTTCTCATCATCATCCGAGCCCTTCACCTTGTCGAGCGCCTTCTGGCACCACAGCAGGGCAACGCCGCCGCCCGGCACGATGCCTTCCTCGACCGCGGCGCGCGTGGCGTGCAGGGCATCTTCCACGCGGGCCTTCTTCTCCTTCATCTCGGTCTCGGTGGCCGCCCCGACGTTGATCACGGCGACTCCGCCCGCGAGCTTCGCCAGCCGCTCCTGCAGCTTCTCCTTGTCGTAATCCGACGTGGACTTCTCGATCGCGGCCTTGATCTGCCCGATGCGACCCTGGATGTCGGCCTGCTTCCCCTTGCCGCCGATCAGCGTCGTGTTGTCCTTGTCAATCACGATGCGCTTCGCCTGGCCGAGGTCCCCCAGCACGGTGTTCTCGAGCTTGAAGCCGAGCTCCTCGGAAATCACCTTCCCGGCGGTGAGGACCGAGATGTCGGTGAGCATCTCCTTGCGGCGGTCGCCGAACCCGGGCGCCTTCACGCCGCACACCTTTAGCGTGCCGCGCAGCTTGTTGACGACCAGCGTGGCGAGCGCCTCACCCTCGATGTCCTCGGCGATGAGCAGCAGGGGCTTGCCCGACTGCGCGACCTTCTCGAGCAGCGGGAGCAGGTCCTTCATCGCGGAGATCTTCTTGTCGTGCACGAGGATGTAGGCGTCCTCGAGCACGGCTTCCATCTTCTCGGGATCGGTGATGAAATAGGGCGACAGGTAGCCGCGATCGAACTGCATCCCGTCCACCGTGTCGAGCGTGGTCTCGAGGCCGCGCGCCTCCTCGACCGTGATCACACCGTCCTTGCCGACCTTGTCCATGGCGTCGGCGATCTTGTCGCCGATTTCCTTGTCGCCGTTGGCGCTGATCGTGCCGACCTGGGCGATCTCTTTGCGGCCCTTGGTGGTAACGGAGATCTTCTTCAACTCTTCTACGACGCCCTCGACCGCCTTGTCGATGCCGCGCTTCAGGGACATCGGGTTGGCGCCGGCGGTAACGGACTTCAGACCCTCACGGAAGATCGCCTGCGCCAGCACCGTGGCCGTCGTCGTGCCGTCGCCGGCGAGGTCGGACGTCTTGGTCGCCACTTCCTTCACCATCTGGGCGCCCATGTTTTCGATCTCGTCCTCGAGCTCCACTTCCTTCGCCACGGTCACGCCGTCCTTCGTGACGGTCGGATTGCCGAATTTCTTGTCGATGACCACGTTGCGGCCCTTGGGACCGAGCGTGACCTTCACGGCCTCGGCCAGCTGATCGACGCCCCGCTTCAAGCGCGACCGGGCCTCCGTGTTGAACTCCAGATACTTGGCTGCCATTGCTCAACTCCTCCCCGGTCTTAGCCGAGCTTCGCGATGACGTCGGCTTCCTTGATCAGAATGATCTCTTCGCCTTCCAGCTCCACCTGCGTACCGCTGTACTTCCCGTAGACCACCCGGTCCCCCACCTTCAGCTCCATCGGGACCCTCTCGCCCTTCTCCGTGCGTCCCGGTCCGACGGCGATCACCTCGCCCTGGATCGGCTTTTCCTTCGCGGTGTCCGGGATGTAGAGGCCGCCCTTCATCTGCTCGGTCTCTTCCATCGGCCGGATCGCGACACGGTCGGCGAGCGGCTGGATCTTCAGCTTCGCCTTCGTCGCAGTTGGCATACGTCCGCCTCCACCAGAAGTAGAACTGTGTAAGTTGTTACAGAATATGACTAATAGCACTCTCAGGCGATGAGTGCCAAGAAATCGGCAGCGGAATTTCTCCCCGCCGAGGCTTCCCTGTCAAGGGGCTGCGTTCAGGAGCGAATCGAGTAGCACCTCGGCGCGTTGCGCGAGATCGCTGGGGAGCTGTGCGACGACGGCCGATGCGGCGCCGACGATCACGCCGGTCCGCGTATCGGCCAGTCGGACATGCAGCACGGGCCCGAGTGAATCGCCCGGCTCACGGAAGGTGAAGTACACGACCGCGGCGGTCGGCCCCGAGCCGCCCTTCACCTTGGGCAGCACCACGAACCCGTGGCGGCGCATCGCCGCACCGAGCTCGGCGCTCAACGAGTCTGTTCCGGGAACGTAGAACGCGTACCCATGCAACGAGGAAGGCATGTGATAGCGTGTGGCGGGAGCGCACGCTGCCGCGACGAGGAGCGCAGCGGGACGGAACGTCATTGCAGCAGGCGTCGCACGCCGACCCACTTCGGGATCCAGTAGGCGCCGTCCGGATCGTTCGCGTCGAGCCGCGACAACTTCACGCCGGTCGAGGAGCTGTGAATGAACTTCCCTTCTCCGACATACAGCCCCACGTGCGTCACCGCCCCGCCCGCGCGTCCTGCAAAGGCGAGAATATCCCCGGGGAGGAGAGAATCGACCACCCGCGCGACGGGGCTCCCCGCCTGCGCCTGGTCCCGGCTCGTGCGCGGGAGGCGAATGCCGTGGCGCGCATACGCGTACTGAATCAGCCCCGAGCAGTCGAACCCGTTCTCCGCCGTCCCGCCCCACTGATAGGGACTGCCCAGGACCTCGAGCGCCGTCTCCACGACGTCCATGCCCCGCCCGCTCACGAGCATCAGTGTCGGCTGTGTCGAGTCGGCACGCGGACGATACGACGAACCCGATGCCGGGGCAGGCGCCGGCACGACAGATGGCGGGACGAGGGTCGCACTCGATCGATGTGACACGGTCCCCAGCCCGATCGTCAACCCGAGCGTCGTGCCGAATCCCTTGCGCGGCGCTCCGGGGCGCCAGAACCCGTGCGGCCCGCGGTCGATCACGCGGTAGCGCTCCTCGAATCCCAGTCCGACGACCCTGAACGGCCGCCATTCGAGACCCATCCCGACTGTCCAGAGCGCCGCCAGTGCCTGGCCCGCCGTGTCGGCATCCATCCCGAGCGCCCCACTCGCCATCCCATAGACGGCGAGGGTCGATCCGCCGCGTGGCGTCTCGAGCTCGTACCCGATGCCGAAGAAGCTGCGCCAAGCCCCCGCGCGCTCGCCCAGTGCCTGCAATGCGACGCCATGCCGCAAGACGGAACCCAGGGGCCGGTCGAGCCGCGCCTCGTACGTGGTCAGATCCCCGCCCGCCCACGTGCCATAGAGCAGACTCAGGTCGCGTTGTTGCGCAGCCAGCGGCCCCGCGACGACGCCGCCGGCCACGAGTGCGAGACCGAACAGTCTCTCAGTGATCCGCAATGCGCGGTTGCTCCAGTGACGGACGAGGCGCCATGTGATGGGCGAGGAGGTGCGGAACGCGGCGCATGAGCCGCACCCAGATCCACAAGGTCCCGAATCCACAGACGGCGGCTCCCACCAGCCCCGGCGCCATCAGCACGAGCGGGTTCCCGGACTGCAGCACGACATGGGCGCCGACCCACATGCCAAAAAACGAAGCTCCCCAGGCCCAGAGCGGCGTGAGGAGCCAACCGACGACGATCAGTGCGTGGGCCAACCAGCGGGGCATCCCCGCGACGCTCACGCGCTAGGCTTCCGGATGATGGACAAGAGGGCGAGCGCGGTGAGCGTCACCACCCAGGCCCCACCGATCAGCACCGGCCACGCGACCGGGATGATCGTGAGCTTCGCGACGACGGCGAGCACGATCGCGCCCAGCACCGCGGGAGTCGCGATCTGCGCCAGTGAGGCCGATCCCCGCGCGTTCCGCCCGGCAGTCAGCATGCCGCCCATCCAGGCGAGGAAGGTGCCGAGCATCCACCAGATCGGGAGATACCACCACGTGCTACCGCCTCCGATCGCGTCCCAGGTCCAGGGATAGGCCTTGAACGGGCGCAGCAACACGATATCGAACGCCATGAAAACCACCGTGCCCCATAACCCGACCGCCGCGGCTCCGGCAACACCTTCCGTACCCCGCGACCCGACCAGCTGTCCCGGCAGGAGACTCACGAGGACGCCCCCCAGAAGCACGAGTACCGCCTCGAGTACCGTCTGCGCGACGCCGCCGGAGAGCCGGGAGAGCGCCAGGAAGGCCACCACGGAAATTCCCGTTATGAGCCCTACCTTCGTGCCACTCCAGAGGATATGACGGAAATCCGAACGATCCGTTGCCGGCACGGCGCTGGTTGTCATCGGGACTAATCTAGCGGCTCACCCCTACCAGCCAAGACCCAGCGCCTGTGCCGCGAGCCGCAGCCCCACGAGTGTCAGATCCGGCTGCACCGTTTCGATCTCCTGCGTGAGGGGAGCGACGAGCGGCGCCAACCCTCCGGTCGCCACGACGTACGGTGGTTCGCCGCGCGAGGGCCAGTCGTCGCGAATCCGGCGGATGAGGCCGTCCACCGCGTCGACCGTACCCCAGATCACGCCGGAACGGATGCAGTCCTCGGTGCGGCGCCCGATCACACGATCGGGCGGCGTGAGCTCCGTAGCAGGCAGCTTGGCGGTGCGCCGCACCAACTCGTCGGACGCCGTCCGGATGCCCGGCATGATCACGCCGCCGATGAAGCGGCCGTCCTTGGTGATGCAGTCGAACGTGGTGGCGGTCCCGAAATCGACCACAATCGTGTCGCGCTCGAACAGACGGCAGGCGGCGAGGGTGTTCACGATCCGGTCGGCACCGACCGTCAGCGGTTCGGCGACGTCGAGCGTGATCGGCAGTTTCGATCGGCTATCCACCTGCACCGCGGTGACCCCGGTGATCGCGGTGACGCCATCACAGACGTTCTGGGTGACGAGCGGGGCGACCGAGGCGACGGCGACGGCGCGCACGCCCGAGGGCGAGTGCCCTGCGTTGGTCAGGTAGGTGGAGAGGACCGCGCCCCACTCGTCGGGCGTGCGGGCCGTGGTCGTCGTGAGGCGCCAATGGCCCAGCAGCTGTTCCCCCTGGAACAGCCCGACCGTGGTCTCGGTGTTGCCGATGTCGAGGGCGAGGAGCACGGCGCAAATATACTAGGCGGTCTCCACGTGGCCTTCGCGAACGACCGCGATGTCGCGCTCGCGTTCAACCAGCAAGGCCCCGTCCGGGCGCACGCCGCGCGCGTGGCCGGCCACCGGACCGCGGATGGGCCGTCCGCGCAACCAGTCGCGTGCCGCGAACGCGGCGCACTCCTGCTCCGACAGCCGCTCGGCGGCGGCCCCGAGACGGGTGAGCGGCGGCACGAGCCGGTCGAGGACGTCGAGCAGCCGGACCCGGGGAACGTCTTCCGAGAGCGCGATCGCAGTCGCCCGGACCGCGGCGGGAATCTCGTTCGTCACGTTGACCCCGAGGCCGACCGCGAGCCACTGCAGGCTGTCGCCCTGCCACCGCCCTTCGCACAACACCCCCGCCAGCTTGCGATCGCCGATCAGGACGTCGTTGGGCCACTTGACCTGGGCGAGCGGGCACCCGGCCAGCTCATCGACGACATCCGCGAGAACGAGCCCCGCGCGAATCGACACGATCCCGAGCGTCGCGGCGCGCGGCCGGAGCAGAAGCGTCAGCCACAGCCCCCCCGGCGGTGAGTGCCAGATCCGGCCGTCGCGCCCGCGGCCAGCCGTCTGCTCCAGGGCAATCACGATCGTTCCCGATGGCGCGCCTTCGGCACCGAGCACGTGGGCGCGATCGAGCGTCGAACCGAGCGACTGAGCGAGCTCGCAGCGCGGGACGTTCCAGCGCCGCGCCAATGCACCGGCAGGGATCCCGTCGAGCGTCACTCCCGCCACCCGGCGTACACCAGGATCCGGCAACAGGGCGCGAACGTGTGGAAGCGACCGCGACGCAGCGTCGCGAGGAGCCGCCCCTGCCCGTCGTTCACACAACCCTCCCGAGGACGAGTGCAGCGAGACCGAACACCATCCCGACCTTGAGCCACCGGCGAGCGCTCTCGAACCGGCGCGGGGAGAGCTGGCGGACAGCGAGGACGACCATCACCAGCGCGACGCTCACCGCGCCGACGTAGACGCCGCCGTATCCCGTCGTGAGTGGCAGGATCAGAGCGAGCGGGAGAAAGGCGACACACGTCCGCGCGGCGATGCGAATCGCCCGCAGTTGTCCCAGCCGCACCGCAAGCGTCTGCCGTCCGGCGGCGCGATCCCCCGCCTCGTCCTCCAGGTCCTTCACGAGCTCGCGAGCGAAGTGCAGCCACCCCGCGAGCGCCCAGGGCACGACCCCCGCTCCGGGCCGGCCGACGGCGAGGGCGCCATAGAACAGCGGCAGCCCCCCCACCACCGCGACCGCCACGTTACCCGGTACGCCGCGCCGTTTCAGCAGCGGCGAGTAGCCGAGCATCACCACGAGCGCCAGGAGCGCAACCAAGACCTGGCGTCCCGAGATGAGCGCCGCCGCGCCTGCGCCGGTCACGATCCCGAGCCAGATGACGAGGTGGGCGGTTTCGCCGCTCAGCCTCCCCGCCGCGAGGGGGTGGCGGGTGGGGGCGTTGACACGATCGGCAACGACGTCCTGGACGTCGTTAGCGGCATTCCCCGCCGCCCCGAGACCGATGCCGGACAGGGCGGCGAAGAGGAGCAGCTTCGGCGCGGCGATGGCGCCGAGCGCGATCCAGCCACCGGCGAGTACGCCGGCCGCCGCGAGAAGCAGATTGTGTGCGCGGACGAGGCGCACGAGATCAGTCACGCAGTACGTCCTCGTAGACGCGCTCGTATTGCGGCACGATCCGATCGGCCGAAAAGTCGTCGGCCCGGAGGACGGCGCCGCGCCGCAACTCGGCCAGTCGCTCGGGATCGCGCAGTACCTCGACGGCGCGCTCGGTCATCGCCGTGACGTCGCCCACCGGCGCGAGAAATCCCGACTGGCCTTCGGTCACGACCTCGGGGAGCCCGCCCACGCGGCTCGCGATGACCGGCACCCCGCACGCCATCGCTTCCAGCGCCGCGAGGCCGAACGATTCGGTCTCGGAGGGAAGCAGGAACAGGTCCGCGCCGCGTAACACGTCGGCGACGTCGTCGACGCGGCCCGCGAAGCGAACATCACGCTTGACGCCGAGCCGGGTGGCTTCGCGTTGCGCCGCGTCGCGGTCGGGGCCGTCTCCCACCATCATGAGGGTCGCCTTCATCGCCTTGCGCACGCCCGCGAAAACCCGCACCACGTCGACGAGGCGCTTGACCGGGCGGAAGTTGGAGATGTGCACCAGGACGCGGGTGTCGGCCGGCGCCAGCCGGTAGCGGGTCGCCGCGCCGCTCGCGGGAAAGTACTCCGCCTTGTTGATGAAATTCGGGATGACGAGCACCTCGCAGCCGTCACACCCGAACGTGCGGTACGTCTCCTCGCGCAGAAACGCGGAGACGGCGGTGACGCGGTCGGAGTGCTCGATCGAGAACTTGGTGAGCGAAAAGTACGATGGATCCTTGCCGACGAGGGTGATGTCGGTGCCGTGCAGCGTCGTCACGACCTTCAAGTCCCGTTCGTCGGCGAGCATTTGCTTCGCGAGCCATGCCGTGGCGGCGTGGGGGATCGCGTAGTGCACGTGCATGACCTGCAGCTCTTCGCGCTGGGCGACCTCGTGCTGCTTCACCGCCAGCGCGAAGGCGTACTGCGACTGCTCGAACAGCGGATAGTCGGCCGGCACGACCTCGTGGAACGTGACGTGCTCGGTGACGCCCCGCAGCCGGAACGGACTCGCGTAGGAGATGAAGTGTACGTCGTGGCCCCGCCGCGCGAGCTCGAGCCCGAGCTCGGTCGCCACGGCCCCGGAGCCGCCGTACGTCGGGTAGAGGGTGATGCCTATGCGCATGCGTTATCGGTTGTCGGTCGTCGGTTTTCTGTCTTGCACCTCCTGCCATCGCAGAGCAATGGCATCGGCCAACTCCTCGGGAGGCCTCGTTGCATCCAGTGCCCAGATCGACTCGTCAGAACTGACGACCGATGACGGATGACGCAGTTGATGTCTAAACCACGTCTCCTGCCGCTTCGCATACTGCCGCGACGACCGTACGATCGCGTCCCGCAGCTCGCGCTCGGGGAGCCGACCCGTCAGCATCGCGACGATCTCGCGATAGCCAACGCCGTCGAGACCGGCGGCGTCGGGCGCCGTGCCACGCGCCAGCTCGGCGCGGACCTCGTCCACGAACCCAGCCGCGAGCATCGCGTCGACCCGCTCCGCGATCCGGCGCCGCAACAGTTCGCGCGGAATCGTGAGCACGATGTACCAGGGGCGCATCACGCCGGCGGCGCGCGCCATGCGCTGCCACAGCGAGAGCGGGCGCCCCGTCAGCAGCGCGACCTCCAGCACCCGTCCCGCACGCTGGCGCCCACCCCCCGAGAACCGCGGGTCCAGTCGCAGGGCCCAGCGGGAAAGATCCGCCCCCGGAAGCGTAGCGGTCCACTCGCGCAGCCGGTCACGCCGAGCAGGATCGAGCGGTGGCTCCTGAAACAGGCCGTCGGCGAGCGCGCGCACGTAGAATCCCGTCCCGCCGACGACTAGCGGTACGCGCCCGGCCGCCCGGACGGCGGTGAGCCATCCGGCCGCCTCGCGCGCGAACCGGCCGGCGCTGAACCGCTCTCCCGGCGCGACGAGATCCAGCCCCTCGTGCGGGACCTGGGCGCGCAGGGCTGGCGTAGGCTTGGCGGTGCCGATGTCGAGGCGACGATAGACCTGCCGGGCATCGGCCGAGATCACGGTCAGCGGAATGCGCTGCGCCAGCGCTACCGCGACGGCCGTCTTGCCGACGGCCGTCGGACCGACGAGGACCGGCGTCAGCGGTCGGACGTGCGTGTACACCGACGGACGGGGCATTCCCCCCGGACCGGAAAGCCGCAGACCATGCACCGCGCGTTGCATCATCTCCCAAATCTCCGCTCCAACTCGCCTTTGGGAAGCTGGACGATCGTGGGCCGTCCGTGAACGTCGTGCACCGGCAAGGTGGCGGCGAGCAGGCGACGCACCAGCTCCCGCGCCTCCTCGGGGTCGAGGTGGTGTCCCGCCTTGATCGCCGCGCGGCAGGCAAACGTCGCCGCGAACCGCTCGAGCCGGTTCGCCCAGCCGCCAAACCGGCCCCCCGCCAGATCGCCGACCAGCTCCTGCAGGCAGCGCGCCGCCTCGAAGCGCGGATGGGGGTTCGGAGCTGTGTGGACCACGACCGTCCGACCCGAAAACGGCTCCAGCTCGAAGCCCACCCGGGCGAGAAGCTCCCGATGCGCGTCGATCACCTCGAGCTCCGGTCCGGTGAATTCCAGGGTCAGCGGCAACAGCAGACGCTGGGCCGGCGCGCCGTCCCCCGAGAGCTGCCGCATCACCTGCTCGTACAATACGCGTTCGTGCGCGGAATGCTGGTCCACGATCGCGACGCCGTCCTCGGTCTGAAACAGCAGATAGGTGTCGAACACCTGTAGCAGCTCAGGCCCGCGCGGACGGCCTCCCGCTTGCTCGGCGGCGAACAGCTCGGTCGGCATCCCCGCCGGAATCGTCCCAGTCCCCTCCCACGGCGCCGCCTCGAGCACCGGCGCGGTACCGAGCGGCGCCGCGGCATCCAATGGAGCGAGCGCTCGGCGCACTCCCTCCTCCACGAGCTGCTCGATCTGGATCCGGTCGCGGAAGCGCACCTCCGCCTTCGCCGGGTGGACGTTCACGTCCACGGCGTCCCCGGGAAGGTCGAGAAACAGGAGCAGCGACGGGCGGTCGCCCGGGGCGATCGCGGAACGATACCCCGCCTCCGCCGCCCGTAACAGGAACGGATCCTTTACGGGGCGACCGCGCACGAATACGTACGCCCTGCGACCCGCCGGGCGCGCCTGGGACGGACGTTGCGCGAACCCCGACACCTCGCTGCCCCCCAGCCGGGTCGACAGCGGTAACAGCGTGTCGGCGAGCTCGCGTCCCCACAGGGCATGGATGCGATCGATCAGGCGCGTGGCGCCTGGCGCGTCGAGCAGCGTGCGGCCGTCGCTCGTCAGCGAAAACGCGACATCGGGCCGCGCCAGCGCGAGCACGGTGAGCACGTCCGAGACCGCGCGCGTCTCGGTGGCGGGAGCACGCAGGAACTTGCGGCGCGCCGGCGTATTGAAGAACAGGCCTCGGACCGTGACCGTCGTCCCCCGCTGGCGCACCGCGGGCTCCGCTGCTTCGATCGTCCCTCCGGTCACCCGCAACCGGATCCCGCCCCCGCCCCCGCCCCCGCTCCCGCCCGCTCCTGGGGCGGTCTCGAGCTCGAAGCGGGAGACGGAAGCGATCGCCGGCAGCGCTTCGCCGCGGAATCCGAACGAGCCGACGCCGATGAGATCGGCGACGGAGCGGATCTTGCTCGTCGCGTGGCGCTGCAGCGCCAGCTTCGCGTCGTCCGGCGACATGCCGTGCCCGTCGTCCGACACGCGGATCAACGCCCGCCCGCCTTCCTCGATCTCGACCCGCACCGTGCGCGCCCCGGCATCGAGAGCGTTCTCGACCAGCTCCTTCACGACCGACGCGGGCCGCTCCACCACCTCCCCTGCGGCAATCTGATCGGCGACGCGGTCGGGGAGAACGGCGATGCGTGGCGAACTCACAACCGCACGACCTGAGTCGCGAGCACCCACCCGGCGACGCCGTCGCCGCGACGGATCCGCAGCCACCGCCCGCCGGCGAAGGTGTCGACCACCACCGCCGCCGCTCCCGGCTCAAGCACCAGACTCGCGCTCGAAGGACCGTAGGGCGCCGCCCGCACGGGCGTGCGGGGACTCGTAATCACGACGAGCGGTCGGTCCTCGCGGCGCTGCTCGAAGAGCCCGAGCAGCGCGGCAGTGAGTGCGAGCGTGCCGAACGAGGCACCGAGGATCCGCCGCGTTGCCCGACTCGCGATCAGCACGGCCCAGCACAGGATCCACAAGACCGCCGCGACGACCCACCACTCTCCGGGAGTCAGATAGCCGACGGCGAGCAGACTCGCGCTCGCGGCATCGGGCGCGGGCAACAGATCGCGCGCCTGGCGGATCGCCCCGTTGCGGGGCGCGAGTCGCTCCGCCATCACCCACGCCGCCACGGCTTTCCCGTCCTCGCCGCTGCGATACAGCGTCGCTCCGAGATCGTACCAGTGCGCCGGATCGAGTGTGTCGTGGGCGGCCCGGGAGGAGAACGAATCCGCCGCGGCGCTCAGCGCCCCGGCCTGGTAGAGCGCTTCCGCAGTCGTCCCTTGCGCCCGCCCGCTCCGCACGCCGCCGAGCACGCCCACGAGGAGCATGCCGAGCCCCACGCTCAGCCGCCGCCGCCGGCCACGGCTGTCGTGCGCGAGCGACTGCAACACCTTGCGCACCTCGGCGGCCAGCTCGCGTGGATCTCCGCTGTTGCGCGGCCCGTAGCGGACGCCGCGCAACCGTTCGCGCAATCGCCCCACATGCTCGGCGAGCGAGCGCTCGACACCCGCGGCCCGGAGGGCCCGGGCGAGGCTCGCACCATCGCGGCTGAAGGCGTCGGAAACGTGCGCCTGCACGAGAATCCCGAACGCCCGCTCGAGTGTCGCCAGCTCACCCTCCTCGTGCACTTCGGGCTCAACGCCAGACCGGCGCCGTTCGTGCCGGCGCAGGCGCAGGTACAACGCCAACGGCGGCATGAGGAGGATCGCGGTCCAGCCGAACGGCCACAGGCGCCCGGCCAGATCGTCGCTCCAATCCCGGTGACCCGGCTCGAGCAGCGCCGGCGTAGCACGCGCCGCCCGCGGCTCCGCGCCCTGAGTCGCGACGAGCGAACGGGCCGCGATGCTGGCCACCGCGTAGCGGTGGACGGAGGGGTCGTAATAGGGGTAGCGAACCTCGGGGAGCAGATAGACGCCCGCCGAGTCGGGGATGACGAGGTAGCGGAACGTCTTCCGGCCGCCGACGTGTCCCCCGGGAGATTCGATGCGCACCGTGGTTTCTTCGGGATAGGAGCGGAATCCCGACGGCCAGCGCAGTGCCGGTGGAGGCCAGAGCGAAACATTGCCGCCTCCCGCCAGCGTCGCGGCGACCTCGAGCGGCTCTCCTACGCGGCCTTCGGGCGGATTTACGGCCATCGCGAGCTGCAGGCTTTCGGCGACGACCCCCTGGTCGCCGAGTGGACGCCCGGCCGCCGGCAGGGGCTGGACCGCCACGACCGCCGAGTCGGTCGAGAGCGAGTACCGCTCTTCGGAACTGAAGAACGAAAAATTCACCGGGACGGCGTACTCCACCGATCCCGGCGGGATGACGACGTTCCCCGCCGCCAGCGGAAACAGGATCTGGTGAACGGCGTAGAGATCCATCGGCAGACCGTGGACTTCGCGCGACAGAACGACACCGCTGGGCGTGGCCGGCGGATAGCTCCAGACATTCTCGGGAGTGAGCAGCGTGAGCAAGGGGGGGCGACGCAGCCGCTCGCGCAGCGACCGCGGGAACCAGGCGGCGAGAATGACGTCGAACTGGTGACCGACCACGGCCGGAGCCGTGGGCGCGACGATCGAGAGCGCCACCTGATCGCCGCGGGACGGGGGCGGCGCCGCCGCGAGCAGCGCGCGGGCGACGGCGTTGAGGGCGTTGGCCGGGAATGACGCGGCGCTGTCCACCGTGATCGTGAACGGCGCCGTCGTGGCAACGGCATCGCCGACGTGCACGCGAACGGAGCCGATGGTCAAACGCCCCGGCCGCTCGGCACGGAGCGTGAGGGCTCGCAGCGCGGCGCGCGAGCCTCCTGAGGCGCCCTCGAGCGCGACCTCCGCCGCGTCGCGCGTTCCGACGACCGAGAAACCCGAAAGGGGCGGCAGATCGAACTGCGGAGCATCCACCCCCTGGGCCCGGACCTGGATCGTGAGGGTGACTTCCTCCCCCACGGAGACGCGAGAGTGGTCGACCGCCGCGGTGACGTCGAGCGCCTGCCCCTGCACGAGCGCGAGCAGCGCGAGACAGGCCGCGGTCACCAGTCCCTCACTCCCGGCTCCGCGGCACGCCGCGCGCGCCCCAACCGCTCGCGCCGCGTCTTCAATTCTTCCTGGCCGATCGAGCGCAGGATCTCGTCCGCCTGCGCCTGCGTGATCCCCTGCGGTGTCGGCGGCGGTGGCTGGCTCTGTTGTTGCTGGTTTTGATTCTGGTTCTGGGGCTGGGACTGGCTCTGCCCACCGCCACCCTGCCGGCGGCGCCGCTGCGCCAGCTCGAGGTTCCACTTGGCGGCGCCGTCGAGCGGCCGGAGCAGCAGCGCCTCGCGGTACGCCCGTTCCGCCTCGCCGAGGTGCGCATCACGATGGATGGTGTCCATCTCTGCCGCGCGCAGCGCCAGCAAGCCCTCGTTGTAGAGCGCCCGAAATCGAATATCGGGATCGAGCGAAGTGGCGGCACGCGCCAGGGCGCTGCGGGCGGTGGAAAAATCGCGTGCGGCCATCGCCGCGGTGCCGGCGTTGAACCAGGCGGTGTCGCCGTTCCGGGCGTTGACCTCCGCGATATAGGCATCGCTCGCCAGGGCCGAGTCGCCGAGATCCCATTCGCGCTCGGCGGGCGTACGCCGCCGCGACGGGATCGGCTGTCCTTGCGCCGACGCCACCCGCACGCCAGCCAGCCCCAATGCCAGGATCAGACCCACGAGCGCGGCCGTCCGCCGCGACATCGCCTGCAGCAGGAGAATCGTGATCGCCCCGAGCAGTGGAATCCACCCGCGGGGCATCCCCTGCTGCGTGTTCGATTCGGTGGAGCGGTTGCGCTTGTAGGAGGCCACCAGGTCGCGCACGGCCCCCGCCTGATCGGGAAGATCGGCGGCCACGATCGTTCCCTGCGACCCAGTGGCCGTCGCGCCGAGAACGTCGTCCATCCGACGCGTCTCGATCACCTGGCCCTCGTCGTCGGACTGGTAACCCTGCAGCGCCCCCTGGTCGTCCCGCAGCGGGATGCGCACCGGATCGCTGCCTCCCTCCGCGACGAGAATGAGATGCACCCCCGCCTCCCTGAGCTGCTGCGCCACCCGGAGGACCGTGGACATCGAGTCGTGGGCCTCGCCGTCGGTGAAGACGACGAGTACCCGGTCGGCGGCGCCCGGCTCGGCGGCGAGCAGCTCGCCCCCCATCGCCAGCCCCGGCGCGAGCGACGTGCCACCCTCCGAGGCGACGTCGGGGTCGAGGGCGTCGAGATACAGCATCAGCGCCGAGCCATCGACGGAGAGTGGTGACAGGATGTAGCTCGCCCCGGCAAACGCGACGAGGCCGAGGCGGTCGCCGTCCAGGTCCTGGGCGAGACGCCGGGCTTCGCGCAGCGCGCGTGCCAGGCGGCTTGATCCACCGGCGTCCTCCGCGAGCATCGAACGCGAGATGTCCACCGCCATCACGAGATCGAGCCCGCGCGTCTCGGTTTCGATCTGCTCGTTGCCCCAGCGCGGACCGGCGAGGGCGACGACGCCGAGGAACGCGGCGACCGTCACACCGGTGGGCCCGAAGGGACCCGCGGCTCGCGCCTGGCGCGCCGTCTCGGTCGACCAGCGGATCGCGCGGCGCAGCCGCTCACGGCGCGCCCAGGTGGCGCCGATCCACACCAGAAACGCGATCACGGGCGCGAGCGCCAGGACGAGCGGGGCGTCGAACGTCATCACGGCACCCGCACGACGATGGTGGCCGACACGACGAGCTCGATCGCCAGCGCGAGCAGGCCCAGTCCCAGCGGGAGCCGCAGCGCTTCGTCGAAGCGGCGGTAGATCACCTGTTGCACCGTCGTCTTCTCCAGCCGGTTGATCTCGCCGAAGATGTGGCGCAACGCGTCGCTGTCGGTGGCGCGGAAGTACCGGCCCCCCGTCGATGTCGCGACCTCGGTCAGCAGTCCTTCGTCGATTTCGACCGGCAGCATCTGATAGCGCAGCCCCTGACCGCTCTGCCCCGTCGGCACGGGCGCCTCACCCTGAGTCCCGACGCCGATGGTGTAGATACGGATCCCGAAGGCGCCCGCCGCGCGGGCCGCAGTGCGCGGATCGACGGTGCCGCGGTTGTTCACGCCGTCGGTGAGCAGGATGATCACCCGGCTCTTCCCCGGCGCGCGCCGCAGCCGGTTGGCCGCCGTGGCGATTCCGGTCCCGATCGCCGTGCCGTCCTCCAGCTCGCCGATGTGGAGGTCCTGCAGCGCCGCTTCGAGGACCGCGTGGTCGTTGGTGATGGGCACCTGCGTGAGCGCCTGGCCCGCGAACGCGACGAGCCCGATCCGGTCGGACGGCCGAGCCCGCACGAAATCGATCGCCGTCTGCTTCGCCACGTCGATTCGATTCGACGGCGTGAAATCCTCGGCCAGCATGCTGCTCGACAGATCCACCGCCAAGACGATCGAGATCCCCTCGCTGCGCACTTCGGCGCGCGACGCCCCCACTCGCGGGCCGGCCGCGGCGATGATCCAGGCGAGGAAGCAGAAGCTGCGCAGCGCGACCGGGAGGTGCACGATCCAGCGACGCTGGGTGACGCCGGCGGCGGGCCGGGCGTCCGACACCGGCGTGCCCGCGAGGCGTCCGAGCCGACGGTGCCGCAGCCACAACCACAGCGGCACAAGGAGCAGCAACGGCAGGAGCCAGGGCCGGGCGAAGCTCATGGCCTGAGCTCCCGCGCCAGCGACCGCGCGCGCTGCGCCAGCGCCGCGACGTCGCCCGTCGCGGTGCTACCGAACGCGATGGCGTCGAGCGCCCCGAGCACGACCTCCAGCTGGGTGATCTGTGCCAGTGGCCGGTGCTTCCGGGCGACAGCGAGAACCTCTGGCGTCGAGAGCCCGCCGTGCGCCTCGGGGACCACCCGGGCAACGACCGTGCGCAGCAGTCCCGCGGCGCGAGCGGCCACCGCCTTCGGCTCGCCGATTTCGAGCCAGCGCTCGTCCGAGACGGCGGCGCTCGCCGCCGGCAACGGCGGCGCGGCGACGGTGCGGGCCGGCCGGCGGCGCCACCAGATCGCCCCGCCGAGCGACACCCCGGCGACCAGAATCGCGACCAACAACGGGAAGGATGCGCGATGGTCGGCCCGAATCGGCGTCAGCGCAGGCTTCGGCTGAGGCGCGGTTACCGAATCAGGAATGACGCTCGCGATGGAGAACGTCGCGGTCCCGCCCGGGACCGAGTCCGCTTCCCCGCCCGCGCCGAGTCGCCAGACCGGCGGCACCGTGATGTGCTGCAGTCCCGGCGCCCAGGCCACCACGGAGTAGCGCACCACCCAGTCCGATCCCCGTGGCACGACCTGGGCATCTTCGAGCGGCTCTACCAGATCGGAGGGCTCCAGGCGTCCCGGACGCAACCGCCATCCTGCGGGAAGGGAGAACACCCGCTCGAGCCGGATGGTGTCGCCGACGGTGGGTGACGGCGGCGAGACGGTCCAGGTCGCCGGCGCCGACGACCGCGCGGTCGCCTGGGCCAGGGCGAGGATCAGCACGACGGGCCGCATCACGTCAGCGCTTGAGGCGGCGCGCGCGCGCGTGGAACGCCCGCCGCAGCGCGACGCCGTACGGGACGTCGGTGCGCAGGGCCACGCGGTCCACACCCGACTGCTGCAGCTTGCGGCCCCGCTCGTGCACAATCCGCTCGGCGGCGGCGACGAGCCGGGCCCGGCTCGCCGGATGACTGGTGTCGAGCAGCAGTCTCTGCCCCGTCTCGGCGTCGCGGGCATCCACCCATCCGGCGTCGGGGAGCCGGACCTCGCGCGGATCGTCGATCGTGATTGCTACGATGTCGTTGTGTTCCGCCAGCCGCGCGAGCGGATCCTCCCACCCCTCGGCGCGGAAATCGGAGAGCACCACGACGATCGCGCGATGGCGCAGCAGCTTCGTCGCATAGCGCAACGCCTCGGCGAGGTTGGTGCCGCGGCCGCGCGGGGCGAAGGCGAGCAGATCGCGAATCACCCGCAGCGCGTGGTGCCGTCCCTTCGCGGGGCGAATCACGTACTCCACCTTGTCGGAGAACATCAACGCGCCCACCCGATCGTTGTGCCGGGCGGCGGCGAGCGCCAGGACCGCTGCGACTTCCACCGCTATCGCGGACTTCGACACCGGCTGGCCGAAGTGCAGCGACCCCGACTGATCCACGATGAGCAGCAGCGTGAGCTCGCGCTCTTCCGCGAAGCTCTTCACGTACGGACTCGCGAACCGCGCGGACACGTTCCAGTCGATGGCGCGGAAGTCGTCGCCCTCCTGGTAGGCGCGGACTTCGGCGAACTCGATCCCCTGCCCGCGGAACACCGAGCGGTACTCACCCGTGAACAGCGTGTTGACGAGGAAGTGGGTCCGGAACTCGATCTCCTGGACCTGCTTCAACACCTCCGGCGGTACGCGGCGACGGCGCGCGCGGGTGGGCGGCGTATCGCCGCGGCGGCGCTCCTGGCCGGGCGGCGGCTTCACGGCACGCGCACCGCCTCGAGGATCTTGGCGATCACGCGATCGGCATCCAGGTCCTCGGCTTCGGCCTCGAAGGTCAGCAGGACGCGGTGGCGCAGCACGTCGTACGCCATCGCCTGCACGTCTTCAGGGACCACGAAATTACGACCCCGCAGGTACGCGTGCGCCCGCGCCGCCTGCGCCAGGTTGATCGAGGCGCGCGGGCTCGCGCCGAAGGCGATCACCGGTTTCAGCTCGGGCAGGCCCACCGCCTGGGGCTCGCGAGTGCCGCGGACGACGTCGACGATGTAGTCCACCACCTTCTGATCCATGAACAGCTCGGCTATCGCGCTGCGCGCCGCGAGAATCGCATCCGCCTCCGCGACGCGCGTGACTTCGATCGGGCGGCCCGAGGCCATGCGGGAGACGATTTCCTTCTCGGCGTCGCGCGTGGGATACCCGACCCGGACCTTCAGCATGAACCGGTCGAGCTGCGCCTCGGGCAGCGGGTAGGTGCCCTCCTGCTCGATCGGATTCTGTGTCGCGAGCACGAGGAACGGCTCGCCGAGAAAAAAGGTCTCGCCGCCGATCGTCACCTGCTTTTCCTGCATCGCCTCGAGCAGCGCGGACTGCACCTTCGCCGGCGCGCGGTTGATCTCGTCGGCGAGGACGAGGTTGGCGAACAGGGGACCTTTGCGCGGATAGAACTCCTGCGTCCGTTGATCGTAGACCATGGTACCGATGACGTCGGCGGGGAGCAGGTCCGGCGTGAATTGAATGCGCGAGTACGCGATGTGCAGGCACTCGGCTACGGTGCGGACCGCGAGCGTCTTGGCGAGTCCGGGAACCCCCTCGAGCAGGATGTGTCCTCCCGTCAGGAGCCCGATTAACAGACGCTCGACCATGACATCCTGGCCGACGACGCGCTTCGCGACCTCCGTCGTGATCGCGGTCGCGAGCGTGGCCTTCGGTGCTGCAGCGGTGCGGGTGGTCATCGCAGCGCCGCCTCCGCCGCCCGGCGAACCGCCGGCTCCTTGTCGTGACTATAGAGTTCGAGCAACGCCCGCGCCTCCGTCGTGTGGATGTGTCCGATGCCTTCGATCGCTGCCGCCCGCAGGTGCGCCGTTCGCCGCTTCAAAAAGCTCCCGGGCTCGGCGTACTTCGCGAGCACACCGAGGGCTTGGGGTGAAGCCAGACGGCCGATGGCGATGAGCATCCCCGCCAGTACCCCCTCGTCCTCCTCGTGCTCCAGACGCCGCACCAGAGCGTCCGACGCCGTGGGGTCGCCGCACACGGCGATCACCCGCGCCGCCGCTGCCCGCACCGGCGCGCTCAAGTCCCGCAGCGCCGCCACCGCCGGCCGCGCGATCTCCCGCCCCCCGATCTCGGCGAGCGCGTAGAGCGCGGCTTCGCGGACGGCGTCGGCGGGATGCTTCATCAACCCGGACAACAGGGGCACCGCTTCCGGACTCCCGGTGAGACCCATGAAGTGGGCGGCCGCGGCGACGATCGCCCCATCCGAATCGCCGAGCGCTTCTTCCAGCGGTTCCATCGCGCGGTCCGCCGCCGCGCGCATCGCCGCGCGGTAGGGCTCGCGCAGCTCCGCCGGCGCCGCGAGATAGGCGCGCAGGGTCGGTTTCACCGACAACGCCGCCAGCGCTCCCACCGCGCCGACGAGAAACCCCCGCTCGACAGGGGCGATGCGCGCCTCTCCGAGACGATAGACCATGCGCTCGACCATCGACTTCTCCGCCAGCGCCTCCCCGACGAGACCGAGCTGCTCGATCGTCGGCTCGTCCTGCACGCGCGGCAGGGCGCGGTCCAACCCGGTGATGAGCTCCGCGACGAGGGCGAGGTCACGCAGCTCCAGCACTGCGGGGACGAGCTGATGCAGCCGTTCGGCAGCGGCCCGCAGGCTCTCCGGGCTGTCCGCGGTCAGGAGCGAGCCGATCAGCCGCCGGCTCTCCACGTCCGGCGGCAACACATCGGGCCTGAACGTCGCGACCGACCGGCGCTTCTCCCCTCCCCCGCCGCGCGGCCACTTCGGCGCCTCCGCCGTCGGAGCGAGCCGGTCGGCCAGCGGCGGGTTCAACTGCACGGCGGACAGCCGTGGCGTCACCGTGCGGCGACTCTGCTGGATCGTGATCCGTCCGAGGGAGCTGTCGTCCAGCGCCGTCGTGCCGGTGGCGATGCTGTAGAGCGCGAGCACGTGCTCCGGCGTCGTGCCGGGATTGAGCTGGATGCCGCGCACCCCGCGGGCAAACAGGAGGGACGCGAGCTCCGAGAGCTGCGCGTTGCGTGGCAGGATCTGCTGTCCACGCCAGTACATGCCCGTCGCCGCCACCTTCCATTCGACCGTGCCCAGCGCCGCGACGGCGGGCAGTTGTGCGGCGATCGTCCGCAGGCCCTCCTGCACCGCCGGGTGTGTGGTGGGATAGTACCGCACCAGACGAAACGTAGTCCCGATCGCGCCCAGGCAACGCTCCAGCGTCGCAAAGTCGGACATTCGCCGCTCAGCGCTTGATGCGCTCGCCCAGGTCTTCGAAGCGGAACACCCAGGTGGCGAACGCGGCGGGATCGATCGGTCCGTCGGGATCGATCGCCGTCCAGTCGACATCGCTTCCCGAATCGTGCGGCGTGTCGCGCCCGCGCTGTTCGGCACGCGCCACCATCCCGCCGGCGCGACGGATCCAGAGCCCGAGCGCCGCCGGCCGCAGGTCGACCCAGCCGCGGGCCGCCGCCGCCAGTGGATCGCCCGCGGCCGGCGGGACGATGACGGTGGCGCCGCGGTACACGCAACCGCCATCCGGCGTCACGATCGGCAGCCCGACCGAGAGGATCCGGGCGCGCAGGTCGGGGTCGCGCCGCACCACGTCGTGCACGTGCTCGGCGAGGCCGGCCGGCTGGAGTGCCGCGAGGGCGCGCACCGAGGGCGCCACGCGGCTGCAGAGGTAGGCTTCGTACAGCATCTTTGTGAGCCGCGGCGGCCCGAGCATTTCGTACGCGACGGAGCGCTCGTGCCGCTCCCGCTCCAGCGCATCGAGCCGCTCGAGCGCCGCGGCGCGCAACACGCCGGCGCGATACGTCGGTCCCGCCGTAGCGCTGTCGAGCGCGGCAATCACGTCCCGTCCGGTGGGCCGCCCCTCCAGCTCCAGGATGACGTAGTCGGCGACCTCCTCGGGCGTGATGAACTCCATCTGGCCGAGCGCCGTCACCGTCGCGAATTCGTCGCGCGCGAACAGCCCGTTCTCCCCGGTATTGATGAAGACCCCCTCGAGGGGCTTCCCCAGGTCGCGCCACACCGGCGCGCCGTCGAACGCGCGCGCGGTAGGAACCGGCTCGGGGCAATCCACCAGCGGGATGGGCTTGCCGCGCCGCCACACCAGGCCGGCGCCGATCTCGCGCCAGGCGATCGTCGCCGTCGGCTTGACCTCGATCGTCGCCGGTGCATCGGGGGTGCGGCCCAACAGGAAGAGGAGCAACGTCTGCGCTCCCGCCACGGCGGACTTCGTGAGCAGCGTCCGGCTGGGACGCTCCTCGGAGTGGGTGTAGGGGATGTTGAATCCCATCCCGCCGGTGCCGCTGGTCCCGATCTTCACGTACGCCCGCACGCCGGCACGACGCAATCCTTCGTGCATCAGCTGCGTGTGCCGGATCAACTGCGGCATCGTGAGGGTGAGGACGTGACCTTCGACCGCCGCGGCGTCGAGGGTGCCGGCGCGCGCCCGCTCGAGGAGCGTGCGAGCGCTCTGGAAAATGTCCTGGTAGGCGAACGCCGTGGCCGTGTTGATGCTGTCCACCACGGCGTCGGGGCGATGCCGCAGCAGGACCTGCACGAGCAGGCTGCGCTGCAACACCTCCTCGGTGAGGTCGCCCAGCAGATCGTCAAGCACGAGGGCGCGATGGGCGGGATTGGCGAGCACGGCCCCGCGATCGAGCCGCGCGACCGGCTCGGGCGCGAAGACGTTGCCCCATTCGACGTCGATCGTCGCGGTGCCCCGATACGGCTCGAGGGCGCGCGCCGCGTCGCGCACTTCCTGCTCGTACAGCGACACGAGGACGAGGCGGCGGGGCGCCTTCTCGAGCAGCCGCCGCGCGACCGCGTGCCCGACGAGCCCGCTGCCGCCCAGCAGTACGACCGTCGTATCACGCAGCTCCATCGAGCTCCTCGATCGCCGAGACTTCTCGTCGGGTGAGCGACCGGTGGCGCCCTTCGGCCAGGGCGCCGAGACGGACCGGTCCGTATCGCGTGCGATGCAGCCATTCGACCTTCAACCCGATCGCCTCCGCCATGCGCCGGACGATCCGGTTGCGTCCTTCGGCGAGGGTGAGCTCGATCTCGATGCGCTTCCCCGCGGGACGCACCCGGGCGCTGATCACGCGTACCGGTCGCCCGTCGATCGGGATCGGACGCGCCAGCGCCCGCTCCACCTCGACGGCCCGCTTGCCGTGCGCCCCCAGCTCGTAGGTGCGGACGACGGCGTAGCGCGGGTGCATGAGACGGTGGGCGGCGGCGCCGTCGGTCGTGAGCAGCAGCAGGCCGGAGGTCATGACATCCAATCGACCAACGTATGTGAGGCCGGGCACAGCCGGGAGGAGGTCGTACACCGTGGGCCGGTGCGCCGGGTCGCTCCGGCTCACGACGTATCCGATGGGCTTGTTGAGGGCGAGCCACGTCGTGCGCTCCGCCGGCCGGACGGCGGCGCCGTCCACGGTGATGCGCTGGCGCGCGGGGTCGACGCTGGTCCCGATCGTAGCGACGGCGCCGTCCACGCGCACCCGGCCGGCGCGAATCAGGTCCTCCGCCTTGCGGCGCGAGGTGACGCCCGCACGCGCCAGGGCGCGCTGCAGGCGCATCGCCGTCATTCGGGCTCGGCCGGAGCCGGCGGGCGCAGGCTCACCGACAGCTCGTCCAGCCGCGGCAGCTCGTCGGTGCTCTTCAACCCGAGGATCTCCAGGAATTGCGGCGTCGTCCCGTACAGGAGCGGGCGTCCGAGGCCTTCCCCCCGGCTCGTGATCGTGATCAACCCGCGATCCAGGAGCTTGTCGATCACGGCCCCGGAGTCGACGCCGCGGATCTCGTCCACCTCGATGCGCGCCACCGGCTGCCGGTAGGCGATGATAGCGAGCGTCTCGAGCGCCGCCGGCGAGAGTCGCCGGGGCCGCAGCGCGAACTGCGCCCGCTCGATCGGCTCCGCGTACTCCGGGCGCGTCAGGAACTGCCACCCCTCGGCGATCTCGACGAGCTCCACTCCGTGATCCGCGTGCGCGAAGGTGACGCGCAGCTCCTCGAGCGCGGTCCGCACACCGTCCTCGCCCACTTCCGGATCGAGCGTCGCGAGCTCGTCGAGCCCGAGGGGGCGCGAGGCCGCGAACAGCGCCGCCTCAAGCAGCTTCGCGAGGGGGCTCACGACGAATCACCATGGGAGCGAACGGTTCGGGCTGCGCGATCTTGAGCGTCCCGCGTTTCGCCAGCTCGAGCAGCGCGATGAACGCCGAGAGCACCTCGACAACGCCGGCGCCGGTGCCCACGATGTCGTGCCAGCGGAACGTCTCGCGACTCTCGAGCAGCTCGAGAATGCGGGCCGTGGCGCCCTCCACGTCGAGCGGCCGGGGAACGACGCGGTGCAGCGTAGGCTCGGGAATCAGGGCAATCACCCGCTCGGCAGCCGCGAGCAGATCGTTGAGGCCGATCTGCAGCGGGGCCGGGGGGAGATCGGGCGCCGGCGGCTCGAACCCGCGGCCGAATCGCTCGGCGCGCACCGCGGCGGCGTTCCCCAGCCAGTCCACCAGCTCGCGGATCTGCTGGTACTCGAGCAGCCGCCGCACCAGCTCCGAGCGCGGGTCCTCCCACTCGTCGTCGCCGAGCCGGCGCGGCAGGAGCATCTGCGCCTTGATGCGCAGCAGCCGCGCCGCCATCTCCAGATAATCGGCGGCCTGGTTCAGCCCGAGGTCGTTGATCGCCGCGAGGAACTGGTCGGCGATCCGGGCGATCGGCAGATCAGTGATGTCGACTTCGTCTTCGCGGATCAGGTGCAGCAGCAGATCGAGCGGGCCGGAGAACTGCTCCAGCTCGACGGAGAAGCCGCCGCCGGCAGACGATCCAGACGTCACCGAGGGGGGCAGTGTCACGGCAGGTGCACGCCGTGGAGCTGGAGTGGCCCGACGACCTGCATGCCGAGGTCCATCAGTTGGCCCGCGGGCCAGAGAAACACCCCGATCACCCCCGGGGCGAAAAAGCTGAGCGCCATGATCGGCAGGAAGCCGAGCCGATTGAGCTGGCGGTAGCGCATCCCCGCGTCGGGGGGCAACAGATGATAGAACACGTGACTGCCGTCGAGTGGCGGGATCGGGATCAGGTTGAAAAACGCGAGGATGAGGTTGGAGTACATCCCGACGATCGCCATCCGCTGCAGGATGCCAAATGTCATGGCGAGCGACGGAATGCCCCTTCCCAGGACCCCGACGGCGGCGAAGGCGACTGCGAACAACACGAACAGCAGGAGGTTCGTCGCGATGCCGGCGAGCGAAACGATCACATCACCTCGCACGTAGCGTCGGTAATTGCGCGGGTTCACGGGAACGGGTTTCGCCGCGCCAAACGTGTACTTCCCGCCGCTGCCGAACCACAGCATGATCGGCAAGAGCACCGTCATGAACGGGTCGATATGCTTCAGGGGATTCATCGTCAGGCGCCCGAGCGCGTAGGCGGTGTCGTCGCCCTGTCGATAGGCGGCTTCGGCGTGCGCGTATTCGTGGGCCACCATCGAAAACAGCAGCACCGGGGCCCAGATGAGAAAATCGATCGAGATGGGGCGCTCGGAGCGTTGCGGTTGGCCCAAGATAGCCCCGGGGAGGAGCCCGGGTCAACGGCGTAGCGCCTTGACCCCTCTCAACTTACCCCCTAACTTGGGCGCCTCGATCGGAGATACCACACGTGCCGAGAATCAAGTCCGCGAAGAAAGCGATGCGCCAGGCGCGTCGCCGCACCATCGCCAACCGGGCCCAGCGGTCCGCCCTCCGCACGGCGTTGAAGCGCGTGCGCGGTGCCGCCAATAAGCAGGAAGCCACGCAGGCGTATGCGGCGGCGGTTCGTCTCCTCGATCGCGCGGCACGGAAGGGGATCATCCACAGCAACAACGCCGCCAGACAGAAGTCGCGGCTCGCAAGATTCGTGAGGACGAAAGCCTAGATTGGTCGTCGGTTGTTCTTGACGTCCCTCGCCTACAGTGCCGCCAGCTCCGCCCCGCAGCTCTCGCAGTACCACTCCGTCGGCAGATTCATCGTCCCGCACTCGCGACATTTCAGCGTCCGCACCGGCTCGGGCTCATCGTTGTTGGCCGGCGTCGCAGCGACGGGCGTCGACGCAGGGGCCGGAGTCGTAGGCGCGGGAGTGGATGTCGGGCGCGCGGACGCGGGCTCGGCGGGCTGGAATTGCGCGCCGCTGCGCCGGATCGTCGGGGCCGGACCGGGGCTGCCGATGCCGCGCTTGTCGTCGTCGGTCACCGACTTGAGGAAGGCCAGCTCGTCGATCATCGCCGGCTTCTCGGCCGCCTTCGCCGCGTCGTTCTTCTGGCCGTCCTTCGCAGGCGCGGACGTGGCCGCCGCTGGCTGCGGACGGGGCGGCGGCCCGACCCTGGGGAGCGCCCCGGTCCCCGTGGCGGCCGGTGCAGCCGGTGGCTGGGCTGCGGGGGGCGGCGCGGCGACAGCAGGCGGCGTCGGCGTCGCCGGCCGGCTCTTCACCAGGCGCTCGAGCTCTTCGAGCTGCGCGATGTCCTCTTCGACCGCGCCCAGCTCCTCGCGCACCGACACGAGCTCCGCGAGCGACTCCTTATGTACCTGGGTCCACTGCGACTCGTCGTATTCGCCCACCGCGTGGCGCAGCTCCGCTTCGGCCAGGCGCTCGGCGGCGGCGGTTTCCTTCTGCTGCAGATCGCGGCGCACTTCGCGGCGCTGCGCGGCCATGAGCCGGGCGGCTTCAGCGTGGACCTTCAATTCCTCCGTGACCGCGTTGAGACGGGCCTCGTAGTCCGACCGCACGCGACTGCGCACCGACGACGGCGCGGCTCCGCCCGCCGCGTCGATCCGCGCGATCCACGCCTCGTATTGCCGCCGCTCCTCCAGCAGGCGCTGAATCGCAGCTGTGCTCTTATTCGGTGCCTTGGCCATCGGACTCCAGTTGCCACGCCGTACAACGGCGAACCATCAAAATAAGCGCCGAGGTCGGGAAAGATGCTAATTTCGTGCCCGCCAGCGCTTTGCCCCTTCCCGGCCGCGCGGGACCCCGCGCCGGACACGCTCATTCATGGTTTCTAGACGACCGATGTTAAGTCTAACTCATTGAGTGGGTTGGACTCCAGTGCTATGGCTGGGACGGAGCCTCGTGGACGACCCGGCCTGCGACCAGCGTCACCGCGGTGCGCCCGACCAGCTCCCGGTCCGTGAAGGGGGTGTTGCGACTCTTCGAATGGAGGTCAGCGGCACGGACGACCCAGGACTGCGCCACGTCGAGGACGCAGACATCGGCCGGGCTCCCCGGCGCAAGCGTCCCGCCCGGCAGACGGAACAGCCGCGCCGGCGTCGTGCTCATGCGGGCGATCAATTCGGGAAGCGTCAGCACCGCGCCGCGCACCAGCTCGGTGTGCGCGACCGCGAAGGCGGTCTCGAGACCGATGATCCCGAACGGCGCGTCGTCGAAGGCGGCCTCCTTCTCGTCGTAGGCGTGTGGGGCGTGGTCGGAAGCGATGCAGTCGATCACCCCGTCCTTGAGCGCGGCACGGACGGCGGCGACGTCGTCCCGCTCGCGCAGCGGCGGATTCATCTTGGCATGGGTGTCGTAATGCTCGCACGCCGCGTCGGTGAGGGTCAGATGATGGGGCGTGACCTCGGCCGTCACCGTGAGGCCCCGCTCTTTCGCCCGCCGGATCAGCTCGACCGACCCGCGTGTCGACATGTGGCAGAGATGCACGTGCCCTCCGGTCAGCTCCGCGAGCAGGATGTCCCGCGCCACCATGATCTCCTCGGCCGCCGCCGGAATTCCCTTCAGACCGAGGCGCGCGGACACGAGGCCCTCGTGCATCGCGCCCCCCGCGGCGAGCGTGGGCTCCTCACAGTGATCGGCCACGGGGATTCCGAAGGTGCGGGCGTATTCGAGCGCGGTGCGCATCAGATGGCCCGACACCACCGGCTTGCCGTCGTCCGACACGGCCACCGCCCCCGCCCCGACCATTTCGCCGAATTCCGCGAGCTGCTCCCCCCTCTGCCCCACCGACACCGCGCCGATCGGATACACACGAGCCAGACCGGCACGCACCGACTGGCGCACGATGAACCCGACCGCCGCCTGGTTGTCGGTCACCGGATCGGTGTTGGGCATCGCGCACACGGCGGTGAAGCCGCCGGCCGCCGCCGCCCGTGCCCCCGTCGCCACCGTCTCCTCGTCCTCGTTGCCGGGCTCGCGCAGGTGCACGTGCACGTCGACGAGACCGGGAGCCACGACGAGACCCGTCGCATCCCGCACCTCCGCCCCGTCGGGCGTACCGAGGCCCGATCCCGTGGCGGTGATCTTGCCGTCCTGGATCAGGACGTCGCCCACCTGATCGATCCCGCGAGCGGGGTCGATCACGCGGCCGCCTTTGAGCAGGAGCGGGCGCGTCACTCGGCGCCTCCGCCGCCGCCCCGGGCGGCCAGCGCCAGCTCGGGCCGTCCACCGGCGAGCAGGTACAACACCGCCATCCGCACCGCGACGCCGTTCGTCACCTGATCGAGGATGACGCTATGCGGCCCGTCGGCGACGCGGGAATCAATCTCCACGCCACGATTCATCGGACCGGGATGCATGATGGTGAGCCCGCGCGGCGCGCGGGCGAGCCGCTCGACCGTGACGCCGAAGACACGGTAGTACTCGCGAAGGCTCGGGATGAACCCCTTCTCCATCCGCTCGAGCTGCAAGCGCAGGACGTTGAGCACGTCGGCCCATTCGATCGCTTCCTCGATGCGGCCGAACACGCGCACGCCGAGCGCCTCGATGCCGCGGGGCAGGAGCGTACGGGGTCCGCACACCGCCACCTCGGCCCCGAGCTTCGTGAGCCCCCAGATGTTCGAACGGGCGACGCGGGAGTGCAGAATGTCCCCCACGAGGCACACTTTCACCCCTTCGATACGCCCGACCTTGTCGCGAATCGTGAGCATGTCGAGCAACCCCTGAGTCGGGTGCTCGTGCTTGCCGTCTCCCGCGTTGATCACGTTGGACCGGATGCGCTCGCCCAGAAACTGGGCGGCGCCCGATGCGCCGTGGCGGATCACCACCATGTCGATGCGCATCGCCTCGAGGTTCCGCGCCGTGTCGACGAGCGTCTCCCCCTTCGATACCGACGAGCCGGTGGCCGCGACGTTCACCGTGTCCGCCGAGAGCCGCTTCTCGGCGAACTCGAAGGAGATGCGCGTACGGGTGGAGGCTTCGAAGAAAAGGTTGACGATCGTCTTGCCGCGCAGCGCGGGGACCTTCTTGATGGGGCGCTCGCTCACTTCTTTGAACGGCTCTGCGGTGTCGAGAATGAGACGGATTTGATCGGCGGTGAGCGGCTCGAGTCCGACGAGGTCTTTCCCGAGCGCCGAGGTCACGCGCCGGCCTTCGCTTCCACGAGGTTCACGGCGTCCGCTCCATCAAGCTCCTCGATCTGCACATCGACTCGCGCGCCGGGGCCCACCTTCACCGTCTTCCCCACGACGTCGGCCTGGATCGGCAGCTCGCGGCCCCCACGATCGACCAGCACGCAGAGGGAAATGCGCCGCGGGCGGCCGAAGTCCGCCAGCTCATCGAGCGCGGCGCGCACCGTACGGCCGGTGTAGAGCACGTCGTCGACGATGACCACGTGCCGCCCCGACAAATCGGTGGGCAGCCGCGTCTCGCCGATCACCGGCTTCGGTCCCACGAGCTCGAGGTCGTCGCGGTACAGCGTGATGTCGATCGCCCCGCGCCCGACGGTGACGCCCTCCTCCTGCTCGATGAGGCGCGCCAGCCGCTCGGCCAGCTCCGCGCCGCGGCGCTGGATTCCCACCAGCACCAGGTCGCCCGGAGCATCGGTCAGTTCGGAGATCTCTACCGCCATTCGCTGAAGCGCCCGCGCGAGCGCGCGGGCGTCGAGGAGGGTGGTGCTCTTGATTTCGTCCCGGGGCATGTCCGGAACTGGAAGCTAACCAGGCCGTCGCGGTGGTCAACGCCAGGCGCTACCCGGCGCGCAGCTTACCCCGATCGACCTTCCCGAGATGCGTGCGCGGCAGCGCGTCGAGGAACACGACCTCCCGCGGCACCTTGTAACCCTCGAGCCGCTCCGCCGCGAACGCCTTGAGCTCAGCGCCGAGATCGGGGCGTTGTTCCCGGGCGACGACGTACGCGTGTGGCTTGGTGAGCCCCCCGTCCCCTACGACCCCCACGACCGCCGCCTCCCGCACGGCGGGGTGCTGCAGCAGGCAGCCCTCCACCTCCTGTGGCGAGAGCCACTTCCCGGACACTTTGAGCATCTCGTCGGCGCGCCCGTGGTACGAAATGAACCCGTTGGCGTCGCGCGAGATCAGATCGCCCGACACGTACCACTCGCCGCGGAACGCCTGCGCCGTCTTGTCCATCTGCTGCCAGTACCCGATCGCACGCGACCCGCCGCGCACCCACAAGAGTCCCACCTCGCCGTCGGGAACGTCGCGACCGGCGTCGTCGCACACCCGGACCTCGAATCCGTCCACGGCCTGCCCGAGGGTACCAGGCCGCACGGCGCCGGGGCGATTGGTGATGAAGATGTGCCACATCTCGGCCGTGCCGAGCCCGTCGAGCAGCTCGACGCCGAATGTCGCGCGCCACCGGTGGTACAGCTCCACCGGGAGCGCCTCTCCGGCCGAGGTGGCGAAGCGCAGGGAGGAAAGATCCTGACGCGCCGCCTGGGGGTGGCTCACCATGCGATTGACCATCGTCGGCACGTTCACGAGGATCGTGGGCCGATGGCGGGCGATGCGGGCGAACAGCGTTTCGGGAGTCGCGGGGTCGGAGAACAGAATCGCCGTCCCTCCCACCGCGAACGGGAAAAACAGATTTGCCCCCATTGCATATCCGAAATACAGCTTGGGGACCGCGAGGGTGATGTCGCTCTCCCGGTAGCCGAGCGCGCCCTTGGCGTAGCATTCGGTGGTGTTGGCGTAGGACGCGTGGGTCTGCACCACCGCCTTGGGGCGTCCCGTCGTCCCGCCGGAAAACAGCCAGATGGCGGCGTCGTCCCGGTGGCTGGGAAACAGCTCGAGTTCGTCAGGGAGCTCGCGCACGCGTGCCGCCGTGGCGGGCTCGTCCGCAACGATGACTTCGCGTAACAGCGGCGCGTTCGGGGCGGCGCCCTGGAAGACGCCCGCCGATTCGCGCGCGGTGACGGCGACCATGGCGCGGGTGTACCCGTAGAAATACTCGATCGCCGGTCCGTCGAGCTGCGGGTTGACCATCACGACCACCGCGCCAATCTTGAGGGTGCCGAACAGGGCGGCGACGAAATCGGGACCATCGGGCAGCGCCAGGAGCACCCGCTGTTCCGGCTGGACGCCGGCTTCGAGGAGCAGCCGGCCGAATCGATTCGCCCGCGCCTGAACCTCCTCGTAGGTGAGCGAACCCTGATCCGTAATGAGCGCCGTTCGGTGGCCTCTCCCCTCGCGCACGCGTGCGTCGAGGAAATAGTCGGCGATGTTGAATCGTTCCGGTGGTGCGAAGCGCATGGGGGGATGATACCAGCCCGATGTCAGTTCGCGAACTCGCCCAGCTGACCTGGCAGGAGGCCGGCGGCACCGACCGCGACCGCACCGTCGTGATCCTCCCGGTCGGGGCGCTCGAAGCGCACGGCCCCCACCTCCCCGTCGCCACCGATGTGTGGATCGCCGAAGCGATGGCGCGTGCCGGCGCCGACAAGCTCGCCGCCCGGGGACTCGAGGTGTTACTGCTCCCCGCCCTGGCCTATACGACCGCCCCCTTCGCCGCGGACTTTCCGGGGACGCTGTCGATCGATCCGACCGCCCTCACCGGACAGATCGCGGGGGTGATCGAGAGCCTCGCGCGCCACGACTTCGAGGTGCTCGCCCTCGCCAACGCGCACCTCGATCCCTCGCACCTCGGGGCGCTGCACACCGCCGTCGCGGCCGCGCGGCAATCGGGACGCATGCGCATCGTCTTCCCCGACGTCACGCAGAAGCCGTGGGCGCTGCGCCTCACGGCCGAATTCAAGAGCGGCGCGTGTCACGCCGGCCGGTACGAGACGTCGGTCATCATGGCCCTGCGTCCCGAGCTGGTGCACGAGGATATCCGCCAACGGCTTCCACCGAACGCCAGGTCTCTCTCGGCGGCGATCGCCGCTGGTCAGAAGAGTTTTGTCGAGGCCGGCGGCCCCCGCGCGTACTTCGGGTACCCGTCCGAGGCGACGCCTGAGGAGGGCCGCGCCACGATCGCCGCGCTCGGCGCGATCCTCGAGGAATCGGTGATGATCGAGCTGGCGCGGAGCGTGGGGTGACGCTCGACGATCGCGTGGCGCTGGTCACGGGCGGCGGGCGCGGCATCGGAGCCGCCATTGCGCTCGCGTTCGCCCGGGCCGGCGCGCGGGTCATGGCTGCGGCCCGTCACCCGGTGGCGCTCGACGGCGTCGCGATCCAGCGCTGCGACGTGACGCGGCCCGACGATGTGGTGACGCTGGTCCGCACCACCACCGAGCGGCTCGGCCCCATCGACATTCTGGTCAACAACGCGGGATCGTCGTCCTCGGCTCCGGTCGCCAAAATCACAGTCGAAGAGTGGCAGCGGCTCTTCGCCGTGAACGCGACGGGTACGCTGCTCTGCACTCAAGCCGTGCTCTCAGGGATGCGCGAGCGGGGCTATGGCCGCATCGTCAACATCGCCTCGATCGCCGGGCTCGCCGGCGCCAAGTACATCGCCGCCTATAGCGCCAGCAAGCACGCGGTGGTCGGCTTTACCCGCTCGCTCGCCGCCGAGCTCCTTGGGAGCGGCGTGACCGCTAACGTCGTCTGTCCCGGATACGTCGACACCCCGTTGACCGATGGCACACTGGACCGGATCATGGAGCGCACACACTCGACCCGCGCGGCGGCGTTGCGCGCGGTCCTCGAGCATTCCGGCCAGCCACGCCTCGTCACCGCCGACGAAGTGGCGGCGTGCGTGCTGGCGCTAGTGGACGACGCCGCGGCCGCGATCAACGGCCAGGCCATAGTTCTCGACGCGGGAGCGTTTCGCGCGTGAGCTTCGACATCATCAACCCGTCCCCTCTGGGACGCCCGAGCGGGTGGAATCACGGGATGCTCGGCCCCGCAGGCGGCCGCGTCCTCTTCGTCGCGGGCCAAACCGGCGCGGGCGCAGGTGGGATGGTGGAGCAGTGGGACCAGGCCCTCGGTCGAGTGCTGGAGGTCGTGCGCGCGGCCGGGGGAGTGCCCGAAGACATCGGACGGATGACGGTCTACGTCGCCGATCGTGCCGCCTATCTCGAAGCGCGCGGGGCGCTGGGAGAAGTGCACCGTCGCTACATGGGCAAGCACTACCCGGCGATGGCCCTCGTCGAGGTGAGCGCGCTGGTCGACCAGGGCGCGCTGGTCGAGATCGAAGCCACCGCGGTCATCCCGTAGCCGAAGGGGACGCATGCCGCTCGCACCCAGGTCGTTCCTCTGCAGCATCGATGCAGGTACAGGGGTCGCGACCATCACGCTGAACCGCCCCGAGCGACTCAACGCGCTGACGTTTCAGGTCTACGAGGAGCTGCGCGATGCCTTCCGGGCTCTCAACACCGAGCCCGGCGTTCGCGCGGTGCTGCTCACCGGCGCGGGGCGCGGGTTCTGCTCCGGGGGAGACGTCGAAGACATCATCGGCCGCCTGTTCGAGCGCGATCCGGAAGGGCTGCTGGCCTTCACGCGGCTCACGTGCGACCTGATCCTCGCGATCCGGCGCTGCCGGCGGCCCGTCATCGCGGCGCTCAACGGGACGACCGCAGGGGCCGGCGCGGTGATCGCCGCTGCGTGCGACTTTCGCATCGCCGCCGACACCGCGAAGATCGCGTTTCTCTTCGTCCGGGTCGGCCTTTCCGGCGCCGACATGGGTGCCGCCTGGCTCCTCCCCCGACTCGTGGGTTTGAGCCACGCCACCGAGCTCCTCATGACCGGGGACTTCATTGCCGCGAGCCGCGCGCAGGAGATCGGGCTGTATCACACGGTCGTCCCCGGAAACGAGCTGCTCCCCGCCGCGCGCGCCGTCGCCGAGAAGCTGGCACAGGGTCCCTCCGCTGCCCTGGCCGTCACGAAGGACGCACTGAACCGCGAAGCGGCCATGGACCTGGAGACCGCGCTCGCGTTCGAAGCCGAGGCGCAGGCGGAGCTGATGCGTCACCCCAACTTCCGCGAATCGTACGACGCGTTCGTGGCGAAGCGCGCGCCGCGGTTCACCTGATGCCCGACGCCGCGGTCGTCCGGGCGTTTCTCGATCCGGCGCTGTTCACCCTGGCCGGTCAAGTGACGGCGTTCGCGAAGCGCGAGCTCGATTCGGACATCGAGCCCGCCGACGACGCCACGGCACGGCGTCAGGCCCGCACGCTGGTCGCCCGCCTCGGCGCCGCCGGGTGGTACGCCCCCATCGCCGAGCAGCATCTGCGCGCCTGCTGTCTCGTGCGGGAGGCGCTAGCGGCGGCGTCGCCCCTCGCCGATGCGGTGTTCGCCCTGCAGGCACTCGGCACCCTGCCGATTGTCCTCGCGGGCACCGAGGATCTGAAGCATCGCTGGCTGCCGGGTGTCCTCGCCGGCACCGCGATGGCCGCGTTCGCCATGACCGAGCCCGAAGCGGGGTCGGACGTCGGCGCGATCGCGACGACGGCGCAGCGCGATGGCGCCGAGTACGTGCTCAACGGCAAGAAGACGTTGATCTCGAACGCCGGCATCGCCGACTTCTACGTCGTATTCGCGTCCACCGACCCGGGCGCCGGCAATAAGCGATTGTCCGCGTTCGTCGTCCCGGCGGACACGCCGGGGTTCCGCTTCGTCCGGCCGCTCACCCTCTCCGCGCCGCATCCCCTGGGCGACATCGCCTTTGACAATGCGCGCGTCCCGGCCGATTGCCTGCTGGGCGCCGAAGGCGACGGTTTCCGCATCGGGCTCGGCACGCTCGACCGGTTGCGGCCAACCGTCGGTGCGGCGGCGTGCGGCATGGCGGAACGGGCCCTGACCGAGGCGCTGCGCCACGCCGGGACACGCCGCCAGTTCGGCGCCCCGCTCGCCGCGAACCAGCTGATCCAGGAGAAGCTGGCCCGCATGGCCACCGACCTCGCGGCGGCGCGGCTCCTCGTCTACCGGGCGGCGTGGGAGAAGGATCACGGCGCCGAGCGCATCACCCTCGAGGCGGCGATGGCGAAGGCGTTCGCGACCGAAGCGGCGCAGCGCATCGTCGACGATGCCGTGCAGATCCTGGGCGGCCGCGGCGTACTGGCCGCGCATCCCGTCGACCGGCTGTATCGCTCGATACGCGCGCTCCGGATCTACGAGGGAACGACCGAGATCCAGCAGCTCGTGATCGCGGGCCAGCTCCTGAAGTCGGCGGGAGTCCCCCAGTGAGGATCGTCGCGATCGGGGGCGGGCCCGCGGGACTGTACGCCGCGATCCTCCTCAAGAAGGCCGATCCGCGCCACGACATCCTCGTGCTCGAGCGCAACCGGTTCGACGACACGTTCGGCTTCGGTGTCGTCTTCTCCGAAGCGACCCAGGAGAACCTGCAGCAGGCGGACGCCGGGACGTTCGATGCCATGGCGCAGCGCTCGGCCCGCTGGGACGACATCGACATCCATTACCACGGCACGCTGCTGCGGTCGACCGGCCACGGCTTCTCGGGTCTGTCGCGCCGCGCGCTGCTCGACATTCTGGCTGGCCGCGCGCGCGAGCTCGGAGTGAAGATCGAGATCGGCGCCGACGTCCAGGATCCGACGCCGTATCTCGGCGCGGACCTCGTGCTGGCCGCCGACGGAGCCCACAGCGCGCTGCGCGACCGGTTCACCCACGCCTTTGAGCCCTCGATCGACTGGCGACCCAACCGCTTTGTCTGGCTCGGGACGACGCGTCCCTTCCCGGCCTTCACCTTCTACTTCAAGGCGGACGTCCACGGGTTGTGGCGCGTGCACGCCTACCAGTACGAGCAGGGGCACTCCACGTTCATCGTCGAGGCGCGCGAGGAGACGTGGCGCGCCGCCTGCATGGACGGGGCGAGCGAAGACGACACCATCCGCTTCTGTGAAGAGCTGTTCGCCGACGAACTGGAGGGGCACCGGCTGGAGCGGAACCGGTCGGTCTGGCGCCAGTTTGGGACGGTCAGGAACGCTCACTGGCATCACCGGAACATCGTGCTGCTGGGAGACGCCGCGCACACCGCGCACTTCTCCGTCGGATCCGGCACGAAGCTCGCGATGGAGGACGCGATCGTGCTGACGCGCACTCTCGGCCAGCACGCGAGTCTTGGCGAGGCGCTCGCGGCATACGAGGCAGAGCGGCGCCCCGTGGTCGAGAGCCTGCAGCGCGCCGCGCAGGTGAGCCTCGAGTACTTCGAGAACACCGAGCGCTACATGCGGCTCGAGCCGGTGCAGTTCGCCTTCAACCTGTTGACCCGCAGCCTGCGCATTACCCACGACAATCTGCGAGTCCGGGATCCGCGCTTCGTGGCGGACGTCGATCGGTGGTTTGCGGCCACGGCCGCGCGCGCGGCCGGGGTGGATGACCCGCCGTCGCCACCACCACCGTTGTTCACGCCGTTCCGGTTGCGGGACCTGCTGCTCGAGAATCGCGTCGTCGTCTCACCGATGTGTCAGTACACGGCCGAGGACGGCACGCCGAACGACTGGCACCTCGTCCACCTCGGCGCGCGCGCCATCGGCGGCGCAGCTCTCGTGTTCACGGAAATGACCGACGTGACCCGTGAGGGCCGCATTTCACCGGGGTGCACGGGGATGTACAAGGCCGAGCACGTGCGGGCATGGAAGCGCATCGTGGATTTCGTGCACCGCTCGAGCCGTGCGAAGATCGGCTTGCAGCTCGGCCACGCCGGCCGCAAGGCGGCGACGAAGAGGATGTGGGAGGGCGACAACCAGCCGCTCGAGATGGGCGCCTGGCCGATCATGGGGGCGTCCCCGATTCCCTACTTCCCGCACAGCCAGGTCCCGCGGCAGATGACCCGCGCCGACATGACCGGCGTCCGGGACGCCTTCGCCCGGGCCGCCCGGATGGGGAACGACGCGGGATTCGATATCCTCGAGCTGCACTTCGCGCACGGCTACCTGCTGGCCAGCTTCATCTCGCCGCTCACCAACCAGCGGGAGGATGAATACGGAGGCTCCCTGGAGCGCCGCATGCGCTTCCCGCTCGAAGTGTTCGACGCGGTGCGCACCGCCTGGCCCGCGGGAAAGCCGATTTCGATCCGCATCTCCGCCGTCGACTGGGCGCCCGGCGGCCTCGAGTCCGCCGACGCCGTCCAGGTCGCGCGACTCTTCAAGGATCATGGCTGCGACATCATCGACGTCTCGGCGGGCCAGACGGTCCCGGACCAGGCGCCGGTGTACGGACGGCTGTTCCAGACACCATTTGCCGATCGCATCCGCTATGAGGCAGGGATCCCCGTCATGACCGTCGGCAACATCTCGAGTTATACCGATGTGAACACGATCCTCGCGGCCGGCCGCGCCGATCTCTGTGTGCTGGCGCGCGCCCACCTGTGGGATCCGTACTGGACCCGCCACGCCGCCTATGCCCTGGGCTGGATGGTCGACTGGCCCGATCAGTACGAGTCGCTCGACCGTTACAAACCGCGCTTCACATAGGACAGAACCGATGGGCGTGACGTACGCGAGCTATCTGCGACTCGACGATCTCCTCGCCCTGCAGCAGCCGCACCGGGGAGCGATGGAGCATGACGAGACGCTGTTCGTCATCATCCACCAGGTGTACGAGCTGTGGTTCAAGGAGATGCTGCACGAGCTCGACTTCCTGATGATCCTGCTGCGCGAGAACGACGGCGCACGCGCGCTGCACACCCTGAAACGCGTCCTCACGATCCTGAAAGTGCTGGTCGCCCAGATCGACATCCTCGAGACGATGACGCCGCTCGGCTTTCTCGCGTTCCGCGATCGGCTCGACACAGGGAGCGGATTCCAGTCGTTTCAGTTCCGCGAGATCGAGTTCGCGATCGGCATCAAGAACGCGGCCGTGATGGAGCGCTACCCCGCGGGCAGTGACCACCGCCGTCGCGTGGAGCAACGATTTCAGGCTGCGACCCTGTGGGACGCCTTCTTGCGCTTCCTCGTCGCCAACCGGTTCACCGTTCCACCTTCCCTGCTGGAGCGCGACGTCACGACCGCGATCGAACCGAGCCCCGAGCTGCAGCGTGTCCTGATCGACGTCTATCGCTCCAATCCGGGCGTGCAGTCGGTGTGCGAGCGGTTGGTGGACCTCGACGAGGGGCTGATGGAGTGGCGCTACCGCCACGTGAAGATGGTGGAGCGCACCATCGGCACGCGCCGCGGCACCGGCGGCTCGGCCGGCGCGGCCTACCTCACTACCACACTCAACCGGCCGGCATTTCCGGATCTCTGGGCGATCCGCACCGAGTTGTGAGCGTCGACCCCAAAGCCCTCGCGCGGCATTACTCGCGCTTTCGGGTCAGCGAGCGCATCCTCCTGACGGGACACTCGCACCAGGCGTGGCCCGACATCGGCTTCGGGGCCCAGCAACAGGCGTGGCTCGACGCGGCGGAGCACGTCGACGACAAGTGGGACCTGGCGTTCGCCAAAGCGGACCGTGTCCGGGCGGGATTCGCCCGGCTGCTGGACGACCCCGCCGGCGACATCGCCCTCGCCTCGAGCACGCACGACCTCATCGTACGCTTCCTTTCGGCGCTGCCGCTCAAGCAGCGCCCCCGCCTCGTGACCACCGACGGTGAGTTCCACACGGTGCGCCGCCAACTCGACCGGCTGTCCGAAGAGGGCATCGAGATTGTGCGGGTCCCGTCCCGGCCGGTGACGCAGATCGCCGACAGGCTGAAGAAGATGGTCACGGACCGCACCGCCGCCGTGCTCGTCTCCGCAGTGCTCTACGAGAACGCGCACATCGTTCCGAACCTCGCACTCGCCATCGATGCCTGCCGACGACTCGGCGTCGAGCTGCTGGTCGATGCCTATCACGCTCTCAACGTCGTGCCGTTCTCGCTGCAGCACGAGCGCCTGACGGACGCGTTCGTCGTCGGCGGGGGATACAAGTATTGCCAGCTCGGCGAGGGCAACGCCTTCCTGCGTATTCCGAAGGACTGCACCCTGCGACCGGTCGTGACGGGCTGGTTCAGCGAATTTGGCGACCTGTCGAAGCCGCCGTTCGCGGGCCAGGTACCCTACGGGACGGGACCGGCGCGCTTCGCGGGGGCGACCTACGATCCGACGAGTCACTATCGGGCCGCAGCCGTGTTCGACTTCTTCCAGGAACAGGGACTGACACCGGCAGTGTTGCGCGAGATCAGCCAGCACCAGGTGGGATTGCTGGCCCGGGAGTTCGACGCGCTCGGTCTCGATCCGCAGGCGATCGATCGCGACCGCCGGTCGGCTCCCCTCGCGTCGATCGGCGGCTTTCTGTCGCTGCGCGCGCCCCGGGCGGAGCAGATCTCCCGCGCGTTGCGCGCGCGCGTCGTGTGGACCGACTATCGAGGTGAATCGCTGCGCCTGGGGCCGGCGCCGTACGTCACCGACGATCAGCTGCGGGCCGCCCTGGCGGCCCTCGCGGACGTCGTCCGGGCGCTCGCGCCCTCCAGCGGGTAGCCCACTCGTCCGGCCGGGTCAGTCCGCGCGCAACGCGATCTGCGGCGCCACCCGCGACGCCCGCAGCGCCGGCACGAGGCCCGCCAGCACCGCGCTTACGGCCAGGACGACGAGCGCGACCATGATCGAGGGCGGATCGATCACGCGGACGTTGAACAGCTGGCCGCGCAGCAGGCGCGTCCCGGCGAATGTCAGGGGTACGCCGAGGATCACGCCGCCCGCCACGAGCAGCGCCACGTCCCGCAGGACGAGCCGCACGATGTCCACGCTCCGCGCCCCGAGCGCCAGCCGCAAGCCGAATTCGTTGGTCCGCCGCACCGTCGTGTAGGCCATCACGCCATACAGGCCGAGCGCGGCCAACACCAGCGCCAGCCCGCCGAACGCGCCGATCACCTGCGTCACCAGCCGGTCGCGGGCGATCGAGTCGCGGATCAGGTCCGTCAGCGGCTCCAGATCATCGACGATGAGTGCGGGATCGGCGGCGCGCAGCGCCTGGCGCAGCGGCGCCACGAGTGGGGCCGCGTCGCCGCTCGAGCGCACTTCGAAATTGAGCCGCCCAGGAAGCTGGGGCAGCTGGTAGAACGGCAGGTAGAGCCGGCGCGCCGGAGCCTGGCGAAGGTCCTGTTCCTCGATATCCGACACCACGCCGACGATCTGGAAGGCGATCCCTCTGTAACTCACATGGCGGCCGATCAGGTCCCCGCGCGGGAAGTAGAACCGCGCCATGGTCGCATTGAGGATCGCCACCCTCGGTCCCGACTCGTCATCGCCCGCTTCGAAGTCGCGCCCGAGGAGGAGGTTCGCGCCCACAGCTCGGAAGTAGCCCGGGCCGACGGCATCGTACGTGACGATAGTGTCGGCGTCGCGGACCGCCGTGAATCCCTCCACGCCGATCGTCGTCGCCGACTCGAAGCCACTGAAGATGCCGTTCTTGGAGACGCTCACCGCGGCGACGCCGGGGAGCGCGGCAACGCGATCGGTGAGATCCCGCGCCAGCGCCGCCACTCGTCTACCCGCATACCCGCTGCGCTGCGCGTCGAGTGTGACCGACACCAGCCGGTCACGTGCCACGCCGATATCCGAGCGCGTGAGCCGGGCGGTGCTGCGCACCAGCATCCCCGCGCTCACGAGCAGGAGCAGCGACAGGGCGACCTGGACGGCGACCAGCGCCTTTCCGAGCGGCACGCCGCCCGGCGTCCCGGCCACCCCCGCGAGGCCCCGCCCCTGTCCCTTGAGGGCCGCGGTGAGATCGACGCGCGTTCCCCGCACCGCCGGCGCTAGCCCGCAGAGTGCCGCCGTCAGGAGCGACGCGGCGAAGCAGAACCACAGGATGCGACTGTCGCGCGACAGCACGACGGGGATCGGGTTGGCACCGTCAGATGCCAGGCGCAACAGGAGCGCGCTCCCCCACTGGGCGACGAGGAGTCCGAGGAGGCCGCCTGCGAAGGCGACCAACACACTCTCGCTCAAGAGCTGCTGCACGAGCCGGCGGCGGCCCGCGCCGAGCGCCTGGCGGATGCTGATCTCGCGGCCGCGTGCGGCGCCCCGGGCCAGCATCAGGTTGGCGACATTCGCGCAGATGACGAGGAACACCAGGCCGACCGCGGTCATGAGCGTGAAGAGAGCTTGCGCGAAGGTGCCGCGATAGGGCGAAAACCCTGCGCCCCCCGGCTCGACGGCGAGCGGCCTTTCTCGCACGGTGCGGTGCACGGCGCCGGCCTCGGCGGCGTCCACGTTGGCGAGCATGCTCCGCGCCGCGAGAGCACGGAGCTCCTCCCGGGCCTCTCCGACGGCTCGCCCGGGCAAGAGTCGGCCCAGCGCGAGGAGCCAGCTCACGCTCCGGTCGCTGAGACGCGGACTGTGGGGCATCAGCAGCGGCTGCATCATCATGGGCAGCCAGACGTCCTCGCGATCTCCCACGATGTCGCCGAAAAATCCCGGCGGTGTGATGCCGATGATCGTCAGCGGAGTGCCGTTCACAACCATCGTGCGCCCGACGATGCGGCGATCGCCTCCGAACCGCGACCGCCAGTACCCGTCACTGATCACGACGACGGGATCGCCGCCCGGCGCGCCGTCCTCTTCGGCGGTGAAGGTGCGACCCAGGGCGGCGGTTACCTGCAGCACCGTGAAGAAATTGCCGGTGACGAACCGGCCGTGGGGGTGCTCGATCGTAGCGTCACCCGCGCGTGAGCCCGCCGCCGAGTCGGATGGGAAAACTACGTCGAGCCGGTCGGTCGACCCCGATGCGGCCAGGCCGCCGACCACCCGGGTGTTGTCCCGCAGGTCCGCATACAGCGGATACGAGAGGAGGTCGGTGCGCGGAGAGCCCGTCGAGAGGCCGTCCGTGCGCTCCTGATCACCGATGGCGACGAGCTGTTCAGGATGCGGAACGGGCAATGAACGGAGCAACAGGGCGTCGATCACGGAGAAGATCGCCGTGTTCGCCCCGATGCCGAGCGCGAGGATCAGGACGGTGACGACGGTGAAGCCGCGATGATGGCGCACCGCGCGCCAGGCGTACGCGGCATCCTGGCGCAGCGTCTCGAGGATGCGGGTCAGTCGCACGCCGCGCTCGCGGTCCTGATCGATCGACACGCACTCGGCGCGTACGGCAGCCCGGTCGCCGAAGCGCTGCAACGCTTCGCGCCGCGCCACGGCGGGATCGAGCCCCGCGTCGATGAGGCGGCGCTCGCGCATCGCCAGATGGAACGCGAGCTCGTCGTCGACATCCCGTTCCACGCGCCCCGACCCGACGTCCAGCCGGAAGAGACGACGCCAGCCGGGACGCATCAGGCGGACTCGGCGGCCGGCGTGGTCGCCCGTAGCGCCTGGCTCGCCGCGGCGACGAACCGGTGCCACGAGGAGCTGCCGCTCGCGAGCCGCTGCCGGCCAGCGCGGCTCAGCCGGTAGAACTTCGCGGTGCGGTTGTTCTCCGAGAGCCCCCACTCCGCCTCGACCAGCCGTTGCCGCTCGAGCCGGTGCAACGCCGGGTAGAGCGTGCCTTCACCTACGAGGAGCGAGGTCCCGGTCGCCTGCTCGATCCACTCGGCCACGGCATAGCCGTGCCGGGGACCCCAGGTCAGGGCCTTGAGAATGAGGAGGTCGACCGTGCCGCGCATGAGACTGACGTCGAGGTTTTCCATGCGCGCATGATACGGCGCTACCCATCGCGTGGCAATGGGTAAGGGAGGGCGTCGCGCTCAGCGCTGCTCTGAGCGAAACGCCCGGATCTGCGCTACCGCGTCAGCGACCTTGTAGCCGATGAACACCTGGCCCATCTCCCTCGTCGCCTTGGTTGGATCACCGTCCACACCCGTCTTCGCCTGCCCGGTGCTGTCGCTCCGGGCAAGCTTGTCGCGTCTGATCCAAAGGGAATCGATGAACAGCAGCTCGCTCGTGTCGTCGGTGCCCGCGTGCAGATCGGGCGCGATATGGCGCTCGGCGAGATACGCCCGCGCCTGTTCTTTCTCCTTGTAGTAGAGGTCCGACACGTAGCGCACGCGGATGCCCTTCGCTCGCCACTCGGTGTCGAGCGCTCGCGCGGCATCGCGGATCTGTTCCTGACCGCCGCCATGATCGCCCATGAGGTAGACCTGCCGGAAACCCGCCGCGATCGCACTCGTGGCGATCGCCCGGACGACGCTTTCGAACACCGCCGGAGACACCGACACGGAGCCGGGGAATCGCATATGCCCAGTTTTTGCGACCGGGTCGCCCGCTGGCGCGAAGGGAAGCGTCGGATAGACGAGGGCGTCGCCCAGCTCCTCGGCGATGCGCTGCGCGACGTAGTGGGCGATGAAATTGTGCTTGCCGAGCACCATGTGGGGACCATTTTGCTCGGTGCTCCCGACGTAGACGATGGCGGTGGTGCGCCCCGCGGCGAGCGCTTCGCGCACCTCCGTCCACGTCATGTCCTCGATCAACACCGGACGGTGCGTTTCCTGCGCCACCGACGACCGTGGGAGCAACGCAGCGCCGGTCGCGGTGAGAACCGCGACGAGCACTTCACGGAAATGGTGCATCAGGCCGCCCTCACGGGAAGGAGAATTGACGGCTCGAGATCGGGTGAGATACTGCAACGCGACGGACAGGGTGGGATTCGAACCCACGGTACCCTCACGGGCACACCGGTTTTCGAGACCGGCCGTTTCAACCGCTCACGCACCTGTCCACTGAAGACGGAGAACCGTAAGCAGATTCAGCCTCACAGACGGACAGGGTGGGATTCGAACCCACGAAACGGTTACCCGTTTACACGCTCTCCAGGCGTGTGCCTTCAGCCGCTCGGCCACCTGTCCCCGTCCGGCAACCGCGATAAATAAGCGTGGCACGGGGGGTTGCGCCACCCGGCGAGGCCCCGCTGAACCTTCCGGCCCCGTTTGGGCGTACCACAACACAGCCTTCATCGGCGCTTCACGGGCCGTCCGCTAGCGTATCGGCACTGCGAGGAGGAATCATGAACACCCTGCCCACCAAGAGCGAACCGACCAGCCCGACCCAGGTAGAGGTCATTCCCACCTGGCGAGAGTTGGGGGAGCGTTTCCGCGACGTGATGAAGGATATCGGCGCGGAGATCAGTCAGACCTGGAAGAAAGAAGGCAAAGAGCTGGAGAAGGACCTGCAGGCGCGCCTGCTGCCGGCATTGAATCGCGCCAAGCTCGAGATCGAAAAGCTGATCAAGCGGCTCGAGGAGCGGAACAAGAAGTCCTGATCGTACTCGTCACAGCGGCTCGAAGCGTGCCGTGAAGTGCCGCAGCCACGGCGCCTGCTCGACGATGCGGTAGCCCCGGAGCTCGTTCTTGCGGCTCGCCACGAGGGCGATGACCTCACCCACATAGTCGACGTGGCTCTGGGTGTAGGTACGGCGCGGAATCGCGAGCCGCACGAGCTCCATCGCCGCCGGGGTTTCCGTGCCGTCGGCGGCGCGCTTCCCGAACATCACCGAGCCGATCTCCACGCCCCGCACACCCCCGGCCCGGTACAGCTCGACACACAACGACTGTGCCGGGTACTGGGACGGCGGAATGTGCGGCAGCAACGCGCGCGCATCGAGGTAGACGGCGTGACCGCCCGGCGGCTGGACGACCGGGACCCCCGCCGCCTCCGCCCGTTCGGCGAGGTACGCCGTCGAGCGCAGGCGATAGCGCAGATACTCCTCGTCGAGCACTTCCTCGAGGCCCGTCGCCACCGCTTCGAGATCATAGCCCGCGAGGCCCCCGTAGGTCGGGAAGCCTTCCGTGAGGATCAGGAGATTGCGGCAGCGGGCAGCGACGTCGGGATCGTTCATCGCGAGGAAGCCCCCGATATTCGAGAGCCCGTCTTTCTTGGCCGACATCGTGCAACCGTCCGCCTGATGAAACATCTCCCGCGCGATCCGGGCGACCGACCAGTCCGCGTACTGCGGCTCGCGCAGCTTGATGAAGTAGGCGTTCTCGGCGAACCGGCAGGCGTCGAGATAGAGCGGCAGGCGGTAGCGATCGCACACTGCGCGCACCGCCTTGAGATTCTCGAGGCTGACCGGCTGCCCACCGCCCGAGTTGTTCGTGACGGTGACCATGACGAGCGGGATCCGGTCCACGCCGACTTCCTCGATCGTCCGCTCAAGCGCCCGGACGTCGAGATTGCCCTTGAAGGGATGTCGATTGGCCGGTTCCCTTCCCTCCGCTATACCCAGGTCCCGCGCCTCGGCTCCGCAGTACTCGATGTTGGCGCGCGTCGTGTCGAAGTGGGCGTTGTTCGGCACGACCTGCCCAGGCTTGACCAGCGTCGCGAATAGGATCCGCTCGGCGGCCCGCCCCTGGTGCGTCGGGATGACCTCCTGCAGGCCGGTGATTTCGCGCACGACGGCCTGGAACCGGTAGAAACTCTTGCTCCCCGCGTACGATTCGTCGGCATCCATCATCGCCGCCCACTGGCGCGAGGACATCGCCCCGGTCCCCGAGTCGGTCAGCAGGTCGATCAGGACGTCGTCGGCGTGCAACCCGAAGAGGTTATAGCCCGCGCGCCGCAGTGCCGCCTCGCGTGCCTCCGGCGGCGTCGACCGGATCGCCTGGGTGGAGTGGATCCGGAACGGCTCGATGATGGTCTTGAAGGAAACAGGCGCCTCACGGTATTCGGCGCCTCCAACCTAACGGCGATCCTTGAAGAAACTCTGAAGCAGGCGGCCGCACGCCTCGGACTCGACGCCCCCGATGACCTCGACGCGGTGGTTCAGGCGCGGATGACGGACCAGATCTCCCAGGGTTCCCGCCATTCCCGCCTTGTCGTCGTAGGCGCCGAACACCAGGCGACCGACCTTGGCGAGCACGATCGCCCCGGCGCATTGCGCGCACGGCTCGAGGGTCACGTAGAGCGTCGCGTCGGTCAGCCGGTCGGCGCGGAGAGCCGCGAGCGCCCGTTGAATCGCGAGCAGCTCGGCGTGGGCCGTAGGGTCGTGGCGGCGCTCGGTTTCGTTGTGCGCCGCGGCGATCACCCGCCCGTCCCTCATGACCACCGCCCCTATCGGGACTTCGTGTTGATCGGCGGCACGGCGGGCTTCCACGAGCGCCGCCTGCATGCCGCTCGCGTCCGTCACCGGCGGCTCCGCTCCCCCACCGCCCCTTTGGTGTCGGCCGGCTCGCGTTTCTCCGTCGCCGCTATCCGCTCGAACACGAGACTCGCCCCGTCCTTCGAGCGGTCGACGCGGACGGTGTCCCCCTCGGCGTACTCCCCTTCGAGCACGGCCATGGCGAGCGGATTCTGCAACAGCCGCTGGATCGCTCGCTTGAGCGGTCGAGCGCCGTACACGGGGTCGTACCCTTCCGTAGCGATGAGCGACCGCGCCGCCGGCGTCACGTCGAGGCCGAGCTTGCGGTCGCGCACCAGGGCCACCACCCGCGCGATCTGGAGATCCACGATCCGGCTGATCTCCTCTTGGCCCAACGGGCGGAAGATGATGACGTCGTCCACGCGGTTCAGGAACTCCGGCTTGAAACTCTGGCGCAGCAGATCGAGCACCTTCGTCTCGACCTGCTCCCAGTTCGACGTGCCGTGCTCCAGGATGTAGGTCGAGCCGATGTTGGACGTCATGATCAGGACGGTATTGCGGAAGTCCACCGTCCGGCCCTGCGAGTCGGTGAGGCGGCCATCGTCCAGGATCTGCAGCAGCACGTTGAACACATCGGGGTGCGCCTTCTCGATCTCGTCGAACAACACGACCGCGTAGGGCCGGCGCCGGATCGCCTCGGTGAGCTGACCGCCCTCCTCGTAACCGACGTACCCCGGAGGCGCCCCGATCATGCGGGCCACCGCGTGCTTTTCCATATACTCCGACATGTCGAGCCGCACGAGTGCCTTCTCGTCGTCGAACAGAAATTCGGCGAGGGCGCGCGCGGTCTCGGTCTTGCCGACGCCCGTGGGGCCCAGGAAGATGAACGAGCCGGTCGGGCGATTGGGGTCCTGCAGCCCGGCCCGCGCGCGACGCACCGCGTTCGCCACCGCCGCCAGCGCCTCGGGCTGCCCCACCACCCGGGCACCCAGCTCGGCTTCGAGCCGCGTGAGCCGCTCCCGTTCCGATTCGAGCATCTTCGACACGGGGATGCCGGTCCACTTTGCCACGATCTCGGCGATGTCCTCGGAGTCGACCTCCTCCTTCAGGTACTTCGCCTGCTTCTGGATTTCGAGCAGGCGCTTCTCCGCCCCCGCGATCTCCTTCTCGAGCGCCGGCATCCGGCCGTAGCTGATCTCGGCGGCTTTCTGCAAATCGCCGCGGCGCGTCGCCTGGTCGGCTTCGATGCGCAGCTGCTCGAGCTCCGCCTTCTTCCCTTGGAGGCCCGAAATCGCTTCCTTCTCGGCCTGCCATTGGGCCTTCATGCCGCTCGAGCGCTCGCGCAGCGCCGCCAGGTCCTGCGCCACCTTGGTGAGACGCTCGCGGGACGCCTTGTCCTTCTCCTTGGCGAGGGCCGCCTTCTCGATTTCCAGCTGCACGATGCGCCGCTCCACCTCGTCGATTTCCTGGGGCAGCGAATCGATCTCGATGCGCAGCCGGCTCGCCGCCTCGTCGACCAGATCGATCGCTTTGTCGGGCAGGAAACGGTCGCCGATGTAGCGGTGTGACAGCGTCGTCGCCGCCACGAGCGCGTTGTCGGTGATGCGCACGCCGTGATGGACCTCGTATTTCTCCTTCAGGCCGCGGAGAATCGCGATCGTATCCTCGACCGACGGCTCGCGCACCAACACGGGCTGGAAACGCCGCTCGAGCGCTGCGTCCTTCTCGATGTGCTTGCGGTACTCATCCAGCGTCGTGGCCCCGACCACGTGCAGCTCGCCGCGCGCCAGCGCCGGCTTCAGGAGGTTCGACGCATCGACCGCCCCTTCTGCGGCCCCGGCGCCCACGAGGGTGTGCAGCTCGTCGATGAACACGATGAACCGTCCCTCGGCGGCGGTGATCTCCTTGATCACGGACTTCAACCGGTCCTCGAATTCCCCGCGGTACTTCGTTCCCGCGATCAGGGCGCCGAGATCGAGCGACACGAGGTGCTTGTTACGCAAGCCCTCGGGGACGTCGCCGTTCACGATGCGCTGGGCGAGCCCTTCCACGATGGCCGTCTTGCCGACGCCGGGCTCGCCGATCAGCACCGGGTTGTTCTTGGTGCGGCGCGACAGCACCTGCATGACGCGCCGGATCTCCTCGTCGCGGCCGATCACGGGATCGATCTTCCCCTTGCGGGCGATCTCGGTGAGGTCGCGCGTGAAGCGCTCGAGCGCCTGGTATTTCTGCTCGGGCTCCTGGTCGGTGACGCGATGGGCGCCGCGTACACCCTCGAGCGCCGCCAACAGCTCCTTCCTGTCCACCCCCGCCGCCGACAGCAGCTGCCGCGCCGTCGTGCCCTTCTCCTCGGCGAGCGCGAGCAACAGATGTTCGGTCGAGACGTAGGCGTCCCCCAGGTCCTTCGCGAGCGCGTCGGCGCGGTCGAGCACCGCCGACAGCTCGCGCGCCAGCGTCGGCTCTGCCGTGGCGCCGGACTGTTTGGGGAAGCGCTCCACTTCGCGCGCCGCTTCGGCGCGCAGCTGGGCGACGTTGAGCCCGGCTTTCTGGAGCAGCGGCGCGACGATTCCCTCCTCCTGATCCAGCAGCGACAGGAAGAGGTGAGCGTCGTTCACGACGGGATTGCCGCGCGAACGGGCATCCGCGGCCGCATGCTGCAGCGCCTCGGCGGCTTTTGTGGTCAAGCGTTCGGGTCTGATCATGGCGACGGTTCCTTGGGCAACCGGCGTGCCCCGAAAATGTGCCGAATTGGCAGAATAAGCAGAAAAGACGTCAAGAAGACACGTCAAGAAAGCACGTCAAGAAAAAACGTCGAGTAAAAGCGCAGAGCTTTACTCGACGTTCTGTCCCGACGTTTCTCTCGACGTTGCCTCTCGACGCTCTTCCTCGACGCCTTTCGCTATTTCATGATGATCATCTTTTTGGTGAACCGCTGTCCCTCCACGACGAGCTGATAGATATAGATCCCACTCGCCGCCGGTTGGCCGGTGTTCAGCACCGTGCCATCCCAGTAGGCGCTGAAGTCACAACTCGTCGCGCTCGCGCACGACAAGTCCACGTTGTCGAGCTTCTCGCCGGTGCCCTGGAGAATCGGCACGGCGACGAGCTGCGCCAACACGTTGTAAATCTTCAACGACGCTTTTGGCCGATGACCATTTGCAAACAATTCCGCAGACAGCGAAAACGGAATTGTGGTCGTCGGGTTGAAGGGGTTCGGGTAGTTCTGCTTCAACGACACCGAGGCAGCCGAAGCGGGCTGCTGACCTCGAGCGGGTCTCGCTCCGATTCCGACTGCCAACAGCCCGAGCCCCAACACCGCCCAGGCGTACCGCCGCATCCCACCACTCCTCAGTCTGACGTAAAAGTGCCTTGTGACCCATCTCCTTAGTTACAGGGACCTTACATTTGCCGTTACGCAGTAGAACCTAGGCCCCCGGGCTGCGACCTGTCAAGCGAGCCAATACCCTCTCGTCGCCCTTACGCTCCGTCACACCGCGGCGATCGGCCCACTCGAGAAGCGGAATCAGATACTTGCGCGTCAGCTCGAAGCGCTCTCGCAGATCGGCCGGCGTCGCCGCGCCGAGCTCGCCGAGCGCCGATTCGAGTGCGGTGCGGAACTCGGCCAACGCCTGAGGTGCCGCGTACCGCTCCTGATCGACCTGCTCGACCGTGCCTTCCCGGACGAGGTGTGCCAGCAAAGCCCGCACCGCCGTCCCGTGAAACTCCCGCTCCAGCTCCGCCACCGTCGGCACCTGCCAGTGCGACGCGATGATGCGCTGGGCAATGGCGTTCCGGGAATCGCTCGCCCCACGATCGAGCGAAGCCTTCCAACCGGCCCGGCGCGCGACGCCCCCGGCGACTTCGATCAGCTGCTTCCGTGTCCCCAGATCGACCACGAGGTCGGCGATCGGTTCCGGCACCTTCCTCCGCGCGCCGCCGCCCTGAATCGCCGCCCGCAGCGCCTGGAGCGACATCCCGGGGTCGAGGGCGTGTGCCTCATGGTACGCCCCCAGAACGTTCGCCGAGCGCTCCGCCTCGGCCGACACGGCGGATCTGGAAACCAGCCAGTGCCCGGAGGTTAGGGTGGACTTCCCCAGGTCTGCAATGACGCGGCTCACATCTTCAGGGACGATGCCGAGGCGCACCGAAAGTTCGCCCTCGGGGACCCCGAAAAGGCCCGATTCGGCGATCCAGGCTGCCAGCTTTTCAGCCGGATTCTGCCCTGCCTCGAGCGGTCGGTCTTTGAGGTGCGGCAGCCGTCCAGGGGAGGGGTCGAGCACGACTCCGCCCCCGATAGTGGTTACCGGGGAGTAGCTGCGCAACACGAACCGGTCGCCACCCCGTGCCACGAGCGGCTCTTCGAGCACGAGACGCACGCGCCCCTGCCCCCCCGGGACGATCGGGCCGTGCTGCGATGTGCGGGCGAGCACTTCCGCCGTCCCGAGGTGGACCCGAACCCGCGTGCGCACCTGGATCGGGCGTGGAGCGCCGGGGAGGAGGGCGATCGCGGCGTCGACGAGCCGCGTTGCGCGCCAGCCCTCCCCCGTGACGGCGACGTGCCCCCGCGCGAGCTCCTGCTTGTCGACACCGACGAGGGCCAGCGCCGTGCGCGACCCCGGCACCGCACGCTCCGCCGGCTTGCCGTGAACTTCGATCGAGCGAATGCGCGCGTCGCGTTCCAGCGGAAGGAGGTGGACCGAATCGCCCACCGACACCGCCCCGCTCCACGTCGACCCCGTCACCACGGTGCCTGCTCCCGGCAGGGCGAAGACGCGGTCGATCGGCAACCGGAACAAGTCCGCCTCCGGGCGCTCGACGAGATCGGCCGCGAGCCGGCGCAGTGCGTCCCGGAGGGCATCGAGCCCGGCTCCGGACATGCTGGACGTCGCGAGCGGCGGATCCCACCGCACGGGACTCGACGCGAGCCGGGTCGTCACGTCGCTCTCGACGAGCCCCAGCCAATCGTCGTCGACCAGGTCCCTCTTGGTGATCACGGGGATGCCGCGCCGCACCCCCAGCGCCTCGACGATCGCGAGGTGCTCTTCGGTCTGCGGCATGATGCCCTCGTCGGCGGCGATCACCAGCAGGGCGGCGTCGATCCCCGTCGCCCCGGCAAGCATGTTGCGCACGAACCCCTCATGCCCCGGGACATCAACGATGCTCGCGTCGACGCCCGCTCCCAATACGAGCGGCGCGAACCCCAGATCGATCGTGATACCGCGCCGCTTCTCCTCCTCCCAGCGGTCGGTGTCGACCCCGGTGAGCGCCTTCACGAGGGCGGTCTTGCCGTGATCGATGTGGCCTGCGGTCCCGATTACGAAGCGGCGGACGGTGCCCACGCGCGGCGCTCCCAGAATTCGAGGGCCGGCAGGTTGGCCCTCCCCTCGTGATCGGTGTGGTGGCGGATGAACCGGGCGGCGAGCCGCCGGTGCGCGGCGGCATGGGGCGGGTCGAGCTGGGGCAACGGGGCTGCGGGATCGAGCAGAGCGCAGAGATCGCGCCACGCCTGGATCGGGAGACGAGTCACCGAAACCGCGGCGTGACCCTGCAGGCAGCTCGCGCACACGACGCCGCCTTCAGCGGTGCTGAACGCGACCGGCGCCGTCTCGTCGGCGCCCACCGCCTCGCCGTCACGCACGCACTGCTGCAGTGCCGGCTCGAACCCGAGCACGCCGAGCAGTGCCCACACCGCCCGCAGCCCTGTGCCGTCGATGTCTCCTGGGCCGGCGGCGATCAGCGCGTCGAGTCCGCCGGTGAGAGCGTCGTACGCCTCCGGGAGCGGCGCCGGCGGTGCCATCCGGACCATCAGCTCGGCGAGCGCAGCGGCGGCGGCGAACCGTGTCAGGTCGACCGCCAGCTCCCGGCGCAGCCGCTCCACGTCGAACGCCGCGAGCGTCTGCAGCTCCCGGTTGTCGCGATGGTATAGCTGGGCCGAGCCTTCGCTCAGGAGCTCGAGCCCCGCCCCGAACCGGCTCTTCGGACGCAGCGCGCCTTTGGCGATGGCACTCTGTACGCCAAGATCGCGCGTCGCGAGGCGCACGACCTTCGACGTCTCGCTGTAGCGGTAGGTGCGCAGCACCACCGCCGGCGTCGTCACCAGGGCCATGCGGACAAGATAGCGGGGTCGACTAGCGCCCCACGCCGAGCTCCGCGCCCACCAGGAGCGTTCGGCGGGGCGCCGGGAAGTGCAGCACCTCCTCGTAGCGGGCGTTGAGCGCGTTCTCCACCCGCCCCGTCAATGACACCCCGGACAGCGGACCGGCCCGCCACAGCGCGCCGCGCAGCGCGACGTCGATACGCGTGTACGCCGGGAGGCGCACGCGGGGCGGCGGAAAGCTCGCGAAGTCCTGGTCGTCTCGATGACCCACATAGGTGGCGCTCACTGCCGCAAACCCACGGGCCGAAAGCGTCCACTCGATATCCAGGCGGGCTGTATGCGCCGGGCGACGGATGAGGGGCAGTCCGGCCGCGAATTGCGCACCCGCGGAGCTGTCGAATCCGGATCGCGTCACCCTGGTGTGAAGAAAGGTGTAGCTCAGCGCCGCGGTGACCGACTCAACCAGCCGCGCCGAGAGGCGCGTCTCAACGCCGTTCGCGCGCGCCGCGGCGACGTTGTAGTAGTTCGGGCCCCCGGGCACGGGCGCCATGCCGAGGTAGTCGATGAGGTCCTGGAACCGCTGCGCGAACAACGTCGCGCTCACCGTGAAGCGGTCTCCCCAGAGCGACTGCTCGACGCCCACTTCTCCGCTCGTGGAGCGCTCTCCCTTGAGGTGCGGGTTCCCAACCACGAATCCCGTCGAGAAGTTCTCGAGAAACGTCGGCTCCTTGAATCCGGTGCCGACGGTGGCCCGCAGTCGCGTACCCAACCACGCTCGCACCACGACGCCTCCGCGATACGTGGCAATGTTCCCGAACCGGCTCGAGTGATCGAGCCGGGCGCCGGCGGTCAGATCGGCACGACCGCCGACCGGCACGAGCGCCTGCCCGTACACCGAGCGCGACGTGCGGGCGGTGTCGATCGGCGGGCTCGAGCAGTCCCCGAACCGGCCGGTGCAGATGTTGGTGCTGTGATCGCGCTCGTGCTCGAATCCCACTCCGGCCGTCAGCACAGTGTGCGTAGCGAGGCGGACGTTCGCGTGCGCATCCGCCCCGCTCCTGTCCTGGAGGTCGCGGCTGTGAAAGTCGTTGTAGAAGCCCAGCGTGTCACCGGGGTTGTCCTGGGGATCGTCGTAGCGCAGCTCCCCATGGTGCGTCCACACCGCCAAGCGACCTTCGAGCCGCGGCGAGAAGAATCGGCTGGCGTCGAGACCCAGCGTGGGGCCCCGCTCGGTCGTCGATTGGTTCGAGTCGGCGAGGTTGCCCGCGCCGTCCGTCGGAAAGTGAAAGCGATGATCGTCCCAGCGACCGGAGAGGGTGATGTCGCTGCGGGTGTCGGGTGCGATGTGCAACCGAGCGTCGAACGCGCCGGTGCGACTCTCGTTGTTGAACGGCAGCGTGCCGTCGGTCGTCGCCCAGCTCCCCCCGGCCGACCAACCGAGCTGCGACGATCCCGCGGCCGCGCTGGCGTACGATTCGAGCGTGCCGTACGTCCCGCCGCGCGTCCCCAGGGTGAGCGCCGGCATCCCCGGCAGACGCCGGTCGCGCGTAATCAGCTGCACGACGCCCGACACTGCGTCCGAACCGTAGAGCACGCTCGCCGGGCCGCGCAGCACCTCTACCCGCTCGAGGTTGTCCGTCGTCAGCCCGGCGAAGTCGAATGCGCCGCCCGGCTGGTTCACCGGCACGCCGTCGATCAGGACCTTCGTATAGTCGCTCTCGCCACCCCGCAGAAACAGGGACGTCTGCGCGCCGAACGACCCGCTCTGCACCACCGCGGTGGCGGGAACCGACCGCAATGCGTCGGCGACGCTCGTCACCCCGGCGCGGGAGAGGTCCGTTGCATCAAGGACGGTAACCGAGACACTAAGGGACGAGAGAGCGGTCGGGAGACGAGTCGCCGTCACTACTACCGGCCGCAGAGTGGTGGTGTCGGATTGCTGGGCAACGACGCGCACGACGAACAGCGTCGAGAGGCAAACCGTCGAGAGGAGGCGTCGAGTGGAAGCGTACGACATGGAGACTCCGGTTAGGAAGGACGTCTCAGGGGAGTGATTTGCGGGCGATCGTCGAAGGAAGACACGGCAACAGGCCAGCCGAACACCGATTCGGCTTGCTCGCGGCGCAGGACCTCGGTGGGTGTGCCGCTCGCGACGCCGTTGCCGTCGGAGAGCAGCAGCAGCCGGTCGGCGAACCGCGCGGCGAGGTTCACGTCGTGCGTGACGAGCAGCGCGGCAAGGCCCTGCTCGTCGACCAGACGGCGCACCAGCTCGAACAGCTCCATTTCGTGGCGCAGATCGAGTGACGCCGTCGGCTCGTCGAGCACGAGCAGCCGCGGCTCCTGCGCCAGCGCCCGGGCGATCCGCACCCGCTGGTATTCCCCGCCCGACAGCGTCCAGAGCCACCGCTCCGCGAGCCCCGCGACATCGCAGCGCTCGAGAGCACGCTCGACCGCGGCGCGATCCTCCGCCCGCTCGAGCCCGAACGCGCCGAGCCGAGGGTAGCGGCCGAGCCGCACCGTCTCGCGCACGCGCTGCGGAAACAGGTTGTCCTCCCGCTGCGGCACGACGCCCACGACGCGCGCCAGGTCTCGGCGCGACCACTCCGACGCGGCGCGGCTCAGGATGCGGGCAGATCCCGAGCGGGGGAGGTGCAGTCCGAGGGCGACCCGCACCAGGGTCGTCTTGCCGCTGCCGTTCGGCCCCAGCAGGGCGACGAGCTCGCCGCTCGACACGCCGAGCGACACCCCGCGCAGCGCATCACGCGCCACACCGGAGTAGCGGAACGTGACGTCCCGCACGTCGAGAATCAGTACGCGGTCCATCGACGCAGCAGCACGGCGAAGAGCGGCACGCCGACCAGGGCCGTGACGATGCCGACCGGCAGCTCGCGCGGGGCGACGACCGTTCGCGCCAGCGTGTCGGCCAGAACGAGCAGCGTTCCACCGGCCAGGAACGAGGCGGGGAGGAGCCGCAGGTGGCGGCCGCCGACGAGCGCGCGCCCCAGGTGCGGCACGATCAACCCCACGAACCCGATGACCCCCGCAACGGCGACCGACACCGCGGTCAGGAACGACGCGGCGAGGTAGACCCGCCGCTTCACCGCTCGCACGTCAGCCCCGAGGTGGCGCGCCGGCTCCTCGCCGAGGACGAGCAGGTCGAGCGGTCGCGCGCTGGCCAGCAGCGCCGTGACGGGGACCGGCAGGCAGAGCGCGATCACGCGCAGCGTGTCCCACGACGCGCCCGACAACCCGCCCCACAGCCACAGATAGGCATTGCGCAGCTCGCTCGCCTCCGCGAGCGATACGATGGCCGTCATCACCGCACCGCAGAACGCCCCGACCGCCACGCCCCCGAGCAGGAGGATGCGGGGATCGAGCTCCGCCCCACCCACGAGCCCGAGCCGGAAGACGAGGCCGAGCGCCCCGAGCGCGCCGGCGAATGCGGCAAGCGGAATCGCCCACGGTCCCCCCCAGTGCAGCGCGATCGCGAGCACGGCGCCGAGTCCGGCGCCCCCCGAGAGTCCGAGCAGGAACGGATCGGCCAGCGGGTTGCGCACCAGGGATTGCAGGCTCGCACCCGCGATGCCGAGCGATCCTCCAACCAGGAGCCCGAGCAGTGCGCGTGGGAGCCGCAGATCCCGTACGATCGGCGATTGCCAGAGCTCGGAGATCGGGACCGCCGCGGGACCGAGCCCGATGCCTGCCAGGAGGGCCGCAAGGAGCGCCGCGACGAGCCAGAACCACTTCACGGGGACTGGGATGTTGGATGTGTGGTGTTGGAGAGACGGTCACGCAGCGCCGTGACGGCCACCCCTGCCCGAGGCGACGGCTGGCCAAAGAGATCTCCGGGCAGCACCAGAAAGCGTCCCTCTCGCACGGCGCGCACCGCACGCCACTCCGGACGACGGGCCCAGGCCGGCGGTTCGTTCCCCGCGCTGTCGCGCACCACCGCGATCCAGTCGGGATCGCGGGCGACGATGGTCTCGATGGACACCGTAGCGGACGGCGTGGTGATGTCGTGAAACACGTTGTCGGCGCCGGCCAGGCGCGCCAGCTCGTCCAGGAAGCTCCCTCCCCCGATCACGATCGGCGGCGAGTCCCAGACGACGTAGGCGATTCTGGCGTGCACCGGCGAAAGCGGCCGGGCGAGCAGTGAATCCATGGCCCGGCCGACCGCCTCACCCCCAGAGTCCCGACCGGTGGCACGCCCGAGCAGCCGGCCGGTGCGCGCGATATCGGCCAGCCGGTCGTGACGCACGACGAGCGTCGGGATGCCGAGACCCTCGAGCTGGCGCGCCGCGGCGTCGGTATGCGACGAGCGGTACAGCAGGACGAGGTCGGGGTGCCGCGCCACGATCGCCTCGACGCTGGGATTGAGGCCGTCGCCGACGGGGGGGACCTGCAGTGCGGCCGGCGGATACTGGCAATAGATCGTGCGGCCGACGATCTGGTCCCCGGCGCCGATGGCGAAGAGCAGCTCCGTGATCGAGGGTGCGAGCGAGACGACACGGCGGGCCGGCGCGGCGAGCCGCACTACTCTTCCCGCGTCGTCGCGCAGCACGAGGGCGCCGACGGTGCCCGATCGCGGCGCGGCGCCGTGGCAGGCGACGCCCAGGAGGGCGACAAGCCGGCCCGCGAGGTGGGTGCGATGTGCCCGCTGGCGCATGCAACAAGCCCACCCCCGTCGGATCGGAGATGGGCGAGCGGGCAGCGCCTCGGTGCGCTGCGACGCCACCATCCCTCCCGCGAGGGACTGCAAGGTGGCGCGAACGGCGAGGTCTCCTGGCTTCGGGCGCTACGCCGCTCGCCTTCCCGGTTTCCCAGTGGCAATCGGCTCGATGATCTGCCCGTTACAGTGGCGGGGCCGCGCCGGACTCACACCGGCTTCCATGATCCCCGTTCGCGTTGTACCTGCTACGGTAAACGTGGAAGCAACAGTGCGCAAGCTATCAGCCGTCAGGCTAATCACCGCTGAGAGCTGACAGCTGATGGCTGAGAGCGCCTCAATGCGATCCACAACCCCCCACCCAGCACCAGCACTACGGCCACCACGATATACGGCACCAGCGCATCGATCTTCAATCGACTCGCCGGAAACGCAATCCGCACCGCCGCCCCTGCGGGCAGCGAATCGGCGCGATAGCCGGCGTAGCGTCGCTGCTCGATCGTCTCGACGCCAACGGCGTGCAGCCGCGGCGCCGTGACCGCCGTCGTTGTGTCCTCGAACAGCAGGTCGAGCTCCCCGGTCGGCTGGTCGATGGGAAGCGACAGATTGCGCACCGCGCTGCCCAGCACATAGCGATACGACAGCTGGCGCGCGCCATCGGGCTGGAGCGGCCCGAAGAGGTTCACCCGGTTGCCCCGCTGCGCCACCGCGTCGGGCGAAACATCGCCCTGCTGCACGACGAATTGGACCGCCTCGGCGGGAATGGTCCCGGTCCAGGTGGGCTGCAGCGTGTCGGGGGACACCCGCGTCGTGCGGCCCGGATTCTCGAGCTCCAGGATCTCGAGCACCTCGCGCGAGCCATCGGCGGCCGGACGTCGGACGGTGAGCAGGCGGCGCCGCAGCATGATCGGCGGGCCGGTCGAGCTCGTGTCCCAGAGCACGAGCGGCTCGGCGGTGCTCGCCTGCCCCGCGCTGACGTGCAGCGGCTGCGAGAAGTACGCGAGGCCGTCGTGCTGCGCGCTGACGACGTAGATCGCCGTCGTGTCCACCCGGGACACGCGCAGCCGCCATCGACCGGCCGCGTCGGTCCGCACCGAGTCCACCGGTCCGCCGTCGCCCATGGTGATCTGGTGCAGCACGACGAAGCGCCCGGCCACCGGCCGCGCCTCCGTCCCGCCCAGCACGACGCGCCCCGAGACGGTCGCGCTCTGGGCGGCGAGGCCCCGGGTCGGAGCCGCCACCAGCGCCGCGAGCACGCCGAGCGTGCCGCTACGGCGTGAACTTCCCGAAATCCTCAGGATCGAGATTCTGGAGGTGGTTCTTCAGCCAATCGGCGTCGACCGGCGGCGTCGTGGTATCGGGCGACAGCTCGGAGGTGTCGACGCTGGTGTGCTCGAGCAGGTCGTCGCTCGTGAAGATCGGCGCCTTGAGGCGCAGCGCCACCGCGATCGAATCCGACGGGCGCGCGTCGATGTTGACGATCGCGTCGCCGCGGTAGATGTGCAGCTCGGCGTAATAGGTGTTGTCCTGTACTTTGGTGATGATCACCTTGCGCAGGTCGGCGCCGAGTCCGACGATCACCTGTTTCAACAAGTCGTGCGTCAGCGGCCGGGCGAATTTCATCCCCGCGAGCTCCATCGCGATGGCACTCGCCTCCGCCGGTCCGATCCAGATCGGCAGCACCCGTTCACCGTTCTGCTCCTGCAAGATCACGACCGGGGTGTTGGTGGTCTTGTCGAGACCGAGGTGGGCAACGCGGACTTCGATCACGAACGGCCTCTCAGGTCCCCTGATCCCAGGAAGCGAGGTAGCGCTGCTGCTCCGGGGTGAGGGTGTCGATCCCCACGCCCATGGCGGCGAGCTTCAGGCGCGCGATCTCGCGGTCGAGCTCCGCCGGGATGCGGTGCACGTCCTTGCCGAGGGATGCCGCCTGACGCACGACGTACTCCGCGGCGAGCGCCTGGTTGGCGAACGACATGTCCATCACGCTCGCCGGGTGGCCTTCCGCCGCCGCCAGGTTGACGAGACGCCCCTCGGCCAGCACGAAGACCCGCTTGCCGCCGAGCCGCCACTCGTCCACGAATTCGCGTACGCGCGTCGGCCCCTGCGCTTCCTTGGCGAGCCCGTCGAGATCGATCTCGACATTGAAGTGGCCCGAATTCGCGATCACCGCTCCATCCTTCATGCGGCGCATGTGCTCGAGCCGCACCACGTGCGTGTTCCCCGTCAACGTGACGAAGATGTCGCCGACCGCCGCCGCTTCCTGCATCGGGACCACGCGGAATCCGTCCATCTGCGCTTCCAGCGCCTTGAGCGGGTCGATCTCGGTGACCAGCACCGTCGCGCCCGCGCCGCGCGCCCGCTGGGCGAAGCCGCGACCACACCACCCGTACCCCGCCACCACCACGGTGCTCCCCGCGATGAGGAGATTGGTGGCTCGCAGGATGCCGTCGAGCGTCGATTGTCCCGTGCCGTAGCGGTTGTCGAACAGGTGCTTCGTTTCCGAGTCGTTCACGGCGATCACGGGGAACTGCAGCACCTTGTCCTTCGCCATCGCCTTCAGGCGGATCACGCCGGTCGTCGTCTCCTCGGTAGACCCGATCACGCCGCGCACCAGCGCCGCCCGGTCGGCGGCCGATAGCGTCTCCACCCAGCGGCGCACCGGCGGCGGCAGGTCGTCGAGCCGGTTCAGCGCCACCATGTGCAGCGCCCCGACCAGATCGGCGCCGTCGTCCATCGTCACATCGGGACGGTGCGCCAGCGCGGCGCGGATGTGGTCGTAATAGGTGGCATGGTCCTCGCCCTTGATGGCGAACACCTTGATGCCGTGATCGACGACGAGATGAGCGGCGACGTCGTCCTGCGTCGAGAGTGGATTGGATGCACACAGCGCCACATCGGCGCCCCCCGCCTTGAGCGAGACCGCGAGATTCGCCGTCTCCGTCGTCACGTGCAGGCACGCCGAGAGCCGGCGCCCCGCCAGCGGCCGCTCGCGCGTGAACCGCTCGCGGATCTGTCGCAGCACCGGCATCGAGCGCTCCGCCCACTCGGTGCGGCGCCGCCCCTCCGGGGCGAGTCCGAGATCCTTGACGTCGGCGGAGCTGCCCTGAGCGGTCGCGGTCATGCCTTCACCTTTGCGGGTGCGTAGTGTTTGGAGCGCTGCACGGCGAGCCGCAGATCCTCCACGCGGTTCACCTGCTCCCACGTGAACAGCTCGACGTCTTTCCCCCCAGCCCGCCCGGTCCCGTGGTCGCGGCCGAAATGCCCGTACGTCGCCGTGGGCCGGTAGATCGGGGCCCGGAGCTTCAGCGCGCGGTTGATCCCGTGCGGCGTCAGGTCGAAGACCTCGCGCACCGCTTCCTCCAGCGCCTCGGGCGCGGCGCTGCCGGTGCCGAACGTCTCGACCATGATGGAGATCGGCTCGGCGACGCCGATGGCGTACGCCACCTGGCACTCGCAGCGCCGCGCCAGCCCGGCCGCCACGATGTTCTTCGCCACCCAACGCATCGCGTACGCGCCGGAGCGGTCGACCTTCGACGGATCCTTGCCGCTGAAGGCGCCGCCGCCGTGGCGCGCCAGCCCGCCGTAGGTGTCGACGATGATCTTGCGACCCGTGAGCCCGGCGTCGCCCTGGGGTCCGCCCACCACGAAGCGCCCCGTCGGATTGACGAGCACGTCGGCGTCGGGGACGGCGAACCCGGAGTGGCCAAGCACGGGCCGCACCACGTGCTCGATGATGCCGGCGCGCAGATCGGCGTAGTCGACCTTGTCGGAATGCTGTGTGGAGACCAGCACCTTGGCGACGGCGACCGGGCGGTCGCCCTCGTACACCACGCTCACCTGCGTCTTGCCGTCGGGGCGGAGCCACGGCAGGTCGCCCCGCTTGCGCACCGCCGCCAGCTCCTCGGCGAGCCGGTGCGCCAGCATGATCGGCAGCGGCATCAGCGCCTGCGTCTCGTCCGTCGCGTAACCGAACATCATCCCCTGGTCGCCCGCGCCCCCCTTGTCGACCCCCAGGGCGATGTCGGATGACTGCTTGTCGATGGTGGTGAGCACGGCGCACGTCTGTGCGTCGAAACCGAAGTTGGCATCGGTGTAGCCGATCGACTGGATCGTGCCGCGCACGATGTCGGGGATGTGAACGTAGCAGTTGGTGGTGATCTCGCCCGCGACGACGGCCATTCCCGTCGTCACCATCACCTCGCAGGCGACCCGCGCGTCTGCGTCATTGGTCAGAATGGCGTCGAGCACCGCATCGGAGATCTGATCGGCGATCTTGTCCGGATGCCCTTCGGTGACCGATTCGGATGTGAAGACGTGCCGTGTGGGGGGCATGGTTTCCTTGGAAGGGGGCTTCAAGGGTCCAAGCTAGCCCGCCGTCTCCGGCCGGGCAACAGGCGGGAGCCGCTCGAGGTCAGAGGATCGACGGATCGATGCCGCAAGCTGCGACGCCGGTGCGCAGAATGTCCAGCACGTCGCCGTCGGTGCGCGCATCGAGCGCGGCGTGCGCCGCCTCCCGCGCCTTCGCTCGGCTCACCTGGCGCACCAGCCAGCGGATGCGTGGCAGCGACGGGGGCGCCACGGAGAGCGTTTCGTATCCGAGGCCGATCAGCAGGAACGCCGACAGCGGATCGGAGGCCATTTCGCCGCACACGCTCGCCGGTTTCCGGCCGGCGCAGGCAGCGTCGGCCACCTGCTGCAGCAGCCGCAGCACGCTCGGGTCGTGCGGCGTGAAGCGATCGGCGAGGCGGGCGTTACCACGGTCCACGACCAGGGTGTATTGCGTCAGGTCGTTCGTGCCCACGCTCAGGAAGTCGCTCGCGGCCACGAACCGGTCGGCGAGCACGGCGGCCGCGGGCGTCTCGATCATCACCCCGACCGGCACCGACGGCGCCGCGGGCACGCCTTCCTTCCTGAGCTCGTCCGCCTCCTCCGCCACCATCTCGCGGGTGCGCTCGATCTCCGAGACCCGCGTGACGAGCGGGATCATGAGGTGCAGCTGAGTGTCCACCGCGGCGCGCAGGATCGCGCGGATCTGGGCCCGGAACAGCTCGGGCTGATCGAGACACACCCGGATGGCGCGCCATCCCAGGAAGGGATTGGCTTCGAACGGCGCCTGGAAGGCGGCGGGGAACTTGTCGCCGCCAAGATCGAAGGTGCGGATCACGACCGGATAATTGGGGAACGCCTTGCCCACCCGGCTGAAGTAGCGCACCTGCTCGTCCTCGGTCGGCAGGGAGGTATGGCCGGTGACGAAGAACTCGGTCCGCAGGAGGCCGACCCCTTCCGCCCCATGCGCGCGCGCCGCGTTGATCTCCTCGGGGAGATCGACGTTGCCGCGCAGCGCGACCCGCAATCCATCGGTCGTGACCGCCGGCAGCGAAACGCCGCGCTCCAGCTCGACCACGCGCTCGTGGTCCTTCACCTCGCGCACGTTGGCGTCGATGATCTCTTCCTGCGTCGGCTCGAGCAGCACCGTGCCGCGGCCGCCGTCGATCAGCAGCATCGTTCCGGTGTGGATCCGGCCCAGCGCCCCGGTCAGCCCCATCACCGCCGGCATCCCCATCGAGTGGGCGAGGATCGCCGCGTGCGACGTCTTGGTCCCCTCCTCGCTTACGAGCCCGACCACCTGCGCGCGGTCCATCTGCACGGTGAGCCCCGGTCCGATCTCGCGGGCCACCACGATCGATCCCTTGGCGAATCCCTCCAGCTCGTCGTTGCCGAGGTGCATCAGGTGGCGCACCACGCGCACCATCACGCCGTTCAGGTCGGTGATGCGGTCCTTGAGACGGGCGCTGCCGACGCTCATCCACGCGTCGCGCTGCTCCAGCGCCTTGAACTCGAACGCCTTTTCGGCGGTGAGGTGGTTCTCGCGGATCAGGTCCTCGACCGCGCCGAGGAAGTCCTTGTCCTCGAGCATCAGGAGCTGCGCGTCGAAGATGCGCGCCTCGTCGGGTCCCACCCGCTCCGCCGCGCGCGCCTTGAGATCGGTGATGTGGCGCTGCACGTCCTTCACGGCGGCGCGCAACCGGCGCACTTCGCGCTCCACCTGGGAGCGCGGCACGACGCGGTGCGGCACGTCGGGGAGCTGCGACTGCACCACGACCGCCGCGCCGATGGCCAGTCCGGGCGACACGCCGATCCCGCGCATCAGCCGGTCCTTCACGCCGTACCCTCCTCCGCATCCTCCTCCGACTGGTAGTCGGCGAGGTCCATCTCGTTGAAGCCCGCAGCGACGAGCGTGAGCAGCGCGTCCATCGCCAGCTCCGCGTCCTCGCCGTCGGCCTTGATGAGCATCGAGGAGCCCCGCTCCGCCGCCAGCATCATCACGCCCATGATGCTCTTGCCATTGACGCTCAGCCCGTCCTTCGAGACGAAGACGCTGCTCTTGAACCGGCTCGCGGTCTTCACGAACTCGGCCGCCGGCCGGGCATGCATGCCGAGCGGGTTGACGATCCGCGCTTCACGCTCGATCAGCGCCATAGCCACCCTCCGACCGCCGCCAGGAGGACCGCCCCGAGTCCCATCCAGAGCGAGGCGATCCGGCCCGGCCGCCAGCGCAGTAGTGCGAGCCCCGCCGCCGCCACGACGCCGCACGCGATTCCGATTCCGATCGGGAACGGGCGGACCAGCGCGCGCGTGACGACCGGCAATGAGAACCCAAAGACCAGCGCCATCGTGGGCACCACGGTGCCGAGCGCGCGTTGCAGCAGGGGATTGCGCAGCGCCCCGACCACTTCCGTCCCTGCCGCCCACCCCGCCCGCAGCGCCCACCAGCGCAGCGCCACGTGTCCGAGGTTGTAAATCACGAGGAACGCCGCCACGCCCCACCACCCGGCGCCGAGCGCCAGGGCGGCGAGCGTCGCTGCGGAGAGTAGCGGCAGCCATCCCGTCCACACCAGGCGATCGCCCATCGCACCGAGCGGCCCACAGAGAGCCGCCCGCAGCCGCTCGATCTGCTCCGGAGGGGCGCCCTCGATCTCCGCCCGCGCCGCCGCGCCGACGGCGAGCCCGGCGAGATAGGGGTGCGAATTGAAGAAACGCGCGCCGCGCGCGACCGCCGCCCGATAGGCAGCGCCGTTGTCGGAACCGGTGCGCAGATCGCGCAATAGCGGCTCCTCGGCGACCCCGACGCCGACGCCGATCAGGCGATCGTAATTCCACGACCCCTGCACCGTGAACAGACGCAGCAGCGCGGCACCGAGCCGCGGCTTCACGCGAACCACAGCACCGCCATCCCGCCCGCGAGTCCAACGGCGAGCCAGCGCAGCGTCGGCCCCGACCCGACGAGTCGCAACACGCCCGCCACCCCCGCCGCCAACGCGGCCCCGGCCGCGGCGGCGGCGGTCGCGCTGAGCACACGCGGCGGCAGCGCCGCGGCATCGTGCGACACGAGCCACGCCGTCACGAGACCGAGCGCCGTGACGCCCGCCCCGCGCAGCACATCGCGTCCCAGCCCGCCCAGGTGCACGCGCGCCAGCACCCGCACGTCGCCCGCTTCGAGCGCGGCCGCGGAACGGCGCACGGCACGCGCGTTGGCCTCGCGCAGCCAGTGCAGCGACGACCCGGCGACGACGCCGATAATGAGCCCCACCCCCGCCCCGATCCCCCAGGCGTTGGGGCGCCCGATGAGATGGGTCGCGACGACGGCGGCGAGCGTCGCGGGACCGTACTCCGGGTAGCGCACCGCACCGAACGGCAGGATGTCGAACTGAAACAGCTCGAAGATCAGCCCGAGCCGGATCCCCGCCTCGGCGTCGCCCAGGATCAACCCCGCGATCGTCCCGGCGACGATCGGCCGCGCGATCATCAACTGGCCGACGCTCACGAGATCCACGCCGACGAGCGTCCCCCACGCGAGGAGCAGTCCGGTCTGCAGTGGCGTCATAGGAACTCCCTGATCGGCACCGCGCGCGCCGTGGGGACATCCTGCGCCGTCACCTCGACCTCGTTCGAGGCGAGCTGTTTGAGCTTCGCCGCCTCGTCGTCGCTCAGATAGACGTAGCGCAATCGCTCGATGCGGCCTGGTCGATGGTGCACCCCGCCGACGTTGATGCGATGGATGCCCGTCCCGGCCGCGGCAACGAGGCTCGCGAGCGTGTCCACGTCCCCCACCAGCACGATCCCCGGACGCGGGTCGGCGATCCACGCGGAGAGATGGCGCGGCACCTCGGCGACGGAGACGAACACGACGTCGATCCCGGGCGGGACCCCCATGCGGTAGAGGTCCTGCTCCCACGCGCTGTTGCGCACCTCGTCGTCCACCAACACGATGAAGCCGACCTTCAGCGGCTGGCCCCAGCCGATCACGACCTGGCCGTGGATGAGACGGTCGTCGAGCCGGATCAAAGCCAGGCTCATGCCGCCGGAGTGCGGATCGCCCGCGCCCCCGCGTCGACGGCGCGCCGCGCCGCCTCCGCCGGCGGGAGGTCACGATGAAAGACGAAATCGAGCAGCATCGCCAGGTTCACCCCCGTGACCACCGCACGTTCGCCGCGCCCGTGGGACAGCCGCACGGCGCTCGAGAGACAGGAGCCGCCGGGGAGGTCGACGAACAGCACCGCCGGCCGCCCGGCGATCGCCATCTCGACGCGTTCGGCGAGCGCCCTGGGATCGCAGCCCTCGTTGCTCACCGCCTGCAGCGCGTCAGCGACGCCGCTGATAGTGCGGACCGCGCCGACCAGCGCCGCCGCGAGCTCGGCGTGCGAGATGATCACCCCGACGGTCTGGGGAGCCGGGGCCTCACTCATAGTCTTCTTCCAGGTACTCGCGGAGGTTCGAGCGCTGCTGCATCTGGCGGATCAGCCGCTCGTTGAATTTGCGGGCGACATCCACCCCGCTATAGCGCAGCAGATGGTGCATCGCCACCACTTCGCAGATCACCGTGAGGTTCTTGCCGGGGTTGAGCGGCACCGTCACCTGCGGGATCGCGACGTCGAGGATCTGTATCTGCTGCATGTCGAGTCCGGTGCGGTCGTACTCGCGCGAGGCGTCCCAGTCCTCGAGCTGCACGACGACCTCGATGCGCTTCTGCTGGCGCACCGACCGGATGCCGAACAGCGCCTTGATGTCGACCAGGCCGATGCCACGGATCTCCATGTGGTGCTGGGCCATCTCGTGGCCTTTGCCGATCAGGATGTCGACGCCGCGCCGCGTCACCTGCACCATGTCGTCTGCCACGAGGCGGTGGCCCCGTTCCACCAAGTCGAGCACGCACTCGCTCTTGCCGATCCCCGAGCGGCCGAGAAACAGCAGCCCCACGCCGTACACATCGGCGAGCGAGCCGTGCACGGTCGTCGCCGGTGCGAAGGCGTCGTCGAGAAACGGCTTCAGGCGACGATAGAACTCCGCGGTCTTGAGCGCGGTGCGGATCACCGCCACCCCCTTCGCTTCGGCGAGCGCCAGCAGCTCGGGCGGCGCGTTCTGCGACTTGGTGATCACGACGCACGGCAGATCGAAATTGAAGAAGTGCTCGAGCGAGGCGCGCCGGGCTCCGGGGTCGAGCGACTGCAGGTAGGTGATCTCCGTCTCCCCGAGGATGTGCAGGCGATCGCCGACGAAGCGCGACGTATACCCCGCGAGCACGAGCCCGGGGCTCGACGCCTCCGACGAGGGGATCTCGCGGTCGAGCCCGATCTCGCCGGTGAGCGGCTCGAGCTCCAGCGGGGCGCCCTTGCGGGTAAACAGGTCGCGGATGCGCGGGCCCCGCTCGGTCACTCGCGTCCTCCTTCACGCGAGCGGGCACGGCGACGCGCCGGCCCGCTGCGTTTGGCGGGAGACTTGTCGAGCTGGCGCCGCACGCGCGCCGCGGCCCGGTCGAGCGCCGAGCGATGATCGGCGCCTTCGGCGCGGCCAACCAGGAGATCGCCCCGCGCCACGTGCAGCCGCATCTCCACAACCGCGGTCCCGTGATCGTCGCTGAAGATCACCTGGGCGTCTTCGGGCCGGGGGGCCACGCGCACGAGCCGGTCGACCAGCGCGCGGGCGCGGTGCCGCAGATCATCGGAGACATCGGCATGCCGGGCGGTGATCGTCACGCGCATCGGCTCACCTCCTCTGAGTGATGAGGCGCTCGAGCTGGGCCGCCGTCGCCAGGGCGGCCCGGTCCCACGTGAGCGGAGCTGCGAACGCGCGGGCCTGGGCCCCCAACCGCTCGACGAGTGCCTGGTCCTGGGCGAGAGCGGTCATGCGCTCGGCAAGCGCCGGGACATCGCCGTGCGGGACCAGGAAGCCCGTCTCGCCATGGCGCACCGTCTCGCGCAACCCCGGACTGTCCGAGGCGAGTGCCGGGGTGGCGCACGCCGCCGCCTCGACGTTCGAGATTCCCCACCCTTCCTTCGGGCTGGGGAACACGACGGCCCAGGCGGTGCGCAGCAGACGCCGTTTCTCGTCCTCCGACACGTAGCCAAGGAAGCGGACGGCCGGCTCCAGCCCGAGGCGGCGCGCCGTCCGCTCGAGGCGCGGGCGGTCGTCGCCCATTCCCGCAATCTCGAGCTCCACTTCCAGCCCTCTCGCGCGAGCCAAAGCCAGTGCCCGCAACGCGATATCCACTCCTTTATAACGCTTCAGGCGACCGACGTACAGGAATGTCGGCCGTGGAGCACGCGCGACACGAGGATCGGGCTTGTACCAGCGCGCGTCGATCCCTGGATAAATGACTTCGATGCGCTCGCGAGGGATACCGCGCGCCACCAGATCGTCGCGTGTGCTGTTCGAGATCACGTGGAACGCCGCCCGCCCGTACGCCCACGGAATGCCGCGCTCCGCGGCCCAGACGATCGTCGCCATGGGCCAGCTCGCTTCGGCGAACGCGGCGGTGCCGAAGAGGTGCGGGACGACGGCGCAGAACGGCAGCGCGGTGAGGTTCGGGAGGTAGAGCGGCAGCTTGTTGATGTCTTCCACGACCACGTCGTATCCTTGCGTCCCCGTGCGCCGCAGGGCGCGGCGCACCGCGCCACGCGCCAGGAGCGCGAAGGTGTACCGCCCGCCCACGCGCCGCACGCGCATGTTGTCGAGGTCCACCTCGGGCGCCGCACCCGGCCAGCCGCTCGTGATCAGGTCGATCTGGTGACCGTCGTGGGCCAGGCGGCCGAAGATCTCATGCAAGTGAATCTCGGCGCCGCCGGCGTGCGGGTTCTGACGGTCGTTCCAATTGACGAGCAGGATTCTCACAACCGGCCGGACTCCCGCGCCAGCGCGTCGAGCACGCCGTTGACGAACGCGGGCGAGCGCGGGCCGCCGAACCAGTGCGCCAGCTTCACCGCTTCGTCGAGTACGACGCGGGGCGGCGTCGCTCCTTCGTCGAGCTCCGCCATCGCGAGCCGCAGAATGTTGCGCTCCACGACGCCGACACGCTCGAGGCGCCAGTGCTCCGACGCGCGCTCCAGGCGCTCGTCGTACTCCCGCTGGCCGGCCACGGCGCGCGCCGCGAGCTCCGCGCCCCGGTCATAGCCCGGCGGCGCGACGCCCTGCGACTGGGCGAGGCGCGTGACGACGGCGTCGATCGACGGGAGTCCGGACAGCTCCCAGGCGTAGAGCAGCTGCAGCGCGCGGGCGCGCGCCTTAGTCTCGGGACGTTCCACGGCGCAGCTCACGGAGCACGCGGGCCGACTCGAGCGCCGCGCGCGCCGCCTCGGCCCCCTTATTACCGGCCTCGCCGCCGGCGCGTGCCAGCGCCTGCGCCTGATCCTCGGTGGTGAGGACGCCGAACCCGACGGCCATCTGCGCGGTCCGGGCTACCTCGCCGAGGCCGCGGGCCGCCTCGCCCGCGACGTACTCGAAGTGCGGCGTCTCGCCGCGGATCACGCAGCCGAGCGCCACGATGGCGTGATACCGCCCCGAGGCCGCGGCGACGGCCGCCGCCGCGGGCAGCTCGAACGCGCCGGGGACCCAGTGCACGTCGATGCGGGATTCGGGGATGCCTTCGGCCATGAGCGCGTCGCGCGCGCCGTCGAGCAAACGGCGGGTGACGATCTCGTTGTAGCGGCTCACCAGCACCGCGACGCGCGGAGCCGCGCGCTTCCGGGTGCGCGCCGCCACGATCAGTGCGTCAGCAGGTGGCCGAGCTTGTCGCGCTTGACGTCCAGGTAGGCGCGGTTCTCGTCGGACGGCGGCGGCACGATCGGAACCCGCTCCACGATCTCGAGACCGTAGCCCTCGAGCCCGATCAGTTTCTTGGGGTTGTTGGTGAGGACCCGAATCGAGGAGAGCCCGAGATCGAGCAGGATTTGCGCGCCGATGCCGTAGTTGCGCAGGTCCGGCTTGAATCCGAGCTGCTCGTTGGCGGTGACGGTGTCGGCGCCGGCGTCCTGCAGCTCGTACGCCTTGAGCTTGTTGAGCAGCCCGATGCCGCGGCCTTCCTGATCCAGGTACACCACCACCCCGCGTCCCTCGGCGGCGATCATGCGCATCGCGCTCTGCAGCTGCCAGCCGCAATCGCAGCGCCCCGAGCCGAACACGTCGCCGGTGAGACACTTCGAGTGCATGCGCACCAGCACGCCGCGCTGGTCCTTCACGTCGCCATAGACCAGGGCGACGTGCTCGGCAGCGTCGACGTCGTTCTTGTAGCCGACGATCCGGAACTCGCCATACGACGTCGGAATGCGCGACGAGGCGACGGCGTGCACCAGCCGCTCGTGCGCCAGCCGGTACGCCACGAGCTGGGCGGTCGTGATGAAGGTGAGGCCGTGCAGGGCCGCGAAGCGCTCGAGCTGCGGGCGGCGCGCCATCGAGCCGTCGTCGTTCAGGATCTCGCAGATCACCCCTGCCGGGTACAGCCCCGCGAGCCGCGCGAGATCGATGCTCGCCTCGGTCTGGCCGACCCGCTGCAGCACGCCGCCGGGACGGGCGCGCAGCGGAAAGACGTGCCCCGGGCGCCGCAGGTCCTGGGGGACGGTCGATGGATCGATCGCGACGCGGATCGTGGCGGCGCGGTCAGCCGCGGAGATGCCGGTCGTGACGCCGAAGCGGTTCGCCGCATCGACGCTCACCGTGAACGCCGTCTCGTGCGCCTCGGTGTTGTGCTCGGCCATCTGCGGCAGCCCGAGCGCCTGGCAGCGCTCCGGGAGCATCGGGACGCAGATCAACCCGCGTCCGTGCGTCGCCATGAAATTGATCATCTCGGGAGAGACTTTCTCGGCGGCGCCGACCAGGTCCCCCTCGTTCTCGCGCCCCTCGTCATCGGCCACGATGACGAGTTTCCCGGCACGGATGTCCGCGATCGCCTGCTCTATCGTTCCGAACTGCATAGTTGCCTCACGTATTTGCCGATCACATCGCCTTCCACGTGCACGCGCGTGCCCGCCGCCACCTCTCCCAGCGTCGTGTGCTCCCGCGTGAACGGAATCAGCGACACCTGCACCACCCCGCCGTCGGGCAACGCGTCCACCGTGAGACTGACGCCATCCACCGTGATCGAGCCCTTGGGGATGCACACCTCCCGCACCTCCCGAGGGACCCGCAACCCGAGGAGCACCGCATCGCCGCGCGGCCGCACGTACTCGACAGCGGCGATCCCGTCGACATGCCCCTGCACCAGATGCCCGCCGAGCGGCTCGCCGGCGCGCACGGCGCGCTCGAGATTCACGCTTCGCCCCGCGGCGTACTCGCCGAAGAGCGTCCGGTCCAGCGTCGTGTCGACGGCCCGAACCGTAAAACAACCTCGTTTCACCGTTTCGACGGTGAGGCACGCTCCGTTGATGGCAACGCTCTCACCGCGCTTGACGTTCCGGTACGGCGCCCGGATCTCGAAAACGATGCCTCCCGCGGCGTGCCCCCTGGCGCCGGCCCCCACCTTAACGACCCTCCCTACCGCACTCACGATCCCGGTAAACATAGCCGCCGATCCAAGACCAATAATGTATCGGGCCCCAACGGGCGTCGCTCCACGGGAGTCCAGCGCGGCGCCTCCTCGAGCCCGGAATCGGCCACGCCCGGGAACGCCGGCACGCCGCCGTCGCCGAGCCAGACGGGCGATTGCAGCCAGTAGAGCCGGTCGACGAGACCATCGGCGAGGAGGCCGACGCCGAGCGCGCCGCCACCTTCCACGAGGATCGATTCGACACCCGCCGCGCGCAGCTGCTTGAGACCATTGGTGAGCGTGCGGGGTCGGAACACTTGCACTCCCGCGTCCTCGAGCCCCTTCACGTTCTTACCGGGCGCGCCCTCCGATGCGACGACCCAGGTCGGCGGATCACCGGCCGTGCGCACGAGGTTCGAGGCGAGGTTCAGCGTGGCGCGGCGATCGAACACGACACGCACGGGCGGCCGACGCGGCTGGAGCCCGCCGCGCACGGTGAGCAGCGGGTCGTCGCGCATCGCGGTCGTGCCGCCGACGCCGATCGCGTCGAAGCCCGCGCGCAGCCAGTGCGCCCAGTCGCGCGCCTGCGCTCCCGAGATCCACTGCGAGCGGCCCCCGGAATCGGCGATGCGGCCGTCGATCGACGTCGCGAGCTTCAGCGCCACGAAGGGGCGTTCCTTCACCTCGCGCACGAAGAGAAACGGCGCGTTTTGCGCCGCGGCGGCTTCGGCGAGCAGGCCGACTTCCACCTGGAGCTTCGCGTTGCGCAGCTTCTCGACCCCGCCCCGGGCCACCGGATCGGGGTCGCGCATCGCGACGACGACGCGCACGATTCCCGCGTCGCGAATCGCGTCGGTGCACGGCGGCGTCTTGCCGTAGTGCGTGCACGGCTCGAGCGTCACGATGAGCGTCCCGCCCTTCGCCTTCTCTCCCGCCGCGCGCAGCGCCACGACCTCGGCGTGCGCGTCGCCGAACTCGGCGTGCCACCCGTCGCCCACGACGACCTGATTGCGCAGCACGACCGCGCCCACCAGTGGATTGGGGGATACGCGCCCCCACCCGCGGCGGGCGAGCTCGATCGCGCGCTGCATCGCGCTGCGTTCCAGAGCTGCGTTAGACATCCGTGTGGCTACCGCTCCGTAAATCTCACTCCGGTCTTCTCCTCTACGACTTCCCCAATGATCCACGTCCGCACCTGGGCGCGCTCCGCCGCGCGGCGCACATCCTCCACGTCGTTGCGCCCCACCACGGCGATCATCCCGATGCCGAGGTTGAACACGCGCCGCATCTCGGCGAGCGACACCTTCCCCGCCGATTTCAACACTCGGAACACCTCGGGCCACGCCCAGCTCCCCGCATCCACCACCGCCTCGCACCCCTCCGGCAGCACGCGCACGAGGTTGCCGGCGATCCCGCCTCCCGTGATGTGAGCGAGGGCGTGGACCAGCGGCAGGACCGGTGTGATCGCGGCGCAATAGCTCCGGTGTACGGCGAGCAGCACCTCGGCGACCGAGCTGTTGGAATCGGGGAAGCGGTCGCCGACGTCGAGCTTCAGGTCGTCGAACACGATGCGGCGGGCGAGGGTGTAGCCATTGGTGTGCAGCCCGCTCGAGGCATAGCCGATGAGGGTGTCGCCCGGAGCGACCTTGTCGCCATGCAACGCGGCGTCCTCCTCCACCACACCGACGATCGTTCCCGCGAGGTCGTAGTGCCCTGCGGCGTAGAGATCGGGCAGCTCGGCGGTCTCGCCCCCGGCGAGCGTCATCTCGTGCGCGTTGCAGCCGCGCGTGATCCCCTCGACGAGCGCCGCCGCGACTTCGGGGACGAGCCTGCCGCTCGCGATGTAGTCCTGGAAGGCGAGCGGTGCCGCGCCGTGCACCAGAATGTCGTTGACGCAGTGATTGACGAGGTCTTCGCCGACGGTGTTGTGGATCCCGGCGCGCGCGGCGACGAGGACCTTCGTGCCGACACCGTCGGTCGACATGACGAGCACCGGCTTCTCGAGATCCTGAGGTACGCGCACCATGCCACCGAAGCCGCCCACCTTGCCGAGCGAGAAGCGGGTGCGCGTCCGGGCGACGAGGGCGGCGATGCGACGCTTCGCGTCGTCCGCGGCGTCGAGATCGACGCCGGCCGCGGCGTAGCGATCAGTCGAGCTCAAAGTGTACCAGGTCCTTGAACGCGCGCACGCGGGCGCGCACATCGGCGATCGTCACCTTGTCCAATCCCGCGATCCCGAACGCCTCGACGGCGAAGCTCCCCATCGCGGCGCCGTGCACCATGGCGCGGCGCAGCGCCATCGGCCCCGTATCGTCGACGCTCGCGAGGTAGGCCATGAAGCCGCCCGCGAAGGCGTCGCCCGCGCCGGTGGGATCGAACACTTCCTGCAACGGATAGGCGGGGACCTTGAACGTCCCCTCCTTATCGACGAGCAGCGCCCCGTGCTCGCCCTGCTTGATCACGACGCGCCGGGGGCCGCGGTCCAGCACCCAGTGGGCGGCGCGATAAATGTTCCAGTCGCCCGACAGCTCGCGCGCTTCGGTGTCGTTTACCATCAGGATGTCGATGTGGCGGAGCAGCTCGAGCACGTGGTCGCGCTTTGAGTTGATCCAGTAGTTCATCGTGTCGCAGGCCGTGAGCGCCGGACTGTTCGCCTGGTCGAGCACGCCGAGCTGCAGCCCGGGATCGATGTTGCCGAGGAAGACATACTTCGCCTGCTGGAACTTCCTGGGGATCTTGGGACGGAAGTGCGCGAACACGCCGAGGCGCGTGTCGAGCGTCTCGCGGCTCGAGAGATCGTAGGAGTATTTCGCCTTCCAGCGGAACGATTCTCCCTCCACCTGCTCCACCCCGGCCAGATCGACGCCGCGGGTCTCGAGCGTCTTGAGGACCCCCAGGGGGTAGTCCGAGCCGACGACGCCAACGACCTGCACCGGATGCAGCAGGGCTCCCGCGGCGGCGAAGAACACCGCTGAGCCGCCGGGGGCGTCGGCGGTCTCGCCGAAGGGGGTGGCGACCGAGTCGAGCGCGATCGATCCGACGACGAGGAGGCTCATGGTTACATCCGGTCCGGGGCCGAGATGCCGATCAGGGAGAGGCCATTGGCGAGTACCTGCCGCACGGCGCGGGCGAGGACGAGGCGAGCGGCCTCTTCCGGCTCGCCCAGCACGCGGAATTTGTGGTACCAGGCGTGCGCCAGCCGAGCGAGCGTCTCGAGGTATCCCGTGATGCGGTGCGGCTCCAACGCTTGCGCGGCGCCCTCGACGACGGTGGGAAACTCGGCGATCGCCTTCAGGAGATCGCGCTCGTCGTCTTCCTTCAATAGAGACAGGTCCACGCCTTCGGTCGTGGCACTCGTGACATCGCGTGCGGCGACGCGGAAGATGCCGCTCATGCGGGCATGCGCCATCTGCACGTAGAAGACGGGGTTCTCCTCGGACTGCTTCTTTGCGAGGTCGACGTCGAAGACGAGATGCGAATCGGCGCGCCGCATGAGATAGAAGAACCGCACCGCGTCGCGACCGACCTCGTCGATCAGCTCGCGCACCGTGAGATAACTCCCGGCGCGCTTCGAGATCTTCATCTCCTCCCCGCCCTTCATCACCGTCACCATCTGGTGCAGCACGTACTCGGGGTAGCCCTCGGAGATCCCCATGTCGAGCGCCTGGAGACCGATGCGCACGCGCGTCACGGTCGAGTGGTGGTCGGCGCCCTGGACGTCGATGGCGCGGTGGAAGCCGCGCTCCCACTTGTCCGCATGATAGGCGACGTCGGGCACGAAATACGTGTAGTCGCCGCCCTTTGCCGCACTCTTCTTCATCACGCGGTCCTTGTCGTCGCCGTACTCGGTGGTGCGGAGCCAGAGGGCACCGTCTTGTTCGAAGGTGTGCCCTGCAGCGACCAGCCGGTTCACCGTCCTCTCGACACGGCCGTCGGTGTAGAGCGACGACTCGAGAAAGTAAACGTCGAACTTCACGCCGAACGCCCGGAGGTCCGCGTCCTGTTCTTTGCGCAGCTCGGCGACGGCGAAAATGCGGATCGCCTCGAGATCGTCGCCCTGCGTGTCCTTGGGGTGCCCGGCGACGTAGCGCTCGGCGATCTCCGTGATATAGTCGCCGTGGTAGCCGCCCTCGGGAATCTCGCTGCGCGTGATACGGGCCTGGACGCTCTTCGCGAGGTTCGCGATCTGGGTGCCGGCGTCGTTGTAGTAGAACTCGCGTGTGACTTTCCAGCCGGTCCACTCGAGCAGCGTGGCGATGGCGTCCCCGATCGCGGCCTGGCGGCCGTGACCAACGTGCAGGGGGCCGGTGGGATTGGCGGAGACGAACTCGACGTTGACTAACCCGCGTTGTCCGTCATCGGTTCGTCCGTAACTCAGGCCCTGGGCGAGCACGGTGCCCAGTACATCTGCCAGTTGCACCTCAGCAAGGAAGAAGTTGATGAACCCCGGTCCCGCGATCTCGATTTTCTTCACGATGCCAGGCGGCACCTCGAGCACGGCGACGAGCCTCGTCGCGACGTCGCGCGGCTTGGCCTTGAGCGTCTTGGCGAGCGTCAGGGCGAGGTTCGTCGCGACGTCGCCGTGCGTGGGATCCTTGGGGCGTTCGAGCTGCACGTCCGTGGTGGGCGCGCCGAGGGACGCCGCGGCCTTCACGAGCGCCGTGCGCAGGATGTCGTGCGCGGTCACTTGTTGTGCGGGTCCTTCTTGCTCTTCTTCTCAGGCTTCGATTCGGACTTCGTTTCGGACTTGGTCTCGGGCTTCGGCTCGGTTTCCTTCTTTTCACCGGCGCGCTTGTAGTCGGTGATGTAGAAGCCGGAGCCCTTGAAGACGAGCCCGGCGCCGCCCGACAGCATCCGCTCGGCCATCTTGCCACACGTCGGGCAGGCGACCTTCCGTTTGTTGGAGATCGTCGGGTAGAACTTTTCGAAGACGTGCCCCTTGGGGCACCTGTACTCGTATGTTGGCATCAGAGAAGAACTTAGCAGCAACGCGGCAGAGGGTCAATTGAACCGTTTCCGCCAGTAGCTTCGAGAACCTCACCCACTACAGTTTGTGCGGTACATCATGCGCGAGCGTGAGCGGTCGTGACCGAGGACTCTGCCGCGTGGCTCAAGATGCGCGCTCGGGCTCGAAGGCGCGAGCGACCACCGATTCGAAATCGCGAGCTACTTCGCGGGCCGCTTGCGTGACCCGCTCCGGGTGCTGCTCGCCTTCGATGACGCCGGATCCCCCGTCGGCTTCGCCGAGCTGTCGATCCGTTCGTATGCCGAAGGGTGCGACACCGATTCCGTCGCCTACCTCGAGGGCTGGCACGTCGTCCCCGAAGCCCGGCTCCAGGGCGTCGGACGCGCCCTCCTCCAGGCCGCCGAGCAGTGGGCGCGGGAAGAGGGGTGCAGCGAGTTTGCGTCCGACGCACTCCTGGAGAACGAGATCGGCGCCGCGGCCCACCGCGCCCTCGGCTTCACCGAGATCAGGCAAATCCGCTGCTTCAGGAAATCGCTCAGCGGGTGAGTGCAATCTTCACCTGCAGAAGCGCCAGCCCCGGCGCCGTCGCGCTCCTGGTGATGCTCATCGTCGTCGAGCCGGGGACTCGTCCTCACCGTGCCGCAGACAATCACGATCCTCGATCCCGTCCAGCCCCAGTCGCACTCGAACGCACCCTTGGTGCCGACGTAGACGCCCGTGTGCGACGCAAGTCGTGCCGGTTTACATTACGCGCGCCGGCTGAGGAGCCATCCACCCCACACCCGCGAGGACCCTGCATGACCGCCGCCCTACGTGACTTTCTGGAAATCCCCTACGACGAGCTGGAAGAGAGAAACCTGGCGGCCAAGAAACAGCGCATGGACCGCGTCCCGGCGCAGCAGATTCAGGAAGAGCGACTCAAATACCTCACCGACGAGAAGCGCATCAAGGCCGTCACGGTCTGCTTCACCGACCTGGAAGGCCGGTTCCACATGCTGGACTACGACAAGAAGTTCCTGCTCGGCTCGGTGGACAATCTCACCTTCGACGGCTCCTCGATCCGCGGCTTCTCGCGCCAGCAGGAATCCGACCTGCGGCTCCGCGTAGACTGGTCCGCGTTCTACTGGCTGCCCTCGGACATCTTCGGCTCCGGCAAGGTCCTGGCCTTCGGCGACGTGCTGGAGCGCGACGGCTCGCCCTACACCGCGGACATGCGCGGTCTGCTCAAGCGTTACACCGAGCAGCTGTTCGCGAAGGACGGCACGGTGTGCTACGCCGCCAACGAGATCGAAGGGTTCCTCTTCAAGGGACGGGACGCCGAGCGCCGCTATCACGAGACTGGCCAGTTCGAGTTCATCTCGACCGGAGGCTACTACCACTCCCTGCCGGGCGATGTGCTGCGCCTCTTCATCGACACGGCGGCCGAAGTGCAGCGCTCCATGGGATTCGCCAACGAGAAGGACCACCCCGAGGTGGCGCCCTCGCAGTTCGAGATGAACTACAGCTACGCCGAGGCGTGCGCCGCGGCCGACCAGGTCCAGCTCTACAAGCTGCTCTCCCGCCAGGTGGCGGCGCGGATGGACATGACCGCCTGCTTCCTCCCGAAGCCCGTGCCCGGCGTCAACGGCAACGGCATGCACACCAATGTCTCGGTGGCGCGCAAAGGGAAGAACCTGTTCTGGGATGAGAAGGGACAGGACCAGCTCTCCACGGTGGGGTGGGACTTCGTCCACCGCATCCTCGCTAACGGCGCCGAGATCTGCCTGATCCTGAACTCGAGCGTCAACGCCTACCGCCGCCTCGACCCGCACTTCGAGGCGCCCAATCAGATCAAGGCCTCCCCGATCGACCGCGGCTCGATGATCCGCATCCCCCTCGGCAACGAGCGGTCCAAGCGCGTCGAGGTGCGCTCGATCGCGCCCGACGCCAACCCGTATCTCGCGATCTACACGATCTTCAAGACCGGTCTCGAGGGACCGATGGGCGCGACGGGCAAGGAGAGCGGCACGCGGTTCCTGTCGGACAACATCTACGACGCGATTCGTCTCCACCAGGGCAGCGCGTTCCTGAAGCAAGCGCTCGGCGAGGAAGTTCACAGCAAGTACGCCGAGCTGAAGCAGACCCAGGCGGACCGCTGTCCCAAAGCGCTGGGCGCGGAGGTGAAGGCCGCCGAGATCCAGTTTCATCACGAGGTCACGAACCAGTACCTCTGGTCCAAGTTCTAGGCCTGGGAGGTCCCGGATGACCGCGTCGCTCCTGTACCGCATCGCAGCGGTGCTCTTGGTGCTGTACGCCGCCGGCCACACATTAGGCTTCAGCCGTGTCGATCCGCGTTGGGGCCTCGACGTGTTCATCAACGGCCTGCGCGCGACCCGGTTCACGGTGCAGGGCGCCGAGCGGACCTTCTGGGGGTTCTACATCGGCTTCGGTCTGTTCTGCACCGTGCTGCTGCTTTTTGCAGCCCTCACGGCTTGGCAGCTCGGCGCCCTGCCGCTGACTACACTCGCGGCGATGCCGATCATGACCTGGGGATTCGCCCTGACACTCTTCGTCGCGACGATCATCACCTGGCGCCACTTCTTCGTTGCGCCGGTGGTGTTCTCCGCACTCGTCACACTTTGCCTCATCGGAGCGGCGTGGTTGGCGTCACCATTGTGACGGCGTTGTTCGTATCGGTGGGCTGACTCCGGTTCGGCGGCCCGGGTTCCCGTCGCTCGGGGCGGCGGAGGAGGAAATGCGCCATGTGCATGTTCTCGCAGCCGGTTGACCTCGTCTCCGACACCAACATCTTCGCGCGTCGCACGAACGGGAAACAGCTCCTCGCCTACAGCATGACATATCGGGCGGCAACCGAGCTGGCCATGGTGCTTCCCCTGCCAGTGCCTCCGAACGGCCCGGAGGACGCGGTCCGGTTCATCGATCTGCAGCTCTACCCCGACTTCTTCACTGATCTGCGATGATCTGCGATCGGGGTTTCCGATCCGGATACCGATGAGCCGCTCGGCGTTGATTGGTGTCGCGGCAGCTCCGGCAACCATCCTCGTCCACGATGTGAGCAGCTTCGAAGCCTCCTTTGTGCCCACGCTTGAGGACTTCGACCGCCTCGATGAACGGTTCCGTATTCCTCCGGACGCGATTGGCAAGATTCCGCGGTACCGCGATTACGGCTTTGCCGTATTCAAGCTGTAGCCGGCTACGCGGGAGTCGGATGTGCACCCGATGGCGTTCGAGTTCCCGCACCGCGATCCCACTCGCCTGTTTTTCCCCACCGTGCACGTCCACGATGGTCGCGTCCATGCTCGCGCCGAGTTCGACCATGCGCTGTACTGCCAGCTGACGCCGTCTCGGGCGACGGCACACGGATGGGAACGCTCACGGATGCTGGCGTCGGGATTTGTCGATGTCGACCGGGCGGCAGGACTGGTGGACGGCGATGCCCACTGCCTGCGCCGCACGATCCGCGGCCTCGCTCCAAACCAGGATACCTGGCTATGAAGGCCCCCTCAGGTTACCTGTCCATCGACCCAGCCACGAAAGCAACCCGTCGGGGTATTCACTCCCATTCAGCACCGCCGATTGGAAGGACATCGCCATGAGCATCTCCCAAACGCTGCTGCCCGAATTCGACCAGGAAATGGCCACGACGCGCAAGCTGCTCGAGCGGGTGCCGAGCGACAAGGGCGCGTGGAAGCCGCACCCGAAATCGTTCCCGCTGGGGCACCTCGCTCAGCTCGTCGCGACGATGCCGGGATGGATGACGACGATGCTGCGCGCCCCCGAGCTCGACCTCGCTCATGCGCCACAGTACAGCCTCGAGCCCACCGCCACGCTGCTCGATAGATTCGACAAGTGCGTGAGCGAAGCGCGTGAGGCACTCAAGGCGACGAAGGACTCGGATTACGCCATCCCCTGGTCGCTGAAGCACGGCGCCCGCGTGCTGTTCACGGCGCCGCGCGGCGTCGTGGTGCGCCAGCACATCAACCACCTGGTGCACCACCGCGGGCAGCTCAGCGTCTACCTGCGGCTCAACGACGTGCCGCTGCCCCCGATGTACGGACCCACTGCCGACGAATCGTGGTGACTCACCACCAGCGCTGAAATACCTGGTCCACCGCTTCGGGGCTCACACGACTCGACTCGGTGAGCCACCAGGTGGCGAGACCGATGAACGCCCCCGCCACCGCACTGACGTGCGCATCGAGCAGTCTGGCATCGCCCGGAGCGTGCCCCGGAGCACGTGCCAACTCATACCGGACCACGTTCGCAAAGATGGCGAGCGTCTTCTTCCGGATCCGCGGGTTCGCCCCGTGGACAATCGTCGCCAGCGCGAAACGGCGCTGCGCCCCGATATGCCGCAGTAACGGCAGACTGAACCGAAACCCCGTCGGCGGCCCTTTCGCCGGAGCGGCCTCGGCAAACGCGATCATCGCCGCCTCGAATCCATCGAACAGCAGCTCGTCCTTCGACGTGAAGTACACGTAGAAGGTCGACCGCAATCGGGAGGCCCATGCACTTGCACTTCGTCTACCTGCTGGTCCTGCTCCTGGCGGGCGCCGCCGTGCACATCGCCAAGCTCCCGGATCGCTCGCCGTCGCGCGGCGCCGCAGTGCTGATGCTCT
>JAWOLH010000020.1:0-108728 GCA_033853695.1 Gemmatimonadales bacterium | reverse complement strand
GCCGCTCCACGCCTTGCACGAGCGCCATGCAGCCGCGCTCCACGGCATCTTTCGAGTCGTCTATTTCGGATTGGTCGGCGGTTTTCTCGCCTTCGCCGTCACGAAGCGCGAGGGCTGGCCCGGCCCGATCGAGACCGCGGCCACGCTGGTCGTCACGGGCGTCCTGATCGTGTGGCAACAGCGACGCGGGACGAAGGCCGCGCGGCTGCCGCTTCTCGTGCTCACGGCCGTGGGTGTGCCCGAAGTGGCCTACGCGATCCTGTTCCTGCGGGAGGGCGTCTTGCAGGCCGGGGGCTGGATGTTCACCGCGGGGTGGCTGCTCGGCGTTCTCGCGGAAGTGCAGACGCTGTCCGCGGCGCCGATCGTCGCGCACAGCGGATAGCGGTCAGCGCATCGGATCATCGGCGAAATGACACGCGGCCAGGTGACCGGGGGTGACCTCGCGCAACGCGGGCGCTGCCGTGCGACAGCGTTCGTTCTTGCGAGGATGGGGACAGCGCGGGTGGAATGCGCACCCGGCCGGGGGTTCGGTTGGAGACGGGACGTCGCCCTGGAGGATGATCCGCTGCGGGGTGGCCGTGGGGTCCGGGACGGGAACCGCGGACAGCAGTGAGCGGGTGTAGGGGTGGCGTGGGAGGCTGTATACCGTCTCCCGAGCGGCGCGTTCCACGATACGCCCGAGGTACATCACCGCGACGGAATCCGCGATGTGCTTCACGACCGCCAGGTCGTGGGCGATGAAGAGATAGGTCAGACCGCGGGTGCGCTGCAGATCCGCCAGCAGATTGAGCACCTGCGCCTGCACCGAGACGTCGAGCGCCGAAACCGGCTCATCACACACCAGGAACGCCGGCTCGACCGACAGGGCCCGCGCGATCCCGACGCGCTGGCGCTGGCCGCCGGACAGCTCGTGGGGGAACTGGTCCGCGAGCGTCGGGTCGAGGCCGACTTCCCCGAGCAGCGCGAGCACGCGCGCGTCGCGTTCGGTCTTCGGGACCAGCCGATGGATCGCGAGCGGCTCGCGCAGCGTCTGACGCACGGTCATGCGCGGATTGAGCGAGCCATACGGGTCCTGAAAGACGATCTGCATCCTGCGGCGCAGCGCGCGCAGCGGCGTGGCCCCGAGTCCGAATACCTCAATTCCATCGAGCCGGAACGAGCCCGAGGTCGGCTCGGTGAGCCGCAGCAGCGTGCGCGCGACCGTCGTCTTTCCGGACCCCGATTCGCCCACGAGGCCGAGCGTCTTTCCCGCGGGGATCGAGAACGATACGCCGTCGACGGCGCGCACGGCGTTGCGGGCGCGGCCCAGCCCGAGCCAGGCCCGCTCCTTCGGGTAGTGCTTGACGAGCTCGGTGACCTCGACGAGAGGAGCGCTCACCGTCCGGTCCGGCGGCCGGGCTCGGCGACGAGCCAGCACCGTGCGCTGTGGCCGTCGTCCCCCGTGTCGAGCAGCGGCGGCTCCTCGGTGCGGCATTTGTCCCAGGCGTACGGGCAGCGCGGGTGAAAGCGGCACCCGGCGGGCCACGCCGTGGCCGGAGGCACCGATCCCGGGATGCTGTGCAGTCGCTCGCGCCGCTCGTCGAGTCGCGGAATGGAGGCGAGCAGTCCCTCGGTGTACGGGTGCCGGGGGCCGGCGAACAGCGTCCGTGTGGCGGCGGTCTCGACGACCTGGCCGGCGTACATGACCACCACCCGGTCGGCCGACCCGGCGACGACGCCCAGATCGTGCGAGATGAGCAGCACCGCCATGTCCAGCTCGCGTCGCAGCCGGCCCAGCAGGTCGAGAATCTGTGCCTGAATCGTGACGTCCAGGGCCGTGGTGGGTTCGTCGGCGATCAGAATCTGCGGGTGACAGATCAGCGCCATGGCGATCATGGCGCGCTGGCGCATCCCGCCCGACAGCTGGTGCGGATAGTCGTCCACGCGGCGTTCAGGATCGGGAATCCCGACGAGGTGCAGCAGGTCGATGGCCCGCTTGCGTGCCTCGCGGCGTGACAGCTTCTGGTGGACGAGCGCGGCTTCGGCGACCTGGTCGCCGATCGTCAGGACCGGATTCAGCGATGTCATCGGCTCCTGGAACACCATCGCGATGCGGTTGCCGCGTACCGCCCGCAGCTCGCGCGGCGGCAGCGTCAGGAGGTTGCGGCCCTCGAATTCGATGAAACTGCCGGGGAGGATGTGGCCCGGCGGCTCGGGGATGAGACGCAGGATGGAGAGCGACATGACCGTCTTGCCGCATCCCGACTCTCCGACGATGCCCAGCGTCTCTCCCGGGTAGAGCTCGAACGAGACGCCGTCCACGGCCCGTGCGGTACCGCGGCCGCGTTCGGTGACGAAGTACGTCTTGAGGTCGTGAACGCGAAGCACCGGATCGGGGGCGGGCATCGCGTCACAAGATAGCGCCGTTATTTCCCACCCGTCTTCGGATCGAGTGCGTCGCGCAGGGCATCACCCGTGGTATTGAGCGCCATCACCGCCAGTGCGATCGCCAGACCCGGAAACAGGGTCGTCCAGGGCGCCGTGGGGAGCTGATCGCGGCCGTCGGCGATCATGTTTCCCCAGCTCGGATGCGGGGGCTGGATCCCGGCGCCGAGGAACGACAGCCCCGCCTCCAGCAGCATCATGTTGCCGATACCGAGCGCCGCGGAGACGATGAGGGCGGCGGCGCTGTTGGGCAGGACGTGCCGCACGATGATCCACCAGGGCCGGGCACCGAGGGCGCGCACCGCATCGGTGTACGGACGCTCCCGCACGCTCATCACTTCGGAGCGCACGATCCGGCTCGTGGCGAACCATCCCGTCAGCCCGAGCAGCAGGATCAGTGCTGCGACGCCCAACTTCCCCCACAGGGCGATCGCGCCGAGGACGAGAAATATTCTGGGGATGGACAACCCCACGTCCACGCAGCGCATCAACAGCGCGTCGATCCAGCCCCGGAAGTAGCCCGCGGCGGCGCCGACGAGCCCCCCCAGGGTCACCGCCACGAGCATTCCGAGGGTGCCGACGCCGAGCGAGATCCGGCCCCCGTAGGCGAGCCGGCTCCACACGTCGCGCCCGATGAAATCCGTCCCAAGCGGATGCAGCCACGTGGGAGGCTGGTCCTGCAGCGTCAGAATTTGTTGATAGGGAGCGTAGGGCGTGACGAGCGGCGCGCACAGCGCAACGGTCGCCAGGAATACCAGCACCACGAGCCCGCCGGTGGCGCTCGGATGGCGAAAGAAGCGTCGTCCTGCCTCTCCCCACGGACGCCGGCGACACCAGGAGACGAACGCTGTCGTCCAGACCCCGATAGCCAGCAGTGCCAGGAGGGTCGCGGTGGTCACGCGGTGAGGCGCACGCGCGGGTCGGCGGCGGCGGTCAGCACGTCGGCGATGAAGCTGCCCGTCACGACCGCACACGTCGCCAGCAGCGTGGTCCCGAGCACGAGCGGATAGTCGCGCGCGCTGATCGCGTCGGCGGCGAGCTTGCCGAGCCCGGGCCAGGAAAACACGGTCTCGATCAGGACGGCGCCGGTCAGGAGAAACGGCAAGGCGACCCCGGCGAGCGAAATCACCGGGAGCAGCGCATCGCGCCAGGCGTGCCGGATCAACACCGCGGACTCGGCGAGTCCCTTGGCGCGGGCGGTGCGAACGTACTCGTGTCCCAGGGCTTCGAGCAGGGCGGCGCGCTGGAACCGCGCGGTGCCTCCCGCTCCCACGAGCCCCAGCGTCAGCGCCGGGAGTGCGAGGTGGTACAGGCGATCCACCACTCGACCGAACAGGGGCAGGGAATCGTGCAACACCGGATCGGTGGAGCCCCCCGTCGGAAACCATCCGAGCCAGAGGCCGAACACGAGCTGCAGGACGAGCGCGAGCCAGAAGGTCGGGAGGGAATAGAAGAATAGAGTGACGTTGGCCAGGGCCGCGTCGGATCGGCGCCGCGCGCGCGCCGCCTGGTACAGGCCGATCGCGATCCCCAGGGTGAAATCGATGGCGAGGGCGGTGATCGTGAGGAGCAGCGTGTTGGGGACGGCGGCGGCGATGGCCTGGGCGACGGGACGGCGCTGGCTGAAGGATTCGCCCAGCTCGCCGTGCGCCAGCTGCGTCACGTATCGCAGGTACTGCACGGGGAGCGGCCGGTCGAGTCCATAGTTGCGCCGCAGCCGGGCCACGACGGCCGGATCCATCGGTCGCTCATCAGGCGGCAGGAACGGCTCGCCCGGCGCGAGGTGAATGGCGACGAAGGTGAGCGAGACGGCGGCGAAGATGATGGCGATGCCGGCGGCGACCCGCCGCAAGAGCCACGCCCGCACTCAGCGCCCCGCGCGATCCCGCTCGGTCAACTGGTCGGGTGGTATGCGCCAGGTCCGCACGAGGCCCCACCACGAATCGGGCTGGATGCGGACGTCAGCCACACGGCGATTCACCGCGGCCACATTATCCAGGGCGTACAACATGACGCCCGGAGGATCCTGCGCCAGCGCCGCGAAGGCCGATTCCCAGGCGGCCTGCGCCGCTGCGCGGGTCGGAGCGCCGGCGGCGGTGCGCACCAGCGCGTCGAACTTGTCGTTGGCGTAATGGCCGTAGTTCTGTGGACCGTCGCGTCCCCACAGCGCCGGCACGGAGGATGACGGGGTGGGGTCGGTCACGAACGATTCCAGCGACGCGTCGAACTTCCCCGACTCGAGCTGCTGCTGCAGAGTGGGGTTGTCCACCTGGTCGATCACGACGTCGATGCCGAGCCGCCGGTACTGCTCCTGCAACAGCTGCGCGTACTGCACCCGTGTCGGACTGGTGGATGGCACGATGAGATGGAAGCTGAGCCGCCGCCCGTGGAGCAGCCGCGCGGCCTGCGCGCTGTCGAGCGGGGTGGGGGCGAGCGTCGTCTTCCAGAGCCACGACCACAGCTGTGGCATCGGTCCGGGCGGGACCTTGGCGTACTCGCCGAACACCGTCTGCGCCATCCGGGGACGATCGGCCGCCAGGACCAGGGCGCGCCGGATCTCGGGGTCGGCGAATACCGGGTGGGGTTTCGAGCGGTCCCCGTTCGCCCGCAGGTTGAAGCGGACGAACGTATAGGTCGAGCCGGCGTACGGGTAGAGCCGGAGCGCCGTGTCCGCCCTGGCCCGCCGGATATTGTCGGGTGTGACGAGGACTTCGACTGCGTCCGCTTCCCCCGCCAGTACCATCGTGACCGCGCTGTTGAGATTCCCGGCGACGCGCCAGATCAGCCGCCGCAGATGCGGCCGTCCGAGAAAGTGGGTCGAGTCCGCCGCCAGCTCGATACTCTGGCCCGGGGTCCAGCTGACGAAGCGGTAGGGACCGGAGCCCACCGGAGCGCGGCCGAACGCCGCCGTCTGCCACGTCGCGCGCGGGACGTTTCGCAGCAGGTGCGCCGGCAGGATGCGCATATGGTAGGTCGCGTCGTAAAACATCTCGGGGTAGCGGTCCCGAAACTTGAAGACGACCGTCAGTGAGTCGACCGCGGCGACCGACGTGATGTGCCCGAGGGAGGCCCGGTCGCCGGAGCCGACGACGGAATCGCTGTAGGCGTCGAAGGTGAACGCGACATCCGCCGCTGTCACGGGCGCGCCGTCGTGCCAGCGGGCTCGCGGATCGAGGTGGAACGTGAGCGTCAAGGGGTCGGTCCATTCCCAGCTGCGCGCCAGCTCGGGAACGAACCCCGAGTCGCCGAAGGTGCCGCCGTCCGGCCCGATCTCGGCGAGCTTCAGAAAGATCTGGTCGTGCACATCGCGCTCGACGGCCGAGGTCGAGACGACGGGGAGCAGGGTCGACGGCTCGCCCGTCGCCGCGAAGACGACGGTGCCGCAGTACTCCGTGGTACAACCGCCCGGGCCTCTGCAACCAGCGAGGACGACGAGCAGGGCGGGGAGCAGCGTGGCGATTCGTCGAGGCCGGGCGAGGGCGGGGGTCATGGTCCCTAAGATTCTACAGCCGCTCTAGCGGCGCCAGGTCCAGGCGGGGTCTGAGAAGACGGTAGCAGACGGCAGCGGACGACAGGGGTCGGGAGCGGTCAACGGCGACCGCCATGTAGCCACGATCGCATCGGCCACCTCAGCGAACGTCACGGTTCGCCCCAGCACCTGGGACAAGGATGTAGCAGAGCTGACCGGTGAGGGCTGAAGGCTGACAGCGTCTATCGTTTCTTGCGACCCGCCGAGCAGAATCGAGCCGTGCTGCAGGAACGCGGACCCCAGGCGCACCTGCGCGGATCCGACGACCTTGCGCCCGCGCACGGTAACCTCGCCGCCCACCGGCGACGCGAAGCACGCGCCGGCGCCGAGGCTCGCCGGGCGGCCGTCTTTCGGGGCGAGTTGTGCCACGACTCCGAGCGTCTGGAGCGCCGCCGCGAGACGTTCGTGAATCGCGCAATAGCTCGCCTGCAGCGATCCGAAAGCGGCGATCGGCGCCGCGACGGCGTAGGTCACCTCGTTCTCGTGCCACACGGCTCGGCCGCCCGTCGGGCGGCGCACGACATCCCAGCCGCGGCGTTCGATCCCGCGGCGGTCGTAGCGCGCCAGTGCGGGCTCGTTGCGCCCGAACGAGAGGCAGGGAGGTGACCAGCGGTACAGACGAAGAAACGAGCGCCCGGTCGTCGCGGCCTCGTGGAGCAGCGCCTCGTCGGTCGCCATGTTCTCGGGCCCCGGACGACCGGCCGGATCGACGAGCAGCGTCCACTCCATACCAGCGTTCAAACCGTCGCGTAGCTCTCCATCGGCGGGCAGACGCAGACGAGGTTGCGATCGCCGTACGCCCCGTCCACCCGCCCGACGGCCGGCCAGACTTTGTGCACGCGCGTCGCCGCGGAGGGGAATCCGGCCCGCTCGCGCGAGTAGGGCCGGTCCCAGTCATCGGCGAGCAGGTCCTCCAGCGTATGCGGCGCATTGCGCAGCAGGTTGTTCTCGCGATCCGCCTGCCCGGTCTCGATCTCGCGCATCTCCTCGCGGATCGCGATCAGCGCATCGCAGAATCGGTCGAGCTCCTCCTTCGACTCGCTCTCGGTGGGCTCGACCATCAGCGTCCCGGCCACCGGGAACGACACCGTGGGGGGATGGAATCCGTAGTCGATGATCCGCTTCGCGATGTCCTCGACCTCGATGCCCGCCGAGGCCTTGAACGGCCGCGTGTCGATGATGCATTCGTGCGCGACGAGGCCGTTCTGCCCGGCGTAAAGCGGCTCGTAGACGCCCTCGAGCCGCTTCGCGATGTAATTCGCGTTGAGGATCGCGACCTTCGTCGCTCGGAGCAGCCCCGCCTGTCCCATCAGCGAGATGTAGGCCCACGAGATCGTGAGGATCGACGCCGACCCCCACGGTGCCGCGGCGACCGTCCCGCACGATTGCCGATGTCCCAGCGCGACGACCGGATGATCGGGGAGGAACGGCAGGAGATGCGGCGCGACGGCGATCGGTCCCATCCCCGGGCCACCCCCGCCGTGCGGAATGCAGAACGTCTTGTGCAGGTTGATATGGCAGACGTCGGCGCCGAGGTCCCCGGGACGACACAGTCCTACCAGCGCGTTCATGTTGGCGCCGTCCATGTAGACCTGTCCGCCGTACCGGTGCACCACCGTGCAGATCTCGCGAATCGTCCCCTCGAACACCCCGTGGGTCGACGGATACGTCACCATCAGCGCGCCGAGCGTGTCCCGATACTGCTCGGCCTTTGCCTCGAGATCGGCGACATCGATGTTGCCGTGGTCATCCGATTGGACCGGCACGACGGTGTAGCCCGCCATCACCGCGCTCGCGGGATTGGTCCCGTGCGCCGACATCGGGATGAGGCAGACCGTGCGTTTGCCGTTGCCCTGCGCCCTGTGATACGCGCGAATGACGAGCAAGCCGGTGAACTCACCCTGCGACCCGGCGTTCGGCTGCAGCGAGACGCCCGCGAACCCCGTGATCTCGGCGAGCTGGGACTCGAGCTGTCGGAACAGCATCTGGTAGCCCTGCGCCTGCGACAGCGGAGCGAAGGGGTGCAGGCGATTGAACTCGCGCCACGACAACGACATCATCTCGGTCGTCGCGTTGAGCTTCAACGTGCACGAGCCGAGCGGGATCATCGCGGAGGTGAGCGAGAGGTCCCGCGTCTCCAGCCGCTTGAGGTACCGCAGCATCTCGGTTTCCGAGCGGTAGCGGCGGAACACCGGATGCGTGAGGTATGGGGAGGACCGGCTCAAGGCCTTGGGGATGGAGGAATCGACCCGCGCGCCGGCCTCGTCCACCATGTACGGCAGCGTTTCGTTGAGCGAGAAGACGGCGATCAGGTCGGAGAGGTCGTTGACCGTGACCGTCTCATCGAGCGCGATGCAGACGCGATTGGGCGGAAGGGCGCGCAGGTTGATGCGCCGGGCCCACGCGGCGTCGATCAGCCGCGGGAGTGCCCACGGCTCGACTTCGACGCACAGCGTGTCGAAGTAGGCCTCGTGCGCGAGGCGGTACCCCATCCGCTGCAGCGCCTTGGCAAGCAGTCCGGCGAAGGTGTGGACCCGTTCGGCGATGCGGAACAGCCCTTCCGGCCCGTGATAGACCGCGTACATCGAGGCCATGACCGCGAGCAGCACTTGCGCGGTGCAGATGTTGCTCGTCGCGCGCTCGCGGCGGATGTGCTGCTCCCGGGTCTGCAGCGCCATGCGCAGCGCCGGCCGCCCGGCCCGGTCCTTGGACACGCCGATGATTCGACCGGGCAGGTGACGTTTGTACGCGTCGCGGGTGGCGAAGAACGCGGCGTGCGGACCGCCGTACCCCATCGGTACGCCGAAGCGCTGGCTGTTTCCCACCGCGATGTCGGCGCCCCACTCTCCCGGCGGCACGAGCATCGTCAGCGCGAGCAAATCGGTCGCCACGGTGACGAGCGACTTGGCGGCGTGCGCCTGATCGCACAGGCTGCGAAAGTCGCGCAGCCAGCCGTCGGTGCCGGGATACTGGACCAGGGCACCGATGACCCCACCCCCGAACCTGAAGGTGTCCGGGTCGCCGACGACGATCTCGATACCGCGCGCTTCGGCGCGCGTGCGTACCACGGCAATCGTCTGCGGGTGGCATTGCTCGTCGACGAGGTAGACCGGCCGGGCGTTCGGGGCAACGATGGCTTCGGTGAGGTGCATCGCCTCGGCGGCCGCCGTTGCCTCGTCCAGCAGCGATGCGTTGGCCACCGGGAGCCCGGTCAGGTCCGCGACCATTGTCTGGAAGTTCAACAGCGCTTCGAGCCGGCCCTGGGCGATCTCCGCCTGGTACGGCGTGTACGCCGTGTACCAGCCCGGGTTTTCGAGGATGTTGCGCTGGATGACCTGCGGCGTGAAGCAGGCGTGATATCCCATCCCGAGGTACGAGCGGAACGGCTCGTTCTGACTCGCGATGCGACGCAGTGCCTGCAGCACCTCCCGTTCGTCGCGGCCGGGTGGCAGCGCGAGGGGGCGCGGCAGGCGGATGTCCGCGGGGACGACCGCTTCGATGAACGCGTCGAGCGACTGGTAACCCAGCAGCGTCAGCATCTCCTGCTGCTCGGATTCGCTCGGACCGATATGACGAGGAACGAAGACGTCGGGGTGGACGAGATCGGCGGAGGTCGAAGTCACGACAGTGTGTGCGTCTTTCCGGGTTCGAGGATCACCACCTCGGCGCGGCGGCCGACGAGGCGCCGGAATTGCTCCGGATCTGCGGCGATCAGGTCCCACGTATTGTAATGCATCGGGATCACGGCGCGGGGTTGCACGAACTCCACCGCGCGCGCCGCATCGTCGATGCCCATGGTGTAGTTGTCGCCGATCGGGACCAGCATCGCGTCCACGGCGCCCTTGAGCAGCTGCATGTCCATCGTGAGAGCCGTGTCCCCGGTGTGATACACCCGCACGCCACCGAGCGTCAGGACGAGACCGCAGGGCGTCGTGTTGGGTCCCTTGGATCCTTCGATGGCGCCGCCGTGAATCGCCGGGACGAGCTTGACCGTACCGAACGGAAAGCGGTGCGCTCCCCCGACCTGCATCGGGTGACCGGCCGCGCCCTGGCTGGTGCAGAAGTTCACCAGCTCGTACGCCGAGACGACGGGCGCCCCGTCCCGCTTGGACAGGGCGATCGCATCGCCCAGGTGGTCGCCGTGGCCATGGCTGAGGAGGATCGCATCGAGCTTTGGGACGCGCTCGGGGGGGAACGGCGCTTTCGGGTTCCCGGTGAGAAACGGGTCGAAGATGACGCGCTTGCCGTCACCCTCGGCGAGGAATGCGGCGTGACCTAGGAACGTCAGAGTCAACATCGCTTTCGGCCTTCATTTCCCAATGTGCTTCTCATACGCCGCCGCATCGAGCAGCGTTGCCGTATCGGCCGGGTTCTGCAGTTTCAGTTTGATCATCCAGCCGGCCCCGTAGGGATCCCTGTTGACAAGCGCCGGATCGCCTTCGAGGGCGCCGTTGGATTCCACGACGGTGCCGGCCACCGGGCAATAGAGCTCCGAGACCGCCTTCACCGCTTCGATCGTTCCGAAGACCTGTTTCTTCGTGAAGCTGGCGCCGGGCTTGGGCAGCTCCACGAACACCACGTCCCCGAGCTCGCCTTGGGCATAGTCGGTGATGCCGACCAGGACGATGCCGGCGTCGGCGGTGATCTTCAGGTATTCGTGCTCTTCGGTGTAGCGGAGATCCTTCGGGATGTTGCTCATTCTGGCGTCGCTCTCGGCGGAAAATGGCGGGTTGGGTCGAGCCGCGGGCGAAGGTAGGGACGGCTCAAGTCCTTGTCAAGCTTGCTGTTTGGCCGCGCGGCGCTCGAGCTCCTCGTATACCTCCCGGGCGCGGCGCTCCAGCGTCTCGAACGACCCCTCGTTGTCGATCACGTAGTCGCTGCGCTTGCGCTTGCGATCGGCCGGCGCCTGGGCGGCGAGGAGCTGGTCGGCTTCTTCGTCCTTCAAGCCCCGCAGCGCCCGCAACCGGGTGCGTCGCACGGTGTGGGGCGCGTCCACGAACACGACGACATCGAATTGCGCCGGGTCGAGCGCTTCGAACAGGAGGGGGATGTCGTTGACGACGATCTTGTCGCCGCGCTTCCAGGCAGCGTCGACCAGCGCTTCACGCCGCCGCTGCACGACAGGATGCACCAGCGATTCCAGCGCCTTGCGTGCGGCCGGGTCGCCCATCACCCGGTTGCGCAGCGCCGCCCGATCCAGTGAGCCGTCGGGATGCAGCAGCTCCGCTCCGAAGCGCCGCACGATGGCGCCGAGCACCGGCGATCCCGGCGCCTGCACCTCGCGCACCAGCTCGTCGGCATCGATGACCGTCGCTCCCCAGCGGCGGAAGCATTCCGCGACCGTGGACTTGCCCGCGGCGACGTTGCCGGTGAGAGCGACGTTGAGCATGGGGCGACCTTGGACGTCAGGCATCCGACGTCAGGATACCACTCTGACGTCCGACGTCCGATGTCTGATCTCTAGAGCAACGCCGTCTGATCCGCATTCGCCCGCGGCACCTTGTGGCAGTGCCGGCACCGGGCTTCATAGCTCTCCCGGCCGCCGATCATGATGGTGGGACTGTCCCACGGAGCGGGGCTGCCGTCCACGAGACGCTGATTGCGGCTCGCCGGTCCCCCGCAGACGACGCAGATCGCGTGCAGCTTGTGCACCACCTCGGCGGCGCACATCAACGTCGGCATCGCGCCGAACGGGAGCCCGCGGAAGTCCACGTCGGTCCCGGCGAGAATGACGCGGACGCCGCCGTCCGCCAGCGTGCTCGCGACCTGCACGATCCCCTCATCGAGAAACTGCGCCTCGTCGACCGCGACGACTTCGGTGCCGGCCCGGATCGAGCGGGCGATCTGCTCGGAGGAGTCCACGGGCTCGGCTTCGACGGTCAGGCCGTCATGGGTGGTGACCGAGTAGAGCCCGGCGTAGCGCGCGTCGAGGTGGGACTTGAAGACCTGCACCTGCTTGCGGGCGATGGCCGCCCGGCGCACGCGCCGAATCAACTCCTCGCTCTTGCCGGAGAACATCACGCCGGAGATCACTTCGATCCAACCGGGCCTCGTACCGTGGAACATGCCGTCCTCAAGTCGTGAGACGCTGCGGCGCTGGGTCGTGCGGTGGTGAGACGTGGCGTCGGAGCGTCGGGCAGCGGTGCGGGGGAAGGGTAGTGGGCGGGACGGGGGGGGTCAAGAAGTGCAGGTATCTTGCGGATTTCCGGGGTGCCTCCCCATATTGTCGAGGGTTTTCAAGGGTTTTCCGGAGGCCAACCCGGGAAAGGCCACTATTCCTAGCCTTTCCCACTATACAAAGGAGCGCGTCGTGAATAAAGCCGAGCTGATTGCGGCACTGGCAATGCGGACGAAGATGTCCAAGGCCGATGCCGGCCGGGCGATCGAGTCCCTGTTCGACGACAAGGGAATCATCGCCGGAGAGCTCAAGAAGGGCGCAAAGGTCCAGATCACCGGCTTCGGCAACTTCGAAGCCCGCAAGCGTGCTGCGCGCATGGGGCGCAATCCCAAGACCGGCGCCGAGATTCAGATCAAGGCGACGGTGGCCCCGGCGTTCCGCGCCGGCAAGCAGCTGAAAATGGCGGTGAATAAGAAGTAGTCGATCGAGCGAAGCGGAGCGACGCTGTCACACGGGCTGCCCCGCTGGGCGGCCCGTCAGCGTTTCCCGATCACGCCTTTCTTGCGCAGCTCAGCGATCTCGGCCGCGGTCATGCCGAGCCGTTCCCGCAGAATCTCTTCTGTGTGCTCGCCGAGGCGGGGTGGAGCGCGAGGAGGTCCGGCCGCTCCATCCGAGAACCGAATCGGACTCGCCACGAGCGGAACGCGGCCGCCGCCCGATCGCGCGATGTCGATGCGGAGGCCGCGCTGGCGCACCTGCGGATCGTCGAAGACCTGCGCGACGTCGTTGATCGGCGCGGCGGGAACGCCGGCGGCTTCGAGCGCCGCGAGCCACACGGCCGCTGGTCGGGCCCGCAGCCGTCGCTCCAATTCCGCATCCAGCTCGGCACGGTGACGCACGCGCGCTTCGTTCGTCGCGTAGCGCGGATCACGAACGAGGGAACCCTCGCCTAGCACGTCGCTCAGTTTCGCGAACTGCGCGTCGTTGCCGACGGCGACGACGATGGGTCGATCCGCGGTGGCCACGACCTGGTACGGCGCGATGTTGGCGTGCGCGTTCCCCCATCGCTGCGGGACCTCACCCGAAACGAGATAATTGAGCGCCACGTTGGCGAGAGTGGCGACCTGCACATCGAGCAGGGCGAGATCGATGTAGGTGCCGCGCCCCGTCGACTGGCGTTGCACCAGGGCGCCGAGCACCGCGATCGCCGCATACAGGCCCGCCATCACGTCCACGACGGCGACGCCCACCTTTTGCGGGCCGCCACCCGGCCGTCCGTCCCGCTCCCCGGTGACGCTCATCAGGCCGCCCAGTGCCTGAATCGCGAAATCGTATCCGGCCCGTTTCGCGTAGGGACCGGTCTGGCCGAATCCCGTAATCGAGCAGTAGATGAGGCCGGTGTTCAGGTCGCGGAGCGCGGCGTACCCGAGCCCGTACCGGTCCAGATCTCCGACCTTGTGATTCTCGAGCAGCACGTCCGAATCCCGGGCGAGCCGGCGGATGATCTCCTGGCCCTCGGCAGCGGTGAGATCGACGGTCAGCGAGCGCTTGCCGCGGTTGGCGCTCAGGAAGTAGGCGGCGTCGCCCGATCCGTCTCCCAGTGTCGGCGGCCCCCAGTGGCGGGTGTCGTCACCCGCGCCCGGCCGCTCCACCTTGATGACGTCGGCACCGAGGTCCGCGAGCACCTGGCTGGCCCACGGCCCCGCGAGGACGCGCGACAGGTCGAGGACCCGGACTTGCTCCAGGGGTGCCGGCACCTCAGGTCTCGCGGTCGCGCCGGGCGCTCACGCGACGGCCGCGGATCGCCACGCGAGAGAGCCCGCGAATCGCGGCATCCGTGGCGTGCGGCGCGACGTGAACGAGGCAGAAGGTGTCCCGCAGCTCGATGCGTCCGATGTCGCTGCGCGCCAGACCGATCTCGCGGGTCAGGGCGCCGACGAGGTCCTTGGCGCTGGCGCGATCTTTCTTGCCGACGTTGACGAAGACTTTCACCCATTCCTCTTGAGGCGTTGTCGGTTGTCGGTCCTCGGTCGACCGATGGCCGGCGACCGATGACGCCTCACGCCTCAACGCCAACAGAGCCGCGGCCACCTCCGCCCCGTCGTACCGTTCGAGTAGCGGTTCGAGCAGGCCGAGCTCGGCCTCGAGTCCGCCTGCGTCGAGACGCGCCGCCAGGCGGGCACGCAGCTGGTCGGCCTCACCCGCGGCTTTCGCGAGGGAGCCGTGTAGCGGCAGCGGGGTGAGGGGTGCGGCGACCGAGCGGGCGTAGGGGAGCTGGGCCGGCGACAGGAGCAGCACCGGGGCCCCGTGCCCCGCGATTGCGGCGAGCTCCGATCGCGACGGCAGATCGAGGCACACGATGACATCCCCGTCCTCCGGCGTGCCGCCTCGCCTCCAGGTGGAAACGCGCGGGCGGTCGATGGCGTCGAGCACTTCCCGGCGCACGGAGGCGCGCCGGGGTGGGGGCACGATCGCGTACCGCGCGGGTGCGACCGGCGGCAGGGGGCGGGCGTCTTCACCCATCGGGAGATCACCGATCACGTGAGGGCGGCGGGCGTAGCGCTCGACCAGATCCTCCAGCGCCTGGGGATTCCAGGCGAGGATGATGCGGCGGGCGTCGCGGGTTTCGCCGAGGAGTTGCTCGAGCTCGGCCAGACGGTTGGTGACGACGAGCCATTCAGGCCATGCCAGGACGACCGTCGTGACCGTCTCGAGTTTCAGGGCGGATGCGCGGGCGAGCGCCTGCAGGTCTTCGGGCGTGCCGGCCAGGACGTCGACACCGCCGGCCGCGAGGAGGCGGGTAGTTCGACCGAGGCTCGTGATGGGGTGCGTGCGCAGCCCGTGGGGCGCCGCATCCGCCCATTCTTCGGCGGCTGCGCTATCGGAGCACACCACGACGGCGGGCCCGGCTGCCCCCGGGGTCAACAACTCCCATACCGCCTCGGCCTGCTCCACTGCCGGCGGCGTCACCAGCATCACGGCACGACCGCGCTCCAGGGCGGCCTGCCCCTCATTCACTGCCGTCACGCGTTCCTCGGTTGTCAAAGGGCGGGGATGCGGAGCGGATGGTAGCTTCGGGCGATGCGACGCGCAATCGGTTTTCTGCTCGCCTTGTCGACGCCGTTGGTAGCGCAGTCTCGCCCCCGCGCCGCGGATCTCGGCATCACCGTCGGCGTCCTCCCGCCGGGGCCGCTCGATGCGATTACCGACGTTGCCGGCGTGCGGGTCGGGCAGGTCACCATCGCTCGTGGCGACTCGATCAATACGGGAGTGACGGCGATCCTCGCCCACGACGGCAACGTGTTTCGCGACAAAGTCCCAGCGGCCATCGTGGTGGGGAATGCGTTTGGGAAGCTCGCCGGCTCGACGCAGGTCAACGAGCTGGGGGAGCTCGAATCGCCGATCGTTCTGACCTGCACGCTGTGCGTCCCGCACGCCGCCGACGCGGTCCTCACCTACCTCCTCGGCCTGCCCGGGAACGAGGATGTGCGGTCGGCCAACCCGGTGGTGGCGGAAACGAACGACGGTTTCCTCAGCGACATCCGCGCCCGGCCGGTTACCGAGCAGGACGTCCTGACGGCGATCCGTGGAGCCCGACCGGGGCCGGTAGCGGAGGGCGCGGTCGGGGCAGGTCGCGGGACGGTGGCGTTCGGCTGGAAGGGGGGAATCGGCACGGCCAGCCGGCGACTGCCGCCGCAGCTCGGCGGTTGGACGCTCGGCGTGCTCGTCCAGACGAACTTCGGCGGCGTATTGACGATCGCCGGGGCGCCAGTGGGGCGGGAGCTGGGGCAGTACTACCTGAAGGGTGACCTGGGGAACGGCAGCGTCATCATCGTCCTCGCGACGGACGCGCCGCTCGACCACCGGCAGCTGAACCGCCTGGGACGTCGCGCCCTCGCGGGGCTCGCCCGCACGGGCAGCAGCATGTCGAACGGGAGTGGCGACTACGTCATCGCCTTTTCGGAGAGGCGGGCGCGCGGAGGGGCCAACCGCCTAACGGATACCGTCGAAGTGGTGACCAACGACGCCATGTCACCACTGTTCGAGGCGGCGATCGAGGCGACCGAGGAGGCGATCTACAATTCGCTGCTCAAGGCGGAAACGGTGCAAGGTTTCCTGGGGACGGCCCGCGCGCTACCGATCGATTCGACCGTGGCGATCCTCAAACGCCATCAGCTGTTGCGGAATTGACCTCGTCAGGCGACGAGACAGCTCACCTTTCTGAAGGCGCTCAGGAATGCTCGATAGACGTCGGGGTGCCAGCTGCTGCGCTCCTGGGCCAGGGCGTCGAGCGCCTTGGGCGGTCTGACGGCCGGCCGGTAGCTCCGGGTCGAGGTCATCGCGTCGAAGGCATCCACGATTCCGATGATCTGAGCCTCGAGCGGAATCTCGGTTCCGCTGAGGTGGTCGGGATAGCCGCTCCCGTCGTGGCGTTCGTGGTGCCAGCGGATGATCGGGGCGACGTCCCATGGGATGCTGGTCGCGCCGAGCAGCTCGAGACCGCGCTGGGGATGGGTCCGAATCACGTCGAACTCGCTGGCCGCCAGGCGCCCGGGCTTCGTCAGTATCTCCCGTGGTACCAGGACCTTACCGATGTCATGCAGATAAGCGCCGACATACACCGTGGCGCGTTGCTGCTCCGCGAGCCCGAGCGTGCGCGCGACGTCCAGGGAGTACGCGGCGACCCGCCGGCAGTGCCCGAAGGTGTAGCGGTCGGCGCATTCGATCAGCGACGCCAACTGGTGAACGATCCGGAGCCGCTCGCGCTCGACCAGGCTGCGACCGCGGCGCAGGCGGGCCGGGCGTCGGACGGCAGCGGTCCGGCCGGGCGAGTGAGGAGCGGCGATGGCGTCCACGGTGTTGAAGATGCTCCAGAGGCCGGAAGGTCACGGGCCCTCGCAACCGCCACGGCGCGGCGCGGTTGCGCGGGTGGTTCGTCCGGACGTATCGTCACGCGTGCCCCCGATACCGTCGTCCCCCCCGAGCGCACGGAGCCCGTCCACCATGAGCGACGTTCTGTCGCCCAACCTCGCCCATCTGGAGACCTCGGCGACGATCGCGATCTCCCAGGAGGCGAAACGGCGCCGTGCAGCGGGGGAAGACGTGATCGACCTGGGAGCGGGGGAGCCGGACTTTCCCACGCCTCCCATCCCGGCCGACGCCGGGATCCGGGCGATCAAGGAGGGAAAGACGCGCTACCCGGCGAACGAGGGGATACTGGAGCTGCGCGTCGCGGCGGCGAAGCATCTCTCCCTGCTTTCGGGCGGCCGTCCAGTGAACGCCGACAACATCGTCGTCTCAAACGGCTCCAAGCAGTCGCTGTTCAACGCCTGTTTCACCCTCTTCGGTCCGGGCGACGTGGTGGCGATCCCGTCGCCAGCATGGGTGTCGTACCCGCAGATCATCCATCTCGCTCGCGCGCGTCCGGTGTTGATCGCGGGGCATCCCGAATGGGGACTCAAGGTGAGCGTCCGCGAGCTGGAGCGCATCCTCCCCGCGCCGAAGGGGCTGATCCTCTGCTCTCCGTGCAATCCGACGGGATCGGTATACACGCTCGCGGAGCTGCGCGCGATCGCGCAGTGGGCGGCCGATCGCAAGGTGTGGGTGATCGCCGACGAGATCTACCGGCGCATTCACTACGGCAGCGGTCCTGCGCCATCGTTCCTCGATCTTCCCGACGACCTGTTGGAGCGGGTCATCGTCATTACCGGCGTCAGTAAGGCCTATGCGATGACCGGCTGGCGCGTGGGGATCGCGCTCGCGCCCGGCCCGGTGGCGAAGGCGATGGCGGCGCTGCAGTCACATACGACGTCGGGTGCGAATCACATGGCGCAGTATGCCGCAGCAGCGGCTTATGCCGACGAGCGGTTGGAGCAGGACGTGCAGCGCATGGTGGCCGAGTTCCGGCGCCGCCGCGATCTCCTCACCGAGGGGTTCCGGCGCACCCTTCCGGGGGTCGAGTTCGTCGAGCCGCACGGGGCGTTCTACTTCTTCTTCCGCACCGATGCGTTCGTCGGGATCTCGGGAACAGAGTTCTGCACCCGGCTCATCACCGAGACCGGGGTCGCGCTCGTTCCCGGGGCGGCGTTCGGCGATGACCGCTGGACACGCCTGTCGTATGCGGCGGCGACGAGTGACGTTGAGAAGTCGCTCGATCGCATCGTGAGCTTCGCGAAGCGGTTGGGGTGAGGAGAGGGCGCCGTCATGCAATACGAAGCCAAAATCCAACCGCTCGAGGGGAAGCTCCCCAAGGTCAGCTACCGCTGGGATCCCGAGACGGACATCCTGTCGGCGGTCTGCAAAGGGATTCCCAAGGCGACCGGGATGAACGGTACCGTCGATCTCGAGGGAAGCGACGGCTCGTTCGTGCTGCTCGACGTCGCGGGCGGTTTGCTGCGAGGGCTCGACGTCGTGACCTGGCCCGACGATATCCGCACGGTCGATGCGCTCGCCGCGCCCGAGGCGGCGTCCGAAGCGCGCGTACTCTTCCCGTCGCGCCGCTCGCAGCCGGCCGTGGCTGCCGTCGAAGTCGACACGGCGCTGATCGTGGAGAAGAATGCGGCCGAATCGGTGATCCACATTCGGGTGGGACGCGCCAAGCCTGCCAACGTGCTGCGCATCGCCGATCACCTGCTCGTCGAGGTCGACAAGCAGTCCCGGCTCGCCGGGTTGTGGCTGCTCGAGGTCCCGCCATTCCCGAACGTCGAGGCTACCGCGTAGTGGAGGACGAACGGCTCCAGCGATACGTCGAGGAGCTGTTCGCGGTCGAAGATCCCCTCCTGGCGCGCGTGCGCGACCGCCACGCCCAGCACCACCTCCCGCCGATCCACATCTCCCCCGACGAGGGGAAGCTGCTGTACGTCCTGGTGCGGCTCGTCGCCGCCCGCCGCGTGCTCGAGATCGGCTCGCTCGCGGGATACAGCGGCATCTGGCTCGCCCGGGCGCTGCCGCCCGACGGGCTCCTGACGACGCTCGAGGTCGACCCGCAGCACGCCCGACTCGCCCGGCAGGCCTACGGCGAGGCGGGTGTCGCAGATCGCGTGCAGCTGCTATTGGGCGACGCGCGGAGGCTTCTGCCTACGCTGCAGCCGGGTTTCGACGTCGCGTTCGTCGACGCCGACAAGGAGCCGTTACCCGAGTACTTCGAGTGGAGCGTCCGTTTGCTGCGTACCGGCGGGCTGCTGCTCTGCGACAATGCGTTCCTGCACGGCACCGTGGTAGACCCGGAGAATCATTCCCCGTCGACGGAGGGCGTGCGGGCGTACAACCGTCTCGCGGCGACCGACCCGAGGGTCGTGTCGGCGGTCGTGCCGCTGCGCGACGGGATCGTCGTCAGCATCAAGGTGTCGGCATGAGCGGGCGTCGCGGCTGGCTCGACGGCTTGTACGCGAGCGGCGTCACCCCGGCGTCCTTTCTGCCCGATGCGAGCCTGGGGCGTCCGCCCGAACGCGATGAGGACGCCGTGTCGAGTGGCGTCGAGGTCGAGATGCTGGAGGACGACGACCTGCGCGTGCACCCCGTGGTCGCTCGTGCGGCGCCGGGCGGCACGTCGTTCCTCGACGGGATTCAACAATGGAAGGTGATCGGCTACGACGGCGTACTACCGATCGCCCTCGCCCACGTGGCGGCCGCGGTCCGGCGCCGCGGCCCGCAGCGGCGCCTGGCCACGGCTGCGTCGGCGGCTCGCGACCTCATCATCGCCCCGACCCACATCCTCGGAGAGGCTCGCCGGTCGGCCCTGGAGGCCGCGCGCCTGGAGGTCCTGCCGGTCGAGGTCGACGCGGCGACACAGCCGGCGCATGTGCTGGAGGTGCTGCGCAGGGAGGTGCACCGTGCCCGCGCCGGGCTGGAGCGGCGGCTGGGCGAGCAGGTCGCCGGCGGTCTCGGAACCGAGGACTGGCTGGTCGTGGATGGACAGCTCGCCGTGTCGGCCACTCTTGCCAGGCACCCGCGGACGATCGGGGTGATCAAGAGCCATGGCGCGCAGTTTCTGTCGGGCCGCCACCTGGAGCGCGCCCTGACGATCCCGGCCGAGCATCGCACCAGCAGTTTCCGAGTCCGCGGCGGCCATGGGCGCACCGACGTCGACTCGTGGTACCTGCGTCTCTGGCCCTGGGAGGGGCACGACCTGCACTATGGACTGATCCGCGTCGAGCTCGCCCGCGCTCCGGATCCCGGGTCCCGGGCCAGGGAGGTCGCCGGCTGGCTCCTCGCCGAGCGCGCCCCGCTCGCGGCACCTGACGCGCGGTTCGACCGGTTACTTTACCCGATACACGATGTAGAGGCGTACTTGCGGAGCCGGGCTCCGCACCACTTCCTGGCGTCGCCCGCCTCCCGTCTCCCACGAACCGGGACGTGATTCGCAAGACTGAGGAAACCCCGATTGGCCGCGTCGTCGCGACCGAGCAGAAGCCGGCCACGCCGCACCAGTTCCACTTCTGGACGGCGACCGACACGAGTATCGGCATCGGCGCGATCGTGAGCGTCCGGGGATCAGGTGTCGCGGGTCAGGGGTCAGGGCGAATCGTGTACGGAGTCGTGACGGACGGATTGGCGTACTCGGATCTGGTCACACCGTTGCACGAGGTCATCAGTGCCGAAGGGGACCCGGCGCTCGCTGCCGACAGCCCGACGGAACGACCCGAAATCCGGCTGTGGACTGCCGCCGTGCTGCGCCAGATCCCCGAAGAGCCGCTGCAGCCGGTACCCCTGGGCGCGGTGCACGTGGCGACGGACGCCGACGTCGCCGCGGCGCTGCGGATGGACGGGTACCTCAACACCGCGCACCCGACGGCGATCCCCGTCGGGTTGTACGAATCCGGCGGACTCGAAGCGCCGGTCTATCTCGACGCCGAGTTCCTGCTCGGCCCCGAGGCGGCCCACCTCAACATCTCCGGTGTGTCGGGACTGGCGACCAAGACGAGCGCTGTTGAATTCCTGATGAGCTCGATCTTCCAGCATTATCCGGCGCACCGCGGCAGCGTGGCGGCGGTGTGCTTCAACGTCAAAGGACCCGATCTCCTGTTTCTCGATCAGCCGGGAGCCACCGACGAGGCAGATCGGCGGCGCTACGACCGCCTCGGAATCGCCCCCAGGCCCTTCGAGCGCGTGCGCTACTTCGCGCCGTTCAAGGCCGACGGGGTGAACCTGAACACGTTGCGCACCAACCCCGACCTCGCGCAGACGGTCGAGCCGCTCGTCTGGGGCCTGACCGAAGTGCTCGACTTCGCCGAGGTGCTGCTCAACCGGGACGACATCGATGCCAAGGCCGACGCGTTCATCGATTTCCTCGCCGACCGCGTGGTACGGCGGGAGTTCGAGGACGGCTTCGGGGGCGAGCACCGGGTCGAGACGTTCGCCGACCTGGAGCGGCTGTTCCGCAGCATCTTTGACGGCCTGGAGCTGTCGGGGCGCGGCGACATCTGGCGCACTCACCACATCGCGACGATCCGCAAAGTGCGCAACCGTCTCGGCAACGTCTCGACGCGCTGCAAGGGTCTCGTGACGGACGACGGTCCGGCGAGCGACCTCCCGTGGGGGCGGTTCGAGAATCGTGGCGTGTACGTCATCGACGTCGCCAACGTCGACCCGCTGGGACAGGACCTCGTCTTTGCGCGTGTCGTCTCGAAGCTGCGCGAGCACCTGGAGCGCCGCGATCTCGGCGTGGATGCCGTCGTGGTCTTCGTCGATGAGCTCAACAAGTACGCCCCGGCCGACGGCGCCGATACCTACGTGAAGAAAATGCTGCTCGATATCTCGGAGCGGGGGCGCTACCTCGGGCTGGTGTTGTTCGGGGCCGAGCAGTTCCGCTCGCAGGTGCACCGCCGCGTGGTCGGCAATGCCGGCACGCAGGTGTTCGGGCGCATGGACGCCGACGAGCTGGCGACGCCGGGGTATCAGGTGCTGTCCCCGGCGACCAAGATCAAGCTGGCCACGTTGCCGGTGGGTGAGTTGATGGTGCGGCATCCGCACTTCACCCAGCCGATTTTCGTGCGGTTCCCGCGCCCACCGGTGCTGCGGGGGAGAGACGGTGTGGAGCGATTCCCGCCGGCCGCCGACCTGCCCTTCGCCGATGCGGTGGCATTGCAGCTCGTACGGCTCGACCCACGCGTGCGGCCGAACCAGGTCAAGGACCTGATCGCCGGGCACGAAGAGGTGGACGTGCGCCGCGCGCTCGCCACGGTACGGCGCGAGCGGCCCGCCGACGTATTGGCGATGTTTCGCAGGCGCCTGGGCGTGCGCGTGGGCTCCGAGCCGGCCCGGGAGCGATCGCCGGTGCAGCCCCTCGGCCCCATCGCCGAGGAACCCTATTGATCGATCGAGGATTCCCCATGCATCGCATAGCATTGCTGGCGTTCATTGCGCTGACGGTCGGGTGCAAGGGCGCCGAGCCGCCCCCGACGCTGATCACCGCCAAAATCACGTTGCGCTATCACCCGCCGGCAGGGGCTGTCTATCACTACGTGATGGACCAGACGTCGAGCTTCGGCCCGGACTCCGGCGCCGACACGGGGGGCGTCAACTCCCTGCGATTCGCGTTCACGCAGACGGTCGGCACGCCCGATGCCGACGGCGTGCCGGTCACCTTCACGTTCGATTCGACTAAGGTAGCGAGCCCGATGCTCAATCCCGCGGCCGCGGATCAGGCCGCCGAGCGCCTGCGCGACATCCACCTCACGACGATCTACGACGATCACCTGCGGCCGGTGCACAATGACGTTTCGTCGCTCAAGGGGCTGCCGCCGCTGGTGCGTGATCAGATGCAGGTGGGATTTCGTGCTGCGGCCCTGGCCCTTCCCGATCAGCCGGTGGGCCCGGGCGACAGCTGGATCAACGAAACGGAGCTGCCGGTCAGCGCCATCGGCGGCGCGCCGTTCACGGTGCACACCACGGTGACGGTGCGGGAGATCAGTGTCAGCCGGGGAGACACCACAGTCCGGTTGGGGGTGGAGACGGCGCTGCCGTCCGAGCCGATGCAATTCGCGTTCGGCGGGCAGCAGTTTACCGTTGCCCTGAAAGGCGCGATCACCGGGGAGCAGACCCTGTCTCTCACGCGGGGGGCCGTGGTGCGCGCCGCGCTGGGCGGGACGATGCACGTCGGCGTCAGCGGGGGCTTCTTCGGAGTACCGGGGATGAAGGTGCGCGTCCAACAGCAGGGAACACTGAAACTGGTGTCGTGAAGCTCGCGCACCTCGCCGACCTGCACCTCGGCTACCGCCAGTTCGACCGCCAGAACGCGCGCGGAGCGAACCAGCGCGAGGCGGACGTGGCGGAGGCGTTTCGCCGCGCGGTTGACGATCTGCTCGAACAGCGCCCCGATCTCATCGTCATCGCCGGGGACATCTTCCACTCCGTGCGGCCGACCAATCCGGCGATCCTCTTTCTGTTCCAGCAGCTGCAGCGGCTGCGGGTTGCCCTCCCCGTCACCCCCGTGATTCTCTTGGCCGGGACCCACGACACACCTCGAACAACTGAAACGGGAAGCATTCTGAAGCTGTATGAGGCAGTAGGCGCTGAAGTGGTATTAGATGTGCCTCGCCGGATTGTGTTCCCAAAATTGGATTGTGCCGTTCTCGCCGTTCCGCACCAGGCACTCGTAAGCGGGGATAGACCTTCCCTGCGCCCCGAACGCGGTGGGCCGACGATCAACATCCTGGTCGCTCACTTTCAGTGGGGTGCTCTGGGCGAGGCGCGCGGAACGATGGAATACGGTGGCGCCCTGCTCGGTCCCGACGACTTGGCGGCTGCCCAGTGGGACTACGTCGCGCTCGGACACTATCACGTCGCGCATGAAGTCTTCCCCAATGCGTGGTACTCCGGAGCACTCGAGTATCTGCCTCCCAATCCGTGGGGGCAGCTGCAGGATGAGAAAGAGCATGGCACGGCGGGGAAGGGATACCTCCTCGTGGATCTTCCTGGCGCTCGCGTTCACTTCAGGCCCATCAAGCCGGTGCGCCAGCACATCGATCTCGCGCCGATCCAGGGCGCCGATCTCACGGCGAAGCAGCTGGATGCGAAGATCGCGGCGGCCGTCGCCGAGGCGAAACCGCCGATCGACGGAAACGTCGTACGGCTACTCGTGTGGGACGTGGCGCGCGCCACGGCGCACGATCTCGACCATCCGGCGATCCGCGGCTACAAAGCCCGGGCGCTGCACTTCCAGCTCGACCTGCGGCGTCCGGAATCGCACTACCAGGCCAGTATGGGAGCGCCCTCGCGGCGCCAGACCCTTGCTGAGACGCTGCGCGACTTTCTTTCGCGCCGCCTGCTCGATGCCGACATCCCGCGCGATGACTTCGTGCGAACCGGCGTCGCGTATCTCGAACAGACCGCGGGCGACGGGGACCCCGCCTGATGGAGTTGAAGCGGCTGCGGCTCGAAAACTTCCGGCAATTCGCCGAGACCGAGTTCGAGCTCGGTCCCGGGATTACCGGGATCATCGGGCCGAACGGCGCGGGGAAGACCACGCTGCTCGAGGCGATCGCCTGGGCGATCTACGGCGTGCAGGCCGTGCGCGGCGACAAGGACTCGATCCGGCGCCACGGCGCGCCGGGGCGCTCACGGGTGGAGGTCACCCTCGACTTCGCGCTGGGACCTCACGAGTACTCCGTCACTCGCAATCTCTACGGGGCGGAGCTGCGCCAGGACGGCCAGGTCGTCGCGAACTCGCTCAAGTCGGTGTCGGAGCGGCTGGGGCGAGTGCTCGGCATGACGCACGACGAGTTTTTCAATACGTACTTCACGGGGCAGAAAGAGCTGGCCGTACTGTCCGCGCTCGGGAAGGTGGAGCGGGCCGCCTTCCTGTCGCGCGTGCTCGGTTACGAGCGGCTCGAGCTCGCGCAGCAGCGCGTCCGTGAGGTGCGCAATGGACTCTCGGCCGAGCTGAAGGGCCTTGAGGCGGGGCTTCCCGACAAGCGCCAGCTGGATGCCGAACGGGCCGCGGCGATGGAACGCCTCGATCGGTCGCGCGCGGCGGCCGAAGCGGCGCGCGAGGCGCGGCGCAAGGCGGAGGACGCGCTCGGCCGGGAAGAGCCGAAGTGGAAGGAGTGGGAAGTCCGGCGCGACCGGATCCGCTCGCTCGAGAGTGAGCGCGCGATGGCGCACCACGCCGTCGATGGGGCGCGTCAGGAGTTTCAGCGGCTCGACCGGGAGTTGGCGGAGGCGCTCGCAGCCCGCACCGAGCTCGAGCGGCTCGCGACGGAGCTCAAGCCCCTGAAGAAGCTGCAGGCCGAGCGGACGCGGCTCGAGGGGTTGCAGCAGGAGGCGGCGGAGCGGCAGGCGGCCCAGGCGCGGCTCGCCGAGCTCGAGCGGGCGGCCGCGGCACGCGACAAGCGCATCGCGGAGCTCGCGGGCGCGGCGGCGGCGAGCGAGCGCGCCGAGCGCGAGGTGAAGAAGACGGCCGAGAGGCTTCTGGCGCTGGAGCGCGACGTCGAGGAGCAGCGGGCGACGTGGGCCCGGGACCGGCAGGACGCGGAGACGAAACGCCAGCAGCTGCGCGACCAGTATCGCGACGTGAAGGAGCAGCACGATCGGATCGCGGAGCTCGGCCCCGAGGGTGCGTGCCCCACCTGCCAGCGACCGCTGGGAACCGAGTACACGGCCGTGCTCGGCCTGCTCGAGCGGCAGCTCGAGGAGATCACGCTCAACGGCAACTTCTTCAAACAGCGTGCGCAACAGCTGACCGAGCCACCCGAGCCTGTCATCCTGGCTGAACGGGCGCGGGACGCCGCGCGCGACGCGAGCCGCACGGCGGCGGAGCGCGCCGGGGAGCTGAAAGCGCAGGCGGATGAGCGCACGCGCGCCATCGCGGAGCGCGAGGAGGAGGCGCCGCGACTCACGGAGCTCACGACCCGGCTGGCGTCGCGCCCGGCCCGCTATGACGCCGCGAGGCTCGATGCCGTCCGCGCCGAGCTCACCAAGCTCGAGCCGCTGGTGCAGGAGGCGGCGGCGCTCGAGGCGCGCGCGCGGCTGGCGCCGACGCTGGTCAAGGAGGCCGAGAAGGCCGAGCAGTTGTTGTCGCGCCGCGAGCAGCACACCAAGCAGCTGGCGGAGGCGATCGCCGCCGACGGCTTTTCGGAGGAGAAGTTCCGTCACGCGAAGGAGCGCTACGACCGGGCGGTGGTCGTGGTGCGGGAGGCGGAGCTCGCGGCGGTGGAAGCGGGCGGCGAGCTGACGCGGGCCGAGGAGATCGTCGCGGAGGCGGATCGGCGCATCGCCGAGCGGGCGGCCCGGGAGCAGCACATCGACACGCTCAAGGGGAAGCGGCGGCTGCACGACGAGCTGGATCGGGCGTATTCGGAGCTGCGCGCCGAGCTGAATGCGGCGATGCGGCCGGAGATCGCCGAGCTGGCGTCGGGTTTCCTCGCCGATCTGACCGACGGGCGCTACGACAGCGCGGAATTGAGCGAGGACTACACGTTGACGGTGATCGACAGTGGCGTGCCGAAGCCCGTGATTTCGGGTGGGGAGGAAGACCTCGCGAATCTCGTGTTGCGGCTCGCGATCTCGCAGATGATCGCGGAGCGGGCCGGACAACCGCTCTCGCTCCTCGTGCTGGACGAAGTCTTCGGCTCGCTCGATGAAGGGCGCCGCCAGCACGTGCTCGGCCTGCTGCGGCAGCTGGGCGATCGCTTTCCCCAGGTCATCATCATCACGCACATCGACCAGATCCGGGAGGGGCTGGACCGCGTGATCCGCGTGGAGTACGATGGCGCCCGGGGTGTGAGCGCGGTACGGGACGAGACGGCGACCCTGGGCGCGGGAGGACTCGATGCGGGCGTGGCTGCCTGAGCGGCGGGTAGAAGGCCCGCTTCAGGCCGGGGAGCGCGACATCGACGCGCTCAACCGCCTGTTCGCTGAAGCGTTCACCGACCGCTATCGGCGGGACGGTCTCGTCGGCGTGCGCGTCCCGCCGCTCAATCCGCGGGTCTGGAGCTACGCCCTGCGGGACGCTGGTCCGGGCGCAATGGTCTGGCGCGACGAGGACGGCCGGCTGGTCGCCTTCAACGTCGCGCATCGCTGCGGCTGTGAAGGATGGATGGGGCCGCTCGCGGTGCGGGTCGACCGTCAGGGGTCGGGGATCGGCAAGACGATCGTGCGCGCGGCGACCGACTGGCTGCTGGATCGCGGCGTCACGACGCTCGGCCTCGAGACGATGCCGCGCACCGTCGAGAACATTGGCTTCTACGCGCGGCTCGGTTTCCTGCCGGGCCACCTCACGCTGACGATGACGAGGGAGCTCGCGGTCCGGCGTCGCGGTGGGGCAGCGCCCGCCCTGCTCTCACGGCTCGACGGACCGGCACGGGGCGAGACGCTCACGGCTACCCGCGTCCTCGCCGACGCGCTGGCACCGGGCTACGACTTCACCCGCGAGATCGAGCTCACTGCCGAGCTCCAGCTGGGCGATACCGTCGTCGTCGCCGGGGGGGGTGGAGCTCTCGCGGGGTACGCGCTGTGGCATACGGCGTCTCTCGCCGCGGAGCGCTCGACCGACGAGTTGCGCGTGCTGAAACTCGCGGCGCGCGACGCCGATGCGTTCGAGCGCGTGGTGAGCGCAGTCGAGACGTGCGCCACGCATGCGGGACTGCGGCGGGTGGCGATCCGCTGCCAGAGCCGTTTCGAGAGCGCGTTTCGCGCACTCCTGGCCCGCGGATACCAGGTGCGTTGGACCGATCTGCGCATGCACCTCGAGGGATACCCCGAGCGCCCCGTCCCGGACGGCGTCCTCTTCTCGAACTGGGAAATTTGACGGCCGGGCTGGTGATCTTCGCCGCGACCTACGTGCTGATCGCGGTGCAACGCCTGCCATTCGTTCACCTGAACCGGCCGGCCGCCGGGCTGCTCGGCGCGGTGGCCATGGTCGCTGCCGGGGTTCTCACGCCGCAGCAGGCCTATGCCGCCATCGACCTCGACGTCATCGTTTTTCTTCTCGGCTTGATGCTGATCGTCGGCTATCTCGAGGTCGGGCACTTCTTCGAGTGGGCCGCGCGGGAGATGCTGCGACGGGTGCGCACGCCGACCCGGTTGCTGGCCGCGGTCGTCGTGGGCGGCGGGCTGGCGTCGGCGTTGTTCGTGAACGACACCATCTGTCTCGTCGTCACGCCGATCCTCCTCTTCGCCCTCACCGCGGTCCGGGTCCGGCCGACCCCGTACCTCCTGGGACTCGCGATGGGCGCCAACGTCGGCTCGGTGCTGTCTGTGACCGGCAATCCGCAGAACATGCTGGTCGGCATCTGGAGCGGGACGACGTTCGGGGCCTTCCTGGTGCACATGTTGCCCGTCGCGGCGGGCGGCCTCGCGATCACCTACGGAGTGCTTCGCTGGGCATTCCGCGTGGAGCTGGGTGGCGCGTTCGCGGCGACGCTCTCGGCAGAACCCGTGGCGGTGGACCGTCCGCTCGTGGCGAAGGGTCTTGCGATGTTCGGCGTCGCCGTCGTGGGGTGGCTCGCCGGCTGGTCGCTTCCCGGCGTGGCGATCGCCGCAGGGGCGCTCATGGTCCTCATCGCCCGCCGCGATCCGGCCTACGCGATCGATCGCGTGGAATGGTCGTTACTGCTGTTCTTCGCTTCGCTCTTCGTGGTGATGCGGGGATTGCAGGCGACCGGCGCCGTCGACTGGATTGATCACCACGCGCTGGCGCTGATCGCGGGGCATTCACGGTGGGGCCTCGCCGGTGGGGTGAGCGCGGCGATGGTGGCGCTGTCGAACCTGATCTCCAACGTCCCCGCCGTGCTGCTCTGGCGCAGCACGGTGTCGCAGCTGCCCGATCCCACACTCGTCTGGCGGGTGGTGGCAATGAGCTCGACGTTCGCCGGCAATCTTCTTCTGATCGGCTCGGTCGCGAACCTGATCGTGGCGGAGAAGGCCGAAGCGCAAGGCGTCCGGATCGGGTTCTGGGAATACGCCCGCGTCGGGATCCCCGTGACGCTGCTGACGATGGTCTGGGGGGTGGTGGCGCTGGTGCTGGCGGGGTAAGCGCTACCGGTGTGCGCGTTGCGGTGCCGACACCGGAACGGGTGCTGTCGAGCCGGTCACGAACACCGCCGGCGACAGTCCGATCACCTCGAACCGGTGCCTGGTCCCGGGTGGCAAGTCGAGGCGCTCACCCGGTCCGAGGTCGACTACCTCTTCGCCCACATAGACCCGCAGGTACCCCGAAAGCACCCACCGGGCCTCCGGAAACGGATGCTCGTGCTCTTCGACGTGCACGCCCGGGACCTCGGACCACCAGGCGGTGGTCAGGCCTTCGCGTTGCAGCTCTTGCCGCAGGGCGGAGAGCTGTAACGGACCCAGCCCTGCGTCCCAGCGCTTCACGATGATCATGGGGCGTGAACGTACGGCGTCGCCCGGCACGCCGCCAGGGTTATGAGACGAAGCGCTGCGGCTTGCCGAGCAGGATGCGGCGCGCGAAGAGCAGCACCGCCGCTGCATACAACAGGTGCACCCAGCCCGACGGGACCCGCACGACGAAGACGAATGCGGCCCACGTGAGCAGCATCACGACCGCCACCACGAGCGACAGATTCATGTGCAGCGCCCGCCTTCCGTGATACGAGTCACTATGAGGATGCCTTGTCGCTATCTTTGACGCAACTTCTCTTGACGATCGGCAACGACGTTGTATCGTAGAGCCGGGAGCGGGGAGTCCAATTATTGAGCCAACAGGCTCGATTGTGGACCCAGATACTGCGACCGATGTCACGCCCCCGCGAGGGGGAAGACAGAAGCCCTGGTGAGGGACCAGCTATTACCTTCGGGCTTCAATAATCCTCTCCGTTCCCGTGGTACTCGATCGGCCGGGTCGCGCAAGCGATACCGGCCGGTTTGTCTTGATGCGGCTGACCTCACGCCTCAGGCTTTCTTCATCGTCTCCCGGAAGTACCGCCAGACCAGGAACCGCTTCTTTCGCAGGAGAAACGCGCCCACGAGGAGGGCGCTCCACACCCCGTAGGCGACCGACACCTCTTCCCGCAGGTGCGGCACGAGAAACTGCACCAGCCAGAGGACGAGCAGCGCACTGGCATCGAGCCAGTCGAACTCCATGTTGGCGAGCAGCAACACGCCGAGCAGCGTCTGCAGCAGCGTAAGGACGATCTCGATCCGCTGCGGTCCGTCGAAGTAGAACGCGGACCAGGTGCCATGGTGGTGCAGGTGGGAAAAGCCGTAGACCAGGGGAATCATCGCCGCGAGGATCGTCCACTGGTTGATGTTGCTGGAGACGATATTCATCAACGCCATCGGCGCGTGGGTCACGCGACGCGCCCAGTTGATGGTCGAAACGAACTCCGGGAATTCTGACAAGAACGGCGCTACCCACTGCACCAGGAAGAACTGGCCGATCCCGAAGAGCCCGGCGACGGCGAGCATCGACTCGAGGAATGGGTGCGCCGTCAGGTACAGGAGCGCGCCACCGAGGGCGAAGAGCCCCCCGATGGCGGCTGGTCGCCGCCAGCCGCGCTGGCGGTACGCCCAGCGGGAGACCGGCGGCGCCTCCGACAGTTCTTCCTCCTGCTTCGGAGGATGGCGCATCAGCACCCGGAGGTAGACGGCGTACAGCGCGATCAGCGCCACCGCGTCGACCCACCCGATCCACCGCTTCCAGATTATCACGAGGAAGTAGAGCAGCGGCGGGACGAGGCCGATCACCTCGACGGCGTGCTCGTGCTCGAGGCGGATCGACGGCCAGCGCCGTCGGCCCCGTCGCCGTCCCGCGATCACGAAGACGAAGTAGATCGCGGGCCAGCCGAGGCCCAGGAGCAGGCGGATGGCGCCCGTGAGGTTGGCGATCGCGAGATGCGCGCGCTCGGGGTTGGCCCCCGCTTCCCAAGCGATCACCGCTTCCACGGCGAACTCGGGGAGGGTCTGCAGCCAGGCGAGGATCGCGAGGGCGAGTCCCTGGGACATCAGGAACTGCGCCGCTTCGGCGCCCCATGCCACGAGGAACGCCGAAACGAGAATGCTCGGGAAGGTCCACAGCGCCGACAGCGCCGAGGCTCCCGCTTGGGAGACGGCGGCGAGTAGCTTTAGGAATCGCACTGGGCCGAAGATACCAACGTCCGAGGAGCCGCTACAAGCCATGCCGCGCTGCACCGTGACGCGTCGCGTGCACTTCAACTCCGCACACCGGCTGTGGAATCCGTCGTTCACGCCGAAGGAGAACGAGCGGGTGTTCGGGGTGTGCAACAACCCCAACTTCCACGGCCACAACTACAATCTCGACGTGTCGGTGGAAGGGGAGATCGACCCGGCCACGGGCTACGTGCTGGACATCAACCGGCTGAAGGCGATCGTGCAGGAGTGCGTGGTGCGCCACCTCGACCACAAGAACCTGAACCTCGACGTGCCGTGGTTTCGGGAGTTGATTCCCACGGCGGAGAACATCGCGGTGGTGTGCTGGCAGCTCCTTGCCCCGGCGGTCGCACCGGCGCGCCTCGCACGCATCCGGCTGTGGGAGACGGAGCGTAACTACGTCGACTACGACGGGAGCAGGTAATGGGACGGGATCAGATCAAATCGGCGAGCCTGCACAGTTTTCACGAGGACCATGCGCCCGAGCCCCCCGTGGGCGGCCGCTTCGAGCAGCTGGTGCACGAGATGCTCACCTTGCTTGGGGAGAACCCCGAGCGGGAAGGGCTGCAGAAGACCCCGGCCCGGGTCGCGTTATCGCTGCAGTGGCTGACGCGCGGGTACCAGATGGCGGTCGAAGACGTCATCGGGGGGGCCGTGTTCGAGGAAAAGCACGAGAACATGATTCTCGTGCGCGACATCGAGATCTATTCGTTGTGCGAGCATCACATGCTGCCGTTCTTCGGCCGGGCCCACGTCGCCTATCTGCCGAACGGCAAGATCGTCGGATTATCGAAGATCCCGCGCGTCGTCGAGGTGTACGCGCGCCGGCTGCAGGTGCAGGAACGGCTCACCGACCAGGTGGCCGATGCGCTTTGTGAGGTGCTCCAGCCGACCGGCGTGGGGGTGGTGATCGAGGCGTATCATCTGTGCATGATGATGCGCGGGGTCGAGAAGCAAAACTCCAAGACGATCACCTCGGCGTTACGCGGCACGTTCCGGGGAGATGCGCGGACGCGCGACGAATTCCTGCGGCTCGTACACGGCGGCGGCGCCCGGCTGCTGTGAGCGCGCCCCCGCTCGCAGACAAGGTGGCCGTGGTCACCGGGGCGTCGCGGGGAATCGGACTGGCAGTGGCCGACGAGCTGCGCGCCGCTGGCGCGCACGTCGTGCGGCTCGCCCGCTCGCTCACGGACGGCTCGGCCGAGCGGGAAACGACGCTGCGCTGCGACGTGACACACGCCGACGACGTCGCGCGCGCGGTGGAGACGGTGAACACCGAGCTCGGCGTCCCCGACATCGTCGTGAGCAATGCCGGGTTGTTCATCATCAAGCCGCTGGGCGAGACGTCGCCCACGGATTTCGTCCAATCGATCGCGACGAACCTGACGGGGCCCTTCCTCATTGCCCGCGCCTTGGTCCCGGACATGGTCAAGCGCGGCAGCGGCCACCTCGTCACGATCGGCTCGTCCTCCGATCACATCGCCTATCCGTGGAACAGCGCCTACGGCGCGAGCAAGTACGGCGTGCGGGGCCTGCACGAGGTGATCGCCGTCGAAGTGGCCCGGACGGGCGTGCGGACGACGCTCCTCTCGCCGGGTCGCGTCGATACGGAGATGTGGGACGGCGTCGATCCGGAGCTGCGTCCCGATGCCACCGGGCGGCGGATCATGATGCGGGCCGAGGACGTGGCCGAGGCGGTGCTGTGGGCGGTGACGCGTCCCGCGCGGGTGGATGTTACGGTGATTCAGATGATGCCCACGATAGACAAAGCGAGAGGGTAATGCGTTCTGAGGTGTCGGTCACAGGTTGACCGGGGTGGAGTTCCCGCCGTAGGATCAACGGAGACCGAGGACCGACTACCGACACCCGCTACCGCCGTCATGCATATCGAGCTCACCGAGATGCTGCGCTGCCCCGAAGACCATCGGGAGGAGTTTCTCGTCCTCTCGACGAGCGAGATGAATGGACGCACGGTGCGGCTCGGCGTCGTGGGATGTCCGGTGTGCCACCGTGAGTTTGAGATCATCGACGGCATCGTCGACTTCACCGAAGTGATCACCGGCGAGCGGCAACAACGGTCGGTCCGGCGCACTCCAGCGCTGCGTTCAGCGGCCGTCGACGCGCAGTCACTCCAGGCGCTGCTCGACCTCGGCGGCCCCGGGGGATACGTGGTCCTCATCGGCTCCGCCGCCCGGCACGCCGAAAGCCTCGCCAGCCTCATCGGGGGCGTCCATTTTGTCGGTATCAACGCGCCGCAGAACATCGCAGAGCTCCCGATCCTCAGCCTGCTCCAGTCCGACCAGGTCATTCCGCTCCGCGGCGCCATGGCACGCGGGGCGGTCGTCGGGGCGGAGCTGTCCCGCACGCCCTGGGTGGGCGAAGCGGCGCGGGTGCTGCTCCGGGGTCGCCGTCTGGTGATCGAATCAGAGGAGCCGACGTTACCGGGGAGCGTGAAGCAGCTGGCCGTCGGTCAGGGGTTATGGGTCGGTGAAAAAAAATAGGGCAAGGTGTGGGAGTGGAGGTGCGCACACTTCCTACATCCCGCGTCGCACGCCTGCTCCCGTTACTTGTGCACTCCGACCGCTGCCGATTCCCGCTCGGCCTCCGCGTAGGCCGCATCGATCGCCTCCGCGTAGTTCTTCTCCACTACGCGCCGCTTCACCTTGAGCGTCGGGGTCAGCTCTCCCGATTCGATCGTGAAGTCCTGCTCCAGGAGGACGATCCGCTTGGGCCGCTCGAACTGGGCGACGTCCGCCAGCATCCCCTGAACCTCGTCGTTCAGTTTCTGCTGGACGAGCGAGTTCCTGATCAGCTCGCGCCGCGACACGCCGCCGAATCCCTGGGCCGCCGCCCACGGCTCCAGCGCCTCGAAGTTCGGCACCACGAGAAGCATCGAAAATTTGCGCTTGTCCCCGAGCAGCACGGCGTTGGCCACGAACTTGTTGAGCTTGACCTGGTTTTCGATCGGCTGCGGGGCGATGAACTTCCCGCCCGCGGTCTTGATCAGGTCCTTCTTGCGGTCGGTGATCTTGAGATAGCCGTCGGCGTCGATCTCCCCGATGTCCCCGGTGTGAAACCAGCCCTCGGTGTCGATCGCCTCGGCCGTCGCCTCGGGCTTGTTGTAGTAGCCCGACATCACGTTCGGTCCTTTGGCGAGGATCTCACCGTCCGGCGCGATCTTCAGCTGCACGTCGGGGAAAGCGACGCCCACGGTGCCGATGCGCGGCTTGTTGAACGGATTCAGCGTCAGCACGGGGGACGTCTCGGTAAGACCGTACCCCTCGAGCACGGGGAGACCAGCGCTGTAGAAGAATTTCGCGATTTCCGCCGAGAGCGGCGCGCTCCCCGAAATGAAGAAGCGGATGCGTCCGCCGGTGCGGGCGCGCAGCTTCGCGAATACCAGCCGGTCGGCGATCGTGCGCCTGATGGCGAGGCCGGTGGGGATCGGCTCGCCGACGAGCTGGCGCGTCGCCCAGGCGTCGCCGGTCCGCTTCGCCCAGAAAAAGATGCGGCGTTTCAGGGCGCTGCCCGACAGGGCATTCTCGAGCACGCGGGCATAGACCTTCTCGTACAGCCGCGGCACGCTCAGCACGATGGTGGGCCGCACCTCCTGCAGGTTCGCGGCCACCTTGTCGAACGATTCGGCGTAGTTGATGATCACGCCCGCGGCGAGCAGCGTGTAATCCACCATCCGCTCGTACACGTGCGACAGCGGCAGCATCGCGAGGCACTCGTCCGTGGGGCGGAGCGGCATCGCCACGAGCCCGCCCTGCACGTTGGACCAGATGTTCTTGTGCGACAGGATGACGCCCTTGGGATCTCCGGTGGTGCCCGACGTATAGATCAACGTCGCCAGTGAGTCGGGCGAGACGGCGATCGCGTCCTCTTTGAGCCGGGGATACTTCCCGAGCGCGGCCCGTCCCGCCGCCTCCAGCTCGTCGAGCAACATGACGCCGCCCCGTTTCGCTCCGGCGTCGAACGCGATCACGTGGCGCAGCGCGGGAAGGGCAGCGCGGATTTCCAGCACCTTGGCCACCTGCTCCGGGGTCGAGCAGAACACGCCGACCGCGCCCGAATCCTTGAGGATGTACTCGGTCTGTCTCGGTGTGAGCGTGGGATAGATCGGCACATCGGCGGCCTGGGCGCAGAGGCAGGCATAGTCGGCGATGGCCCACTCCGGCCGGGTCTCCGAGAGAATCGAGACGCGATCCCCCGCACGGATGCCCAGCTCCTTGAGACCGGCGGCCACCTCCACGACGCGACGGGCGAGGTCACGGTGCGTGATCGAGCGCCATTCCCCCCCGACCTTGGCGCGCATGGCGGCGGGTCGCAGATCGCCGTACCGATCGACACTCGTGAAGAACAGCTCGGTCAACGTGCCGTTGCTCATGGTAAGAACTCCACCACAAATCGGACCGGAGAGCCTGCAACCGGCGTGCCGTGGGCTGTCGCGCTGGCATTGACGACGGCCGAGTCCGGCCGGACGCCGGTGAGCTTCACGCGGAACACCGCGATGCCGTTGGTGCCGGTGACGACGGTATCTCCCGGTACCAATGTGAGGCCGGTTCCCCCCGCGGGGAAGTCGATGGACAGGGCGATGCGACGCAGCGCCGAAGAGATCCCGCCGCTGAACGCCTCGACCTGAAGCGAGTCGGAAAGGGAATCGGGCGTCGAGACGATCACCGTGTCCACCGTGCGTCCCACCGCCACGATCGAATCGAGCGGTGCCAGGATGGTGACGACGGCCGGGTTCGAGCGCAGCGCACCGACGCGGGCCACGAGCCGGCCGGAGCCCGGGAACACTCCGACGGCCGTTCCGGCCAGCGAGTCGATCACCTGGATCGTAGTGTCGAGCGCGCTCCAGACGAGGGTCGCCGCGGTGGAGTCACCGCGGCCGTTCAGGGCCACGCCCCGGGGATGGGCGGTGTCGCCGACGTCGATGACGCTGTCGAACAGGCTCACGTCGATGGCGATGACGGCGTCGAAATCGGGCGAGAGAGCCTTGCACGCACTGCCTGCGATGACGGCCAGAGTGGCGAGCGCCGCCCCCGCCCCCCAGCGGACTCCCCTCAGGGCGCCTCCGCCGAGAGCCGGCGCGGTGGTGGCGCGGCCGCGGGCGGGGCCGACCCCAGCTCCCGCAGCGCGCGCGTCGCGTGCTCGATCCACTTGTGGGCGTCGGGGCCCTTGGGGGGCTGCGCCAGGAACGCGCGGAGGTGCTGCATCGCTCCATCGGGGTCGCCACGCTTCTGCAGCAGGAAGGCGAGACCGTAATGCGCGCCGGCGAGATTCTCGTCGAGCTCGAGCGCCTGGCGGTAGTGCCGGATCGCTTCGTCGGTGCGCGCGGTCTTGGTGAACGCGATCGCCATGTTCTGGAGGATGCGCGCGTCGTTGGGGTGATCGCGCAGCGCGAGCCGGTAGGATGTCAGCGCCGCTTCGTAATCACCCTGACGCTCGAGGGCGAGCGCCTCGTTCAGGTAATCGAGTCGCTGGGGGTGAAGCTCCTCCGACGAACCGAACAGTCGCCGCCAGAAACCCATGACGCGAAAATAGCTTGCGGCCACTCCGTAAGGCAATGTAGCTTCTCGGGCGTGTCACCCGTGCCGCCGTATTCCTCGCCCGCGCCGCGTCGCGCGCGCGCCGGTCGGTCGTCGCCCACCGGCGTGCTGCAGGTCGACTGGCCGTTTTTCGGCGAGTTGTGCCGCGCGCTCGCCCTCAAGGTGTACCACGCGTACGATCCGGACCTCGTGCTGGGGATCGCGAAGGCGGGTGTGATTCCGGGCGCGGTGATCGCCAGCATCTTGCAGCGCGATTTCGCGTCGATGGCGATCAGCCGCTCGGAAACAGGCGCGCGGCCGGTGGTCATCGCGGGTCCGCCCAAGCTCGTCACCGGGCGCCGTGTGCTCATCGTCGACGAGACCTGCGACACCGGCGATACCATGAAGCTCGCGCTCGCCGCCGTGCGGGACCTGAAGCCTGCGGCGGTCAAGACCGCGGTGAGTTTCCGCACCGGACCGTACGCCCCCGACTTCCACGCCCTTGAGACCGACAGCTTCATCATCCTTCCCTGGGATCGCGAGATCATCGTCAACGGTGAGATCGTGATGCGCCCCGACTACGCCGAGAAACTGCGGGCGAACGGGGAGTGAAGGACCGCCTCACCGACGCGCTCCGGGCGTCGCGCGCCGATTTCACTGAAATCCGCATCGAACGGACCTGGAGCTCCAGCGTGAGTTTCCGGGGCAAACGCCTCGAGTCCGCCACGGCGAGCGAGGACCAGGGCGGATTCGTGCGCGTCGCGGACCGGGGCTACGGGTGGGGCATCGCCGCGTTCACGTCGCTCGACGAGTTGCCGGCGATGGTCCGCCGCGCCCGCGAGCTGTCGCGCGCGGTGCGTCTCGACGAGCCGATCCGGCTGGCCGACGTCGCACCCTCCCAGGCGGAGGCCATCCTCGACCTGGACGGCGACGTGCGCGGCGTCCCGCTCGCGGAAAAGCGGCGGCTGCTCGAGGGCTACAACGGCGCAATGCTGGCCGTGCCGGGCGTCGTGGATACCCAGGCCGTATACCGCGACGAGGTCACCGAGTACTGGTTCGGAAACTCCGAAGGGACGCTGCTGCACGAGCTGCGGCCCGAGATCACCCTTTCCGGGCAGGCGATCGCCCGGCGCGACGGCACGATCGAAAAGGGATTGGAGTCGATCGGCCTGCGCCGGGGCTGGAACAGCGCGCAGCAGCACGCCGCGGGGTTCCGCGAGGTCGCCGAGCGCGCCGCGGCGCTGCTCGACGCGCCCACGGTGACTGGTGGCACCTACCCCGTCGTACTGGATAACGAGCTCGCCGGGGTCTTCATCCATGAGGCGTTCGGTCACCTCTCCGAGGCTGACTTCGTGTACGAGAACGCGCAGGCGCGGGAGATGATGACGCTGGGACGGCGTTTCGGGCGAGCCGCGCTGAACGTGGGAGACAACGGCGCGGCGGCGGGACTGCGCGGCACGCTCCCGTTCGACGATGAGGGGACCCCGACCCAGGACACGTCACTGATCAAGAACGGGGTACTCGTCGGCCGGCTCCATTCGCGCGAGACGGCGGCCGCGCTCGGCGAGCGGCCCACCGGCAATGCCCGAGCGATGTCGTTCCGTCACGCGCCGATCGTGCGCATGACGAACACCTACATCGCGAATGGCCAGGGTTCCGTCGCGGACCTGATGAAGGACATCAAACTCGGCGTCTACGCCTGCGGCGCGTTCGGCGGGCAGACGCTGCTCGAGAACTTCTCGTTCACGGCGGCCTACGGACGGATGATCCGCGACGGCCAGCCGGCCGAGCTGGTGAAGGACGTCGTGCTGGCGGGGAATCTGTTCCAGACGCTCGATCGCATCGAGCGTATCGCCGGCGACTTCCGCTGGAATCAGATGGGCGGCGGGTGTGGGAAGAGCGGGCAGTTCCCCCTCCCGGTCACGGAGGGCGCGCCGCACGTACGGATCGAGGCGGCGCTCGTCGGGGGCGACGTCCCCGCGTGATCGAACGCCTCGTCGCCGCCATCCGGTCGCGCGCGGAGGGCGGCGACGCGATCTGGCGGCAATCCGAGCACACCACCGTCGGGTTCGAATCGGGGCGTCTGAAGGCCTGCGGTGTCACCGAAGAAACCGGCATCAACCTGCGAGTCGTTCGCGGCGGCAAAGTCGGCGTCGCGGGAACTACCGCGGCCGACGTGGAGGATCTGTTGTCGCGGGCCCTGGCGTCGGCCGAGCTGGGAGAGTCCGTCGACATCGTCTTCCCCGGCGCGAGCGCCCTGCCCGAGGTCTCCACGTACGCGCCCGGTGCGGCGGACGCCTCGCTCGAGCGCCTGACCGCCATCGGCGCCGAGCTCGTGGCGCGCCTCGCGCGGCCCGGCTGTCAGATCAACGTCTCAATCGAGCGGGAGATCGGCACTACCCAGGTCGCGGGGACCGGCGGCGCCGAGGCGAGCTACCGCACGACCGGCCTCGGCGTGAGCGTCGACCTGGCGCGCTTCGCCGGCGACGACGTCCTGTTCCTCTCGGACCAATACCTGGGGACGGATCTTCCATCCGCGGGCGACCTCGATGCCCTGGTGCGAACGATCGGCGATCGCTACGACCGCGCCCTCACGGTGGTAGCGCCGCCGGAAGGCGCACTTCCCGTCGTGTTCACGCCACAGGGGTTGTCGGCGATCCTGCTGCCGCTGCGCCAGGCGCTCTCCGGAAAGGCCGTGCTCCAGGGAATCTCACCGCTCGGCTCGAAGCTCGGGGAGACGGTGTTCGATGCCACGCTTTCCCTGACCGACGATCCGCTGTTGCCCGGTCGTCCCGCCTCCCGTCCGGTCGATGACGAAGGGACGGCGTCGCGCCGGCTTCCCCTGGTCGAGCGCGGTGTCGTTCGCGCGTTCGTCTATGATCTGGAAACGGCCGCGCGCGCCGGGACGAAGAGCACGGGGAACGGGAGCCGGGGCACGTTCGGGAAACCCGTGGTCGAATACACGAACATGGTTGTGGGAGATGGGGTGTCGGATGTGGGATCCTCCGTGCTTGGCGGAGGGCTCGTGGCGGACGTGCGGGATGGCTTGGTGATCGACGAACTGATCGGTGTCGGGCAGGGGAACGTGATCGGCGGCGCCTTCAGTCATCCGGTGGCGCTGGCGTTCCGGATCGAGCGCGGCGAGATCACGGGCCGGGTGAAGGACGCCGCGGTCGCCGGCAACGTGTACGATCTGCTGAAGCGTATCGGGAGCTTCGGAACCGACGGGCGCTGGCTCGGGACCCGCTGGTCGTCGTCGGTGCTGCTGGAAGGGGTGAGCGTCGCCCGACGGTAGCCGACTAACCCTGCAGCGCCTCTACATAGCTCATCCCCGCGGCCATCTTGTCGTAGACCTCCTGCAAGGTCGCGGGGGACGCCGACAGGAAGCGGCAGATCGAGTCGCCCTTGCTGCGGCATTCGACTTCCATCACCGCCACTTGCTCGCCCGACACCCGTCCGATCAGATCGGAGAGCATCCCGGAAGAGAAGAAGCACATCGGCATCTGGGCCGACCCGGGCTCCGCCTCGATCCAGTCGGGTGAATCGAGCGCCAGGGCGGCTCCTCCTACCGGGGTGATCGTCAGGCTGCCCCACCCCGACGCCTGGAAAAAATCGGAGAGCGCGCCGGCGAAAAGCGTCGCGTCGAGCTCCTCCGGGTGCTCGGTCCCCGCATGGGTGCCGAGCCAGGCGCTCAGCGCGGCGTAGACACCCTCCCCGGCCGCGTAGCCGGATTCCTGGAGTACGGATATCGCGGCATCGGGGGCGTACTGCAGCAGGCTGCGATGCAGCTGGCGCAAGCCACCGGTCCCGATCGTCAGACCGCCGGTCGAGGCTTGGGGAAGTGTCATGGAGGACGCCAACTTAAGACGTCGAGGACGCGCGGCGCAACAGTTCCGCCTCGGTGATGACCGGGATGCCGAGCGTCCCGGCCTTGGCGAGCTTCGACCCGGGATTCTCCCCGGCGACGACGGCGCTGGTTCGCTTGGAGACGCTGTCGGCGACGTGGCCGCCGGCCGCTTCGATCAGCCGCGTGGTAGCGTCGCGGGAGAGGGTGGGAAGCGTGCCGGTGATCACATAGATCTGGCCGGCGAGCGGGCCGCTCCCCGCCGCGGCGACGGGCTCCGAGACCGTCAGGCCGAGCTTCGTGAGACGCTCGATCAGCTTGCGGTTTGCCGGCGTCGCGAAGAATTCGCTGACCGCGTCTGCGATTTCGGGGCCAACGCCCCGGATCTCTCCGAAGTCCGCCGCTCTCGCCCTCGCGAGGCGCGCCATCGTGCCGAAGTGGCGCGCCAGGAGCCGGGCACTCTGCCCCCCGACGTGGCGGATTCCCAGGGCATAAAGAAGAGTCGAGAGCGGCTGTTGTTTGGACTGGTCGATCGCGTCGAGCAGCTGCTGCGCCGACTTCTCGGCGAAGCCCTCGAGCGTGAGGAGCTGGAGCAGGTTGAGTCGCCTGCGGTCGTACAGATCGGCGACGTCCGCGATCAGCTGTGCGGCGAGCAGCGCCTTCACCCGCTCGTACCCGAGGCCGCGGATGTCCATCGCGTCGCGTGAGGCGAAGTGGACGATCCCTTCGAGGATCCGGCCCGCGCACGAGACGTTGGGGCAATACGCCACCACCTCGTCTTTGGGATGCTCGACGGGCGATTGGCAGACCGGGCATCGCGTGGGCGGCTTGAACGGGGCTGTTCGCCGCGTGCCCTTCTCGAGGACCGGACCGAGGATCTGGGGGATGACTTCCCCGGCGCGGGTCACCTCGACGAGATCACCCTCGCGCACGTCTTTGGCCTTGATCTGGTCGAAGTTGTGGAGCGTCACCGTGGTCACGGTGACACCGCCGACCCCGACCGGCTCCAGGACGGCGTACGGGGTAAGGGCTCCGGTGCGTCCCACGTTCACGCGGATCTCGAGCAATCGCGTGACCGCGACCTCGGGCGCGAATTTGCGCGCGATCGCCCAGCGGGGCTCGCGGTCCCCGACGGTGCCGAGCTCGGCGTGCAGAGTGCGCAGGTTCACCTTCACGACGACACCATCGGCGCCGTAGTCGAGCGTCGGGAGGAGCGTTTCGAGCTCGGCGATAGCGCGATGCGCGGCCGCGAGATCTTTGGCGAGCCGGTGATGCGACTCGACGGGGAACCCCCAGTCGTGCAGCTGCCGCAGCAGCTCATGCTGCGTCGCCGTGGCGGGCTTCCCGCCGGGCGTCTCGACGTGGAAACAAAACATCCGCAGGCCCCGGCTGCGCGTGATCTTCGGGTCCAGCTGGCGCAGGGCACCGGCGGCGGCGTTGCGCGGGTTGGCGAACAGGGGCTCATCGGCCTTGGCACGCTCCTCGTTCACGCGCGCGAACTGGCTCTTGGAGAGATAGACCTCGCCGCGCACCTCCATTCTCGCGGGCCAGCCTTTCCCCTGCAGGCGCAACGGCAGGTCGAGCACGGTCTTCAGATTGGCAGTGACGTCTTCGCCTTCGATGCCGTTGCCGCGTGTCGCTCCGGTAACCATGACGCCGTCTTCGTAGGTAAGACTGACCGCGGCGCCATCGATCTTCACCTCGAGGGTGTAGCCGCCGTGCGTGACCTCGGGGACGAGGCGCGCGTTGCGCTCCTCCCAGGCGGTGAGCTCGGCTTCATCGAACGCATTGGCGAGCGACAGCATCGGGACGAGGTGGCGGTGCTTCCGGAAGGCGGGGGAGGGCTCGGCGCCGACACGGTGCGTGGGGGAATCGGGGGTGCGGAGCGCCGGATGGGCCGACTCGAGGGCGACCAGCTCGCGGAACAGCCGGTCGTACTCGGCGTCCGACATGTCGGGCTTGTCGAGCACGTAATACGCGTAGTTCGCCCGCTCGAGCAGCCGCCGGAGCTCGGCGGCGCGCGCGGTCGGGGTGGTCACTGTCCGCGGGCTTCTTCCTGGATCACCGCCAGGGCCACTCCGACCAGCCGGTCCAGCTCCTCGGCGCTCGCCTTCGGCAGCAACCCCTCGCCCCACGCCCCCTCCTGGCGGCCGAACGCGTCGATCAGGCGGCGCAGAAATGAGAGCAGCGCCACGCGCTCCAGCTCCATGCGGCGCAGCGATTCGCTCGTGTCGGCCTGGCGCTGCGCCAGGCGTTCATAGCGGTGCGCGTTGCGCAAAGCCTGAGCGGTGAGCGACGCGACGACCTGGACGAACCGTACGTCGGCGTCGGAGAAGGTCGGTCCGTCCCGGAAGGTGCGCAGGAAGATCGCGCCGATGGCGACGCCCCGCCAATTCACCGGGACGACGGTGATCGATTTCACGCGCCGGTTCGTCAACTCGTTCTTCACATGCTTCAGCGTCGGGTCGGATATGGCATCGGGGATGAAGACCGTCTCGCCGTGATGGATCGCCCGTTTCAGCTCCGGGTAGCGCTCGAGATCGACGAGATGGTTGCGGATCGTCGGGTCTTCGTACGACGCGACGAGGCGCACGTGCGTGCCGCCGCGCTCCGCAAGAAAAATCGAGCAGCGATCCAGCCCGAACGACTCGCCCAGCTTACGGGCGATGGACTGCAGGATGTCGATGAAGTGGAGCGACCCCGAGATCTCCTTGAGGATCTCGATCACCGCGAGCAGATGCTTGCGCTCGTGCTCCAGCTCGGCGATCCGCGCTGCGAGGCGCTCGGCTTCGGCGCTCGTCAGAGCCGATGAGATGGTCATGGCGCAATACAATGGGGTAACTGCGTATGGTGAGTCAAGTTGCCCCCTCCAAAATGACGGGATAGCTTCGTCGCCATGCGGTTTCTTCTGGTGCGTTGTCTCGCCGCCGGGGCGCTTGCGGCGCAGGGGCGTCCGGCCCCCGCGGTGGCGGCGGGACCGCTCGGCGCCTGAGTCGTGGTGCCCGAGCCTCCGGGAATGGGGCGGCCGGCGGACCCCGCGGCGCATGAGCGCGACATCGAAACCGGCTACGTCCAGGCCAACGATTTTCGGCAGCACAACACTTATTTCACCTGCAGGACGAAGGGCTGGGCGTGCGGATCGAGGATGCGGCGCTAGCCCTTGCGCAGCAGGTCGTCGGCGTCGTCCGTCTTGCCGTTTTCGATGTCGGCGAGCGCTTCGGCCGCGAGACGCTTGTAATAGGGATCCATGGGGTCGCCGTCGGGGAGGCCGGCGATCGCCTGCAGCTGCTCAGTGGCCTTGGCCGGTTGATCGACATCGAGGTACACGCTGGCGAGCTCGAGGCGGTGATAGATGTGCTGCGGGTTGAGCTCGACCGCGAGCTCCATGTTGGCCACCGCGCTGTCCCAGCTGGCCCGGTTCATGAAGCCTGCGCCGAGGAATGTCTTGGCCATCAAGCGCGTCAGGCCCGACAGCCGTTTCACCTCGGCGTTCCACATCCCGAGGATGTGGTACGCCCCGTCGTGCCGGGGATCCATCTGTATGGTGCGTTCGGTCTCCTCGTAGATGATCTTGCCGAACCGGACGCGCTCCTTCCCGCCGCGGGTGAGCGACAGCCGGCCGAGCACGAGGGCGAGCGCGAAGTGAGCATTGGCCACGCTGGAGTCGGCCTGGATCGCCGCCTCGGCCCAGGCACGGCCGACGGAGTAGAGACTGTCCCGGCGCTCTCTGAGCGAGTCGCCGAGGAGCTGCTTGGCGACGTCCGCGATTTCGCGCGCGGCCTTCCAGAGCGCCTCGCAGTAGAGCGGGTCGGGAGGGCGGACGCCGGCGATTTCCTGCAGCCGCTCACCGGGGTTGCGCTGGATCTCCTCCACCGCGGCCTGGTAATGGCGCAGGGCTTCCTCGGAATGGAGCGCGGCCCGGGCGCTGTCGCCCAGGGCGATGTGCTCGGCGGGAGTCGCCTGTGCCGCGATGCGGGGAGCGCCGAGGAGAGCGAACGCGGTGAGGGTGGTCGCGTAGCGCATGGCAGGAATTCACGGGGAGGGTTGTCTGAATGTTGGTCGTGCCGCTGATCGAGCGCAAGCGGGATGGTGGTACGCTGACGCCGGAAGAGTGGTCCGCGCTCGTCGCGGGCTACACCGCTGGGCGGATCCCCGACTACCAGATGTCCGCGCTCCTGATGGCGGTCGTGTGGCGCGGCCTCGAGCGGGGCGAGTTGGCAGCCCTGACCGATGCGATGATCGCGTCCGGACTGCGCCTGTCCTTCGAAGGGTGGGCGACCCCGCGCATCGACAAGCATTCTACCGGTGGCGTCGGCGACAAGGTCTCGGTCGTGCTGGCGCCGCTCGTGGCCGCGTGCGGGGTCGCGGTGCCCATGATGTCGGGTCGCGGACTGGGGCACACCGGCGGGACGCTCGACAAGCTGGAGGCGATCCCGGGATTTCGCACCGACATTCCGCTCGCCGCGGCGAAGGCGCAGCTGCAGAAGCTCGGGGCCGTGCTTATCGGCCAGACACCGGAGATCGCACCAGCCGACAAACGGCTCTACGCGCTGCGCGACGTGACGGGAACGGTGGCCGCGATACCGCTCATCGCCGCGTCGATCATGTCGAAGAAGCTCGCGGAAGGACTCACCGGCCTCGTGCTCGATGTGAAGCACGGCAGCGGCGCATTTCTGCCCGAGACCGAGCGTGGCCTGGAGCTGGCGCAGACGATGATCGCCCTTGGCGAGGACCGCGGCTGCCCGACCGTGGCGCTCCTCACGGCGATGGACCGGCCGCTGGGACGCGCGTGCGGCAATGCCCTCGAGACCGAGGAGGCGATCCTCGCCCTGCGGGGCGAAGGTCCCGAAGACCTGATGGAGGTGACCTACGCGCTCGGCGTCGAGATGCTCGTGATGGCGAAAGTCGAGTCGACCGCCGCCAAGGCGCGGCAGCGACTGGAGAACGCGCTGTCGTCCGGCCTCGCCGCCGAGAAGTTCGAGCAGATCATCGAGGCGCAGGGCGGCAATCCGAAGGTGGTCGAGGATCCCTCGGTCATGCCGCAGGCACAGGCGGTCGAGGTCTTCGGTGCGCGCGGGACGGGCGTCGTCACCGCGGTCGAGCCACGGGCCATCGGCCACGCGATCGTCGCGATGGGGGGCGGCCGCACGACCGTCGACGACACGGTCGAGCCGAGTGTCGGCTTCGTCATCACCGTCAAGCCGGGCGACAAAGTGCTCGCCGGAGAGCCCATCGCGTCGGTATTCGCGCGTGACGCGGAGGGGATCCAGATCGGCTTCGAGGCGCTGGAACGCGCTATCACGGTGGGGGACAAGCTCGTCGAGCGGCCGCTGCCCCTGATCTCGCATCGCGTGTCCCGGAAGGGCGTCGAATCGCTCGTCGCTCCGGAGCGCGGGCGGACGGCCGTGCCTTCTGGCCGCAAGAGGTGATGTCGGTCACGTTCCCGCGATGTCGCCTGCGGTGTAGTTTGCGGGGCCCATGACGCACCCTCGCCACAAGATTCCATACCTCCCCGAGCGGATCATCGGGTTGGCGGAGCTCGCGCACAATCTCTCGTGGAGTTGGAGCCACGAAGCGCGCGACCTGTTCCGCACGATCGATCAACCGCTGTGGCACCTCACCCGGCACAATCCGATCGAGCTGCTGCGGCGCGTAGATCCCGCGCGTCTGGCGCAATGCGCGGAGCATGCGGAGTTCCTCGGTCGTTACGATGAGGTGATGCGGCGGGTGGAGCGGGAGAAGTCGCTTCACGGAACCTGGTTCGAGACCCACTACGCCGATCTGCAACAGCGCCCCATTGCCTATTTCTGTGCCGAATTCGGATTCCACAACTCCGTGCCCATCTATTCGGGCGGCCTGGGCGTGCTCGCCGGGGACCACTGCAAGACCGCTTCGGACTTCGGCGTTCCGTTGATCGGCCTCGGACTTCTCTATTTGCGTGGGTATTTCGACCAGCGGGTGCGTCTCGACGGCTGGCAGGGCGACGTCGACGAGCGGTTCGACGTCACGCTCACCCCGCTCGACGCCGTGCTGTCGGCTTCGGGCGAGCCGAGCCTCACGACGATCCGGGCACAGGGGCGCACGGTGTGCATCGGAGCGTGGCGCATGATGGTGGGACGGGTGCCGATCTACCTGCTCGACACCGATCTGCCCCAGAATGATCCGGCCGACCGCGAGCTGTCGCAGCGGCTGTACGGCGGCTCGGGCGAGCTGCGGCTGCGCCAGGAGTGGGTGCTCGGAACCGGCGGCGTCCGTGTGCTGCGTGCGCTCGGGATCTCTCCTGCGGTATGGCACGCCAATGAAGGGCACGCGGCCTTCATGCTGCTGGAGCGGGTGCGCGAGATCACCGTCTCCGGCGTCCCCTATGACGATGCGGTGCGCCAGGTGCGGCAGACGAGCGTCTTCACGACCCACACTCCCGTTCCTGCCGGCCACGACGCGTTCACCCTCGACCAGGTGGAGAGCTGCTGCGGGCCGATCTGGGAAGAGATGAAGGTGCCTCGGGAAAGCGTCCTCCGGCTCGGCTACTCGGCGACGCACGATCACGGCCAGTTTCACATGCCGGTGCTGGCAATCCGGCTGTCGGGCTCCGTGAACGGGGTCTCACGGGCGCACGGCGAGGTCTCGCGGCGGATGTGGGCCGATCTCTGGCCCGGGCACGACGTGACCAAGGTCCCGATCGGCCATGTGACGAATGGCGTTCACATCGACACGTGGATGTCCCATGAGCTCTGGGCCCTGCTCGGCCGCACGCTCGGCGCCGATTGGGGGTTGCACGTCGACGACCCCGCGCTCTGGCAGCGTGTGCTCACTATCGACGATGCGGAGCTGTGGAACGCCCACGCCAGTATGAAGATCGTGCTGCTGCGCTCCATTCGGGAAATGGCGCGACGGCGGTGGGTCGAGCAATGGAAGACCGAATCGCAGCATCTCGTCGGCGCGGGGACGCTGCTCGACGAGCGGGCGCTGACCATCGGCTTCGCGCGGCGCTTTGCGACCTATAAACGAGCCAGTCTGATCTTCACTGATGTCGACCGGCTGCGTCGCATCCTGGTGAACCCCTGGCGCCCGGTGCAGATCGTGTTCGCGGGGAAGGCACATCCCGCCGACGAGCCGGGCAAGCAGGTGCTGCAGAAGGTGTACGAGTTCACGCGTGATCCCCGTTTCGAGGGACGCGTCGCCTTCGTCGAAGACTACGAGATGCACCTCGCGCACCGGCTGGTGCAGGGCGTCGACCTGTGGCTCAACCTGCCCCGGGTGCCCCTCGAGGCGTCGGGAACGAGCGGGATGAAGGCAGCGTTGAATGGCGTCCCCCAGCTCAGCACCCTGGATGGGTGGTGGCACGAGGGGTACGACGGGAAGAACGGCTGGGCGATCCCGCACGCGCCGGAAGGGGAGGATGCCGACCCGGCCGACGCCGGGCATCTCTACCAATTGCTCGAAGAACAGGTCGTTCCGCTGTTTTATACCCGCGACGAGCGGGGCGTCCCCGGCGGGTGGGTCGAGCGGATGAAGCACGCCATGCGGATTGCCGGGGAGCGGTTCACCGCTCAGCGGATGGTGCAGCAGTACACGACACAGTATTACGTTCCAGCTATGCGGGGGGAGGCCATTAAGGACGATCCGCCGACGGCGTGAAGGCGGAGCGCCGGAGGCAGATCGCAATGACAGTCCATGACAAGGTGACGAGTCCGCGGCGCCGGTCCACGCGCGGCAAGGGAGCTCCGCGATATCGCAGCCCGGGGGCGGTCGAGACCGGGTCGCGCACGGGCGTGGTGCACTTCACGGCGGAGTGCTGGCCCTACGCCCGGACGGGAGGCCTGGGTGAGGCGGTCAGCGGTCTCGCCGCGGCGCAGACGCGCAGCGGCGCGGCCGTCACCATCGTCATGCCGCTCTATCGCATTGTGCGCGAGACTGGCCGAGCGCTCGAGCGGGTGGGGCATCAGTTCTCCGTCAGCGTCGGCGCCCGCACAGAATTCGCGCACGTCTACCGCCTCGCCGAACCGACGCCCGGGCCCGCCGTGTATTTCGTCGAGCACCCCGACTTCTTCGACCGCAGCGGGATCTACGGCGACGTCGACGGGGATTACGCGGACAACGCGCTGCGGTTTGCCTTCTTTTGCAAAGCCGCGCTTACGGTCCTGCCCACCCTCGCGCCCGCCGCCGTGGTCCTGCACGCCCACGACTGGCATTCGGCGCTGGCGGCGGTGTACCTGCGCACCGCGTTCACCGATCCCTATCACCGCCGGCTGGCCACGGTGCTTTCGGTGCATAACGCGGGTTTTCAGGGCCACTACCTGCCGGCGATGATGAGTACGCTGGGGCTGCCTGCGGAGCTGTATCACTGGCGGGCATTCGAGTGGTACGATCAGGTCAACGTCTTGAAGGGCGGCATCGCCTTCTCCGACATGGTGGCCACCGTGAGCCCGACGCACGCACGCGAGCTGTGCACCCCGCAGGGCGGATTCGGCCTGCACGACACGTTCACGTCGCTGGGCGACCGGCTCGTGGGGATCCTGAACGGCATCGACCTGGAAGTGTGGGATCCCGCGACCGATCCGCATATCGCCGCGCACTACGATGCGGATGCGCTCGACGGCAAACGACACTGCAAGGCGGCCTTGCAGCAGGCCTACGGCCTCGCCGACGAGCCGGACACGCCGCTGTTCGGCATGAGTGCCCGGCTCGTCCACCAGAAGGGGCTCGATATCGTGCTCGACGCCACGTCGCTCTCCTCGGTCGACGCGCAGTTCGTGTTCCTCGGTTCGGGCGAGCATCGCTACCACGACGCGCTGCGCAATCTCGCCGCCGCCTACCCCGATCGAGTCGTGGCGGAGTTTGCCTTCACCGACCATCTCGAGCACCGCTTGTTGGCTGGCGCCGACTTCCTGCTGATGCCATCGCTCTACGAACCATGCGGCCTCACGCAGATGCGCGCGCAGCGCTATGGTGCGATCCCGGTCGCACGTGCCGTGGGCGGATTACGGGACAGCGTCGCGGACGGGGATACCGGTTTCCTGTTCGAGGAGTACTCCGCCGCCGCTCTGGATGCCGCCATCCAGCGCGTGCTCGTGGCGTACGCCGATCCGCGCCGCTGGCGTGCCCTGGTGCGCCGTGCGATGGGGCAGCGCTTCGGATGGGAGGAGCCCACGGCCCACTACGCCGCCCTGTACCGGCGCGCGCTCGGTGCGCGCGCTGCGGCCTGAGCCAGGCCATGGAATTCGTCTTCGCGCTCCACAGCCATCTCCCCTATGTGCTCAACCACGGCCGCTGGCCGCACGGGAGCGACTGGTTGTGCGAGGCCGCGCTCGACACCTACCTCCCGCTGCTCGAGCAGCTGCGGGCCCTCGATGCGGAGGGAACGCCCGCTCCCGTAACGATCGGCTTTACGCCGATTCTCGCCAATCAACTGGCGCACCCGGCGTTCGGACGCGAGCTGGAGGCGTTCCTCGAGCAGCGCCTCAAAGCCTGCGCCGAGGCAGCGCCGGCGCTCGCGACCACGGGGGACACGGCGCTCCTGCCGCTGGTCGAGTTCTGGCGCCGGCACCTCGAGCGGCTGCGCGATCTCTTCCGCTCGACCGGCGGCGACCTGATCGCGGCGTTTCGGGCGCTCCAGGAGCGGGGCAGGCTCGAAATCATCGGGTCAGCGGCCACCCACGGGTACCTGCCGCTGTTGCGGCGGGACGAGAGCATCCGTCTGCAACTCGGCGTCGGGCGCATGGAGCATCGCCGCCTGTTCGGCGTGACGCCCGTCGGGTGCTGGCTCCCCGAGTGCGCCTACCGTCCGAAGCGCGGGCGTCGTCGCGGCATCGAGGACCATCTGATCGAAGCCGGCTTCCGCTACTTCTTCACCGACGCCCATCAGGCCCGCGCCGGTCAGGCACTCGGGACCTATGGCGAGGTCCCGCTCGGAGCGGAACGGTTCGACGCCGAGCGCCATGGCGACGGGCGTGCGGGTGCGACGCCGGCGGTGCGCTCGCCCTACCGTGCCTACCACGTCTCCCGCGTCAAGCCCGGTGTCGCAGCGCTCGTGCGGGACCCGCGCTCCTCGCTCCAGGTGTGGAGCCGCCAGCAGGGATATCCCGGTGACGAGTGGTATCTCGAGTTTCACAAGATTCGCTGGCCCGGTGGGTTGAAGCTCTGGCGCGTGACGGGCGGGGGAGTGGACCTCGGGGGGAAGCGCCCCTACGAGCCGGAGCGGGCCCGACAGCGCGCCGGGGAGCACGCCCGCCACTTCGCCGATCTGCTGGTGACGATCGGCGAGTCGCAGGCCGAGCTCGTCGTCGCCCCCTTCGATACCGAACTCTTCGGCCATTGGTGGTTCGAAGGTGTGGACTTCCTCGCTGCCGTCTATCGGGAATTGCCGCATCGCCCGTCGGTGCGCCCGGTTACGGGAGCGCAACACCTCGCCGCGCATCCGGCGACGACCGGGCTGCGCCTCGCCGAAGGGTCGTGGGGGGTCAACGGTGACCACAGCATGTGGTTGAACGATCAGACCCGCTGGACGTGGGACCGGCTCTGGCCATTGGAAGACGCGTTCTGGGACGCGGTGCCCGCCGCACTCGCCAATCCCGGCGCGCTGCCGATCGTGGCGCAGGCGGCGCGCGAGCTGCTCCTCGCCCAGGCGTCGGACTGGCAGTTCATCATTTCCACCGGCGCCGTCGCCGACTACGCCGAGCGCCGCTTTGTGGAGCACTGTGAGGACACGCGGCGGCTGCTCGACGGGTTGCGCTCGGGGGCGCTCGAAGGCGCCGCCCGGCTTGCCGACGAGCTGTGGCAGCGCGATACCGTGTTTCCGAACGTCTTGGACGCCGTGTCGGCCGCGATCTCCGCTCCTGCCTCCGCCCTCGGGTGACTCGACCTCCTGCGCCGTCCGTCGTCGTCCACGCGCACTTCTACCAGCCGCCACGGGAAGACCCCTGGCTGGAGGATGTGGAGCGCGAGCCATCCGCGGCGCCGTTTCACGACTGGAACGAGCGCATCGACAAGGAGTGCTACCGCACGGTCGTCGCGGCACGCCGCCACGCTCCCGACGGCCGTATCGCCGCGATCGTCAATACGCTGGAGTCGATCAGCTTTGACGTCGGCCCGACGCTGCTCGAGTGGCTCGAGCGGCGTGCGCCGCGGTCCTATGAGGGTGTGTTGCGGGCCGATCGCGTCAGCGTGAAGCGCGACGGGCACGGCAACGCCATGGCGATGCCGTACCATCACATCATCCTCCCGCTCGCCACGCGCCGCGACAAGATCACGGAGGTACGCTGGGGGATCGCCGACTTCCGGCGCCGTTTCGGCCGCTCGCCCGAGGGAATGTGGTTGCCCGAGACGGCGGTCGATGAGGAGACGCTCGACGTGCTGGCGGACGCCGGCATCCGCTTCACGGTGCTGGCCCCGCATCAGCTTGAAGGCGCGCCGGAGAACGGCCTGCCGGGGCGGTTCCGCGCGAGTGGCGGCAGGGACATCGCGCTGTTCACCTATGACGGCGGCATTTCCAACGACGTCGCGTTCGGCGGGCTGCTGCACGATGCCCGAGCGTGGGCGGAGCGGATGGTGGCGCCGGACGAGACAGGGACGCGCCGTGCGCTGATCGCCGTGGCGACCGACGGCGAGACGTACGGGCACCACCACAAGTTCGGGGAGGTGGCGCTCGCCTGGATGCTCCACACCCTCCAGGAACGCTCCGACGTGCGCGTCGAGAACTTCGCCGCGGTCCTCGCCCGCCACGAGCCGCGGGCCGCGGTGCGTCTCGTGGCCCCTACCTCGTGGAGCTGTGCGCACGGAGTCGAGCGGTGGCGTTCGGACTGTGCCTGCCGCATGGCCCCGGATCCCGCCGGCCGGCCGACCCGATATCGGGCCGCGCTGCGACGGGCCCTCGACTGGCTCGCTGGAGAGCTGCATGGGCTCTACGAGCGGGAAGGGGCAGCGCTGCTCGGCGATCCGTGGGCCGCGCGGGATGCCTACGTTCCCGATGACGCGCCCGCGCGCTCACGGGTTCCGGCCGGCGCGACCGTCCGGGCCCGTGAGCTGCTCGAGCTCGAGTGGCACGCGCTGAGCATGTTCACGTCCTGCGGCTGGTTCTTCGACGACATCTCAGGAATCGAAGCGCTGCAGGTGTTGCGCTACGCCGCTCGCGCGATCGCGCTCGCCGGGGCAGAAGCCTCCCGCCTCGAAGTGGGGGTGCTCGACCGACTGGCGCTGGCGGTGAGCGGCGCGACCGGCGCCTCCACAGGGCGGCACCTCTATCTCGCCCAGGCGCGCCCGCGGTTGCCCGTCGCGGCGCGGGTCGGTGCGGGGGCGGTCGCTGTCGCGCGGCTCGCTCCGGAAGCGGACGTGGCGAGCGCGGCCGCCTACGAGGCGCAGGTCGACGAGTCGGGGGAGCGGACGACGGTCACCGTACGGCACCGGCGCACGGGGAGAGAGGAGACGGTGCGACTCGATTGTTTAGAGCCGAACCGGCGACTTGCCGCCGGGCCCCGGTTCATGGTCGGGGCCGATGGAGAGAAGCCGATGGCGGTCGAGCTGGGCGATCTGCCCGAGCGCTATCGCGTTCCCGTATCAACGGCGCTGCGCGCGGAAGTGATCGCCCGCACGCTGACGGCGGAGGAACGGAGCCGTCTCGGATCGGGCACCGCCGATCTCGCCGACCTGCTATCCGAAGGTCTGCTGCGCGCGATCGCGGCGTTGGCGTCGCTCCCGACCGAGGGGGCACTCGCGCATGTGATGGACCTGGTCGATGCGGTGGAGTTGACGGCGGGGCACATCCCCTTCGATGTGCAGACGGAGTTCGCGCGTGTGCACCAGGGGTTGACCCCGGAGCAGGTCGTGGTGCTGGAGCCGCTGGCCCACCGCCTCGGCTTCGCCGACCGGCCGGACTAATAAGAATTTGCTGACGACACTCTGGCAACATCGACATGACACTTTCAAGCCGTAGCTGACCTTCTTGCAGAGTCCTGATCTCTCCGGCGTTATGCTAGAACAGATAAAACACTAAATAACGACAATACACCTGTTTGTCTTAGGCGTCAGCATTCTCTTTTCGCAATCACGATGTACAACGCAACTTGTTAAATAGTATGATGTTATAACATACCGATCTGGCCTAACAGTAGTCCAATACTGACCAGCTGTACGCAATTGCCTACGTTAGGGCACACCGCTTGCCCCGGTCGCCACCCGGTCTCGATTCGCAACCATCGATCCACCCACCGGGGAGTCCACAGTGAAGCGTTTGATGCAGCCGTCTCTTGCGCTGGTCGCGCTCGTCGCCGGCCTCGTAAGCAGCGCCGCGGCACAGTCCAACAGCGGGAGCATCACGGCGACCGCGCTGGTACAGCAGCCGATCAACGTGGTCGGCGCCGTAAACATGTCGTTCGGGAACGTCTTTCCGGGCGTCAACAAGACCGTCCTCCTGACCGACGCCGGCGCCGGCCGGTTCGACGTGTCCGGACAGGCGAGCACGCCGGTGAGCCTCGCGTTTACCGCGCTGCCCACCAATCTGGCCAACGGAGGCAACAACCTGCCGGTGTCGTTCAGCTCGGGCTACAACACGACCAATTCGGCCGCCGGCGCGACGTCGTTCGCACCGGGGAGCGGGGCGTCGACGAGCCTGTCGGCCACCGGCGCGTTGTACGTGTTCCTTGGTGGCTCCGTCACTCCGGCCGTGAACCAGGCGGCGGGGACCTACGCGGGCACCGTGACACTGCAAGTCACCTACTAAGTCGATTCGCGCGCCCCATTGCATGTGGAGACGCGCGGGCGCGGCGCCGGCAGGGGTCCGATCGGACCTCTGGCGGCGTGTCGTTCTCTGCCTGGCCAGCTTCGTGGCGTGGACGCAGCCGGGCGCAGCCCAGCGGCCGCTCACCGTGCAGGGGACGCGCTCACTCACCTTCGGCTCCCTGCTCGCGGGGGTGAACAAGTCCGTGCTCCGCACCGACGCGATCAACGGGGGTCAGCTGGACATCAGCGGACCCAAGAACGTCCAGGTCATGCTCACGTTCACGCTCCCCGCATCGATGACGGGACCGGCTGGGGCGACCCTGCCGCTCAGCTTCGGCTCGAACGATGGCGGATGGTCGCCGCCGCAGCAGATCGGGAGTCAGATCGCCTTCGACCCGCGGGTGCCGTTCACGGCGCCGCTCGATCGGAACGGGAAGGTCTCGGTGTATCTCGGGGGCACGGCCAACCCTGCGACGAATCAGAGAGCCGGCACCTATGCGGGGACGATCACGCTCACCGTCGTGATTCTCCCATGAAACGACTGCTCGGAATCCTGGTCGCGGCACTCTTCGCCGGTCCGTCCATGCCGGCGCAGGGGGTCATGATCGCGCCTCACGCGGTGTTCATCGCTCGCGGCGCCCGCAGCGGGTCGGTGACCCTGCTCAATCCCGATACCGCACCGGTGGAGGTCGCGGTCGAGGTGTTTTATGGCTACACGACCACGGACTCGAGCGGTCAGCTGACCCTGCGCACCATCGACCATCCGGATTCGACCGAGCCCTCCGCGGCCGGATGGTTGCAGGCGTTCCCGCGCCGGCTGACGATCGCCCCGGGTGAGCAACAGGTGGTCCGCCTCCTCGCGACGCCACCGGCGACATTGCCGGACGGCGAATACTGGGCCCGCCTCGCGTTCACGGCGAAGGCGGGACAAGTGCCCGTTACCGGTGTGACCGATACTGCCAGGGTAAAGGTCGGTCTCACCCTCCAGGTGCGGACCGTCATCGGATTGCACTATCGCAAGGGCGTGGTGCGCACCGGGCTCTCGCTCAGCGGAGTGCGGGCGATGCGGCAGGGCGACTCGGTCATCGTGCACGCCCGGCTCGAGCGACAGGGCAATGCCGCCTATCTCGGCACGGTGCGCGGTACGGTGGTAGGGTCGGATGGGCGAACGGTCGGCGACTTCCACGTCCCCGTAACCGTATTTTTCGCGAACGAGCCCCGCTGGGCCGTCGGAATCGGGAATGCCCCGGCCGGCCGGTACATGCTCCGCCTCGAAGTCACCACCGATCGCGACGACCTCCCCCAGGAGGTGATGCTGCCGGTTCCGGCGCTGCGCGACTCGGTCGCGCTGGCGCCGTAATGCAGCGGGCGCCGGCCGTGTTCGTCCTCCTCGCGGTGGCGAATACTCTCGCGGCGCAGGGCGCGCAGCGGGGGCTGGCGGACACGGTGCGGTCGTTCGCGGCAGGAGATCCGGACTCGTCCGTGACGCCGATCCTGATGGAGCTGCGGATCGGCGAACTCGCGTCCGCCACCGTGCAGGCATACCGCGTCCGGAGCGAAGCGCTGCTGCCGCTGGCGCGCTTTCTCACGCTCGCCGAGGCCCGCTACCACCTCACGCCGGATGGTGTGCTTGAGGCGTCGCTGCCGCCCGGCCCACGTCGCCTGCTCGCGGCCGCGAGCCGTGATACCATGTTCCTGGGTGCTCGCCGCGTGCGGCTCGATCCCCAAGCGCGGATCTTCCGGGACGGGGATCTCTATGTCGGCGTCAACCGATTGGGAGATCTCCTCGGCACGACCATCGTGGTGGACTGGAGCGAGCTCTCCGCGACAGTGATGGATGTCGACGTGCTCCCCATCGGCCAGCGCGTGCGGCGCGACGCCGCGCGGGCGGCCCTGGCGCGACGCCACGACAGCGAGAACCCCGATTTCCGGCCGGGGGACGAGCAGTCGGGATGGCACGGACTGGCGCTCGACTACTCGTACTTCGCGCCCGGAGCCCAGCGTCTCGACGCGGGGTCGTACCTCGTCACTGCGGGCACCGACCTGTTCGGTGGATCGCTTGCCGTTGGCGCGAGCAGCGTGGGACCCGCCGACGCCGGCGTGGCGCAGGGCGAGGCCTCCTGGACCGGCGTGTGGGAGGACCACGGCTGGTTGAAGCAGCTGCGGCTGGGCGATGGGCTCTCTACCGGACCGCGGCTGCGCGAGCTGCGCGGGATCGCTCTGACCAACGCGCCGTTCCTGCGCTCGACGGTAATCGGCAGCACGCAGTACCTCGGTCGTCTGGAGCCCGGTTGGTCGGTGGAGGCGTATCAGGACGGCCGCTTGATCGCCGTCGACACGGCCGATGCCGCGGGCCATTACGGCTTCGACCTTCCCGTCCGCTACGGCGAGAATCCTGTCGACTTCATTGCCTACGGGCCGCTCGGCGACGTCCGGGAGTTCGACCGCACCTATCGGGTCCTCAGCGATCTCCTGCCGGGACGGCGCTTCGAGTACGGCCTATCGGGTGGGGCGTGTCGCGATCCGCGCTGCCGGGCGAGCGGGAATGTCGACCTCCGCTACGGGCTGACCTCGCGCGTAACGCTGCAGGCCGGGGCGGACGGTTTTTGGCGCGACAGCCTCGCCGATCTCTGGCACCCCTACGCCCAGATCACGGCCAATCCGTCCAATGACTGGGCGATCGAGGTGGCCGGCGTCGGCAATGCCCTGGCGCGTGGAACGGTGCTGTTCGAGCCATCGCTCGACGTGCAGGTCAGCGCCCAGGCGACGGTGTTCGATACCCGGCCCGTCGCGCCGATCGTGACGGTCGCGGGCGAGCGGTCGACGTGGTCGCTGTCGGCGTTTCTGCGGCCGCTGCATCGCGATGGCCTCTTCTATTTCGAGGGCAACCTCGATCAAATCAACAGCGTCACCGGGGCGACGACGCGTGGACGGGTCGGTGGGTCGCTGCAGATGGGAGGAACGCGCCTGATGCCGTATGTGCGCGTCGAGCGCCAGGCGGCCCCGGCCGGCGGCCCGGCCACGACGCAGCCGTTCGCCGGTATGAGCGCCTTTGTGCTGCCGGCGCCGGGACGGGGCCCCGTCCTCGGGTCCACGTTCTTCCGGACGACGCTCGAGTCCCGTGTGCTCGCCGGGACGGCGGCGTTGACCCAGGCGGCGGTCTACGCATCGCGCCCGCTCTGGGATGGCGTGAGTCTCGAGACGGGTGTCCTGTGGCAGCGCGGCACGCGGGGACCGCTCGTCCAGATCACGCTCAACACCTACCTGTCGGCGATGCGTTCCTTCACGACGATGACCGGCGGTCCCCGGTCACCGGCGAGCGTGTCCCAGCTCGTCGAGGGCTCGTTACTGTGGGATCGCGCCGTCGGCGGGCTGACGGCGGCGCCCGGTCCCTCCATCGCACGAGCGGGAGTCGCCGGGCGCGTCTTTCGGGACGACAACCAGAACGGCCGCTACGATCCCGGCGAGCCGCTGCTCCCGGGGGTCCGCGTGATCGTCGGGACGCGGCCGGTCGTGTCGGACTCGAACGGCGAGTTCAGGGTCTGGGACCTGCTGCCCTTCGAGCCGGTGAGCGTCCTGGTGGATTCCATGAGCATCGACTCGCCGCTCCTCGTTCCCGCGTTTGCGACGGCGACGCTCGTGCCCAATCCGAACCGGTTCCGCACCCTCGACGTGCCGATCGAGCCCGCCGGGGTGATCGAGGGACGGATCTGGCGCGCGCGCGGCGACACCCGCGAACCGATGGGAGTGGTGATGCTCGTCCTCACCGACCACCACACGGGTGCGCGGCGGCACTTCGCTTCGTTCTCCGACGGCGCCTTCTACTTGATGGGTGTGAAGGCGGGGGACTACGAACTGACCGTGGATGAGGCAGGGCTCGCCGCCCTCGGGCTTGCGGCCACGCCGGTCCGGTTCACGCTAGCCCCCGAGGTCGCGGCCGCCGGCCGCTCGGGACTCGAGCTGGTGCTCACGGCGCGCTGACCCGTCTTCGTTCGAGGCTCCACCGCAGCGCTGGAGGGGTCACAAGGGTCGTGACGATCACCATGATCACGACCGCAGAATAGGTCCGGCGATCGATCACCGCGGCACCCGCGATCGTCAACCCCAGGCCGATATTCGCGAAAATCAGGCCCACTTCGCCGCGGGGGATCATGCCGAGGCCGATCGTGAGACGGTCGAGCCTCCCGCCCGTGGCCCCGAACCCGCAAACCTGCTTTCCGGCGATGGCGGCCACGGTCAGGAGGGCCGCCAATCCCAGGATCTCTGACTGACCGAACGCAGTGAGGTCGACCCGCATTCCCATCAGCACAAAGAACAACGGCACGAGGAACGTGCCGATCGGCTGGAGCAGCTCCTCCAGCTGACGCTCCCCGCGCTCCGTGAAGGGGCGGTAATGGACGTCCTCAAGGATCAGTCCCGCCGCGTAGGCGCCGACGATCGCTGCCAGGCCGATGAGCGCCGCCAGGTAGCTCAGGGCGAAACAGAAGATCAGCGCCGTGGCGAGGAGGACCCCGCGTCCATGCAGGCGGGAGGCGAGGCTGAACAGGCGGGGGGAGACGACGTGTCCCAGCGCGAGGGCACCGCCCAGAAACAGGACGGCCTTCGCGACAATGATTCCCACGCTGCCGACGGCCATCGGGGTGCCGGCGTTGGCCGCCGTAATGACACCGCTCAGCACGGCGAGAATGACGAGTCCCAGTACGTCGTCGACCACGGCGGCACCGAGGATAACGCGCGCCTCGGGCGTCGCGCTTCTGCCGAGGTCTCGCAGCACACGGGCGGTGATCCCGACGCTCGTGGCCGTCAGCGTGGCGCCGAGGAACGCGTGGGCGTACCAGCTCTCGCCGGGGAGGAGCAGGCCGCCGACCAGCCACCCCAGCCCGAACGGGGCGACGACGCCGAGCGTGGCGACGAGCACCGCCGTTGCGCCGACCTGCAGCATATCGCGGACGGTGGACTCGAGACCGACTTCGAAAAGCAGGATGATGACGCCGATCTGGGCGAGGGCATCGAGGGTCGGGTTGGACGCGAGGCCCTGGAGCCCCGTGATGCCGATCAGGCCCAGGTTGCCGAGGACGACGCCGGCGATCAGCTCGCCGAGCACGGCGGGTTGCCGGGTACGCGTCGCGAGGTCGCCGCCGAGCTTCGCTGCGGCGAGCATGATGGCGAGGCCCCCGAGGATCGCAGGGATGGACGCGGCGGCCGGGGGAAGCGTCACCAGGGCAATTTACACGACGGAGCGCCGCTTGCCTTCGGCGCTCCGTCGATTCGATGCTCAGCCGCCGACGGTGGCGGTCCGCATCACCAGCTCACCCCGCAGCTCCCCCGACGGATGTTCCCGCGTGTGCACACTCAGGTAGACGTCATTGTGCCGCAGCGCGCGTACCAGGTTGTCCATGCTCGTGCCGCGCACATCGGTGGGGCGCAGCGCGCCGGTGGCCAGGACGCCGGACAGGAGGCCCGGCCGCATGCCCTCGTAGAGGGCGGCAACAACGGGGCGCGACTGGCCGGGGTGCCCGATGTGAAGAAAGACGCCCGTCACATCGCGGAGGTCGTCGACGTTGACACGGTACAGCAACCGGGAGCCGACGAGCGTGAACTGGGCGCTGCCATCGGCCCGGGAGGCGACCGGCGGGATCTCGTCAGCGCCACGCAACACGGCGTGGAACGCGGCATGCGCCGGGCGGGACGCGGTGCGGGAAGCCTGCGCAGCTGCTGGAGCGGCGATCAGGGAGGCGCAGGCGATGACGGTGCCGGCGAGTGGAATGGAGAGTCGCATGGTGAACCTCGTGTCCAGGCGGACGATACAGGTTGCGACGGCGGGCCCACGTGTAACCGTGGGGGTGTATCGCTAGTGGGACCGCTGCGCGGCCCGCGACGTCACGACCTCCGCGATGCGCAGCGCCTCACCGACCGACCACGCCTGAAACGGGCAGCCGCGCGGCACGAACGGCGGCTCGGCGTCCGCGAGCTCCGAGATGTGTCCCAATCCCGCCTGGTCCAGGTGTGCGATCAGAGGATCGAGAAAGCGCTGACGCGCCGTAGCGCGTGACGCCGTGGTATCGCCGTGTACCCGGAGCCACGCATCGACGAAGGCGCCCAGTAGCCAGGGCCACGCCGTGCCCTGATGATAGGCGGCGTCGCGCTCGCGCATGTCACCTTGGTACCGCGGTCGGTAGTCCGGGTCGTCCGGTGCCAGCGTGCGGAGTCCCCGGGGAGTGAGTAAACGCTGCTCGACGATCGCGACGATCTGGGCAGCGCGCTCTCCTTCGAGCAGCGGTCGCGGAAGCCCGCCCACCGCGAAGATCTGATTCGGGCGTACCCGACCGTCGCACACCCCGGCGCGGTGATCGACGTCCACCACGTCGTACAGGCATCGCCGCTCGGCATTCCAGAACCGCGCGGTGAACGCGCGGCGGCCGCGCTCCAGCGGCTTGCGCCACCGCTCGTCCTGGTCCGCTCCGATGGCGAGCGCGTTGAGCCACAGGGCCTGGATTTCCACCGGCTTGCCGATGCGCGGCGTGACGACCCAGTCGCCGATCTTGGCGTCCATCCAGGTCAGCTGCAGGCCCGGCTCACCCGCGGCGAGCAGTCCATCGCCGTCGAGCCGGATCCCGTGGCGGGTGCCATGCGCATAGGCGGCGAGGATGGCGTGCACGGCGTCGAGCAGCTGCGCGCGCTCCTTCCAGGGGATGGCAGGGCGCACAGACGCCGCGGCGCGAAGCAGGGCATCGACGGCGATAATGAACCACAGGGATGCGTCGACCGAGTTGTACTCCGGAGTGCCGCCCTGCTCGGTGAATCGGTTGGGGAGCATCCCCGCGGAGACGGTCCCGCACCACGTGCTGAGGATCTCCCGCGCGTCTCTCAGCCGGCCGGTGGAGAGACAGAGCCCGCGCAGCGCCACGCAGGTGTCCCGTCCCCAATCGGTGAACCACGGATAGCCGGCGATGACGGTCTTGCCGCTCCCGCGACGAACGACGTAGGCATCAGCGGCGCGGTGCAGGCGCGATGGAAAGGCGCTCCTCCGCCGTTCCTCGGCCCGTCGCGTGGACGACAGCCACCGGCCCAGCGGTTGGCGGAACGTCGTCGCCTCCGTGGCGTGTCGGGGCGCCGTCAACACGAGGGCCGCTTCGCCAGCGGCGAGGTCCCATTCGAACACCCCGGGGGCGGCGAGGTCTTCCACCGCGTCCAGGCCGCGTGCCGCCTCTTCGGTATAGAGAAACCGCCGGTACCACAGCGGGTCGTGTCGGTAGCGGCCGTTGGAGCGGGCCAGGATCGCGGGAAGCGACGCATAGGGCCGCCACACGACGCGGTCGCCCGACGTGTCGGCGGCGAAGCGCAACACCGGGTTCTCGTGATGCAGCGCGTGGATATCGCGCCCCGAAATGAGCGGCCGCACCGACAGGCGGCATTGCGCGCGCGGCGATACGAGGCGCCAGGTGAGGACCACTGCGGGAAGGTCGGGCGACAGAAGGATGGCGTGTTCCAGCTCCAGCCCTGCGCCGGGCCGCAGCATCCATCGTGGCCAGGGGTCCGGGGTGAATACCGCGATCGCGGCGCTGGCGTCGGCTACGAGAACGCCGGGAGCGTAGTACTGACTGGTGAGCGGGAGACGCGTCCCGCCGGTGTCGAGCCACGCCTCCACGCCGTTCACGAGCGTCACGCGCCCCGTCGGCGGGGCCGTCGCGGTCATGAGCAAGGCGTGATAGCGACGGGTGCGGAGCCCGCGCGCCGTTCCCGAGGCGAAGGCCCCGCGGCCGTCCGCCTCGAGCCATTCCCGCTCGGTCGTGGCCTCGATCATCGCGCCGCGCGGCGCCGCGCGGTCTCCTCGAAGCACTTCACCGCCAGTGCGGTCCAGCCCGTCTGATGTGAGGCGCCCAGGCCGCGCCCCGTGTCCCCATGGAAGTATTCGTGGAACAGCACGAGATCACGCCAATAGGGATCGCCGGCGTAGCGGGAGTCGCCGCCGTGACATGGCCGGTTGCCCGTGGAATCCCGGAGAAAGAGGCCCGCCAGGCGGCTGGCGAGGTCCTGCGCGACCACGGCCAGCGTCGCCTTCCGTCCCGATCCCGTGGGATACTCCACTGCGAGCGTCTCGCCGTAGAAATGATGGTAGCGCTCGAGCGCCTCGACGAGGAGATAGTTGAGCGGGAACCAGACTGGTCCGCGCCAGTTCGAGTTGCCGCCGAACAGGCGCGTCTTCGAGTCACCGGGGTCGTACTCCACCTCGTGGCGCTCCCCCAGGACATCCACGACATAGGGGTGGTCCCGGTGGACGGCGGAGACGGAGCGGATGCCATGGGGCGAGAGAAATTCCTGCTCGTCCAGCAGGTAGCGCAGTACGCGTGTGAGCCGCTCGCGGGTCGGGATGGAGAGCAGGCGGTGGGTAAAGCCGTCCTGTCCCTTGGGGTGCATGCAGGCGATGGTGCGCGCCACGTCGGGCCGGTTGTCGAGAAACCAATGCATGCGGGCACGAAACCCGCTGAGGCGTGTGATGGTCTCCTCCTCGATGACCTCGCAGGCGATCAACGGCAGCAGCCCGACCATCGACCGAACGCGCAGTGGGATCCGCGTTCCGTCGACGTGCAGCTTGTCGTAGTAGAATCCGTCCTCCTCGTCCCAGAGACCCGTCCCGCCGAGCCGGTTCATGGCGTCCGCGATGGCGATGAAGTGCTCGAAGAATTTCGACGCGACGTCCTCGTATGCGGGATCCTCGCACGCGAGTTCCAGCGCCATCGACAGCATCGTGACGCAGAAAAAAGCCATCCAGGCGGTTCCATCGGCCTGCTCCAGGTGATCGCCCGTCGGCAGCGGCTTGGAGCGGTCGAACACACCGATGTTGTCGAGGCCCAGAAAACCGCCAGCGAAGAGATTGAGTCCCTCGGGGTCCTTGCGGTTCACCCACCACGTGAAGTTGAGCAGCAGCTTGTGGAAGGTGCGCGCCAGGAACAGCCGGTCACGCCCGCCACGGCGGCCCGTCATCTTGTAGATGCGCCAGCATGCCCAGGCATGCACCGGGGGGTTGACGTCACCGAATGCGAACTCGTACGCCGGAATCTGTCCGTTGGGATGCATGTACCACTCGCGCAGCAGCAGAACGAGCTGATGCTTGGCGAAGTCGGGATCGAGCCGCGCGAACGGGATGGTATGAAAGGCGAGATCCCACGAGGCGTACCACGGATACTCCCAGGTGTCCGGCATCGACAGCACGTCCCGGTTGTCGACGTGCACCCATTCCGCATTGCGGCCAGTGGCGCGTGCGACGGGTGGCGGTGGCTGGGCGGGATCGCCCTCCAACCACGGTTTCACGGCGTAGCAATAGAACTGGCGAGACCAGAGGAGGCCGGCGTAACACTGCCGGGCGGCGTTGCGCTCGTCGGCGGTGGCAAAGTCGTGGACGAGGGTCGAGTAGAAATCGTCCGCGTCGCGGATCCGCGCGGCGAAGACCGTGTCGAACGGTGCGCCGAACGCATCGCCCGCCGACTCCGCGGCGGCAGTCAGGCGCAAACGCACCACGACCGAGCGCCCGGCCGGAACGTCCAGGCGATAGTGGAAAGCCGACTTGGTTCCCACGTGCGCGGGATTCACCGCCTCCGTCCGGCCCTCGATCAGCCAGGCGTGAAACGCATCCTTCACGTACGGCGTCGCGTTCGGAAATCCAAAGAGCCGCGCCGTGTTCGTTTCATTCTCGGTGAACAGCAGGGCGGGAGCGACCGGCACGCCCTCGGCGCAGAGGCGCAACGCTCCCAGCGTCGGGTGAACGGCCTGGATCGTGAGCGGATCGACGGCCGACAATTGCCCGCGTCCCGGATAGCCATCTCCGGTCCTGCCCCACGACCAGGTATTGCGCAGCCACATCGTCGGCAACAGATGAATCGTGGCCGCGTCGGGGCCGCGATTGGCGAGGGTGATGCGGATCAGGATGTCCTCGGCTGACGCCTTCGCGTATTCGGCGAAGACGTCCCAGTAGCGGTCATCCGTGAATACACCCGTGTCGCTGAGCTCGAACTCCGGCTGGTCGAGCCCGCGGCGCCGGTTCTCTGCGATCAGTCGTTCATACGGGAAGCCCGCCTGCGGGTACTTGTACAACGCCCTGGCGTAGGAGTGCGTCGGCGTCGCGTCGAGAAAGTAGTAGCACTCCTTGACGTCCTCGCCGTGATTACCCTCGTGTCCCGTGAGCCCGAAAAGCCGCTCCTTGAGGATCGGGTCACGGCCGTTCCACAGCGCCAGCGCGAAACAGAGCCGACAGTCGCGGTCGGTCAGCCCCAAGAGCCCGTCCTCTCCCCAGCGATAGGCGCGGCTGCGCGCGTGATCGTGCGGGAAGTAGGACCAACAGTCACCATCGGCGGAGTAATCCTCGCGCACGGTGCCCCACTGGCGCTCGCTGAGGTAGGGCCCCCAGCGCCTCCATTGCCTGACCCGGGCTGCATCCTCGGCGAGTCGTTGCTGCTCGGTCAAGGCACGGCCTTGGTCGTCAATTGCGTCACGATGCCCTGCTCGACGGCGATGTCCCAGAGCCGCTGTTGCAGCAGCCTGCGACCGCGGTGGATGCGGGAGCGGACGGTGCCGAGCGGGACGTCGAGCGTCTGGGCGATCTCGTCGTATGAGAACTCCTGGACGAAGTAGAGCGTGCAGGCGACCCGGTATTCCTCCGGCAGTGCCTCCAGCGCGGCCACGATCTGCTCGGCGTCGAGCCGGGCGAGCAGTGCGCTCGCCGGGTCGGCACTCTGGTCGTGCAGGCCGACATCGGACGTCTTGCCGTAGAGGTAGAGCGACGGGACGCTATCGAGGTCGACGGTTTCGATCCGCCGGCGCTGCTTGCGGTGCTGGCCATAGAAGCAATTCACCAGGATCTTATAGAACCACGCCTTGAAGTTCGTACCGCGCTGGAATTGTGCGAAAGCCCTGCAGGCGAGGAGCGCGGCTTCCTGGACCAGATCCTCGGCGTCGGACCGATCATGTGTGAGGCTGTAGGCCAGCCCGTACGCCCGGTCGAGCAGCGGCGCGAGCAGGGTCTCGAAGTCGGTCGATGCGGCGGTCACGGGCTCGTCCCCGGCAGCTCGCCCGAGGCTCCGGCCTGACGGAGCGCCCTGTGAATGCGGTCGGCGAGGCGGGGGGGGACGTCGATGCGGGCGAGCTTGCGCCGCAGCTCGGTGACGAAGGTGGTTTCGAAGCGGTACTTGGAAGAACAGGCGGTGCAGACCGCGAGGTGCTGCTCCACCAGGCGTCGCTCCGTGGGGGCGAGCTGGCGATCGAGGTAATCATCGAGGCGCCGCAAGGCGTCCGCGCACTCGTAAGGACGCGGCGACCAGGGCGGCCATCTCCAGCCGGCCATCAGGGGACTCCATTCAGGGGGGGGCCTCGCATCCGTAGGGAAATACCTGGCCGACTTCCCGCCGGCAAACGATACTGGACCACCCCGGGTACAATGTCCACGGAGCTGCTGCAGTTCCCTGGAACCGGGAGCGGCGGACGTGCATTCTGATCGGTGCGAACCGGCACTTTGCGGAGGGTGGAGTGACACAGCGCATTTGGGTTGGCGGTCTGACGGTGCTCACGCTGCTGCTGTCGCCACGCGTCGGCGCTGCCCAACGCGTGGTCCACGACACAACGAAGGGGTGGCATGCGATGCAGTTCAAGAAGCCGAACGACAGCGACCTGCGGCGTACGCTGACGTCCGAGCAGTACCAGGTGACGCAGCACGCGGCCACCGAAGCGCCGTTCCAGAACGAATTCTGGAACAATCATCATCCCGGCATCTACGTGGACGTGGTCTCAGGAGAGCCGCTGTTCAGCTCCCTGAACAAGTTCGATTCTGGGACGGGCTGGCCCAGCTTCACCCAACCCCTGGAAGCGGGGAATATCCGGGAGAAGACCGATCGTTCCTTTCTCATGACCCGCACCGAGGTGCGCTCGACGCACGCCGACTCTCACCTCGGCCATCTGTTCGATGATGGCCCCCAGCCGACGGGCCTGCGCTACTGCATCAACTCGGCGGCGCTGCGGTTCATTCCGGTGGAGCAGCTCCAGGCAGCCGGCTACGGACAGTACCTGCACCTCTTCAAGACGGCGGCCCGGACGGACTCCTCGTCCCGCGACTGACATTCCGACTTGAAACCATCGCCTCGCCGTGGAACGCCCCCAGCGTTTCACGGCGCACCGATCGGTCTCCGCGGTTACCTCGACGCACACAACGATGTCTCAGTAACTGAAGTGACACGTCTGATCCTCCTCCCGCGGAGGACCGCTCAGGCCATTCCTTCGCGGGCCCACCCTCCGGCCTGTGAAAGTTCAGGTGCAAGTATGGGGAAGCTCTTCCTCGCCGTGTCGATCGTGGCGGTGGGCGCGGCGCTCGGATGTCACCACGCCGTGCAGCCAGCCCTGACTCCACAACCCAATAGCGATTCGCTCGCCGCCGCGCGCGCGCGGCAGGATTCCATGGCGCGTGCCCTGGCCGACGCGCGGGTGCGGGACAGCTTGGCGGCGCTGCGCCATGCCGACTCACTGGCGGCTATGCGGCGTCAGGCCGACTCGATGCGCACGGCGCTCGGCGCCATGATCCACTTCGATTTCGACAAGGCGATCATCCGGTCGGGCGATGCCCAGCTGCTGGACCAGAAGATTTCGATCCTCGAGGCCAACCCCGGCGTGCGGGTGCAGATCGCCGGCGACTGCGACGAGCGCGGGTCGGACGAGTACAACCTCGCACTCGGCAACCGGCGCGCCATCACCGCCAAGAGTTACCTCGTGAACCATGGGATAGCGGGGGACCGCGTCGAGACGGTTTCGTATGGAAAGGAGAAGCCCGTCGATCCCGGCCACAATGAGCTGGCCTGGGCGAAGGACCGCAATGATCAATTCATCGACCTCTCGAGCAGCGTGGTGCTGAAGACGCCCTAGGGCCCGGCCGGGCTACAGCAGGTGCGGAGGCCTGGGGCGTCCGGCGCCCGGTCCCCAGTCGCGCACGCCGTCCTCGTCGTCCGCGTCCCGGACCTCCCGCTCCGCCTGCTCGAGCTCGGTGTAATCGATCGATTCGTCGACGCGGCGGTGGGCCGTGGGCTCGGGCGTAGCGCCCCGGCCGCTGAGCAGGAACCAACCCAGCAGGGTCAACAGAACGGCGATGCCGGCGACGAGCGCGATCAAACGTCGAGATTCCGCACGAACTTGGCGTTGTCTTCGATAAAGCGCCGGCGCGGCTCGACCTCGTCGCCCATCAGCGTTTCGAACAGCTGCGACGCCTCGAGCGCATCCTCCATCGTGACCTTCAACAGCGTGCGCTTGGGCGGGTCCATCGTCGTATCGCGCAGCTGGTCGGGGTTCATCTCGCCGAGGCCCTTGTACCGCTGGATCACGACGGTCCCCTTGCCCTCGGTGCCGTTCGACAGCCGCTTCACATAATCCTCGCGCTGCTTGTCGTCGTAGGCGTAGAACTCCTCTTTGCCCTTGGCGACGCGGTACAGCGGCGGCTGCGCGATGTAGACGTAGCCGGCATCGATCAGCTGTTTCATCTCCTTGTAGAAGAACGTGAGCAGCAGGGTGCGGATGTGCGCCCCGTCGACGTCGGCGTCGGTCATGATGATGATCTTGTGGTAACGCGCATCCTCGATCTTGAAGTCCTCGCCCACGCCGGTGCCGATGGCGGTGATGATGGTCCGGATCTCCTCGTTGGAGAGGACCTTGTCGATGCGCGCCTTCTGCACGTTGAGGATCTTGCCGCGCAGCGGCAGGATCGCCTGGAAGCTGCGGTCACGCCCCTGCTTCGCCGACCCGCCGGCGGAGTCGCCCTCCACCAGGTACATCTCGCACAGCTTCGGGTCGGTGAGCGAACAATCGGCGAGCTTGCCCGGCAGCATCCCGCCATCCAGGGCGTTCTTGCGACGCACCAGCTCGCGTGCCTTGCGGGCCGCCTCGCGCGCCCGCGCGGCCGAGATCGCCTTGGCGATGATGGTCCGCGCGACGCTCGGATTCTTGTCAAGGAATTCGCCGAGCGCGTCGTTCACGACGCTTTTCACCACGCCCTCAACCTCGGAGTTGCCGAGCTTCGTCTTCGTCTGTCCCTCGAACTGCGGGTCCTTCACCTTGACGTGCAAGACGGCGGTGAGACCCTCCCGCACATCGTCGCCCGAGAGGGTGAACTCCTCCTTCTTCAGGAGGCCGTCCTTCTTCGCCCACTCGTTGATCGTGCGCGTCAGCGCCGACTTGAACCCGGTGAGATGCGTGCCGCCTTCGTGCGTGTTGATGTTGTTGACGAAGGAGAAGGTGTTTTCGTTGTAGCCCTCGTCGTACTGCACCGCGCCTTCGACCTCGACCCCGTCACGCCGCGCCTCGAAGGCGATGACTTTCTGGTGCAGCGGTTTCCGGCTGCCCAGCAGCCACTTCACGAACTCGACGAGGCCGCCCTTATAGAGGTAGGTCTCGGTCCTTTGGGAGCCCTTGCGCTCGTCGGTGAGCGTGATCTGCAGGCCCTTGTTGAGGAACGCGAGTTCGCGCAGCCGCGTGGCGATGGTGGCGAAGTCGAAGCGCGTCTCGGTGAAGATGGCGTCGTCGGGGAGGAACCAGACCGTGGTGCCGGTGCCCTTCGCCTTCCCGATCACCTCCAGCTTCTTCTTCGTGTCGCCCTTCTCGAACGACATGTGGTAGCGCTTGCCGTCGCGGTCGACCCAGACCTCGAGCTTCTTCGACAGCGCGTTCACCACCGACACGCCGACGCCGTGCAACCCGCCCGACACCTTGTACGTGCTCTTGTCGAACTTGCCGCCGGCGTGCAGCACCGTCAGCGCGACCTCGACCCCCGGCTTCTTCTCGGTCTTGTGGATGTCGACCGGTATGCCGCGGCCGTTGTCCACCACGGTGATGGCGTTGTTCTCGTGGATCGTGACGTCGATCTTGGTGCAGAAGCCCGCGAGCGCCTCGTCCACCGAGTTGTCCACGACCTCGTAGACTAGGTGGTGCAGGCCACGGCCCGAGACCGAGCCGATATACATCGCCGGACGGCGCCGCACCGCTTCCAGGCCCTTCAGGACCTGGATCGAGTCGGCTTGATAGTCGCCGTTTCCGTTGTGTTTCGTCTGTTGAGCCGTCGGCTTTTTCGGTTTCGCCATGGTGTACCAGGTTAGAGCCAGCGAATGGTCTTGATCCGGCCCGCGCCGCGGCCCGCGTTCACGCGCGCCATCAGCTCGGGCATCATGAGCTGCAATTCGTTTCTCCAGGCACTCGTCGCCACCCGGACGAACAGCGTGCCGTCGGGGGACACCGATTCAGCGGTGGTGACCGCCGCGACCTGCGCCCCCACGAGGCCCGCCCACTCCGTCACGACCCGCGCCTGAGCCAGTCGCGGCCCGAGCCCCGACCGGGTGAGGTACCCCTCGAGGGCCTCCCCCACGGCCACCGGCGCACGCCGTTTCCGATCCTGCTCGGTCATCTAGGAAGGGTCAAAAAGAGTGCCTCGGAAAGCCCTACCAAAATACCCGGAAATTGTTGTCCCGTCAATACTTAGTCGGGCTGCGGCGAGCCCCTATTTGCCGTGCTGACAGGGGCTTGGAAGGGGGGTCAGGGACCACTCACGACCACGAAGGTATCGAGGCGTCCGACGTAGCCGGAGACGTCGCGGGCACTGACCCGCACCGACACGTGGTCGCTCGACGCATGCCCGGCGCGGATCGGTGCGCGGAACGAGGCCAGGAACGTCGGCTCGAGCAACCCGTCCGCGTCAAGGGTCGAGGCGGAATCGACCGACAACCAGACGGAGTCGATGCCGTCGGGAGCATCGGCCCGCAACGAGCCGGCGAGCGTATCGGGCGATCGCACGGTGTCCTGGCCGAGTGTGATGACGAGGCGGGGGGGGCCGGGGCGTTCCCGGTCCGCCTGGCAGGCGAACGTCGCGGCGCCTGCCGCGAACACGAGCGTCAGCGTCCAACGAAACGCGGCGGGCGCTTCTCGAGGAATGCGGTGGTCCCTTCTTTCATGTCGTCCGTGGCGGCCAGCAGGCCGAAGTGGTTCGCTTCGAGCAGCAGGCCTTCGTCGAGCGTCATCTCGAGGCCCTGATCCACGGCTTCGAGGCACAGGCGGATGGCGAGCGGCGCCATGGCGAGGATACCCCGCAGGACCTTCTCCGATTCCGCGAGCAGCGCCGGCGCGGGCACGACCTTGTTCACGAGGCCGATGCGGTACGCCTCCTGGGCGTCGATCATTTCGCCGGAGAGGATCAGCTGCAGCGCGACTCCCTTCCCGACGAGCCGCGGCAGCCGTTGCGTGCCTCCGTAGCCCGGCGCGATGCCCAGCTTCACCTCGGGCTGGCCGAACTTCGCGGTGTCGCTGGCAATCCGCAGGTGGCAGGCCATCGCGAGCTCGCATCCCCCGCCCAGCGCGTAGCCGTTCACCGCTGCGACGACGGGCTTGCCGCACGTCTCGAGCCGGCGCAGCACCGCCTGTCCGCGCATCGCGCGTGCCTTCCCGTCGAACGGCCCCTGGCGCGACAAGTCGCCGATATCGGCCCCGGCGATGAACGCTTTCGGTCCCGCGCCGGTAATGATCGCGCCGCGTATCTCGGGGGCGGTCGCGATGCGCTCGACGGCCTCGGCGAGCTCCGCCATCACCTGGTCGTTCAGGGCGTTGAGTTTGTCGGGGCGATTCACGGTGATGTACGCCACACCGTCGCGGATGTCGAAGAGGAGGGTTTGGTAGTCCATAGCGAAGAATGCTACACGAAGAATGCGGAATGCGAAATGAAGAATGCAGAAATTGCTCCAGCGACTTGCTCAGGCGAATGCTGCGTTCATCATTCTGCATTCAGCATTAGCTTTTCCCCATGTCCGTCCAGGCCATCTCGTGGTCGCCCACCGGCGCCGTCCGCATCGTGGATCAGCGTGCCCTGCCGGAAGCCCTCGTGCACCGCGATCTCGAAACGATCGACGATGCAGCCACGGCGATCCGTACGCTGCAGCTGCGCGGTGCGCCGCTCATCGGGATCGCCGCCGCGATGGGACTCGTCGCCGGGCTGCGGGATGCCCGCCACGGCGGCCGAGACGCATTCCTGGCCCAGCTCCGGAAGGCGGCCGCCTGTCTCGCCGACACCCGACCCACCGCCGTCAATCTACGCTGGGCGCTGGCGCGCATGCGCGATGTCGCGGAGCGGACGCCGGGCGACGCGGCTGCGCTCTGGGAGCGTCTGCGCGTCGAGGCGACGGCCATCTGGGAGGAAGATCGCGCGATGTGCCGCCGCATCGGCGAGGCGGGGCTGCCGCTCCTCCAGGACGGGGCCAACGTCCTGACGCACTGCAACGCCGGCGCCCTCGCCACCGGCGGGATCGGGACCGCGCTGGCACCGATCTACCTCGCGCACGAGGCGGGTCGCCGCGTCCACGTCTTCGTCGACGAAACGCGGCCGGTGCTGCAGGGCGCCCGGCTCACCGCCTGGGAGCTGAGCGAAGCGGGGGTGCCCTGCACGCTCCTCGCCGACGGGGCGGCGGGGACGCTGATGCGCCGCGCGCGGATAGATCTCGTGCTCGTCGGAGCGGACCGCATCGCCGCCAATGGGGATTTCGCGAACAAGGTGGGGACCTACCCGGTCGCCGTGCTGGCACGCCATCACGGTGTGCCCTTCTACTGCTGCGCGCCGTCCTCCACGATCGACTTGGGTGCGGCCGACGGCGATGCGATTCCCATCGAAGCGCGCTCGGCCGACGAAGTGAAATCGATCGCCGGACGCCCCATCGCGCCGAGCGCGGTGGAGGCGTTCAACCCCGCATTCGATGTCACCCCGGCCCGCTACGTCACGGCGTTCATCACGGAGCGCGGTCTCGTGCACCCGCCCTTCGGGACGGATCCGTGACCGCCGTCCTGTCGCTGGACCAGGGCACCACCGGATCGACCGCCCTCGTCATCGCCGCCGACGGATCGGTGCTGGGGCGTGGATACCGCGAGCTGCCGCAGCATTTTCCCGCACCTGGCGAAGTCGAGCACGATCCCGAGGACATCCTGCGCGTGACGGTCGCCGCCGCACGGGAGGCCCTCGAGCAGGCCCGGGTCGTGCCGCTGTGCATCGGGATCACCAATCAGCGAGAGACGGTGTGCGTGTGGGATCGCGCCACGGGGCGAGCGCTGCATCGCGCCATCGTGTGGCAGGATCGACGTACCGCCCCGCGCTGCGCCGAGCTCGCGCAGGCCGGCCGGGGGGACGCCATCCGCAAGGACACCGGGTTGGTGCTCGATCCCTACTTTTCCGCGACCAAGATCGAGTGGTTGCTGCGGCACGTCCCCGGTCTCCGGTCTAGGGTGGACGCCGGAGACGCCGTGTTCGGCACGGTGGATGCGTGGCTCTTGTTTCGGCTCACCGGCGGCGCGGTCTTCGCCACCGACCACACCAACGCGTCCCGCACGATGCTGTACGACATCGGGCGACATGGCTGGAGCGACGAGCTGCTCGCGCTCTTCGGGGTCCCGCGTGACGCGCTGCCCGCGGTGCTGCCCTCGAGCGGGACGTTCGGCGTCGCGCGCGGGGAATTCTTCGGCGCCGATGTGCCGATCACCGGTATGGTCGGCGATCAGCAGGGGGCCCTCTTCGGGCAGGGGTGCTGGGCAAGCGGGGGAGCGAAGAACACCTACGGGACAGGGGCGTTCCTGCTGCTCAACACGGGCACGGTCCGGCCCGTCTCGCATCACGGCTTGCTCACCACGATCGCGTGCGATGCGACGGGGGCTCCGGCGTACGCGCTCGAGGGCAGCGTGTTCATCGCCGGGGCGGCGATTCAATGGTTGCGCGACGGCCTGCGCATTATCGACCACGCGGCCGAATCCGAGCAGCTCGCGCGCGACGTGGTCGACACGGGTGGGGTCTATTTCGTCCCCGCCTTCGTCGGACTCGGCGCGCCCCACTGGGAGGCGCAGGCGCGCGGGACTATTGTGGGCCTGACGCGCGGGACCGCTCGCGCGCACCTGGTGCGTGCGGCCCTGGAAGCGATGGCGTTCGGCACCCAGGAGGTGCTCGATGCGATGACGGCCGATGCCCATCTGGCGCTCGCGGCGCTGCAGGTGGATGGAGGCGCCGCCGCCAACGACTGGTTGATGCAGTTCCAGGCCGATCTGCTCGGCGTGCCGGTCGCACGCCCCGACGTCGTCGAGACCACGGCGTTGGGCGCCGCCGCCCTGGCCGGGATCGCGTCGGGAGTGTGGCGGCGGGCCGACGACTTCCTCGCCGGGCGCCGCTTTCAGCGCTTCGATCCGGGCCCCGCAGCCGGCGAAACGCAACGCCGGGCAGCGGAGTGGCGGCGAGCCGTCGCCACGGCCCTGCACTGGGCAGCCGGCGGAGTGGGGAGCGGCTCGTGAGATCGATCGTCGCCGTCGTCGGTGGCTCCACCTGCACGACGGCCGAAGCCGCACTCGCCGAGGAGGTGGGCCGGCGCCTGGCACAGGGCGGCGCCGTGGTGGTGTGCGGCGGGCTCACGGGGGTCATGGAAGCCGCCGCCAAGGGCGTCCGGTCGGCGGGCGGGCTGACGATCGGGATCCTCCCCGGCACCGACACGCACGACGCCAACGCCTACATCGACATTCCGCTCGCGACGGGGATGGGCGAGATGCGCAACGCGCTGATCGTGCGCGTCGCCCGGGCGATCGTCGCCATCGGCGGCGGTTCGGGCACCCTGTCGGAGATCGCGCTGGCGCTGCGGATCGGGACCCCGATCGTGGGACTGCGCGACAACTTTGCGGCTGTGACCGAGCTGCCGCGGGTCGCGGACGCCGCGGCGGCGGCGGCGTGGGCGCTGGCGCGGGCCGTGTAGCGCGTCAGGAGCCGGGGGAGGGGCGGCGCGAGCGCAGCTGCGTGAGGTAGTCGACGACCGCCACACTCACGCCCTCGATCTCGGTGCCCAGCGACCGGGCACGCGGGACATCGGCCTCCTTCCCGGCGATCTCGAGCTGCTGCAGCAGGGCCGCCAGCGATTTCGCGCCGATCGTCGCGGCCGCGGACTTCAAGGCGTGCGCGGCCCGCTCGATGGCGGTCGCGCTGCCGGTGGACAGCGCGGCAGTGATCGCGCCGATGCGTTGCGGCGTGCTCGCGAGGAAGGTGTCGAGGATCTGGTCCACGGCGGATTCGGCGCCGGCGAGTCGCATCTGCTCGCGGAACCCCGCGACATCGACCAGAGGCATGACTCCCGCGGCTGCCGCCAGCGCCGGGGCGTCTTCCGCTCCGCCGGGCGCCCAGCCTTCCACCGCCGCGAACAGCTCGTGCCCCCGCAGCGGCTTCGTGAGGTAGTCGGTCATCCCATGCGACAGGCACCGTTCCCGCTCGCCGGACAGGGCGTGGGCAGTGAGCGCGATGATCGGGAGATCCTTGCCCGCCGGCGTGGCTCGGATCGCGTGCGTTGCTTCGAACCCGTCCATTTCCGGCATCTGGATGTCCATGAGGATCACGTCGTAGCGCGCGCGAGCCGCGGCAAGGACCGCCGCGCGGCCGTCGGCGACGACGTCGATCGTGTGACCCCGCTTGCGCAGCATCGCGGCCACGACTTCCTGATTCACCGGATTGTCTTCCGCAACGAGAATGTTGAGACGCCGGCGGGACTCCGCGATGGAATGCCGGGTGACCACGCGGCCGATGCCGCCCGCGCCGCTCCGCGCGGCTCCCCTCGCGCTCGACCCGGCCAGTATCGTCCTGAGCGTTTCCAGGAGATCGCTGCGGGATGCGGGCTTGGGGAGGTATCCATCGATGCCGAGGTCGCGGCAGCGTTGTCCGTCGCCGCGCTGTCCCGCCGAAGTGAGCATCACGAGGGGCGTGGCACCCACAGCCACATCGGCGCGGACCGCTGCGGCCAGGGTAAATCCGTCCATCTCCGGCATCTCGGAGTCGAGGACGGCGAGATCGAACGGCGTTTCGTCCCGCTGCGCGCGGCCCAGCAGGGTGAGCGCCGCCGCTCCGCTGGCCGCTTCGGTCACATCCAGTCCCGCAGCCGCCAGCATGGTGAGGACGATGCCGCGGTTCGTGGGGTTGTCATCGACGACCAGCACGCGGCGGCCCGCGAGCGGTGCGGACCTGGCGGGCGCTGACTCGACGGCGGCACTCGTGTCGAGCGGGATGGCGAAGCTGAACTCCGTTCCCTGACCGACGTGGCTCGCAACGGCCAGCTCGCCTCCCATAAGGCGTACCAGGCGGCGGCAGATTGCGAGCCCCAGTCCCGTGCCGCCGTACTTGCGGGTCGTGGACGTGTCGGCCTGGCTGAATTCCTCGAAGATGGCACCCAGCTTGTCGGGGGGGATGCCGATGCCCGTATCGCGCACCGCGAAGCGAATCAGCGGGCGGCCATCCCCCGCGGCCGTCCGGGTCGCGGCGACGATCACCTCGCCCTCGTGCGTGAACTTGATCGCGTTCGAGATCAGGTTGGTGAGGATCTGGCGCAGCCGGGTGGGGTCTCCCCGCACGCTCGCCGGCAGATCGGAGGCGACGTCGGCGAGGAGGTTGAGACGGCGTTCCCGCGCACGGATGGCGAGCAGCTCCACCGTCGACTCCACGAGGTGCTCGAGATCGAACGCAATCGACTCGAGTTGCAGGTGCTCGGCCTCGATCTTCGACAGGTCGAGGATGTCGTTCAGCAGCGTCAGCAGCGTCTCGGCTGAATTCTGAACGAGCGAAAGGGAGTGCCGCTGCTCCGGCGCGAGCGCGGTGTCGAGCAGCAGCTCCGTCAGCCCAAGGATCGCGTTCATCGGCGTGCGGATTTCGTGGCTCATGTTGGCGAGGAAGGAGCTCCGCGTCTGGGCCAGGCGCTGCGCGGCGTCGCGCGCCTCACGGAGCGCTTCCCGGGTCGCCACCGCACCGCTCACGTCCCGCGCGATCGTCGAGAAGCCGCTGATCCGCCCGTGCGAGTCACGCGTCAGCGAGATGCTGAGCGAGACCGGGATGCGGGACCCGTCCTTGCGCAAGCGGACGGTTTCGAAATGATCGACGTGCTCGCCCTGCTTGATCCGCTCGAGGACATCTTCCGCCTCCGCGGCCAGCTCCGGGGGGCGGAGCAGGGAAATGCGGCGGCCTTTGATCTCGTCCAGGGCGTATCCGAACATACGCTCGGCGGCGGCGTTCCAGCTCACCACGACGCCGTCGAGTGTCTGCCCGACGATCGCGTCTTCCGACGATTCCACGATGTTGGCGAGCTGACTCAGCGCGTCCTGAGCCTGGCGCCGGTCCGAGATATCCTCGTACATGACGAAGATGTCTCCGCCGGGCGTGCCGGCGACGTGACTCGCAGAGGCCATCACCGGTACGAGCGACCCGTCCTTGCGGCGCCGCTCGAGCTCGGCCGTCACCCGCTCGCCCTGTCTGGCCAGCGTGTCGAAGCGTGCCGCCGTGGAGAGCGCCGAGGGGGGGACAATGAGCTCGTTCAGATCCTGGCCGATCGCGTCGGCGGCGGCATACCCGAACAGGGACTCGAACTGCGGGTTGATGCCGCGGACCCGGCCGTCGCCCCCGAGCACCGCGATCGCGACCGGAGCACTTGCCAACACCGCATCGAGGTAGGCCCGGTCCTGAACCGCCTGTTGCTCGCGACGCGCGAGGGCGAACGCCTGCTGAAGATGATCGTACAGCAGTCGGTAGGAGGCCTGGTGGAAGACGAGCATCGCCGCCGCGTAAAAGACCACGAGAAAGACAGCGATCGCCGTGTCAGGCTGAAACGCGCCATGCAGAATGCCGACGGGGACCGGGACGAGGAGGCCGACGATGAAGTAGCGGAATGCCCACAAGTCGCCCGCGAGCGAAGCAACGCCGCCTGCCGCCAAGCCGCAGAGCACGACGAGGAGGAGGCCAGGATGCGGCACGTCCCCCTCAGTCAACACCGCCGCCGTGCCGACGCCCCACGCCAGGCCGGTGGCTGCCAGGGCGAGGCGTATCCGCCCGAGCGCCCGCCCTGGGGGGTCGCCGGTGCGTCGCAAACGGGCACGCAACGCGCCGCGGATCAGAGTGCAGGCCGTGACCGCGACCGCCCACACGGCCAGGGTAGCGTGTGCGACCGATGGCCAGAGCAGCACCGCGACCACGGAGATGAGCACGAGATGCGCGACCTCGGCCCGCGGGCTTTCACCCACCAGCCGCCGCAGCTGCTCCCGGGCAACCTGATCCTCGACGACGGTCGCATCGATGGTCGCCGATCCCGGGGCTGCGATCAGCGAAGTCCGCGGCAACGGAGGCGCCGTGACCGGAATCTCAGATGAGGCGGTCATGAGGAAATAATGAACGAATGTATGCGGGCGGGTACTGGAGCGCCTCCGTCTCCCGGCTGTATAATGGAATTATGAAACCAGGACTGAAGTTCGCCATCTTCACAGTGCTGATCGTGGGGTCGGTCGGCTATCTCATGGCGTCGGGCCTGAAGCAGACGGGACAATACTTCTTCACCCCGAGTGAGCTGTCGCAGAAGCTGGCCACGGATCCGACGTTCTACGACGTCGGCATGCGGGTCGGCGCGCGCGTCGTCCCCGGGAGCGTCAACCGCGACGTCGCGAGCCAGACGATCAGCTTCCGGGTGACCGACGGGAGCGCGACCTATCCCGTCATCTACCGGGGCATCGCTCCCGATACCTTCAATGACAGCGTCGAAGTCGTGGTCGAAGGCCGCATCCAGCGCGACGGGATCATCCATGCGACCGACGTGCTGGCGAAGTGTGGCTCCCGGTACGAATCGGTTCCCAAAGCGTAAATGACGCTGCTCGGCAGTCTCGCGCTCTGGGTTGCGTTTCTCCTCGGCGCCTGGGGCGCGCTCACCGGATTTCTGGGAGGCGCCCGCGGCCGGACCGATCTGATCGCCAGCTCGCGACACGCCGTCTACGCGCTGTGCGGTGTGCTGCTCGTCGCCGTGGTCTGTCTTGAGGTGGCGCTGTTCCGCCACGACTTCAACGTCGAGTACGTCGCCGCCTACACCAGCCGCAATCTGCCGATCTTCTACACCTGGTCGGCGCTGTACGCGGGGCAGAAGGGCAGTCTCCTCTTCTGGGCGACGGTGCTCTCGGTGTTCGGCGCCCTCGCCCAGGCCCTCACCGCGCCGCGCCACCGCGTGTACCTCCCGTACGTCGGCGCGATCACGTCGCTCGTGTGCACCTTCTTCCTCAGTGTGATGGTGTTCTCGAGCATCAGCCACTCCAATCCGTTCGAGCGGCTGGCATACACGCCCGTGGATGGCCGCGGGCTGAACCCGCAGCTGCAGAATCCCGGGATGGTCTTCCATCCGCCGATGCTCTACCTCGGCTACATCTCGATCACGATTCCCTTCGCGTTCGCGATGTCGGCGCTGTTGACGAAGCGCCTCGACGCCGACTGGCTGGTGGCGATCCGCAAGTGGACGCTGCTCTCCTGGCTGTTCCTCTCGATCGGCATCTGCCTCGGGATGTGGTGGGCCTACGTCGAGCTGGGGTGGGGAGGCTACTGGGCGTGGGATCCGGTGGAGAACGCATCGTTCCTGCCGTGGCTGACGATGACGGCGTTCCTGCACTCGGTGATGATCCAGGAAAAGCGCGGCATGCTGAAGAAGTGGAACCTGGGGCTGATCATTGGTTCGTGGCTCTTGTCCATCTTCGGCACGTTCATCACCCGTTCCGGCGTGATCGCGTCGGTGCACTCGTTCACGGAATCGAACGTCGGTTACTTCTTCGGCGTGTTCCTCGTGTTCGCCGCGACGGTGAGCTTCTGGATCTACGCCAAGCGGCTGCCGCTGCTCGAGGCGGACTCGCAGCTCGAGTCGATGGTGAGCCGTGAGGCGAGCTTCCTCTTCAATAACCTGCTGCTCGTCGGGATCGCGTTCACGGTCCTCTTCGGTACGCTGCTCCCGATTCTGACCGAGCTCTTCAGCGGCACGAAAGTCACGGTGAAGGCGCCCTGGTTCAACAGCGTGAATATTCCGCTGGGACTCCTGCTGCTGCTGTTCACCGGGATCGGACCGCTCATCGCCTGGCGGCGCTCGTCGGTGCCCAACCTGAAGCGCCAGTTCGCCGTTCCCGCCACCGCCGGCGTGCTCACCATCCTCGCGCTGCTCGCCGCCGGAATGCGCGACCGCTACCCGGTCATCGCGATCGGGCTGGCGGCTTTCGTCTTCACGACAATCATCCAGGAATTCTGGCGCGGCGTCTCGGCGCGGCACCGCCAGTACGGTGAAACCTGGCTGCTCGCCTTCGGCCGCCTGTTCGCGCGCAACCGCCGCCGCTACGGCGGCTATGTCGTACACCTCGGCATTCTGATCCTGTTCATCGCGTTCGCCGGGTACGCCTTCAAGACGGAAACCGAGGCCACGCTCAGGCCCGGCGAGTCGGCCTCGATCAGGAGCCCCTATGGGTGGACCTACACGTTCACGCATCTCGGGATCTCGCAGTATCAGGCCTTGAACCGCCAGGTCACCGCAGCCACTGTCGAGGTGAGCCGCAACGGCAAGCGCGTCGGCCTGCTGACGACCGAGAAACGGCAGCACGTGGACGCCGAGGGGAATCCCACGTTCCAGCCATCCACCGAGGTGGGGATTCGGAGCGACATGCGCGAGGACCTGTACGTCGTACTCGCGGGCGTCGTGAACGGGAGCGAGCAGGCGGTGTATCGCTTCACCATCAATCCCCTCGTCTGGTGGGTGTGGTACGGCGGGATGATCGTGGCCCTGGGTGGTCTCATCGTGATGTGGCCGGGCGGCGGATCGATCACGGTGCGTCGGGCGCAGGCGGGATATGCGGTGAAGCTGGTGGCGAAAGAATGATGGATCGCCGCGCGTTCCTCGGGTCGGCGTTTGGCGCGCTCACCTCGGTGCCTACCCTCGTCCGTCAAACACAGGACACGTCTTCCAATCCCTCGGGCCGGCTGTACGACCCCTCCTGGATCCCGGCGGTGCAGCCGGTGACCGCGAAAGACAACGATGCGGCGATCCAGGCGATCGAGAAACGCATCAAGTGCACCTGCGGCTGCGGGCTCGACGTCTACACTTGTCGCACCACGGACTTCACCTGTCCCGTCAGCCCCAAGATGCACGCCCAGGTGCTGGCGCTCGCCGAATCGGGCAAGAACGCGGATCAGATCATCGCGGCGTTCGTGCAAGAGCACGGGCTGGAGATCCTGATGGCGCCGCCGAAGCGCGGCTTCAACCTGATCGGTTGGGGAACGCCCTGGGCGGTCGTTCTGGTCGCCGGGGTGGCGCTCACCCTCGCCCTGGCGCGCTGGGTGAAGCGCGCCAACCCCGCTCCGGCCGCGACGAGCGCGGCGGACGCCGGCGGCTCGCCCGCCGAGCTCGAGCGCCTGCGAGAAGCACTGCGGCGTACCGAGGCGTGAGCTCGATCCTCGAGCTCGTTGCCGGCCTCGCTCTCGCGGCGGCGGCCGTCTTTTTTGTGCTGCGGCCGGTCCTCTCTCCTCCGCCGGCGGACGTCGACGCTCCCGTGACCATGGACGAGGAGGATCCCGAGGACGATCTCTCGCCGCGCTCGGTCGCCCTGCGGGCGTTGAAAGAGATCGAGTTCGATCGCGCCACCGGAAAACTCAGTGACGCCGATTACGATGCGCTGAATGCCAAGTATACGGCGGAAGCGCTCGCCGCCCTGCGAAGCGACGCGGCCGCCGTGCCGGGGCCCGAATCCCCCGCAGCGCGTCCGCGCGCGGTCGTGCCGATTGCCGGCTCGGTGTGCCCGACGCACGGCGTGCGACCCGAGGCCAACGCGAAATTTTGCTCCGCCTGCGGCCGGCGGTTGTCCAACGCCACCGGGTTTTGCGGAAAGTGCGGCACCGCGCTCCCACCCGATGCGCGCTTCTGCGCGGTGTGCGGTCGGCGCGTCGCTGCCTGACCCTGGGGATTCGGTGGTGCCGCGTTCGGATGATCGACGACGGCAACGGCGACGCCGCGACACTCGAGCTCGGCTCAGCCGACAATTACCGGTCTGACGAGTGGGGCATTCCCTTCCGCGTGGAATAGGACTCAGGGAGGAGCAACCATTCGCAACTGCTGTTGCCTCGGACCTTGCATTTCGACTTCGTGTATCCTATCTGTTCTCGGCCGCCGCCCTCGGGCCGCCTCAGTCGCGGCCTCCACCGTTTGCACGCGTCGAGCGGCGGATCAGCTTCGACCTGCACTAGCCGCGTTGTTTCACGACCTTCTCCGAGGAGAGCGAGAGTGAGCGATCTGACTCGACGCCTGACCCTAGCCGTGCTGGTCACTCTGGCAGCTGTTTCGTCCGCATCCGCGCAGCGCCGTGCCGAGTCTCAAGGCCAGAGCGACCGGCCGACGCTCGGACCGCAGCTGGGCGTCGCGACGAACAGCTTCGACTTTTACATCGGTGCGCAGTTCTCGCTGCCGGTCGCCAATCAGTTCGATTTCTATCCATCGTTCGACATCTACTTCCCCGGCAATAACGTCACCGCGTGGGCGATCAACGCGGAAGGCCGCTACTGGCCGAAGCTCAACATGGCGAACTCGGGCCTCTATGTCGGCGGGGGCCTGGACATCACGCATACGAGCGTGACGGTCCTGGGCATCAGCGCGTCGAGCACCGACGCGGGACTCGGGCTCCTGGGCGGTTGGGAGTTCAAGGCGGTCGGCTGGCAGCCGTTCGCCCAGATTCACGTTATCGTCGGCAACGCCGATCGTGTGGAATTCGGAGGCGGGATCAACTTCAAGCTGTAGTGCTGCCGGTGCACGGCGAGGGATCACGAGGGTCGGTCACCCGTGATCCCTCATTTTCTCCTAGAAGTCGAAGCTCTCCATCTTCCGCAATCCCACCCACAGCGGTACCACGGTTGCGACGAGGCACAGGATGGCGGCGCCCGCGAAGCAGAGGATCATCCCCCGGTCCACGACCAGAGGTTCGTGCTCGTAGCCGGCTCGCAGGTACGCGTAGACGGCCTGATACAGCAGGAAGATGACGCCGGCAAGCAGCGCGATGGTCGTCATCATGAACACGAGCCCGCCGAACGATGTGGGGATCTGAGCGGCATTCTCGGTCTCGAACTGGGGATACAGGGCGCCGTAGCCGAGCGCCAGCGCGGCGATCGCGAGCGTCAGCGCACAAATCGTCACGAGGCTCAGGACCATCATGAAGGCGCTCACCTGGAGCAGGACATTGGTCAGTCCCGTGAGCAGCAGCGCCAGCACGAGGAGCGGGATCGTCCCGACCCAGTACTTGGACCACAGCAGCGCCCGCAGGTCGAGCGGGCTCGAGCGCAACAGCCACATCTGGCGTCCCTCGAGCGAGACGGCTGGGAAAATGAATCGCGCGGCGATCGAGGCGAGCACGAAGCCAGCCAGGCCGAGATTGAGGAATGATACGAGGGTGACGTAGAAGAATCCCACCTGCTCGCCCCGATGCAGTGGCAGCGCCTTGATGTTGAAGAGATAGACCACCACGAGCACCGCGAGCAGGATCAGCTGGCTCCACTGCGTGGTGTCGCGGAAGAACAGCTTGATGTCCTTCAACACGAACTCACGTTTCGCGACGGGAAGCGGAAGGAGCACGAGACCGATGGTGTTGCGCCAGACCACGCCCTTGACGAATCGCTCGGCGCCCTCTTGCGCCTTGGTGAACCCCGTCGCATAGAGCCGGCGGTGCAGGATCGCGCCCAGGGTGACAAATGCCGCCGCGGTGGTCCAAAGGAGGATGAGCGGCTGCGGATCGAACTCTCCATCGAGAAATCCCATGAACGCACGGGACGCCCATTCGCTCGGCAGCAGCGGGGACGTCGGCGTCCGCAGCACCGCGAGGAATGCGACCAGGTTCTGGAACCCTTCGGGACGGGCGAGCTGCTCGGGGCGGATCAGGCGAAACAGCAGGATGACGCCCGCGGCGGCGCCGAGGGCGATGATCGACAGAAGGTCGCGCGTGCGGCGCGCGGGGAACACGTTGACGAGGATCAGGGTCAGAGCCGTGCCGACGACGGCCGGGAGCAAGAGCAGCGGCAGCACGACCAGCAGGACATAGGGAATGAACAGCAGCCCGCCGCGGAACACGACGCCGTACGCCGCGAGAATCGGTACGCTCGTCAGCGCCACCATCCACGAGGAGTGCACCAGCGTTTCGCCGAGCTTGGCGAGATAGAGCCGCAGCCAGTCCACCGGCGCCGAGACGAGGAGGTCGAGGTCCTTGGCGAGAAAAAAGCTCGACAGCGCGGTAATGACGTTCGAGAGGATCAGGATCGACATGAACGACAGCAGGACGATCCCCAGCATCTTGCCGGCGATGGGCACACCCACTTCTTCCACGCTGCGCAGCGCCCGGAGCACCCAGTAACACACCCCGTACGCGCCCGCCCAGAAGAGGCAGCCGACGATCACGAGGATAACGAGCTTCCCGCCGCCGCCCCGCGCCCGCTCCTGGCGCACCCGCTGCAACGCGGTGCGCCACTTCGGCTGCAGCACGTGCACCAGCGACGGCTGTGTCAGCGGACGCCTCCCAGAACCTCCACCAGCTCGCGCACGGCGTGTCCTCCCGTCAGTTTGAGGAACAGCTCCTCGAGACTGGCGTCGCCGGCGGCATGCTGGTGCCGGATCTGGACCATCGTGCCGTGCGCGACGATCTTGCCGTGCTGCAGGATGCCGATCTGGTCGCACATCGCCTCGGCCACCTCCAGCGTGTGCGTGCTCATGAGGACCGTCCCGCCACGGTCCACGAACTGGCGGAAGATGTCCTTGAGCAACCGGGCCCCTTTCGGGTCGAGCCCCACCATCGGTTCGTCGACCACGATGCACTCGGGCCGGTGGATCAGCGCGCTCGAGATGATAAGCTTCTGGCGCATTCCGTGGCTGTACGCCTCGATCAGCTCGTCCTTCCAGCTCGACAGCTCGAACACCTCGAGCAGTTCGGCGATGCGCCGATCGACGGCGTCGCCCTCCTGGCCGTAGAGCCCGGCGACGAAGCGCAGGAACTCCACGCCGGTCAGCTTGTCGTACACGAACGGTCGGTCGGGGATGAACCCGAGCCGCATCTTGGCGGCGATCGGGTTGGCCTGGACGTCGTCGTCGCCGATCAGGACGCGGCCGTCAGTCGGTTTGAGAATTCCGGCGATCATCCGCAGCAGCGTCGTCTTGCCGGCGCCGTTCGGGCCGAGGCACCCGTACAGGACGCCGCGCGGCACCTCGAGCGAGATGTGGTCCACCGCCACGAAACTGCCGTAATGCTTCGTAATGCCTTCGAGTCGAATCATAGGGTGTCGAGGGTGAGCCGCCCCACGCGCGGGGCGAGATCGGTCGGCCGGGCGAGCCCATCGGCGACGAGCCGCATGTGCTGCGCGTCGGCGGGGAACTGGTCGAGTGTCGGATCGACCGCCACCCAGTCGCCCAGATACACCTCGGCCCACGCGTGATAGTAGTAGCGGCCGTCGACGCGCAGCAGTCCCGCCACCGGTCGGGCCGGCAACCCCAATGCCCGCGCCATGGAAACGTACAGCACGGTATGGGCGTTGCAGTCGCCCCGGCGGCGCGCCAGCACATCTGACGCCATCGGGGCGGCGCCGGTCGGCTCCGGGCGTATCGTGTGCGACACCCATCGCGCCAGCGCTGCCGCAACCTGTGCCGGACGGCGCTCGACCCCCGCGACGAGATGCGCCTGGGTGCGGATGCGCGGGTCCGCGCTCATGACGAGCAAGTCGGAGTCGAACGCGCCTTGCGGGGTCGAATCGGGGTGAGGCAGCGTGTAGCCGGCTTCAAGCTGAGCCGCCGACTCGCGCCGTACCGTAAGTGTGTCCCCATCGAGGCGTTGCCGGCCGCCGACCAGATCGAGTGCGTCGAGCGGACCGCCGCCGAGCCGCACCCGGAGAATCGCGGCGTCGCTCGGCGCGCCCGGCTGAACCCCCGCCACCTCGAGCGTCGTCGGCACGATCGTCGCGGGGCCGGGGGCGGCGGACGCCTGCATCAACCGCAGCGTGTCGCGCCGCCGGAAGTTCTCGTAGGCGAGCTCGAACGCGGTGCGTTCAATCGTGAATCCCATGGGCAGGGCGGCGCGCACGACGTGACCCTGGGCGTCGATCCACCACGTGACGGGCCCCTCCCCGGGACCGGCCGCCTCGATGCGGGCGGCGCGGATGGTATCGAAGCGGACCGGCACCCAGGCCATCGTCGTGGAGTCGAAGTCGGCGCTATCGGGGACGATGAAGGTCGAATCGCGGGCGACCCGGAACACCCGGTTGCGCAGCTCGAGCGTGAACGGATCGAGGACCGGCGTGGTCGAGGAACGGCTGCTGTGCAGGCGGCCCCCGAACGCCAGGCGCAGCGGCCAGAGCGAGGGTAACTCGATCCGGTTTCCCGGACTGATGCTGGTAAAGCTGGAATCTCCCGCGCTCGCCACGCTCACGCGGAGCAGGTTGTCGGTGCCCAGCGTGGCGTGTGCGTTGTAGCGCTCCGCGGTGCCATCGATTTCGCCCGTCACATCGAGCACGCGCAGCGCGCGATCGAGTGTCGCCACGCTCCGTCCAGAGGTTCGGCCGAGCCGGCCCAGCGCCGGGAGATCCAGCACCAGCACGTCCACCAGCCGGATGGAGTCTCCGAGCGTATCGACGGTCGTCGAGGCGTATCCGAGCTGTTGCGCGCCGAGGGACAGACGGTAGAACTGCGCTCCGGGAGACACGGCGGGGCCGAGTCCGGCGCGATCCGCGCCGGATGGTTGCAGGTATTCCCGCTGAATCAGCCAGAAGAGCGCCGCGGCCCAGGCCGTCAGGATGATGGCGGCCCAGTGCCGGCGGGTCAGGATAACCTCGCGTGCAATCGCTTCAGGACGGCTTCGAACACCTGGCGTTGTTCCTCTGTTTCGACGACGATCGCCACCTCGCGCGGAGCCACGTCGGCGGGCTGCTCCTGGAATACGGAGACGATGATTTCCGCCGCGTCCTCGAGCGTCAAATTGCCGGCGCCGATGCCGAGCGGCGGCACGCTGAGGCTGGCGAACCCCCATTCCCGAGCGCGTTCCAGGACCGACCGCCAGGCCCTGCTCACGCCGCGATTGGAGATCGGCTCTTCGCGTCCGAGGATGATGGCATGGATCACGAATTCGGCCGGAAGATCGCCGCCGGCAGCGGTCACGACCGCTGCACCGACGGCGAGCTCGGTGTGCATCTCGAGGTGGCGCAGGAATTCAGGTCCGCCCATTTGCTCCAGGCGGCGCAACGCTGGTGTCGTCGGCTCGAGCTGGGTCGTGGCGGGGCGGACGATCGCGTCGCTGGCCACGAACGCGAGGTCGTCCACGACCACGCGTATCACCGCGCGGCCGCCTCCCGGGAACGACGGTAGAGGAGGGCTGCCTCGTGAGGGCGATGCAGGCGGTCGAGTACCATACCCTGGGCGTGCAGCGCCCTGGCGTGGCGCGGGTCGAGCTCGGCGGCGCGAACCAAGGCCGCGAGCGCCCCTTCGAGATCGTCGATGTGGTTCAACGCTTCCCCGAGGTAGAACCAGGCCGTAGGACTCCAGCTTTCTTCTGCCACGACCTCGCGCAGGTGCGGCACGGCCTCCGCCCAGAGTCCCTTGCGCAGCAGCACCATCCCCAGCGCGGTGCGCACGGCGAGATTGGCGGGATCGAGCACCAGCGCGTGCTCGAGGTCGGCGCAGGCGGCGGAATACCGTCCCATCGCCCCGAGCTGTTTCGCCCGATCGACGAGGACCGGCACGCTCTCGGGCTGCGCCGCGACCGCACCGTCGAGCTCGGCGAGGACGCGATCGGCGTCCGAAAGCGAAGAGCGCACGGCCGGGTGACCGTTGCGCTTCCCGTTGCCGTTCCCGTTGGGGTGTCCGTTTCCATTTCCATTTCCGTTCCCGTTCGCCGAGGTGTGCGGCACGGGAATCGGAATCTCACCGGTGTCGGTGAGAAAGCGGGCTTCTTCGAGCAGCTCGGCGGCGACGCGGGCGCGATCGCGCGCCGATCCGTGACGGTCGTTCCCCGGCTTGATCACCCCGTCACCTCGTTCGTGATCCACGACAAATACCGCTCCAGCCCATCCGTGACAGGAAGGGCGAGCAATTCGGGGACCTGGTAGGGGTGACGGCGCTCGACGGCGGCGCGTAAGGCATCCCAGTGGGCGATGTCCGTTTTGAGCAGAACCACAACCTCCGATTCTTCGACGACCCGACCGTCCCAGTGATAGATCGACCGCGCACCAGGAAGCATCGTACCACAAGCGATGAGTCGGTCTGCTACGAGCGCCGTCACGAGGGCACGCGCGTCGGATTCGGTGGCGAGCGTCGTGATCGCGACCAGCGCCTGACGGTCCATTTTTGGGGCAGCTAACGTAGCGTCCCCTCAATAGTTGAGCAAGCCATGTAGAGGGGCCGCCACACCTGTACTCATGTCGGCCGCAAACGTTCCAGAAGATGGGCGGTTTGGATGATGGCGGCGTGGGACAGGGCCTGGGGGTAGTTGCCGAGGTGCTCGCCGGTGGACGGGTCGATCTCTTCTGCGAAGAGGCCCAACGCCCCGCCACGCCTGAGCAGTAACCGGAACAGGCGCTCCCCTTCGGCGTGCTCCCCGGTCATGGCCAGGTTGCCGACCACCCAGCAGCTGCAGATCACGAACGATCCTTCCTTGCCTTCCAGCCCGTCAGCCGAGCGGTAGCGGTAAATCAGGTCCTCGCAGCTCGTCGCCAGCTCCCGGCGGATCGCGGTCAGAGTGGACTTGACGCGCGGGTCCTTGCGCGAGAGGAACCGGACCTTGGGAATAATCAGCGCCGAGGCGTCGAGGTGCGGGTCGCCGTACGCCTGGAGGAACGTTTGACGCTCGCGATCCCAGCCCTTATCGAGCACCTCGGCGTGGATCGAAGCGGCCTCCTTACGCCAGCGATCCACCTCTCCCGGGAGGTGCAGGTCGCTCGCCATCCGCGCGCCGCGCTCGAGCGCCACCCACGCCATCACCTTGCTGAACACGTAATGCTTCGGCTCGAGGCGTGGCTCCCAGATGCTGTGATCGGGCTCGCGCCAGTGGTCGGCCGTCCAGTCGACGAGCTGCCGGAACACGCGCCACGCCCCTTCGCTCATCGGATGGTGGCGGCGCCAGATGTTCGCCGTTTCGAGCAGCTCGCCATAGACGTCGAGCTGGAACTGTCCCACGGCGCCGTTGCCGATCCGGACCGGTCGGTTGGCTCGATACCCCGCGAGATGCTCGAGCACGTGCTCGGGGAGATCGCGGCGGCCGTCCACCCCGAACATGATCTGCAGGTGGTTGGGCGAGGCCTTGCGCGACGTGCGCTTGAGGAACTGGACGAACGCGTTGGCTTCCGCGTCGTAGCCGAGGCGCTCGAGTGCGTCGACGACGAATGCCGAGTCGCGCAGCCAGGTGTAGCGGTAGTCCCAATTGCGGCCGCCGCCCACGCCTCCGGGTAGCGACGTCGTGGGTGCCGCGACGACGGCGCCGGTCGGCTCGTAACAGCAGAGCTTCAACGCGAGCGCGCTGCGCTCGACCGCCTGGCGGTAGGGTCCGGTGTACTCGAGGTGGGTCGACCACTCGTCCCACCAGCGGGCGGTCGCGTCGAGCTTCTCCTGCGGACGATAGGCGTCGACGGGGTGCACGTCGTCGTCGTCGAAGCGGACGATGAACCAGGTGTGGTCTCCTGCTCCGAGGGAAATGCGGGCCTCGGCGCGGCCATCGCCGATCTGCCACGCAACTTCACGCGCCGAGGCGACCGTGGCGACGTCGTCATCGTCGTCGGTCGCGAGGATGCCTGCGGCGCGGCGGTGCATGCGGGGGGGCCGTTGCGCGTAGTCGAAGCGCGGCTCGAAGAGGATGCCGACGTCGGCGGTCCCGCGGGTGCAATGCACCCGGCGCAACACCTCCGTGCCGTGGCGGCGCGCCGGGCCGATCGGCATCAGGTCGGTCACTTCGACCACACCGCCCGCCGCCAGGCGAAACGTCGTCACCAGGATGTTCGTGCCGGGGAGATAGCGCTGTTCGGTGGTGGCCGGGCCAATCGGCGCGATGCGAAACGTGCCGCCACGTACCTCGTCGAGCAGCGAGCCGAAGAAACTGGGCGAGTCGAATCGCGGGGCGCAGCACCAGTCGATGCCGCCGTCGGGCCCCACGAGGGCTGCGGTATGCTGGTCGCCGATGACGCCGTAGTCGCTGATCGGCGCCTGGCTCACGGCGTGCGTCCGGCGAACGCCCCGGCCGCGAGCCAGCGCAACAGCTGGCTGACCGCCTCCGGATCGGGAAGGGCGTAATCGGCTTGCGTCGCGCCGTCCCAGGCCGCCCCGACGCAGATCGAGCGTCCCATTCCGTGCAGCGACCGGAACGCATCCTCATCAGTTGCATCGTCGCCCACGTAAAGCGCTCGCACGTGCGCCGGCCAGTCGGCGCCGTGGCGTTGCACCAGCACGTAAAGCACCGCGTGGCCTTTGTCCCAGGGGACGGGAGGCCGGCCTTCTACCACTTGGAGACCGAGCAGGGGACGCAAGCCGCGGCGCTGGATGACCGCGCGCGCGCGGCGGATCGCGGTTTCGCGCCGCCCCTCCGGGACGAGCCGGAAGTGGTAGGAGAGTGTCGCCCCCTTGTTTTCCACCTGTGCGCCGGGAACCCGCAGCCGTTCGAGCTCCTGTGTTGCGCGTTCGACCGCGCTCGCATGGCGGGCGATCTCGGGATGACGGAAGGCGATCCCCGGGCCCTCGATCTCGAAGCCGTGGTTGCCGATGTAGGTGAGGCCGGCAACGCCGACCAGCCGTTTCACGTCGGCGAGCGCGCGTCCCGAGACGATCACCGTATCGAGGTTGGGCGTCCGCGCCGCGGTCTCGAGCGCCTGGCGCGTCGGATCGGCGAGGCGAGCGTCCTCCGGACGGTCGCGCAGCGGCGTCAGGGTCCCGTCGTAGTCGAAGAACAACGCGACGGTCGGGCGGGAGGCGAGCCACGGCTGGAGGCGGCGGCGCAGGCGATCGAGCGGCACGATGGTCCGCGGCCGGCCGGCGGCCGTTTCGGCGGCCTGCAGGAACCGGGTGACCCACACGTCCACCGAGTGCTCGCGCACGCGGTCGCGCAGCGCCGTCATGCGCGCGTCGCGCTCATCCGGCGCCATCGTGAGGGAGCGGTGCAACGCCTCCGCCACCGCGTCCACGTCGTATGGGTTGACGAGCAGCGCTTCCTGCAGCTCCTCGGCGGCGCCCGCGAGCTCCGAGAGGACCAGCACGCCCGGGTCGTCCACCTGAGCCGCGATGTACTCTTTGGCGACGAGATTCATGCCGTCGCGCAGCGGGGTCACCAGCGCCACGTCGGCGTGCCGGTACAGCGCGCCGAGCTCCGTCGGCGAAAAGCTGCGTACCAGATAGTGGATCGGTGACCAGCCGGTGTCCGAGAAGCGGCCGTTCACCCGGCCCACGATTTCGTCCAGCTCGCGCTTCAGGTCACGATACTCCCGCACCTGCTCGCGCGACGGCACGAGCAGTTGGGTGAATACGAAGCGCCCCTGGAACTCGGGATGGCCCTCGAGGAAGCGCTCGATGGCGAGAAAGCGTTGCGGGATCCCCTTGGTGTAGTCGAGGCGATCGACGCCGATCACCCGGGCCGGATCGTCGGGGCCGCGGGTCCGTGGGCCAGCGAGGCGGGCCAGCCCCTCGACGTGTGCGGGATCGATGCCGATCGGATGCGCCTGGACCGTCACCTCGCGGCCCTCGAAATGCACCGTTTCGGCCGCGCGATCGACGTCGCATCCGAGCAGCCGCTCGGCGCAGGTGAAGAGGTGCTGCACGTACGCGCCGACGTGCAGGCCCACGAGATCGGCCGACAGCATCCCGCGCAGCAGCTGGCGGCACCACGGCAGCACACGGAACACGTCGTAGGCGGGGAAGGGGATGTGCAGGAAGAAGGCGGTGCGGCGCCGCGGCGCGAGCCGCCGCAGGAAATGCGGCACCCTCAGGAGATGATAGTCGTGGATCCAGACCTGGTCGTCGTCGGTGCTCTCCTCGGCCACCACGTGCGCGAAGCGCTGATTGACCTGCTCGTACGCCGTCCAGGTTCGGGCGTCGATGCGCGCGCGCCCGATCGAGTAGTGGCACAACGGCCAGAGGGTGCGGTTCGAGAAGCCGCCGTAGTACGCCGTGATCTCGCGCGCCGAGAGCGGGACGGGGCGGTAGCGCACACGCGGCCCCGGCGGCGGCGCCAGGGCGTCCGCCGCCTCTCCCGGCTCCTGCTCCAGGCCGGGCCAGCCGATCCACACCCCGCCGCGAGCGGAGAGGACCGGATCGAGGGCGGCGACGAGGCCCCCAGAGGACCGGGTGAACACGATACCGTCGGGTCCGCGTTCGGCGATGAACGGCAGCCGGTTGGACACGACGACGAGCGAGCGCGTCGCACGGCGTGGCTCGAGCTCGAGCGTCACGGGAGAAGGACTGGAGAATACCTGCATCTATGGTGATCCTCGTGGGTGCCCGAGGGACGTGATCCTTACTACCACGCCGCGGGGAAAGCGGTCCGCACATTGGAGAGTTGCCCCGACGCTCACTACGATGTGATCCACGCCCCGAGCATTGACCGGAGCGCCAGGTCCTGAGTAGGCTGCACTGCTATGTCCAGTGACGCCCTCATTGTCCGCGGCGCGCGAGAACACAACCTCAAGAACATCACGGTCGAGATCCCCCGCAACACCCTGACCGTCATCACCGGGCTGTCGGGGTCCGGCAAATCCTCGCTCGCCTTCGACACCATCTACGCCGAGGGCCAACGCCGCTACGTCGAGTCGCTCTCCGCCTACGCGCGGCAGTTCCTCGGCCTCATGGAGAAGCCCGACGTCGACGCGATCGAGGGACTGTCGCCCGCCATTTCGATCGAGCAGAAGACCGCCGGGGCGAACCCGCGCTCCACGGTCGGGACGATCACCGAGATCTACGACTACCTGCGTCTCCTCTGGGCCAGGACCGGAACGCCGCACTGTCCCAACGACGGCGCACCGATCGAGCGGCAGACCGCCTCGCAGATCACCGAGCAGATCCTCGGGTGGCCCGGCGGGACGAAGGTCGAAGTGCTCGCCCCGCTGGTGCGCGGACGCAAAGGAGAATTCCGCGACCTCTTCGAAGGGGCCAGGAAACAGGGCTTCGTTCGCGTTCGTGTGGACGGCGAGGTGCATGATCTGTCCGCCGTCCCGAAGCTCCACCGCCGGCAGAACCACGATATCGCGGTCGTCGTCGACCGCCTCGCCGTGCGTGCGGCCGACCGCTCGCGACTCGCCGACTCGATTGAGACGGCGCTCAAGGCCGCGGAGGGAGTCGTGGAAGTTGTCCGGCACGGCAACGGCGCGCCGAGATCCGTGCTCTTCTCCGAGCGCTGGGCCTGTCCCCGATGCGGGCTGTCGCTCACGGAGCTCGAGCCACGCCAGTTTTCCTTCAACTCTCCCTTTGGGGCGTGTCCCGAATGCTCCGGGTTAGGGACGCGCCGCGAGGTGAACGCCGAGCTGGTTCTGGGGGACCCGAGCCTTTCGATCCTCGAGGGGGTCATCCTGCCGTGGGGCGAGCCGGCGGGATATTTGCGCAAGGTCGTTCTCCCGACCCTCGCCAGAGCGTTCAAGTTCGACCTCGACTCGCCGTGGAAGGACATTCCCGCCGCGGCCCGCAAGGCGATCCTGTACGGCGTTCCCGGGAAGACGCTCACCTATCAATACCACAGTGAGCGGTGGCAGGGGTCATACGAGTCGGGGTGGACCGGCGTTCTGAAGCACGTCGAGAAGCGCTACCGGGAGACCGTGTCCGACAGCGTGCGCGAGCAGCTCGAGGAGTTCATGGTCGAGCAGCCGTGCCCAACCTGCCGCGGCCGGCGGCTCAAGCCGGAGAGTCTATCGGTCGTCGTCCACGGCAAGAACATCGGCGAGGTGGTGGCGCTCTCCGTCTCGGATGCCCTGGAGTTCTTTCAGGGGCTGCCCCTGAAACACAACGGCCGCCCTGGCCTCGATCCGGAGATCGCCAAGCCGATCCTCAAGGAAGTAATCGACCGCCTGCGGTTCCTGAAGAACGTCGGGCTGGACTACCTCACGCTGGAGCGCTCGGCGGCGACGTTGTCGGGTGGCGAGGCGCAGCGCATCCGGCTCGCGACCCAGATCGGCAGCCGGCTCGTCGGTGTGCTCTACATCCTGGACGAACCGTCGATCGGGTTGCACCAACGAGACAACGCCCGGCTGCTGGAGACCCTGCGCGAGCTGCGCGACCTCGGCAATACGGTGCTCGTCGTAGAGCACGACGAGGAAACGATTCGTGCGGCCGACGAAATCGTCGACCTTGGCCCACGCGCCGGCCGGCACGGCGGGGAAGTGGTCGTCGCGGGGAAGTTGCCGACCGTGTTGCGACACCCCGATTCCCTGACCGCGCGCTACCTGCGGGGCGAGCTGCGGATCCCGATGCCGCCGCGCCGCCGGGCCACCGACGGGGAGCGGGTGCTGCGGGTCGTCGGTGCGCGCCAGCACAACCTCAAGGATCTCACCGTGACGGTGCCGCTCGGTTTGTTCGTGGCGGTCACCGGCGTGTCCGGCTCGGGGAAATCCACCCTCGTCACCGACATTCTGTACCGGGCGCTGGCCCGCCACTTCTACCGGGCCAAGGTCATGCCCGGCGCCCACCAGCGGATCGATGGACTCGAGCATATCGACAAGGTGATCGACATCGACCAGAGTCCCATCGGCCGGACGCCGCGCTCCAACCCGGCTACCTACACGGGACTCTTCACGCCGATTCGCGAGCTGTTCACGTTCCTTCCCGAATCGAAGCTGCGCGGCTACGGGCCGGGGCGGTTCTCCTTCAACGTAAAGGGAGGACGCTGCGAGGCGTGCCAGGGGGATGGGCTCGTCAAAGTGGAGATGCACTTCCTCCCCGACGTGTACGTGCCCTGCGAGGTCTGCAAGGGGCGGCGCTACAACCGGGAAACACTGGAAGTGCGCTATAAAGGAAAGAGCATCGCGGACGTGCTCGACCTGACGGTGGCCGACGCGCTGGAGTTCTTCGAGGCCCAGCCGCGCATCCGTACGAAACTGGAACTGCTGAATGACGTAGGACTCGGGTACATCCATCTGGGCCAGTCGGCCACGACCCTCTCGGGCGGCGAAGCCCAGCGCGTCAAACTCGCGACCGAGCTCTCCAAGCGGGATACGGGTCGCACGCTGTACATCCTGGACGAGCCCACGACCGGCCTCCATTTCGAGGATGTGCGCCTGCTGCTCGAGGTGCTGCATCGGCTGGTGGACAAGGGCAATACCGTCGTGGTGATCGAGCACAACCTCGACGTGGTGAAGACCGCCGACTGGGTGATCGACCTCGGTCCTGAGGGGGGTGGGCGCGGCGGCGAGGTCGTGGCGGCGGGGTCGCCCGAGGAGGTCGCGCGGGCCTCCGGCTCGCATACGGGCGATTATCTCCGCAAGGTGTTGCGGGTCGAGGACTGAGACATAGGTTGCACTGAGGAGTCTGCATGCTCATCAGCGACTGGGCCCCAGTGGTCGGGATCAGTGCGATCGCGCTCTCGGCAGGCGCGGCGGTCGTGTTGCGCGGGCCGATCGGGAAGGCGCTGGCGCAATGGATCGCGAGCTGGTCCACGCCGGAGCACAAGGCGATGGAGGCGCAATGGGCGAAGGTGGCGGCCGCAAAGGCCTCCGGCGGGGACGTGGTCGAGGTCGCCGGACTGCGGGAGGAGGTCGACGATCTGCGTCGCCAGCTCGCCGAGGTGCACGAACGACTCGACTTCGCCGAGCGGATGCTCGCCAGGTCGCGGGAGGCGGAGCGCCTCCCACCGGTGCGCTGACGCATGGATATCGAGGGCATTCTCGCAATCATTTTCCTGTTCGGCGGCGGGGCGCTCGTCGGGCTGGGGTTTTCTCCGGTCGGCCGGGCGGTCGCCGACCGCATTCGTGGCAAACAAGCCCTTCCCGACGTCGAGGAGCTGCGGACGGAGCTGGCCGAGGCACGAGACGCGCATAATGCGGAGCTCGAGCAGGTCAGGCAGGAGGTGGCGGAGCTCGCCGAGCGGCTCGACTTCGCCGAGCGCATGCTGGCGCAGCAGCGCGAGAATCCTCGCGTCGGACCAGGAGGGGAGCGTTGAACGGTCAAGACGCGGTAGTCGCAACCGTCTTCTTCACCGGCGCGTTCGTGGTGCTGCGGCCGCTCGTGAGCGCGCTGGCCAGGCGCATTGGCGGTGAGGTGCACCCGCCCCGAGCCCCCGAAGTGGACGAGGCGGTGCAGTCGGAGCTGCACCGGCTGCGCGACGACGTCGATCAGCTGGCGGAGCGGCTCGACTTTGCCGAGCGGCTGCTCGCGAAACAACGCGACGCCTCGCGTCTCGGAGCGGGGTGACGGCGTGGGCAATCTCACGGATCTCGCGTTCATCGGACTTGTACTGGTGGCCGTCGTGGCGGTTGTGAAGCCGTTGGCCGCTGCACTTGCCGACCGCATCCGGCACCACCCGGAAATCCCCGCTGCGGGGACTCAGGAGCTGTTGGACGAGATGCGGGCGATGCGGCTGGAGCTGGCAGAGCTGGCGGAGCGCGTCGACTTCGCCGAGCGTTTCCTGGCGAAGCAGAGCGACCCACAACGTATCGGTCCGGGAGTCTGAGATGCCGCCCGAAGTGTTTTTTCTCACGATCATCCTCTTTGGTGGGGCGGTGTGGCTGCTGCGGCCCCTCGTCATCGCACTTGCCGATCGGGCGCGGCCGCACAACACGCCTCCGATACAGGGTCTGAACGAGGAAGTCGTGCAGGAACTGCAGTCTATGCGGCAGGACATGGCCGAATTGGCCGAGCGCGTGGACTTCGCCGAGCGGTTGCTTGCCAAGCAGCGCGAGGCATCGCATCTGCCATTGCCAGAGGGGAGATAGGTGGATGGATCCCGGCGTCATCGCCGTCTTCATCCCGATCGTGGCGGTAGCCGGGTTCTTCGCCTGGATGATCTCGTTGTCGCCGATGGGGAAGGCCTATGCCGAGCGTATCCGACAGCGGACAAAGCGTGAGGATGAGGCGGGGGATCCCGAAGAATTGCGCGCCACGGTCGAGGACCTGCGCCGGGAAGTGGCGGAACTGGCAGAGCGCGTAGATTTTACCGAACGGCTCCTGGCGCAGAAGCAGGCGGCGGAGAGGCTGCCGCCGGGTCGCCCGGTTTCCGGATGAAACACTGCAGTCGAGGACGGCGTAGATGATGATAGACATGCTGCTGTTTCAGACTCCGGCACCGACGCCGCCCGTGATCGTGCAGGTGCCGCCGACGCCGCCGTCGATTCCGGTCGACCCGAACCTGATCGTGAACCAGGTCGTGCCGCTGATCGCGGTAATCGCCGTTGGGGTGATGGTGGTGTTCGTGGCGCGCTGGTTTTTCCATTCGCCGATCGGCGAAGCGATCGCCGAAGGGATTCGCCTGCGTCGCCGACGTCGCTACGGCCTCCCGGCCGAGGGGGCGGACGAGCCGCGGGTGGCGGCGCTGGAAGAGCAGGTGCGCCTGCTCACCGCCCAAGTCGGTGAGCTGGGTGAACGTTTAGATTTCGCCGAGCGGATGCTGGCGACGCAACGCAACGCCCGCATCGGCGCAGGCTCCTAAAGTCGAAGATCGAGGACTGCTATGGGGATCTGGGACCGCCTCTCGACGCTGCTCCGGTCGAACATCAACGACCTGATTTCGCGCGCCGAGAATCCGGAAAAGATGCTGAACCAGCTGATCGTCGACATGCGGAGCCAGCTGGCCAAGGCGAAGCAGCAGGTCGCCTCCGCCATCGCCGACGAGAAGCGGCTCGCGGCCCAGGCGGAGCAGGAGAAGAAGCTCGCCGAGGAATGGGAGAAGCGTGCCGAGCTCGCCGTGCGGGAAAGCCGCGACGATCTCGCGAAACAGGCGCTGCTGCGCTACAACGAGCACGTGCAGGGGGCGGTGCAGCTGCAGGAGACGTGGGTCAAGCACCGCGAGGAAACGGAGAAGCTCAAGACGTCGCTGCGGCAGCTCAACGACAAGATCGAAGAGGCGAAACGCAAGAAGAACATCCTGATCGCGCGCGCGAAGCGCGCCGAGGCGCACAAGCGCATTCAGGAAACGATGTCGTCGATGTCGGACAAGAGCGCGTTCGAGACGTTCGAGCGCATGGCCGAGCAGATCGAGCACGAGGAGCGCAAGCTGATCGCGGCGGCCGAGGTGAACGAAGATCTCTCCGGCGACTCGCTGATGCAGCAATTTCAGTCGCTCGAAAAGGCCGATGCCGACCAGCAGCTGCTCGCGCTCAAGCAACGGCTGGGACTGCTCGGGGCGGGCTCACCACCTGAAACCAAGCAGCTCGGCAAGGGCGCGACCGAGGCCGAGCTGGTCGATGACGACGAGCATCATCCCTGAGCGAGGCGCCGCCGCGGTCCCGTGTCTCGAGCGCCACGTTCGTGGCGCTCTTTGTTGGCGCCCTGGTCGTGTGGCTCGCGATCCGGGTGGTGGCGGTGCTGCTCATCGTGCTGCTCGCGGTGTTGCTCGCCGTGTTCCTGAGCTCGGTGACCGATCTGCTGGAACGCCGCTTCCGGCTGGCCCGCGGGCTGGGGCTCACCCTCGCCATCGTCGCCTCGACGGCGGCCCTCGTAGCGCTGGGATCACTGCTCGTGCCGCCGGTGATCGTCCAGACCCGGGCGCTGATCGGCGGCCTGCCGCAGACCCTGGCCGCGGTGCAGGCCGCGCTCGACCGGCTTGGCCAGGAGTATCCGGTATTGCGGGAAACCGCGCTCGGTGATCCGCGCTCGGGGTTCGTCGCCAGCGTGGTAGCGGACGTGACGGACTACCTGCGCGGCGCCATCGTGGCCTATCTGCGCGCCGGAGGGCGACTGCTCGTCGACAGCGCGGCGATTCTCGTCATGGCCGCGTACTTCGCCTTCCGGCCGACGATCTACCGGGACGGGGTGCTGGCGCTCGTGAGCCCGCGCTATCGCGATCGTGGGGCGCGGGTGCTCGCCGACATGGCCGCCACCCTGCGCGCCTGGGTGACCGGGCAGATTCTCGCGATGGTGATCTTCGCGGCCAGTACCGCCGCGGGTCTGTGGGCTCTCGGCGTGCCGTTCTGGCTCGCCTTCGGGTTGTTCGCCGGCCTCGCCGCCCTCGTCCCCTTCTTCGGGACGATCGTCTCGACGGCCCTTCCCGCACTGTTCGTGATCGGCCCCGGGAACTGGCTACAGGTGCTCGCGGTGCTCGCCCTCGGCGTGCTCGTCCACCTGCTCGGCAGCAACGTCCTCGTGCCCTGGATCATGTCGCGCACCGTCGCGATCCCGCCGGCCCTCACCATCGCTGGCGTCCTCGCCATGGGGACCCTGCTCGGACCGATCGGCTTGATCGTTGCCGTCCCGCTGCTCGCGATCGGACTCGTGCTGGTGCGCCACCTGCTGCACGGCGAAGTGTACGGCGAAGGCCCGGACTTCCAGCCGGCGGTGCTGCGGCCCAGCCGCGCCCGTCGTGCACCGCCGCTCCCCGCGACTCCGTGATCGCTCCCGACCGGCACCGGTTTCTCATCGTGGCCGACGGCCAGTTCGGCCCGATGTCCTCGAAAACCGCGAACTCGTGTATTCGCTACTTCCCCGAGCGGATCGCCGCCGTATTCGACCGGCTGGAGGCGGGGAAGACGGTGCAGGACGTGCTCGGATTCGGCGGGGCGATCCCCGTGGTGGGGGACTTCGCTCAGGGGATGGCCGCGGGCGGCGGCGTCACCGCGTTGATCGTCGGGATCGCGCCGGCCGGAGGGCGTTTGCCCGATGAATGGCGCGGGTGGCTCAAGCAGGCGATCGAGCGCAGGGTCGAGATCTGGAGCGGGCTTCACACGTTCATCGGCGACGATCCGGAGCTCGGCCCCCTCGCGCGGCGACTCGGCGTGCGGATTCTCGACGCGCGCAGGCCGCCCGCCAATCTGCCGATCGCGGACGGCCGGGCCGGAGAGGTTGATGCCTACGTCGTGCACGCGGTGGGATCCGACTGCAACGTCGGCAAGATGACCGCGATGCTGCAGGTGCGGAACGCTCTCGTGCGGGATGGCCACAGGGCCCGATTTGTGGCCACCGGCCAAACGGGGATCTTCATCGAGGGATGGGGAACGGCGGTCGACGCGGTGGTCGCCGACTTCATCGCGGGCGCCGCGGAGGAGCTGGTGCTCAAGGCCGCGCAGGATTCGGACATCGTCCTCGTCGAGGGGCAGGGCAGCCTGATCCATCCCGGCTACTCCGGCGTAACCCTGGGTCTGTTGCACGGCTCCATGCCGCGCGGCCTGATCCTCTGTCACCAATCCTCGCGCGGCTACATCGGGGATTACCACGGTCGCACGCCGTGGGTGAGGATCCCGCCGCTCTCCGACCTGGTCGAGATCTATGAGGCGGCCGCCCGTCCCGTCTTCCCCTCAAGGGTGATCGGGATCTGTCTCAACACCTACGATCTGGACGACAGCGCCGCGCGCGCAGCACTGCGGAGCGCGCAGGACGAAACCGGGCTTCCGGTCACAGACCCCGTGCGCTTCGATGCCGGGCCGCTCGTTCGTGCCGTGAGCGAGGCCGCGACGGCCGCTGCACTCCTTCGCGCCGGTTCGCACTAATCCGGTACCACTCCCGCGCAGTGCAGCGCCCATGTTTTCGCCATGGGCTTCCTCCATTGCGTCCTGTCGGAATGGCCCTTCCTGCGGATCCGGCTGCTGCGCACGCGACTCGGTGTGTGGCTGCTGTTGCTCCTCGTCGTGGTGCTGCGACTCGATGGCACCGCCGCCGTCTCCGACCCGCTCGCGGCGGTCCTGCTCATCGCGGGAGCGGGTGCGACGCTGTGCGTCGCCTACCTGGCGGGAGCGCGCGCGGACCGAGTCACCCTCGGCCCGGCGCTGCTCCATCCGCGATCGCCTGGTGCACTGACGGTAGGACGATGGCTCGCCGCCACCGGTGGTGCCGCCCTTCCCGTCCTTGCGGCTGCCGTGCACGCGGGGGCTGGTGTCGCGGTGGCGGGTCTCGTGACCGCCGCCACGATGAGCGCCTGGGCACTGGCGCTCGCGTGGTCCGGCGGGAATGTGCTCGTCGGAGCGTGGCTCATCTGGCTCGCGCTCACCGGTGGACAATCACCGGAAGCGATGCTTGCCCATCCCCACCCGGGCGCGTTGCGCTTCGGGATAGCGGGGGCACTCGAAATTCTCCCGGGGCTGTGGCGCTATCGGGGTCTCGCGTCCCTGGAGGTTGGCGCGGTCGTCCATGCGGTGCTCTGGTTGTCAATCGGGCTCGTGATTGCGCGCTCGCGTGTCCGCCGAGCCGGCGAGGCGCCGTGACCAGCGTGATTCAGGTCCGTGGAGTGCGGCGCGACTTTTCACGGGGCTGGGGCCGGCCCGGCGCGGTCGCCGTCGCGGAGGTGACGTTCGAGATCGGGGCGGGGGAGGTCGTCTGCCTCGTCGGCGCCGCCGGCTCGGGGAAAACGACGCTCCTGCGCCTCGTGGCGGGGACCTTGCGTCCCAGCGCCGGCATCGTGCGCATCGCGGGTGCGACGGGGCACTCGGACCCACGCCGGAGCGTCGGGTTCGCGGCGCGCGATCCGGCGTTTCCTCCCGGCTTCACGGTGCGCGAAGTGCTGGTGTACTGCGCCAGCGCACATGCGTGCGGACGGGAACGGGACGCGCAGGTGCGCGACGCGCTGGAGGCGACTGGGTTGAGTGACCGGGCCACGCACCGCGTCGCCCGGCTGCCGCTTGCCGACGGGCGGCGGCTCCTCGTGGCGCAGTGCCTGCTCGGCGGTCGCCGCATCCTGGTGCTGGACGAGCCGTTCGCCGGGCTCGACGTGGTGACGCGCCGCGATCTCTCCGACCGGCTGCAACGGCTCGTGGTGACGGGTGGGAGCGTCTTGCTCTCGTCGGCCGATCCCGTGGGACTCGAGCGGCTGGCCGACCGGGTTCTGGTACTGCGCGCCGGGCGACTCGTCGTCGACGCTCCGGCGACGGCCCTGCTCGGCGGGCGGGTGCTCGAGGTGGTGCTCGATGTCCCGCCGCGGGAAGCCCCACCCGGGTTTCGCCTCACGGCGACCGGTCTGGAGGCCGACCTCGGCGGGCGGACGGCCGAGTCGGCGTTGGCGGTGTGCCGCGCACATCGTCTCCGCGTGCGCGCGTCGCGCGTGCGGCTGAAGACGCTGGACGAGGCGACGCACGACGCGGCGGAGGTGGCGCCGCGTTGACGCTCACGGGGCGCGTTTCTACGTTTCGGCCACTATGCCGCTTCCGCCCTGGTCATGAGTCAACAGCTCTACAACACGCTCACGCGACAGGTGGAACCATTCGCCCCGCTCGCCCCGCCACGCGTGACGCTGTACACCTGTGGTCCCACGGTGTGGAACTATGCGCATATCGGCAACTTCCGCACCTTCCTGTTCGAAGATCTGCTGCGCCGCTGGCTCGAGCATTCGGGCTACGAGGTCTTCCACGTCATGAACCTCACCGACGTGGACGACCGCACGATCAAGGCGGCTGCCGCGGCCGGGAAGTCGCTCACGGCGCACACCGGGCCGTTCGTACAGGCGTTCTTCGATGATCGGGACTTCTTACGCATCGTGCCGGCGCACGTCTATCCTCGCGCGACCGGTACGATCCCCGCGATGGTGTCGCTCGTCGAGCGGCTGCTCGCTATAGGGGTGGCGTATCAGGGCGACGACCGCTCGGTGTACTTCGCGATCGATCGCTTTCCGACCTATGGGCGGCTGTCGCGACTCGATACGCGCGAGATCAAGGTCGGCGCGCGGGTGGCGAGCGACGAATACGCCAAGGAGAATCCGAGCGACTTCGCCCTGTGGAAGGCGGCGGACGCGACCGACGAGCAGGTCGGCGCCGCCTGGGACGCCCCGTTCGGGCGTGGCCGACCGGGCTGGCATCTCGAGTGCTCGGCGATGTCGCTCGACGAGATTGGCCGGCGGTACGGCGTACAGACACTCGACATTCACGCCGGTGGCGTGGACCTGATCTTCCCGCACCACGAGGACGAGATCGCCCAGTCCGAAGCGGTGACCGGCCAGCCGTTTGCCCGGGTGTGGATGCACGGCGCGTTTCTCAACATCCGCGGCACGAAGATGTCGAAGCGCTACGGCAACATCCTCACCGCTCGCGATCTCAAGGAAGACGGGGTCGATGCCGGTGCGATTCGGCTGTTGACCTTCCAGACGCACTATCGCAAGGAGCTCGATTACAACGATGACGCGCTGGCGGGGGCGCGGGACGCGTCGCGGCGCATCGGTGTGTTCCGCGACCGGCTGCTGGCCGCGGCCGGAGACGGTGATTCGGAATTCGACGCACTTGCCGGCGAGATCACGCAGCAGTTCCGGGATGCTCTGGACGACGACCTGAACGCGCCGCGGGCGCTGGCGGCGGTGAACGAATTCGTGACGCAAGGGAACCGGCTGATGGATGCGGGGGCGAAACCCGGTCCTCGCGCGATCGAAACGTGGCGGTCGATCGACGAGGTGCTCGACGTCTGCCCGTCACGGGCCGAGCTCGATCCCGCGCGCGTCGCGTGGGTGGAAGAGCGGATCGCAGATCGGGCAGCCGCGCGGGCGGCGCGCAACTTCGCCGAGGCGGACCGCATCCGCCAGGAGCTGAGAGAGAAGGGGATCGAGATCGAGGACACCCCCCAGGGAACGAAATGGCGGCAGGTGTGAGCCCGCCGCCAGTTAGATCGTCGACTTCTGGTATCCGGTCCTACATGCCGGGCATCCCCATCGCCGGCCGCCACATGAACTGCCGCGTGATATAGGCGATGATGATCCACAGCACGATTGCACAGATGATCACCACCACGGTGTAGCCCATTGCCTTGTCTTCGGGTGCCTTCATCAGGACGGGCAGTCCGAGGTAGAGGAGGTACAGACTGTACAACCCGAGCAGCCCGAGGATCGCGAGCGCCGGAATGAGGCTGAAGATCCCGGCGAGCCACGCCGCCGTCGAAGAGTAGGCGGCGACCTTCAGCGCCTGCATCTGATTTTTCTGACCGCCGAAGGTGGGGGCGAGGCCATCGATGATCAGTCCGAGCACGAAGACGCTGATCAGGCTGGCCACGTAGGTGATGACCGCCGTCCGAACCGCATACCCGATCGGGATGCGGAACGATCCAACGAATGGCAGACTCATTCCGAACACCGACCACCCGATAATCGAGCAGATCGGACCGATCGCAGCGAGTGGAATGATGTAGCCGGTATAGAGCGCGCCGGCGGTCGTTTGCTCGGCGTCGATCACCGGCCATTCGGTCTTCGGTTGCAGCACGATCTTCTTCGCCCGCTCCATCAGACTCATGAGTGTGCCTCCAGATCGGGTGCCGGCCGCTGGTACCTGTTTCGACCACCACCATCACTCCGAAGCGCCGATTGCGCAACTCCCGTCACCCGGCATCTTCCGGCAGCGACGCACCTTCGGAGGGATCGCATGTCGCGCTCGTGGTTGGGGTGGATTCTCGTTGGTTCGTTGCTGCCGCACGTCGCCGCTGCTCAGCTCCCCGCGGCAACGACCGAGATGTTGCGGCGGCTCTACGCCTCACGCGACTTCGCCGGACAAGCGTTCGGCGAGGTACGCTGGATCGAGAACGGCGCTGCCTATCAGACGCTCGAGCCGTCGGCGCTGGCGCCCGGCTCCTCGGACATCGTGCGGTACGAGACCGCGACCGGTGCGCGTACCGTCGTCGTGTCGGCGCGTCAGCTCACGCCTCCGAACGCGCGTGAGCCACTCGACATCGAAGACTACGGCTGGGGGCGCGGGGACTCCCTGCTGCTCATCTTCACCAATACGCGCAAAGTGTGGCGCCGCAACACGCGGGGAGACTACTGGGTGTTCAATACGAAGCGGGGGACCCTCAAGCAGCTGGGGGGCCCGGACGCGGCCCCGTCGTCCCTGATGTACGCCAAGTTCTCCCCCACCGGCGACCGCGTCGCCTATGTCCGGCGTGGCGACCTGTACGTCGAGCGTCTGTCCGACGGCCAGATCACGCGTCTGACGGTCGACGGCGATTCCCTGCACGTCAATGGGATGACCGACTGGGTCTACGAGGAGGAATTCGACCTGCGGGACGGCTTCCGCTGGTCGCCAGACGGCACGCGCATCGCCTTCTGGCATTTCGACATGAGCGGTGTGCGCACCTTCACGCTGATCAACGACACCGACTCGCTCTATCCCTACACGATCCCGATCCAGTATCCCAAGACCGGAACGCCCAACTCAGCGGTCAAGGCGGGAATCGTCGGCGCAGGCGGCGGGCAACCGACCTGGATTTTTCTCCCCGACGACCCGCGCGACAACTATCTCCCGCGGATGGAGTGGATCGACGCCAAGGAGCTGGTGCTGCAGCGCGTGAACCGCCAGCAGAACATCGACCGGGTGTTGATCGCCGACGCGGTCACCGGCGGCACGCGCACCGTGCTCACCGAGCGGGACAGTGCGTGGGTGGATGTGGTCGACGACTGGCAGTGGCTCGGGGGCGGGGCCAAGACGCGGTTCCTGTGGGTGAGCGAGCGCGACGGGTGGCGGCACGTATACACCGTCACGCGACGGAGCGGCTCCGCCACCCTGATCACGCCGGGGCCGTTCGACGTCATTGAGGTCGCCGCGGTGGACGAGCCGGGCGGCTGGCTCTACTACATCGCGTCACCCGACAACGCCACCCAGCGCTACCTCTATCGCACGCGCCTCGACGGGAACGGACGGCCCGAGCGTATCACGCCGGCGACAGCGCGGGGGACGCACAGCTACGATATCTCGCCAGACGCGCGCTGGGCGATTCACACCGTCTCGACCTTCGACACGCCGCCGGTGACGGAGCTGGTGCGGTTGCCTAGCCACCAGCTGGTCCGGACCCTGGTCGACAATGCGAGCCTGCGCGCTGCGGTCGACTCGCTGCACGACCGGCCGGTCGAGTTCTTCAAGGTCAAGGTCGGGGGCGCCGTCTCGCTCGACGGCTGGATGATCCGCCCCCGCGATTTCGATTCGACAAAGACGTACCCGCTGCTCATGTACGTCTACGGAGAGCCCGCGGGACAGACGGTGCTGGACCGCTGGACCGGCCAGTTCGTCCTGTGGCACCGCATGCTCGCCGACGACGGATATGTGGTTGCGAGCGTCGACAACCGCGGCACGCCGGCGCCGCGGGGCCGGGCGTGGCGCAAGGTGGTGTACGGGCAGATCGGCGTCCTCTCGAGCCGAGAACAGGCGGACGCTGTGCGAGCGCTGACGCGATCGCGGCCGTACCTCGACTCCACTCGGGTAGGGATCTGGGGGTGGAGCGGCGGCGGGTCGAGCACGCTGCAGGCGATGTTCCGCTTCCCGGAGGTGTATGCCGTAGGGATGGCGGTCGCCCCGGTCCCCGACCAGCGCCTGTACGACACGATCTATCAAGAGCGCTACATGGGCCTTCCGTCGGAGAACGGCGAGGGCTATCGGCTCGCCTCGGCGATCACGTACGCCGACGGACTCCAGGGACACCTGCTCCTGGTGCACGGCTCGGGCGACGACAACGTGCATTACCAGGGATCGGAGCGCCTTGCCAATCGTCTTGTGTCACTCGGCAAGCAGTTCGATTTCATGGTGTATCCCAACCGTACGCACTGCATTTGCGAAGGGCGTGGGACGACGCTGCACATCTACACGCTGCTGACTCGCTATGTGTTGGAGCACCTGCCGGCGGGAGGGCGGTGACGGGCACGGAGCCTAGATCCCGGCCGTGCGCTCCTTCGGCGCGGCGTCCGCACGCCCCCCTCCACTCGGCCACACCGAGCCATGTCCCAACCAGAGTGCGGCTCCCAACGCGCACCATGCGCCGAACGCTACCCACTCCGGACCACTGAAGCTCCCGGGAACGCCCGGGACAAGTTTGAGCAACACGATCGCCAGACTTACTCCCATTCCCGCGACGCCGGACCACGCGGTCTGTCCCGCCTGGCGACGGCGCACGATCAGCGCGACGCACGCCGCGCACCACCCGAGCCCTGCCGCGAGCGAGCCGACCTCCGTGATCGGAATGAGCACCGCATCGCCGAGACAGGCGGCGAGCGCAGTCACGAGCGTGAGACAGACGACAGCCGCGACGGGTGTGCCGAAGCGAGGATGGACGCGGGCGAGCGCGGGCGGAGTGAGATGACGCCGCCCCAATGCGAAGAGCAGCCGGGTGGCCGCGACGAAGTTGCCGTTGAAGACCTTGATCAGCGAGAGCAGGGCTCCGGCGATGATCAGCCGCGCGATCGCGATCGAGCCGAACGCCTGCGCGAACACGGTGTCCGGGCCGAGGCCCTGGTCGACCAGCTCGCGCCAGGGTGAGACCATCGCGGTGGCCGTGATGACCAGCACATAGAACACCGCCCCGCCCACGACCGCCTGGGTCATCGCACGGCCAAAACCGCGCGGCGCGAAATCGGGTCGCGCCTCCTCCGCCGCTTTGCCGATCGACTCGAATCCCGTCATGAAGTAGGGGACGATCTGCAACACGAGCAGTGTCGACACCAGGGCACCGTCGGTGCCGGGTCGTGCGAAGGCCGGCTGCAACTCGTCCGGCTGACCACGCAGCAGCCCCAGCGCGACGAACACCGCGACGCAGGCCAGGAGTCCCAGCGTCGTGGCGGTCTGCAGGCGGCCGCTCGAGCGGATGCCGCGGTAGTTGACGTAACCGATCAGCCCGGTCAGACAGATACCGATCGCCAGTCGCGGCGCGTAGATGGTCCGCCCTGCCACGACATAGAGGGCTCCGTGGTCGATGCCGGGGAAGAGACGGGCGAGCAGATTGCCGATGGCGACCGCCTCCCAGGGGCACACGATGGCGTAGGCCAGGACCATGACCCAGCCGGCGCCGAAGCTCACGGCCGGTGGAAGGATTCCTTCGGTGTATGCGACCTCACCCGAGGCGTCGGGCATGTCGCGAACGAGCGAGCCATAGGCGCGCGCGACGGGCAGGAGGCAGATCCCGCCGGCGGCGAACGCGAGGACCGCCCCGGCGGGACCTCCCCGGCCGAGCCAGTCCCCCATGACGACGAGCCACCCGACCCCCACCATGCTGCCGAAGCCGAAGCAGAAGTACTCGAGGGAGGAGAGACTCCTGCGGAGGCCTCCACCCCTGGTCACGGTATTCGAGGATGCAACGTCGCCACGAGCCAACCCACGCCCGATCCGAGCGCCGCACCACCCAGCACATCGGTGGGAAAATGCTCGCCTGCTGCGACGCGGAGCGCCCCGACCCCGGCCGCGCCCGCGAAGAGCAGCAGCGCGTTGCGCGTGTGGTGGGGCAGGTGCTCGCGCTGCCCCATCACGAGATACGCGGTCGCGACGGAGAAGGCGACGGAGGTGTGACCCGACGGGAACGATCGCTGGTTATCGGGTGAGGAGGCTGCGGCCACCGCGCCACTGGTGTACAGCACCGGCCGCTTGCGGCGCACCAGGACCTTGAGCCACTCGGTCGACGCGGCCGTCCAGGAGACCGAATTCGCCAGGACCGCCAGGTTGCCGCGCGCCTGAGGCCACGTGAGGTCGTGGGTGGTCAGAAACGCCGATAGGCCGCCGACACTCAGCAGCAGGGCGTTGCTCCCGGTGTGGGCGAGGGACGAGCTGTCGCCCACGGCCCATCGATCGATGCCGGGCAGTCCCGCGGTGCTGCACGGGGCGCACGACGGGGCGCCGCTCGGCAGCTTCAACAGGTCGGGGAGGAGCGCGGTCACCCCGGAGACCGAGACCGCGGCGACGTCGGCCCAACCGGCACCGTAGACCGTACCGGATGACTGACCGCAGGCGCTGGAGGGGACGGCCAGAAACGCTAGCAACCACAGCAGTCTGAGCGGCTGACGCACGGGGCCCTCGCTCCCAGGGGGTGGGCCAATCTACACCATAACTCGTTCACGCTCCTTCCCTTGCCCCTGAGGCCTCCTGCGGTTAAGCTAAGAGTCTGGAAACTTTGACGTTCGCCAGCTGACGTAGCTCAACTGGTAGAGCAGCTGATTTGTAATCAGCAGGTTAAGGGTTCGAGTCCCTTCGTCAGCTCACGTTGCCGGAGCGGAGATCGCAACTCGATTCGCGCTGCGCAACAATCCACCCCGCGGGGCTCACGCGGGGTGCGTCGTCAGTGGGAGGAAGGGATAGCGAGCCGAGCGAGTCGGCAGGGGACCTGGTGGGGTGCCCGAGCGGTCAAAGGGAGCAGACTGTAAATCTGCCGGCTTCGGCCTACGAAGGTTCGAATCCTTCCCCCACCACTGGGGCGCGCGGGGCGCGCGGGCGTAGCTCAGTTGGTAGAGCATCAGCCTTCCAAGCTGAGGGTCGCGGGTTCGAGCCCCGTCGCCCGCTCTGAGAAGCTCGCGTAGCTCAGTCGGTAGAGCGCGTCCTTGGTAAGGACGAGGTCACCGGTTCAATCCCGGTCGCGAGCTCTGAACGGCGAGAGGCGTCAAGACGAGAGCGTCGAGAAGAGTCGTCAAGAAGAATCGTCGAGAGTTCACGGAGTTCCTCGACGCTGTCTCTCGACGCAGGCACTCGACGAAGTTCATTGAACTAGAGGACCGAAATGGCCAAGGCAAAGTTCGAGCGCACCAAGCCGCACGTGAACGTCGGGACGATCGGGCACGTGGACCACGGGAAGACGACGCTGACGGCGGCGTTGACGAAGGTGGCGGCGGACAAGGGGTGGG